>PBTV01000015.1 GCA_002729215.1 Rubrivirga sp.
CGTGTTGGGCTCCGAAGGACACGGCCTCTCACGTCTGGTTGCCGAAACGTGCGACTTCCTGATCGGCATCCCGATGGTCGACGGGCAAGAGTCGCTGAACGCGTCCGTCGCCGCGGGTATCACGCTGAACGCGATTTTCGATCGGCGTCGACCGTCGTAGGGGGGATGAAGCCCCCCGGTCAGGATTGAATTGACGACCTACCGCTTNCACTCAAATATGAGTAAAACCTTTTCCTCATAGACGAACCAGTGGTTCCTTTTGTAGTTCCCTTCACAGCTCATTGGAGCCCCGAGTCGGATTCGAACCGACGACTTTCGCTTTACAAGAGCGACACTCTGGCCAACTGAGTTATCGGGGCAGGCCGAGNAGGTTACCGCTCGTCTAACCGATCGTGCCAGCACCAATGAACGTCGGGCATAGACAGGCAAGAACGGTTCTTGAAACTGCGCGCGGTTGTCNACCACAGAACGCTCGCCAAATCTCCCCACTCCCGGCTCGCAACGCTCACAGGCCACCGGCAGGTAAAGCANACGAGAGCCAACAAGAGGACCCCGACGAAGCGAGCACGGCCGCCCGAGGCGTTCAGGTGGTCTGATCCGGGTGAGGCTGGTTTTGCCTTCTTGGTTGCGCGCGTCGCCTAGTTGAAGGAGAAGAATTCCCAGCGTCCATCAGCGCTTACTGCTTCAGGCTCGCCCAAAAGTGTCCAGAGCTGTCCGTGAAGAGGTTCAGATTTCTCTTTCTCACCTCGGTCGAGGTGAGCACCGCAGAAGCCGAGAGCTTTGAGCTCGTTGACGTCGTAGATGTCAATGGATTGAGACAGCGTGATTTCCTCAAAGCGGTCTGCGATCTCTGTCTCGGGTGTTCCCTGATGGCCGCCGTATGAAATAGCGAGCCCGTTATCAGGCAATAGCAGGTAGAGATGATCGNAGTCTTGAATTATAGAGTCATAGCCCCCAGCGTTTGGGTACTTCATCGAGGGAAACGTGAAAACGCCGCATCCATCCGATAGGAACGCCTTGACCTTCTGGGTGTAGCTAAATGCAGCATTGAGACGATTTGCGCCTCCATCCGCGTAGGCCTTTACGAGTGCACTGAGAGGTAGCACTTGGGTGAAGGCGATGAGAAGAACCCCTACCAGTGCAGCGGTAATGCTGACGGGGCGGTTGTGCGGCCAACGCCATCTGCTCAGGCAGGCAGCTGCTCCAAGGATAAAGAGCAAGATGAGAATCGGAGCAAAACGGTTCCAGGCCCGAATTTGACCGGATAGGCCTGCTGCAAAAAGAAAATTTAGGCCCCAGGGAACGAAGAAGAGGAGCGTCACGACGACCAGGTAGGCAAGTCCTGTGAGTGGAAAATTCTCGCTCGGTGATGGCCGGTTGCTGAATGCGTTTGGTCTTTGCCGTCTGCGCGCGCTCCAGCCAAGACCAAAGATGAAGATGCCCAGACACATCACTGAGATCCATGTTCCGTAATTCGAAAGCCACATGGATTCATTTCTGTCAGGCCAATCTTGAAGGTTGGTGAAGATGAATTGGTTGTAGGCCTCGAACTGTTTGACAATCGGTGCGGGAAGAATCGCAACGAAAAGGTTCCCCGCGTACGTCACTGATTCGAGGGGTTCGCGAGTTGCAACAGAAGTTCCACCAGGCGTTTGCTGTCGAGCCAAGAGCGCAGGCAGCAGCGAGAGTGCGATGGCGGCAATCGCTGACAGGGGTAAGGCAAGGGCCCGAAAAAGAGTNGCGGTGCCGTCACCTCTCGTCCATCGCCAGACGACGGCTGCGAGCAGAAGAACGCTCGAGAAGACAGCGAAGTAAAGGCTGGTCCATGCTGCTACCAGGACGAGTGCTCCGACTCCGATGATTCGCCAACGGCTTGTTGCCGTCGGTTTGCCCTCGGTCCATTCTTTCCAAGTCCCCTTCATGACCAAGAGAACAATCAGCATCCCTGCCGTCGCTCCAAACAGCAGTGATAAGTGAATGTGTTCGAGCCCTCGCCATATGTGGAAAGGAATGAAGGAAAAGCTTACGGATAGGACAATGGCCCATGGTCCTTTCAGTCCCACTGATCTGATGCAGGCCAGAGCCAGTACCGAGACCACAGGAAATGACAGAAGGAAGAGAAGATTTATGCCCGCAAACGGATTTCCCGAAATTGCATATACGAGTGAGCCGAATGCGTACGAAATAACAGCGTCTCCCGAAAACAAGTTGGGATCGGCGCCCAAGGGAAAGGCCATGTCCTCAGCGCGCGAAAAACCCCAGAAATTCCAATAGCGCACCAGGTTGTAATACATAGTCATGTCGCTTGCACCCCATGGCACACCGATCTTTGAAATGCGGTCACCGAACAGGAGGAGAAGCAACGCCAGAGAGAGAATTGCGGAGGCGGCATAGTCGCGAGAGGAGCTTCGAGTGTTCACCTGAACCCGCACCAGTTCCTCCAACGATGTCGGTTCACTGTAGGGAATCGGCACACCCGAGAGGACTCGAAACCCTGATCAACCGGCGACAAGAGCGTAGGCGTGGAAGTCTAAGGGAGCCCCGTGACGCCGTTGGTCGTCAGAGGGAAACAAGTAGCCTCGTGTTGTCTCCCGATGTGTGTCGAGGCTGCTGACGTGAAACTGTGGGCTGGATCGCACGCAGGGCGCGCGACTGAGGGAACGCGTTCGAGGGAACTTGTTCGAGGGAACGTGACAGAGGAAACGTGACAGAGGAAACGTGACAGAGGGAACGTGATCGAGTGATCGGTTGGTACGTCCCGGAGTACGAACCGGGACTTCCATGGTGGCCGTTGGTGGTTGTCATCGTCGCGATCGTTGTTATAAACATCGTCAACAACCGTCTCGCGCCGCAATCGCACTACCTTCTGTGGTCGTTCGCGAGTTCCGTCGTCTTGATCGCGATCGGTCTTTTGGATGGGAACTCCTTCACCGACATGGGGCTCGGTTGGTGGTTCTATTTGTCAGGATTCATCTGGGCAGCTACCTCGATTGGTGTNGTCACCGCCTTCTACGTCGTTGTCAGCCTGTTCAAGAAGACCCGCCAGGCCTTCAAAGACGACAGCATCGGCTCCTTGTCGGCAGGGAAGTTGGCCTTCCANNCACTCGTCGAGGTTCCTTTCGGAACGGTTTTGCTGGAAGAAATCGCCTTCCGGGCTGTGCTGTTTTCGATGCTGGCACGACGTTTCGGTGTCGTATGGGCGATCGTGATTTCGTCCATCATGTTCGGGATCTGGCATGTGCTCCCCAGCATCGGGACACACGAACGCAATCCCGCCTTGGGTTCGGTCGTTGGGAAGGGGTTGCGAGCCAGCATCCTGACCGTCGTGGGCAGCGTGCTTGTGACGGCTGTGGCGGGTGTGCTTTTTGCGTTGATGCGCATCGTGTCCGGCAGCGTCATCGCCCCCATGGGGCTGCATTGGGCNACCAACGGATTGGGTTACGGATTCAGTTGGGTCATCCTTCGAGGTCGTGGGAGACGTAGTTCGNCGTANTCTGAGNGGGCNNGGTGAAAATGTGNTCACGGGCGTGGGGGTGAATGACACGAATGGCATTTAGGTCCTACGATGANNCCTATCNTCCTCTCGGCTGCGGAGACTCCGTCGCCGATCAACAGCCCNAAANACACGGCGCGGTTCNCCCTGCATCNGGGTTGACCACGAAGGAGTGCCCCATGGATGCTGTCCGCCTCGACAACGAAGCGGCAGGAAGCAGCTTGAGTCAGCGCGATCGACAGATTCTCGAGTTCGAGCGTCAGTGGTGGAAGTACGCCGGGGCCAAAGAGCAGGCCATTCGTGAACTCTTCGATATGAGCGCCACGCGCTACTACCAAATCATCAACGCGCTNATCGACAACNCCGATGCCCTGGCGTTCGACCCGATGCTGGTCAAGCGCTTGCGCCGGATGCGGGCTGCCCGTCAACGAGCCCGCTCGGCTCGCAGGCTCGGTATCGAGGTCACTGGGCGCTAGAGGCGCCTTGCGTGACGTAGGCGTAGGGGCCGTGGGTGCCCCCGAATCCCGGTGAGAAATTTGCACTCTCCAGGGGTGAGTGCTAAATTTCACTTAGCACTCGTCACCTGAGAGTGACAACTTTCCAAGCGGACGTTCCGGAGGAACAGACCCCTATGTCAAAAATGATTGCATTCGACGAGGAGGCCCGGCGGTCGCTCGAGCGCGGCATGAACGTGCTCGCCGACGCCGTGAAGGTCACCTTAGGCCCGAAGGGCCGCAACGTCGTTCTCGAGAAGAAGTGGGGCGCCCCCACGATCACCAACGATGGCGTGTCCATCGCAAAGGAGATCGATCTCGAGGACCCCTACGAGAAGATCGGTGCCGAGCTCGTCAAGGAGGTCGCCAAGAAGACTGACGATGTCGCTGGCGATGGCACCACAACCGCAACCGTGCTTGCCCAGGCGCTCGTTCGTGAAGGCCTGCGCAACGTCGCTGCCGGCGCGAACCCCATGGGTCTCAAGCGCGGCATTGAGAAGGCGACCGACGTCGTCGCCGAGGAGCTCCTCGCCATGGCGAAGGACGTCGAGACCAAAGAGCAGATCGCATCCACTGCTGCTATTTCGGCCGGCGGCGATGCCGAGGTCGGCGAGCTCATCGCTGAAGCGATGGACAAGGTCGGCAAAGAGGGCGTCATCACGGTGGAGGAGAGCCAGACCTTCGGCCTCGAGCTCGAGCTCACCGAGGGTATGCGTTTCGACAAGGGCTACATCTCGCCCTACTTCGTCACCGATGCAGAGCGCATGGAGACCGAGCTCGAAGACCCGTACGTGCTCATCGTGAACTCGAAGATCTCCTCGGTGAAGGACCTNGTCCCCGTTCTGGAGAAGGTCATGCAGTCCGGCAAGCCGCTGGCGATCATCGCCGAGGACCTCGAGGGAGAAGCCCTCGCGACCCTCGTGGTGAACAAGATTCGCGGCACCTTCCGTTCGGTCGCCGTCAAGGCTCCGGGCTTCGGCGATCGTCGTAAGGCCATGCTGCAGGACATCGCCATCCTCACCGGTGCACAGGTCATCAGCGAAGAGGTCGGACTGAAGTTGGAGAACGCAACTGTTGATCTCCTTGGTCGCGCCCGCAAGGTCGTCGTCACCAAGGACGAGACGACCATCGTTGAGGGTGCGGGTGACGCGGAGCAGATCCAGGGCCGCGTGAACCAGATCCGGACCGAGATCGATAACTCCGACAGCGACTACGACCGCGAGAAGCTGCAAGAGCGCCTCGCCAAGTTGGCCGGCGGCGTCGCCGTCATCAAGGTCGGCGCAGCCACGGAGGTCGAACTCAAGGAGCGCAAGCACCGNATCGAGGACGCCGTTCGCAACGCCAAGGCGGCTGTCGAGGAGGGCATCGTGCCCGGCGGCGGTGTTGCCTTGATCCAGGCGATGAAGGCGGCCGACTCGAAGATCGACGCCCTNGGCCTTGTCGACGAGGAGGCCGTGGGAGCGAACATCGTTCGCGTGTCAGTGTCGGCTCCGCTCAAGCAGATCGCCGAGAACGCCGGCCTCGAGGGTGGCGTTGTGGTGGAGAAGGTGCGCGAGCTCCCCGCGGGCGAGGGCCTGAACGCAGCCAACGGCGACTACGTCGACATGGTTGCCCAGGGCATCATCGATCCGGCGAAGGTGACGCGCTCTGCTTTGCAGAATGCGGCGTCGATCGCGGGCCTTTTCCTCACCACCGAAGCAGTGGTGGCGGACAAGCCCGAGCCTGCANCGGCGATGCCGGCGGGCGGCGGCGACATGGGGGGTATGGACTTCTAGGAGTCTGACTTNTAAAGGTCCAACTTCNTTTAGCTCGCCTCACGANTACCTCGCTGGGGGCGGTTCCTTCGGGAGCCGCCCCCAGCGCTTTTTGTCAGTGGTCGTCAGGAGCGTAGATGTGCAGGTCGCCGTCTGACCGAGCCGTCAAAAAGATGACCAAAACGATGACGGTTTCGATTGTCCACACAGCGAGAGCCAAACGAGGATCGAGCTGGGCGGCAATGACGGCGACGACGGCAACAATCGGCACCAACACCAAATGATGAATCGTGTCTTTGGTCCATTCCTGCGCGCCTGGCTCGCTTCGCCCTAGTGCTCGCTGATCGTTTCGGACACTGCGCATGAACCACCCGAGAAAAATCGACACCAGCCCGATGAGCAACGAGAAGATCTGCAGCACCACCGGCCGAGCCAGTTCGAAAGTACTCACCAAATGGGCGCTGAAGGGAATGAGAGACACTGCCGCGAGAAAGGCGAANTTGATGGCGATGGAACGCGAACTGACGAATCGAGCCGACGCTGCNGCGTGATGCTGGAACATCCACAGNCGGGCGAGGATGACGAAACTGATCAGCCACCCGGCGAACGCCTCCCAATCGTNGAGCAGAACCTGGNCGACATCTGTGTCGGGGGCTGGATCGTTGGGGATCTTGAGCTCCAGGACGAGCAACGTGAGCACAATGGCGAAAAGACCATCGGTCAGAGCACCAAGGCGCTCGGATCTGTAGAAGGTGCGCTGTTTGCTCATCAGGACATTTAACCGCCGGTAATGAGGGGCTGCGGGGACATCCGTGTCGATTTGGCACAGTGGTCCCGTGGAGCAATCCTGGAGCATCCGACAAATCGATGGCGCCGACGTCCGGCTGCGCAGCTCTCAATCATCTGGCCGCGTGGAGATTGATGTGAGCGCTCCGGTTCGAGCGGGAGACCTGTGGATCCAAGAGACCGACGTTCGGATGAACCTGACGATCGCTCTCGACCGGATAAAGACAGGCAACTTCCTTACCGACGGTGCAGTCCGGGCTTTCATTTCCGGCTACCGAGCACACGATCTTGTCTACGCGGGAGCGGGTAGCACCGCGGGTGAGGCCGCGGAGATCTCGGGACGGGCAAGCGCCGGGACCATCGATACCCAGATAGTGCTTGCCGTGTCGCCGGTGGGAACCGACTGGCAATCGATGAATGAGATAGAGATCATCGGCACTGTCGAGTTCGGGCGCGTGCACATCCCGCTGCCCGGGGTCGGAACGGTCGATGATCTTGTGGTCGACATTGATGCGCGCCTTGCGGTTTTGCCGGCCTAGGACTCAGCCAAGGCGCGCCTTGGGTTAGACCCCGTCCCAGCGCCCTGCGTGCACGTCATCCGCGTCCACGATGCGATAGCCGTAGCCCTGCTCCGCGAGGAAGCGTTGCCGGTGCTGGGCGAAATCGGCGTCGACAGTGTCGCGCGTCACGATGGAGTAGAAATGCGCCGTCCGGCCGTCCGCCTTGGGTCGCAGAACCCGACCGAGTCGCTGAGCTTCTTCCTGCCGTGACCCGAAGGTCCCGGAGATCTGAATCGCGACTGCGGCTTCGGGTAGGTCGATGGAGAAGTTCGCAACCTTGCTGACGACGAGAACGTTTATCTCGCCGTCGCGAAACGATTGAAAGAGTCGTTCGCGCCCCTTGACCGAGGTGTCCCCGGTGATCACGGGTGCATCGAGATGAGCGCTCACCTCCGCCAGTTGATCGAGGTACTGACCAATGACAAGCACCTGCTCACCGGAGTGGTGGGCGATGATCTCATCGATCAGACGATTCTTCTCGGGTGTGCAGGCGGCAAGTCGATACTTGTCTTCCGGCTCCGCCATCGCGTAGACCATTCGATCCGGCTCAGGCATGTCAACGCGGACTTCGACGCAATCGGCGGGAGCGATGTAGCCCTGGGATTCAATCTCACGCCACGGTGCGTCGTAGCGCTTCGGGCCGATGAGGGAGAAAACATCCGACTCACGGCCGTCCTCACGAACGAGCGTGGCGGTGAGGCCCAGACGACGTCGACTCTGAATGTCGGCAGTGAATCTAAAAATGGGAGCGGGCAGCAGGTGGACCTCGTCGTAGATGATCAGACCCCAGTCGCGGGTGTCGAAGACCTCGAGGTGCGGGTAGATCCCTTTCCGCTTGGCAGTCAGTACTTGATATGTCGCGATCGTCACGGGGCGGATTTCCTTCTTGGATCCGGAGTACTCACCTATCTCGTCCACCGTGAGCTCGGTACGACGAAGGAGTTCGTCTCGCCACTGACGGGCTGCGACGGTGTTCGTCACCAGAATGAGGGTCGTTGCTTGGGCCAGAGACATGGCGAGGGCACCCACGATGGTCTTGCCGGCCCCGCAGGGCAGCACCACCACTCCTGATCCGCCGTACCAGAATCCGTCGGCTGCCTCGACCTGATAGTCGCGTGGTTGCCATTCGGCCGTGTCCAGTGCGATGGCATGGCGCTCGCCGTCGACGTATCCTGCGGCGTCTTCGGCTGGCCACCCGAGTTTGACGAGGGCTTGTTTCAAGTGGCCTCGTTCGCTGGGGTGCACCATGACTGTCGTTTCATCGAGCCGCGTGCCGAGCAGCGGTGCGATCTTCTTGCTGCGGAGAACTTCCTCGAGAACGGCAACATCGATGGCTTGGAGGACGAGTCCGTGGGCAGGATCGTTGGCCAACTGCAGGCGGCCGTAGCGTGCCATCGTTTCAGCCACGTCGACCAGGAGCGCGTGGGGAACCGGATAGCGCGAGTAACGAATGAGTGTGTCGATGACCTGCTCGGCGTCTTGACCGGCTGCTCGCGCGTTCCACAATCCGAGCGGAGTCAGCCGGTAGGTGTGGATGTGCTCCGGGGCCCGTTCGAGTTCAGCGAAGGGTGCTATCGCCTTGCGGCAATCGACGGCGTCGCTGTGCTCGACTTCCAGGAGAAGTGTCTTGTCGCTTTGGACGATCAGTGGTCCGTTGGTCACGCGGCACCCCCGATGGCGGAGAGCAGCCCCGCGAGCAGGCGGGCACGTTTGTCCATGCCGGACACGGACGCCCATTCGTGGTCGGCGTGCGCACCGTCACCGACGGCGCCGAGCCCGTCGAGCGTCGGTACGCCGGCAGCGGCCGTCAAGTTTCCATCACTGGCTCCACCGACCGGCCGAGATGACAGTTCCGGCAGCCCCATGTCGTAAGCCACGCGCTGAGCGCGGGCGAACAGGTCGGCGGACAACGCAGACTCAAGAGCGGATCGGTCGATGCCTCCACTGATGGACCATCTGGCCTCGGGGTGTCGCAGTTCCCAGGAACGAACGCTCGCATCGACTCGCTCTTGCTCAGCGCGAGTCCAGGCTCGAACATCGACGGTTAACGCAGCCTCCGCGGGAACGGTGTTGGAGGTGGTGCCCGATGTCATCACGGTGGGGGTCACCGATGTGCCAAGGGAGCGGTCCGCCCAGGCGACCGCTTCGGTGATGAAGTGCGCGGCTTCGACGGATGCATTTATCCCACGCTCGGGGTCCAGTCCTGCGTGCGCTGCTCGGCCGGTGAAGGTCAGGTGATACCAGGACGTGCCTTTGCGTTCGGTCTTGAGCGCCCCGTCGGCCGATGGTTCGAGAACGAAAACGGCCTTAGCGTTGGTAATGGCCTCGGCGATCAGGTCGCGAGAGGCCATGGACCCTGTTTCCTCATCGGTTGTCAGCAGCATTCCGCAGGAACCCTCCGGGTGAGCGGACACCATGGACAACGCGGCCCAACCCTGGACAACCCCCGCCTTCATATCGAAAACCCCCGGCCCCGTCATTCGATCCCCGTCCACCTCGAACGGGATGCGCTCCAGGGTTCCCACCGGCCACACCGTGTCCAGATGCCCGAGAAGAAGTACCTGAGGGCTCGACGGTCCCCAGCGCCAGACGGGTCGGCCACCGTGCCTTTCGATACGTCCTGGCTCGGACAACCACGCGCGCGACAGCTCATTGGCGGCCTTGACCACCTCCGCACAGGCGGTGAGATCGTCGGTGGGGGATTCGACGGTCACCAGTTGGCGGGTCGCGTCGACGAGATCGTCGACGCGTAGGTGACCGTCCATCGAGTGAGCCTCGTTCCTCTCGCTACCGTGCTGCCGTGAGCGTTGTCGATGATGCCTGGCGGGCTGCCGCGCGAGCCGAAGAGGCTGCGGGGATATCCATCCGGACCTTGGACGACCCTAATGACCAAGGCATCGCCGTGCGAATCTTCGATGAGGTCTGGCCTCCGGAATCCGGGGCAACCCACGTGAAGTCGAATCTTCTGCGAGCTCTGGTCCACTCCGGAGGCTACGTCGCCGCTGCGTTCGACGACTCCCAACCGGTGGGTGCAGCACTCGCCGTCGTCGGGCGGCACCGCGTATCGGGACACGAATCCGAGGGCGGATCACCGGAAGATGCGTCTTCGTGGCACGCACATCTGCACTCGCACATGGCCGGCGTCGTGGATGCGTATCGAAATCGACACGTGGGCACGGCGATTAAGTTGCACCAGCGAGCGTGGGCGCTTTCCTGCGGGATAGACACCGTGGTGTGGAGCTTCGATCCTCTCGTGCGTCGCAATGCGCGACTAAACGTGCAGAAACTCGGCACCCACGTGCGGGACTACATGCCCAACTTCTACGGCAATATGGACGACGCCATTAACACCGGGGATCCATCAGACCGTGTCTTCGCGTGGTGGGTTCTCGATGGTGCGTCTGCGATCAGTGCGGCCCGTGCACCCATCGCCGATGTCGACTCGGCGGACTTCGATGATGCCCGCGTCATTGCCATCCCGGACGACATCGTGAGCCTGCGCACGACCGATCCGGACCAGGCGCTTGAGTGGCGGATGAGAGTCCGTGAGCAGTTTCTTGATGCGTTGGAGCACGACTTTTCGGTGGTTGGGCTTGATCCGCACGGGTCGTATGTCCTTGCGAAAGGCTCGGCCTCATGACTATCGACGCGTTACGCCTGCACTCGTTGCAGATGCCACTGGTGCGGCCTTTCCGCACGAGTTTCGGGACCCAATACGTGCGTGACGTGATGCTGGTTGAGGCCATCGACAGTGATGGCGCCCGGGGGTGGGGTGAGTGCGTCACCTTGGGTTGGCCGGGCTACAACGCCGAGTACACCGCCGGTGCGATTCAGGTGATCAAGGAGTACCTCGCGCCGATTGTTCTGGGCAACGACTGGACTCCCGATGGCGTTGATGCCGCCATGAAGGTGGTGCGCGGGCACCACATTGCCCGGGCATCCGTTGGTACCGCTGTGCTCGACGTGTGGTTACGTCGCGCTTCTACCTCACTCGGTGATTACCTCGGAGCGACGCGTGCGGAAGTTGATTGTGGTGTGAGCGTGGGGATTCCGACATCGGAAAGCATTGAGGAACTCCTCGAAGAAGTGGGTATGTACGTGGATGCGGGATACCGGCGCATCAAGTTGAAGATCGAACCCGGGTGGGACATTGAGCCGGTTGCCGTGGTGCGTGAGCGTTGGCCGACGATTCCGCTTCAGGTCGATGCCAACCAGGCCTATTCGCGGGAGCACGCCCACCACCTGGCCAGACTGGACGAATTTGATCTCTTGCTGATTGAGCAGCCGTTGGAAGAAGAGGATTGGTGGGGTCACGCGCTCATCGCTCGTGCATGCTCCACCCCGATCTGCCTGGACGAATCAATTCTGTCGACAGAGTCGGCCGAGTCGGCGATCGAGTTCGGCGCCGCGTCGAACATCAACATCAAGCCGGGCCGGGTGGCCGGGTTTCTGGAAGCCAAGAAGATTCATGATCTGTGCCTGAGTCGAAAAGTCCCCGTGTGGTGCGGAGGGATGTTGGAGACTGGCATAGGTCGCGCAGCGAATGTCGCTCTCGCGGCTCTGCCGGGGTTCACGTTGCCGGGAGACACGAGCGCATCGAACAGGTACTACGCCGAGGATGTCACCGAGCCCTTCGTGCTTCGCGATGGCCGACTCGCAGTACCGACCGGGCCGGGTATAGGTGTCGTACCTATTCCGGAGAATCTCCGGTCGATGGCCGTTGCGGTGGAGGAATTGACGAGTTCCTGAAGATTCAGGCGCTGATCTGAATCGCCACGACGCCGGAGATTCGAGAGACGGCGAGGGTGCGCACCTGTTCGGCGTGGTGGTCGTAGGCCGTGAGAGATCCTCCACCGAGGCGAATGGGGTCGACCAGAAGAACGGCGGTGGATCCATCTGACTCGGCGTGCGTCAGATGAACGGTCTCGTTGTGATCGATGGCGTACTTGACGCTGGCAACAACCGTCGAACTATCCATGCGTGGAACCTCGGAGATATCGATAGGTGCCTCGTCTACCCGCTCTCGGAGTTCCTCCGCTCGGAGCACCCGCAGGGTCTTGTCCACGGTTGCTGCCGTTGCCCGCGTGCGGGGCCGTCGCCTCGGTGCGGGTGGGCAAGGAGCAACGAAGTCCGAGCGGACACCAGGCAAGGACCGTGCCGCGTCGGTGATCGCGTAGATGACCGGCTGCGGGACATTCTTGGAACTGATGGTGCGGAGAAACTCGATCCAGGCTTGCGGATCGGCATCGACCGTTAGGGCGCGGCGCAGTGACGCGTTCGATATCCGCAGCACGCATCCGTGCCCGCGGGATTCGACATCCGCGAGGTCGCGCAGCGGTCTGCCCACGGCTGGAGTCAGCGGACCGGCCGCCACGATGGTGTGGTCCGCTTGGATGAGAACGGTGTCGACCTCGGCGGCGAGATGAGCAGTCACAGCCTTGGCAAGTGCTGCAGAGTCCGAGGCGGCGGCCAACCTACGCCCCGCGCTGCTGAGCCCCCCACCGTTCAAAATTCCGAGGACCTCTGCCTCTTGAGATAGCGTGCGCAGGACCGATGATCGTTTCGATCCACGGCGCCGAGGCCATCGGTAGTCGATGACTTCCAGCATCGCGTCGATCTCGCACCCACCCGAGGCCTCGTTGGCGACGGTCAGCAGATGGTGTCGCCAGGTGACGGTAAACGGATGCTCCTCGGTGACCAGCGGCTTGGTAGAGGTGACACCCTGTCTGTCCCGCCATGTCTGTGCGAGCACAGCCCAACGACGTCCGGGCGGAGTGCGACGCCAATCATCGAAAGATTCAGTGGGCATCCATGCCACATCGGAGTCGGTCGCCCCGACGGCGAGCAGCCCGGCTGTGTGCGCGATGTCGACTGCGCATGAAACCGCGAAACGATCGGCACCAAGGTGCGCAGCGAGAGTGTCGAGCGCGCGAGTGGACAGACCACCAGAACGAAGTACCGCACCCGGCTCCCGTCTCCATAGATCACCGACTTCCTCGATGATTGAGATGGTTGAGCGCACGTGTGCCTCTGCTTGTTGATCAAGTGTGGCGTGTTCTTTCGCGCTGCTGGGCGGTGCTGAGCACGCCGGAGGCGGCCAGGACGGCGCGGGTGCCTGAGCGACCTGGTCTCGAACCGACGTAACAACGTGGGTGCGTTCCTGCGTCCCCCACAACAAGGCCGCTGTGTGCAGGGCATCGACCGCTTGATGAACAGATGTTGCGAAATCGGTGGCGTCTGCCGCGTCCACCCGGGCAACCACTTCGTCGACGAGCAGCGGAACAGATGTCGGTTGCTCGGCGGTGAGTTCGGTTGCCACCCGGAGAGTGAAGTGGTGAAGGACATCGACATCGTCCAGGTAACGTGCGATGGATGGACTCGTCGATGCACGGGTCGTCAACGCTCGCATGTCGGAGGGAATGGGGTGCACGAGATCGGGGCGTGCGTTCAACAGTGCGGAGATTTGACCGTCACTGCGAGAGCGGAGGTCCTCGGCGAGTGTCCGAGGTTGGGGTGAACTCATGGCGCTATCGACGCACTTCCCGTCGGGCTCTAGATGAGCGCAGAAGACCGGTGATCACTACCGCCAGGCCTACTCCTGTCAGCATCGACAAGAACCACCACACGCCGGACAAGCGAACCTCGGGAAGAAACAACGGAGTGACGGCCACCAAGGCGCATCCGAGGCCGATGATGGTGATGACGAGTCCTGCGCGCAGGAGCCGATCACCGTGGGGGGAGTCGTTCTTCACTCCACTAGCCTGCCATGCCCTGACAGTGAGGGGGTGTCCAAGGCCGTAGGATCGGGCGCCAAGCATCCACTGGATGATCGAGCGAGGAGCGACAGGTGCCGACAGGAATCGTGAAGTGGTACGACTCCGAGAAGGGGTTCGGCTTCATCACTGCCGATGATGGCGAAGACGTCTTCGTTCACGTGTCAACGTTGCCGGATGGGGTCCTTGCATTGCGCCCCGGAACGAAGGTGGATTTCGGGATCGTTGATGGGCGTCGGGGAAAGCAGGCGCTGTCGGTCACCATTTTGGACACCCCGTCCGTTGCTAAGGGCTCGCGGAAGCCAGCCGATGACATGGCCGTGATCATCGAAGACGTCATCAAGCTGCTCGACGGGATGTCCGGACAGTTGCGGCGAGGGCGGTATCCCTCCGATGACACGGCGCGCAAGGGTGCAGCTGTCTTGCGGGCCGTTGCAGACGACCTGGACGTATAGGGCACCTGTCGACGCTGCCAGCGACGAAGCTAGCGCCGCATGCGGCGCGAACACCGCTGTAACGAACGTGAACTACGAGCGTTCGAGTCGGAAGACCCAGATGCCTTTCGCTGCATCACCACGGCCGGCGACCACCTGCAATAGAACGCCATCGGGTGGGATCTCTTGTAAGTCCGGGTAGGTGAATCGGTAGTAGGTGGTTTCCAAAGGCGTCGACACCAAACGTTGCTGCCCGATCACCGGTGACCAGCCGGAGTCGGCGATCACTGGATCGACGCTAATGCCGATTGTCTCTCCCGGGACCACGGGAATGCGCGGGACGTTTTCCCCGGTGCTCGCCTCGGCGATAAGGCTCTGTGCGCAGTCTCCGGGTTCAAGGGCCGGTGAATCGAACGCCCAGCAGATTGCCTCTTGGAACGTCGTCGTGGTCCCAGCGAAAACGGACACGCCGGGCGCTGGCTTCTCGCACGCCGTCAGCGTCAATGCCGTGGCGGCGGCGATCCCCACGATCGAGGCGATTCGACGGCCCCTGCGTACCGGGGACGATGGAGAAGGCATGGTCGGACACTACCCGGATGCCGTGCCGGCTTCCGGATGAGTGACCCACCGACGGTGCGGGGTTCAGCGTGGGTCACAATCGTCCCGTGACGACCGACGTCAAGGAAGACGCTGTTCTGCGAGACGCCCAAGGCCTCGCGCACGATGCTGTCGTCGATGAAATGGGAGCCCAACTCGTAGGCTCGCACCTCGGTTTCGCGATGGAAGCGGAGAGATTCGGTACGCACGCGTTCGCCTGCGACGACCCGGCCTACGTCGGCTGGCAATGGGCAGTGAGCGTGTCACGTGTGCCGCGGGGGAAAGCCGCGACTATCTGCGAAATCATCCTGCTGCCCGGACCCGAGTCCCTGGTGGCTCCGGAGTGGGTGCCGTGGAGCGATCGCATCCGCCCGGGCGATCTCGGGGTGGGTGACGTTCTCCCCACACCGGCGGACGATGCCCGACTCGTCACCGGCATGAGCGGAGCGGACGAAATCGACGCGATCATTGATCGTGACGAGCCGCGAGGATGGACCGGTTGGGAAGCGGGCCTCGGTCGAACGCGAGTGCTGTCGATCGCCGGTCGCGATCAGGCGGCGGACAGGTGGGATGACGGTGAGTTCGGTCCCAGGTCAGAAATGGCCGAATCGGCGTCGAAACAGTGCGCGACCTGTGGCTTCGTCGTCAGCGTCGCCGGTCCCCTGTCACGCTCGTTCGTGGTGTGCTCCAACCAGTTTGCTCCAGCGGATGGTCGTTTGGTGTCTTTGGCGTACGGCTGCGGTGCCCATTCCGAGGTACTCGAACCCGCCGCCGACGATCTGTGATCAACGCGCTCGTAGTCGAGACCGTCGCCACCGCAAATACACGAGGCCAATGGCGCCGGAGAGTGTCCCCACTGCCGCGACCGCCCACCACCACACGCTCGATGTGCCCTGGTCGACCCCGGACCTGATCGACACGATCACCCACGCGACGACCCAGAGAATCGTGCCGGTGGCCACCGCCGGAATGGCGGTCTCATCGGGCGACAACGAAGAACGGGGCTGAGTCTTGTCGGTCATCACCTCCATTATGACTGGATCGGGTATCGCATGTCGGTCACGTCCGATGTGCACAGTGACCGTGCGTGCCGGATCGTAGGCTGGTGCGTTGTGGACCCTCGGACTCGACGCATCATCACTCTCGCCGTGCTCGCGGTAACGGTGGGTGCTGCAGTGCTCGCGGCCCTCATTTCGGGATGACATTGATCACGGGAGTGGCATCGAAAACAGCAGCTCTGTTACGAGTGATCGCGGTGTTTTCTGTCGTGATCACCATGGCGCTATCTGTCGCCGCTCCAGCGTCCGCGCAGCAAGAACTGCCGTGGACCGAGGTGTGCCGATTCGATGATCGACGCTTGACAGAGATCAGCGGTATGGCCGCATCGTTGATGCACGAGAACGTCGTGTGGGTTCACAATGACTCGTCCGATGCCGCCCGTCTTTACGCTCTTGATCTCGAGACGTGCGACACGGTGTCGGAATTGCGTCTGCGGGGGGTGCAGGCCCGTGATTTCGAGGCGCTGGCGAGTACGAGAAATGCTCGAGGGCGAGCCGCCCTCTGGGTGGGAGACATCGGCGACAACCGCGACTCGTGGCCTCACGTCACGCTCCATCGAGTGTGGGAGCCGAAGACGCTGGGCACGCGGTCGCGTCGGGTGAAGTCCTGGGAGTTCACCTATCCCGATCGACCACACAACGCCGAGACGCTGATGGTCAATGGTCGCTCGGTGTGGGTGGCGACGTGGCAACTCGCCACCGGTGGCTTGTATACGGTCCCGTTGAGGCGCTCCGTGGCCATTGCTGAGCGACTCGATGATGTGGGTCCGTTGACCACGGATGGCGCGATTCACCCGGACGAACGGGGTTACGTCCTGAGGGACTACCTGGACGTCCACTTCTATGTCGGCTTGCCACCGGGAAGGAAGGTCGTCACCTTCGCATTGCCGCGTCAAGTGCAGGGCGAAGCGATTACCTGGACGTCGGATGGAACCGGGCTGCTTATTGCGAGCGAGGAGGACGATCGTCTGCTGCGGGTCGATCCGCCGTGGTGGGTTCTGGCAGCGATGCGCCCGCCGGATCATCTTTCGTGAGACGCGGTGGCGCGCCATCGTTTGGCAATGCCGGTTCGGGTGCGGTGGCAGTTACCGGCCTGATGAGAAGGAGTGCCAGTGCGGCCGCGAGGAGCACAGGAACCGTGAGGAAGGCCAGGTGGAGGCCGATTTGATCGGACAGCACGCCGAGAACGAACGGTGCGATGCCTCCTGCCACCCCGGCTGCCACGGATGACAAGCCGGAGGCGCGATCGATCCTTCCGCCGGAGCTCGCGACGGCGCGCGAGACGCCGATAGGCCAGTGGACCGCAATGCCGAGGCCGACGACGAAGAGCGCCGTGATGATCACCCAACCATTGGTGAAGGTCCATGCAACGAAGAACGCGGAAAGCGTGAACACGATGGAGGAGATGAGCAGACGATCAACGCTCCATGTTTGTGCGAGTCGGCTACCGACGATGCGTCCAATAAACATTCCGCCGGTCACGGCAGCGAGGCTGGCGGCAGCAGCGGCTGGACCCAACCCTGCTCTCTCTCGCAGGAGGTCTGCGCTCCACAGCGTCAACGTGAATTCGGTTGCCAGGAGAAGACCGACGACGCCCAGAGACCACCAGAAACGTCGGGGCATCGGTGCGTGTTCGATCCTGGACTGTCCGGCCATGGTCGGGCTCTTCGGAGAGGGAGCCTGCGCGCGCTGAAGACGGGGTGTTGACTGCTGCCGGCCGCGAACAAGCTCGGTCACCAGGAGGGCGACGATGAGAGCCCACAGCCCGATGCGCCAGCCCCATGCCAGTGCGAGAGTGAGGCCGATGATGAGGGGGACGAAGAAACCAAAGAGCGCCGCAAGAGCGTTCGCCTGCGTCAGCGCCGCGGGTCCAGCTGACCCCTGGTAGTCCAAAATGAACGCGCTGGCGGTTGCCACCAACGACACACCCCCGCACGAGACTAGGGCGGTCCCGATCAGGCTCGCGGGTAGGCCGAAGGGTGCTGTGTAGACGGCTATTCCGAGGCTCATCACGATGACCGCGTATCGAATGACGCGACCGCGACCCCAGTGCTCCATCATGCGAGGAATGAGCAGCCCGGCAATCACGTTCGCTGCAGCGAAGACGATGGCGTGGAGCGACGCGATGGTGCGCGAGGTGCCCTGCTCATCACGCAGCAGAGCCTGAGTGGCCCCGAACCCGTAGAGAAAGAATGCGAACAGCGACAATTGCAGATACGTGATCCACGTGATCCGATCGAGCTTCGGCCGACGCCCGGTAGCGGGCGACGATGTCACGCGAGTTGTGAGATGACGTAGTCGAGGCAACTCGTCAGGGCGCGAACATCATCGGGCTCGACGGCCGGGAAGACCGCAATCCGGAGTTGATTTCGGCCGAGTTTGCGGTAGGGCTCGGTGTCGAGAATGCCGTTCGCGCGAAGAGCACTGGTGATGGCGGTGGCGTCGATAGTGTCATCGATATCGATCGTCACGACGACGGAGGAGCGATGCTCTGGCTCGCTCACAAAGGGAGTGGCGATATCGGTGTTCTCTGCCCAGTCGTAGAGGACTCCCGACGACTCAGCCGTGCGACCCGTGCACCACGCAAGACCACCGTTGTCGTTGAACCAGTCAATCTGCTCGGCCATCAGGAAAATCGTTGCGAGTGCGGGTGTGTTGTACGTCTGGTCTTTGCGCGAGTTATCGACTGCGGTTTCGAGGTCGAGGAAGTCGGGAATCCAGCGTCCGGAGGCCTTGATGCGCTCTGACCGCGACAAAGCCGCCGGGGACATCAGAGCGAGCCAGAGCCCCCCGTCGGAGCCGAACGACTTTTGGGGAGCGAAGTAGTAGACGTCGAACTCGGCCGCTTCGACATCAAGTCCGCCAGCCCCCGATGTCGCGTCGACGATCAGGAGCGCATCGGTGTCTGCCCCTGCGACTCGGCGTGGAGTCACGATGACTCCGGTCGAGGTCTCGTTGTGCGGAGAGCAGTACGCGTCGATTCCGGTTTCAGCCTTGAACGCCGGAGCGGTGCCGGGATCAGCGGTGAGGATCGTCGGTTCGCCGAGGTGAGGCGCCTTCGCGGCGCCTGAGGCGAACTTCGCGCCGAATTCCCCGAACGAGAGAAACTGCGCTCGGTTGTCGAGCAGCCCGAACGTCGCAATGTCCCAAAACGCCGTCGAGCCGCCGTTTCCGAGGATCACCTCGTAGCCGTCGGGGAGGTCGAACAGATCTCTCAGCCCCGACCGCAGTCGGCCAACTTCGGATTTGACGGCCTTTTGACGATGCGACGTCCCCAGGTAGGTCTGCCATACCGCGGCAAGCGCGTCCACTTGGGCTTGGCGCACCTTGGAGGGGCCGGCTCCGAAGCGCCCATCGGCGGGCAGAAGTTCGGTGGGGATGCGAATGCCGTCAGACACTGGTCCTTCTTTCGAAAGTAGAGAGATGGGGCGTAAGTATCCCTTGCTGCGTCTACGAGTCGTCGTCGGGGACCAGCCAGGATGGCCGCACCATGACCGGGTCCCACCCCTCGACCTGATCGGGCCGCCGGGGCTTGGGCCCTATGTAGCGTGCAGATGGCCGGATCAGTCGTCCGGTTCTCTTCTGCTCGAGAATGTGGGCGCTCCAGCCGGCGATGCGGGCGCAGGTGAACATCGAGGTGAACATCTCCGGGGGAACTTCGGCGAAGTCCAAAATCACGGCGGACCAGAACTCGACGTTCGTCGCGAGTGCCCGGTCGGGCCGTCGCTCCCAGGTCCCGAGCCACGTTGCGCAAAATTCGCGCGCGGGGATCCTCTGCGCGGTACACGCGGTGACCGAAGCCCATCAGACGCTTATCTGCGTCCAGGGTTTGTCGAACGAAGGTGGCGGCGTCATCACTGTTCTCTACCTCCTCGATCATCGAGAGCACGCGTGCCGGTGCTCCGCCGTGGAGTGGGCCACTCATGGTTCCGATAGCTCCGGAAATCGCCGCCGCTACGTCGGCTCCGGTCGATGCGCTGACCCGGGCGGTGAGGGTGGATGAGTTCAAGCCGTGCTCGGCGGCGACAACGAAGTATGAGTCGATCGCCTCGACATGACGGGGATCTGGGTCTCCCCGCCAACGGATCATGAATCGCTCGACAACGGTGTTCGCTTGATCGATTTCGGCTTGCGGGACCATCGGCTGTCCCAGACCCCGCGCAGATTGCGCGACGAAGGACAGCGCCATCACCGACACGTGAGCGAGATTCTCGCGCGCGGTGTCGTCATCGATATCGAGAATTGGTTGCAAACCCCAGGCGGGAGCGAGCATCGCGATGGCGGATTGAACATCCACGCGAACGTCCCCGGAATGAATCGGTATCGGGAATGGTTCCGCCGGTGGTATCTCCGGGTTGAACTCTCCATCGACCAGCAGCCCCCAGACATTGCCGAAAGACACGCAGCCCACGAGGTCGGCGACATCGACACCGCGGTACCGCAGGGCGCCGCCATCGGGATCGGGCTCGGCAATTTGCGTCTCGAAGGCAAGCACGCCCTCCAAGCCCGGGACGAACTCTCGCATTTCTTCCTCCTGAGTTGAGGGCCCTATTCAACACCGACGATTCCATGATGGGATGCCCGTATGCACGGATCCTCCGATTCGCCGGTCAGCCCGGCGGACATGCGAGTTTCCTACAGCGAAGGCACCCTCGACGTCTCCGACCTGGCATCCACGCCGCTGGAGCAATTTCGGGAGTGGTTCGGCGCCGCCACACACGACCAGAGAGTCACCGAAGCTAACGCGATGGTGTTGGCGACAGCGGATGCCGATTCGGTTCCCAGTACTCGAACAGTGCTGTTGAAGGGGGTCGATGAGCGCGGGTTTGTCTTCTTTTCCAACCTGACCTCCCGGAAATCTCGAGAGCTGCATGTCAACCCGAACGCGTCGGTGACCTTCCCCTGGTTTGCCCAGCACCGGCAGGTCGTTGTCTGCGGACGAGCAGAAGAGATTCCCCGAGAAGAAACGCTCGAGTACTTCACGTCACGTCCGCACGAATCGCAGTTGGGTGCGTGGGCGAGCGATCAGTCGACGCTTATCGAGTCCCGCCGGGTGCTCGACGAGCAGTGGACGGCTCTGCACGAGAAGTACCCCCCGGGCAGTGAGGTCCCCCTGCCCGAATCGTGGGGTGGCTGGCTAATTCTTCCCACGACGATCGAGTTCTGGCAGGGCCGGCCCTCGCGCCTGCACGATCGTCTGCGCTTCGTCGGCCAAGGGTCTCTTGCCGAGGCAGCAAACTGGCGGATCGAGAGGCTCTCCCCGTAACGCGCTAGTCGGACCGGCGTCGAATCTCGTTCGCAAGAGCGATGGTGACGAACTCGTCGATCGATACTCCCGCGCTCTTCGCGGACCGGCGCAACTGTTTACGCAACTGCTTGGGGATGGTTGTCTGAATGGCTACCTTCTTTCCCCCGAGAACCGCATCGCCGGTATGGGCCGACGCTACGTGGGTCGTGGGATGAACGTTCGCATCCGGCGCCTTGTGCAGTGCGGGCCGAGGTGCAGGATCAAAATTCGTACTCATCGCATTCCTCCTGGAAAGAGTCGATCGAGAAGAGTGTCGAAGCGTTCGGATAGCTCACGGCCAGCAGGTGAGTCCCACTCGTGAATCGGCATACCAGCTCCCTCAGCCTGGGCAATGGCGTTTCGCTCAGGGATCTCGACGTCGCTGACCTGTCGATCGAAGTACGCGCGGAGCTCTTGCGCGCGGTGACGGTGCTCGGCAACGGTTGATCGCATCCGATTCAGCACGATCGTCGGTGCCGCAAGGGTGCGATTGCTGGATTCACGCACCAGATCGATCGCTTCGACGGCCTGCTGTGCGCCTCGGAGCGCGAAGTAGCCAGGCTCGGTGACGACCAATGCCTGCGACGCAGCATGGAGTGCGTTTCGCGTCATCTCACCCAGGGACGGAGGGCAGTCGATCACAACAAGCTCGTAGCGATGCCCGACCCCTGCGAGCACGGTGCGCAGGCGCTGCTCGGATCCCGGCGCAGCTTCGGCGACGCGGTGCTCGACGGCGGGTTCGGACGGTAAGACATCGGTGCCCCGCCCCCAGGTGCTCGGCACGATGGCCTCCGCGGCGACACCCGGCCTGCCATCGGCGAGGGCGTCGCCCGCGGTCAACGCCGGATCCATCAGCCCGACGCCCATCGATGCGTTTGCCTGCGGATCGAGGTCGACGACGAGTGTGCGCCAATGGCGGTTCCATGCAGCGCTGGCCAGTCCGAGGGTCAGGGTGGTTTTCCCCACCCCACCCTTCATCGACAGCACAGCGATCGTTGGCACGATGGAACCATACGCGCCGAGCAGTATCGGCAGTCGCGTACTGAGGCCTAGCCCTTCTTGATCGCCGCAAAATCAGCGAGGGCGACTTCGCGCTCGGCCTTGTGATCGACGATCGGCTCGGGATAGCCGTGGTCGTAGCCCCCGAGAACATCCCAAGGCTCGTGGGCTGTCTTGCCGGTGAGGTGGCGAAGTTCGGGAATGTATCGACGCACATAGTCGCCCTGCGGATCGAACTTCAAGCCCTGAGAGATCGGATTGAACACCCGGTAGAAAGGGGACGCGTCGGTGCCGCACCCGGCCGTCCACTGCCACCCGTGGGTGTTGCTCGCGACGTCCCCATCGCGGAGCCAGTGCATGAATTCAGCCGCACCCCGTTGCCACGGTTGGTGGAGGTCTTTGACGAGAAAACTTGCCACCACCATGCGAACGCGGTTGTGCATCCACCCTTCGGCCCGAAGTTGGCGCATGCCAGCATCAACGAACGGGAATCCTGTTCGCCCGTGTGCCCAGGCGTCGAAGGCTTCCTCGTCTTCTACCCACCGCATGGACGAGTCGTAGCGCGCGTCTAACGATGCACGAACGGAGTCCGGCCGTTGATGCAGGACGTCGGCGTAGAACTCGCGCCAGCAGATCTCGCGACGAAAGCCGTCATCGGCGTCCGTCAGCTCGGCGAGGATCGAGCGCGGATGGATCTCCCCATACTTGAGGTGGTGGCTCATGGCGCTGGTGCCGTCGAGATCAGGTCGGTTGCGGCCCTCGTCGTAGGTGGACAGGCCAGAGGCGTGGAAGTTCGCCCATCGTTTCCATGCCGCTTCCTCGCCCGCTTCGGGTAGGTCGATCCCGGTGCTTGCGACCGTCGGGTGCCCCTCGCATTCCAGGGGCATCCACCAGTCGATGTCGCCGGGTGGTTCGGCTGCCGGTGCTCGCCAGCCATGGGAGAGCCAGGCTCGATAGAAGGGCGTGAAGACGCGGTAGGCGGTGCCGTCTTGTTTGGTCACGCGGCCGGCAGCGACAGCGTAGGAAGAGCCAGTCCGGACGAGACGAACATCAATGGCTTCTAGCGCGTTCTGGACAGCGGTGTCGCGGGCAGACCCGTAGGGGCCGTAGTCCGCAGCGATGTGGACGGTGTCCGCGCCCGCGGTGCGTGCAACGTGGGGGACGAGATCGACGGGGTCTCCATGCACGATGAGCAATTGACGCCCGATGGCGGCACCGAGATGGTCCAGAGAGTCCACGAGGTACTCCTGGCGAACAGGCCCGGCGGGTTCCCATAGGTGCGGATCAATGACGAAAAGTGGGACGACTCGGCCATCGCCATCAGCCCTGGCGGCCTCGACGGCCGCCAGCAGTGCGGGGTTGTCGAGTAGCCGGAGGTCGCGGCGAAACCACAAAACAGATGGCACACACAAACCGTAGGTGGTCGCCGTCCCGATCGCAGGACGGGTGACTTCTGCCCCGATACAGTTGGGGCAACCCCCTTGGTGGTCGGCCCGGGAGAGAGCGCAGGGAGCAGCGTGAGTGAACTCATCGATACCACCGAGATGTATCTGCGGACCATCTATGAGCTCCAAGAAGAAGGCATGACTCCTATGCGGGCCCGGATTGCCGAACGCCTCGGTCACAGTGGTCCCACCGTCTCGCAGACGGTGGGACGAATGGAGCGTGACGGCTTAGTCACGGTCGACCAGGATCGACATCTCGAACTGACGGGCACGGGCGAACAACAGGCGGTGCGGGTCATGAGAAAACATCGGCTTGCGGAATGCATGCTCGTGGAAATCCTCGCCATGCCCTGGGAGGACGTTCATGCGGAAGCCTGTCGTTGGGAGCACGTGATGAGCGACGCTGTGGAGCGGCGAATCCTCGAGTTGCTCGATCACCCATCGGTCAGTCCGTATGGAAATCCGATACCTGGCCTTGCGGAACTAGATCCAGGCGCGAGCAAGGTTGTGGCGGGGCTGCAGGGCCTACTACCGCTCCCCGAAGCTGTGACCGAAGATCTCAAGCGGGTGCGGGTCCGACGGTTGGCGGAGACCCTGCAGACCGATGAGGGGTCGATGGCGAAGCTTCTACGAGTGGGTGCCATGCCGGGTGCCGACGTGGAGGCTCGTCGCCTCGATGATTCGGTGACGATCGGGAGCGCAGGCGAGTACGTCGAAATGTCTGTCGAAGAGGCGCGACACATTTTGGTCGAGGCGGGAACGTGACCGATCTGCCCGAGGCTCTGTCCGTTGCCGGTCGGACGGCATTGGTGACCGGCGGAGGGACCGGTATCGGACGAGCGTGTGCCCTCACATTGACTGCCCGGGGAGCGAAAGTCTTTGTCCTCGGTCGGACGGAAGCCTCTCTTTTGCAGACACAGAGCATGGCTGCACCAGGATCCATCCAGACAGTTGTCGCCGACGTGCGCGAGAGCGATCAGGTAGACGACGCGTTGCAACGCATCCTGGCGGAAGGCCCGTTGGACATCCTGGTGAACAACGCGGGTGGTCAGTTCATCTCTGCAGCCGAGCAGATCACGCCCAAAGGCTTTCGAGCGGTGATGCGGTTGAATCTCGACGCCACCTGGTACCTGACAACACAAGCGGCATCGCTGTCGATGCTTGCGAACGGCTACGGCAAAGTCGCGTGCATCACCATGACTCCGAGCCGAGGAATGCCGGGCATGACTCATTCGAGCGCATCAAGGGCGGCCGTGGAGTCACTGGTCCGCACCTGGGCTGCAGAATGGGCATCACGCGGGGTCCGGACCGTCGCGGTTGCGCCAGGAATCGTTCACACAGAAGCCATGGAGCGCTACGGCATCGACCCGGCGCAGGTGGCAACCGTCGTACCTGCGGGCCGCTTGCAAACACCCCAGGAGGTGGCGGAACTCGTGGCTTTGTGCGCCGCACCGGCCGGCGACTACATCACCGGAACGACCCTGGTGGCAGACGGTGGTCTGAACGTATCCGCACCGTCACCGCTGCAGGCCTGAGGAAACGGCGGGCGCGCAGACCTCCTAGATTCCGGCGCCGGCCAGGCTTGCTGCGCGGGTGAAGTCAGGAAGAAGGGGCATACCGGATGATCCGCCGGGGCCCAACTTGACGCCAAGAGTTTGGTGCAGCTGGATGGTGTCGAGGTCGAAACCGAGCCGCGAGGCGGCCAGGTAGAGGCGCCAGACCCGTGCGATACCCAATCCTGCTTCGGCAACGGACTCATCCCAGTGATCCTCGAGGTTTTCGCACCAGTGCTTGAGCGTGAGTGCGTAGTGCTCGCGGAGGTTCTCCTCATGTCGTATCTCGAAACCGGCGTCGTTCATTGCGCTCATGATGTAGCCGGGCCCAGACAGTTCTCCGTCCGGGAAGACGTACCGGTTGATGAAACTCGTTCGGTAGTGAGACGGCTCGTCGTTGTTGGGTCGAGTGATGGTGTGGTTGAGCATCCGACCCTCTTCACGAATCTTGCCGTAAAGGAAAGAGAAGTACGACGGATAGTTCGCGCGGCCGATGTGCTCGGTGAGTCCGATGGACGAGACGGCGTCGAATTCTGACTCCGGCACGTCGCGGTAGTCGCTGAAACGAATCTGGGCCTGCCCTTCCAGCCCTGCATCGGCAATCGCCTCCTGACCCCACTGCGCCTGTTGGGCTGAGAGGGTGACGCCGATCGCGCTGACCCCGTAGTTCTTCACCGCGTGTAGGACCATGCCTCCCCAGCCACAGCCCACATCCAGCAGACGCATCCCCGGACGGAGTCCGAGCTTGCGGCAGACGAGGTCGAACTTCTCCTCCTGTGCAGCCTCGAGGGAGGCGTCGGCATCGGGGAACACGGCGCACGTGTAGGCCATGGATGGCCCCAGGACCCAACGGTAGAAACGATTGGAGACGTCGTAGTGGTGATGAATCGCCTCCGCGTCGCGGCCCTTGGAGTGCCGGCGTCCACGCAATCGCCGCTCCTGGGGCGGGGGTGTGGGGCGCTTCAACGCGTGCGTACCGAATGCCTTGGCCAAATCGAGCTTGTCTCGCCATGACAGGTGCGACGTATCCAGGGGATAGAGCCGCTTGAGAGCGGTGTAAGCGTCGCCGATGATCTCGAGATCGCCGCTGACGTAGGCGCGCGCGAGTCCGAGTTGCGAGGGAGCCCCGGCGAGGAATTGCACTGCGCGGGGGCTACGGATCTCCAAGATGACGTCGTTGTCCTGCGGCCCCACACTTGATCCGTCGTATGCGCGAAAACTCACCCTTCGATCGGGGGTGATGATTTTCGAAAACACGTCCGCGAGTTTCATCGCTGCTCCACCACTTTCTCGTAAAGACCCAACAGTCGCTCGTGGGGGTCGTACTCCTTCTTCAAGCGCTCGTAGACGTGCCCGCCGTAGATCGACCAGAACGTTTCCCTGTCGTAGAAGGCCGTCGAATACAAGGACTTGCGTCCATCGAGTTCTATGACCTTCTGCTCGATTCGCCTGTTCACTCGACCGTCGCTCGGATCACCACCATCGGAGATCGGAACAGTGGACCAGAAGCCGACGTTCACGTAGAGCTTGCGCGGGTCAAGCTCGTACAACGGCCACCGAGCATCGGGGTCGCGCTGCCGCAAAGGACAAACCCAGATCGGCTCGATCCCTACTTCTGCGTGGAAGAAGTCGAGAAACTCCGGCAGTGCGTCCACCGGAACCTCGATGTCCTGCACCACGTGCTCACGAGGCGGTCGACCCCGGAGCGCATCGGTGCGCGACGAGAAGTTGTACTTGCGATCGAGAGCGATGAACTTCCAATAGACGTCACTGCGGAGTTTGGACTTCGGCCACCAACGTCGAATCGCCGGCTTCTGCGCACCGAACGCTCGCGAGCACCAGAACCAATCGGTGTCCCAGCGCCATAGGTAATCGTGAATGGTGACGACGTCCTGTGACTTCTCTTGGATGGACCGGTAGTAGATGTCCATGCCGGTGTAGTCGCTGATCGACATTCCGGCGGGAAGCCGACTGACCATCTCGCCGAGGGTCAAATACTGCTCCGAAGGGGTGAAGACCGTCCCATCGAGAAAGTCGACTCGGGTCCCGTCGTACTCCATGGCGGCGCTGATGGTGGTCATCGCCGCCGTCATCGCTTCCGCGGAATCGAACCGCAAGTGGCGTAGGTGAACGAAGGGCTTGGTTGGCTCAAGTTCGATCTTCAGCCGGAGCGCGTACCCGAGTGATCCGTAGGAGTTCGGGAAGCCGAAGAAGAGGTCGCGGTGGGCATCGTCTGCCTGGGGCGTGATGGTCAGTACGTCTCCGTCACCGGTGAGGATGTCCATCTCGATCACGGACTCATGCGGAAGGCCGCTGCGGAAGCTCGCGCTTTCGATACCGAGGCCGGTGACGGCACCACCCAGCGTGATCGTCTTCAATTGCGGAACGCACAAGGGCATCAGGCCGTAGGGAAGCGTCGCCTGGACGAGGTGCTCGTAGGTGGTCATGCCGAGCACCTCGGCGGTATTCGTGTCGGGATCCACATGAAGCACCCCGTCGAACGCCGTCACGTCCAAACGGCCCATCGCAGAACTCTCGCGAGGACGGAACAGGTTGGAGGTGGATTTCGCGAGCCGTAGTGGCTGGCCAGGGGGGAGCGCCGAGAGTTGGCGCCTCAGATTGAGGACGAGCGCGTCGTAGCGCGCGCGCCATCCCAGGGAAGTTTCCACGCTCACGGCGCACTACCGTAATGCCCCGTCCTCTGGGCCGGGCACGAGATGGATAACAAAGTGACGCACAATGGTCGATATGGAGGGCTATCGGGCACTCGAGCAGGCCGCTGGGGCGGATTCGGCGGCTAGAACTGGGCACGAGTCGTGGATCCACCGACCGTGGGTTCCGTGGGCGGCGGGCGCCGTCGCCTTCACGCTCACGATCTTGGCCGGCATGGTGGTGTTGGCGGACGCGGTGTGGCGCAACGTCGAAATGCAGAACTTCCTCGAACGAGTCGAGGCCTCAGAGCAGGCTATGCAGGATCTCCAGGACTCGACCGCGGCTGCCTTCGAGGATCACGGTGGCGAGGGCCAGCAGCAGAAGCTCGATGCCGAACTGCGCAGCCTGGCCGCTGATGCAGAGCAAGACATCGCCGCAGCGGGAGCCGACGTGTCGGATCTGCCCATCGCCATATGGCACACGGACATCGAACGTGCCCGGCAGGCATACCTTGACCACAACAATGCCTGGCAGGAGTACATGGCGCGCGCGTCGGAGTCCGCCTCGGAATTCTTGGCCCCTCAGCAACTAGTGAATCAAACCTTCTTCGATGCCGAGGAGCCGTTCTACCGGGCGGTACCGGTCCCCGATCTCTTCGGACTCAACGACCAGGTGGCGCTGATATTCACGGATGGTCAAGAGCAGGAGTCGTCGGGTCAATTGGTTTCACGACTCGAGCGCGGATCTCAGCCGACCGGTTGCGACTCCGACTGATCGGACGGCTGTTCGGCCCGCGCCAACGCGCTCGGCCACCACACTTTGCGGCCGATGTCGTAGGCCAGAGCTGGCACCAGGGTGGTCCGGACGATAAATGCGTCGATCAACACGCCGAGGGCGACGGCGAAGCCGACTTGACGTAGGGCGACGAGCGGGAGAACTCCGAGTACCAGAAAGGTGGCGGCGAGAACGATGCCGGCGCTCGTGATGACCCCGCCCGTCGCCGTTAGTCCCCGCAGAATGCCGGGTCGCGTTCCGATCGTCTTTGACTCTTCGCGCACCCGGGTCATCAGGAAGATGTTGTAGTCGACGCCCAAAGCAACGAGGAAGACGAATGCGAAGAGCGGGAACGACGCATCGGCTCCCGGAAAATTGAAGATGTGGTTGAAGGCAATGGCGCAGGCACCCAACGTCGCGAAGAAAGACAGGATGACGGTGCCGATCAAGAGCAAAGGAGCGACGAGGGACCGGAGCAAGATGATCAAAATGATGGAGATGACGAACAGAACCAGCGGAATGATGACGTTGCGATCGCGAAGGTTCGCCTGGTCGATGTCGTAGGCGACTGCAGTCGGTCCGCCCACGCGCGCGTCGGCCCCTGGCATCCCCGCGAGGTCCTCGCGCAATTCACCGATGAGGACCTCGGCATCGCCTGAATCGGGAGGATCGGTCAGGGTCGCTAGCAAGAGCACCCGACCATCTACGACGGTGGGCTCGGCCATCATCTGACCCTCGGCGCCCGGTGGTAGGTCGGTCTGCCACACGACGCTGTCGATTCCTTCAGTCGCCTCGACCGCTTCCAGGACGTCGATCGCGGCATCGACGTTGGCGGTGATCAGCGTCTCGCTCCCGAGCCCAGCGGCGAAGTTTTCGACCAGAATCTCTTGCCCGATAACGGAGTCCACTTCTTCAGCGTTGACGAACGATTCAGAGGTGGCAACGCCGTCTGCTTTCAGAGTGCTGCTGAAGCCCGCGAGGAACAACAGCACCAGGGCCGTTGCGATCCAGGTGACTCGCGGACGACGCCCCACGCTGCAGGCGATCCTCGCCCACAGACCGGACATCTTGATGTCCTCTTGTCCGAAACGCGGCGTGCGAGGCCAAAACGCCCAGCTACCCGAGGGGAAGCGTTCGCGAGTAAAGGGTCCCTTGCCCTTGACTCGAGCGATACCGAAGACGACCCAGCCGACGATCGTTATCGCAGCGAAAAGTCCTCCGGCTGCCAGGAATGGGGTCAGTGGAACATCGACGAGGAAACCGATAGCGAGACCGATGATCGTAGGCACCAAGAACGCGAGGATCGGTAGCACGAAACTAGGAATCACGAGAAGGGCCGGGAGGAAAGTGAGCATCACGATGACCGCGGCAACAATGCCGATCGCGGCTACCGGCCCGGTCGACTTGTTGGAGTTCAGCTCACTCAGCAGCAAGCACATGAGCCCAATGGAGGTCGTTGCTCCCGAGGCAACGATGGGCTCGACGGTTCCACGAAGAGCACGACGAATAGCGGTCGTGTGCAGTCGATGCCGATGCAGTTCTTCTCGATAGCGGCTGACAAGGAGGAGTGAATAGTCGGTTCCTGCGCCGAAGACGAGCACCGTCAAGATCCCTTGACTTTGACCGTTGAGAACAACGACGTCGTTGTCCGCGAGGATGTAGACGAGCGCGCTCGCCGTCGACAGCGCAATACCCGCGGCAATGAGTGGGATGAGCCACAGGAATGGACTGCGGTAGACGAAGATGAGGATGGTTGCGACCACTAGTGCGGTTGCGATGAGCAATGTGGTGTCTATGGCCCCGAAAACTTCGATCAGATCGGCGAGGAAGCCACCCGGTCCTGTGACGTTCACCTGAAGGTCGGGATAGGCGGTGGCCGCTTCTCGAATCACGTCGACAATGCCGAGGAAAGCAATCTCACCGTTGCTCAGAAGCGCGGATCCGCGATCGCCGTTGACTGGCACGTTGATCAAGACGGCGTCGCCGTCTTCGGAGGGAATCGGAATGAGCGGGACCGGATCGAGATACGCCGAGACCTGTTCTCCGTCGGGCACCTGCAGATCGGGGATCTGTTGAACGAGCTCGCCGACGGCCTTTTGATCCGCCGCCGTGAACTGGCCGCCATCTGGCTTGGACACCACGACCAGAAGCGGAATGGCCGTGCTGTCGGCGAACTGGGCCTGCTCCTCGGCGACGAGCGTTGACTCGGCGGATGAGGGAAGGAAAGCGGCGTTGTCGTTTTCCTGTACTTGGGATAACTGTCCAGCCAGGGGTCCAGCCCAACTCGAGATCATCAACCAGCCGATAGCAACCGCGATCGCGAGCCACACACCCCTACGTGCGCTGCCGGAGCGGTCGACGGGTGCAGCGTCGCTTTCCAGAGCCCGAGTACTCACAAGGGAATACTTCCCGACGTCGCGTCGAAGTGTCACCTCAGGGGTCGTTCCTCGCTAGCGTGGAGGTTGTGGACGACGTTCGCTACATCAGAGGCGTTCTGGCCGCTGGCGCACTCGTCTTCGCTTTCTCCTCGGTGGCGCTGCTGGTGCTTCCCGCCTGGTTTGCGGAGGCCCTAGGCATGCGTGCGTCGGTCGAAGCCGAGTGGGCCTTGCGGATGGTGGGAGCCTGCTTGGTGGCTCTCGCCGGTCAGATGTGGTTGGTGCGGCGAGCCGATCGCCCAGGGATTCGCGGGGCAGCCGCGGTGATGATCCTCGGAGGCGGTCTGATGACGCTGCTCACCGTCTTCCTCCCCGCGGAAGAGCAGTGGACCTTCATGCGATGGCTGTACCTCGCGTTTGGGTCGAGTTTCGTCATCGCCTACTCCTGGCTTTTGTACTGGGGCTTCCGGGAGCATTAGATCTGCCACCGGTGCCCGGCCGTAGGCTGTGGCGCTGTGTCCTTGATTGTCCAAAAGTACGGCGGATCGTCCGTCACCGACGCCACCAGCGTGAAGCGGGTGGCGCGACGGATCGTGGACACCAAAAAATCCGGTGACGAGGTCGTAGTCGTGGTCTCTGCGATGGGGGACACCACGGACGAGTTGCTCGACCTCGCCAACGAAGTCTCGCCGCTGCCGCCGGGTCGCGAACTCGACATGCTCTTGACCGCTGGCGAGCGAATCTCCATGGCTGTGCTCGCAATGGCGATTCATGACTTGGGGGCCGAGGCGCGCAGTTACACCGGATCGCAAGCGGGGTTGATCACAGACTCCGCTCATGGTGCCGCGCGCATCATCGACGTGTCCCCCGGACGCATCAGCGAGGCGCTCGCCGGGGGCGCCATCCCGATCGTGGCGGGGTTCCAGGGTGTTGCGCAGGATTCCAAGGACATCACCACTCTCGGGCGAGGTGGCTCCGATACGACGGCGGTCGCGCTGGCAGCCGCGCTGAACGCTGATGTCTGCGAGATCTACACCGATGTCGACGGTGTCTTCAGCACCGACCCGCGAGTGGTACCGGCCGCTCGCCGCGTCCCCTTCATCACGTACGAGGAGATGATGGAACTTGCGGCCGTGGGCGCCAAGGTGCTGCACCTGCGATGTGTCGAGTACGCCCGTCGATTTAATCTACCCATCCACGTTCGTTCGTCGTTTTCGTCGAAAGAGGGAACCTGGGTGATGTCGCCTGAAGCGATCACCCGCGCCATCGAAGAAGGAAGAGCTATGGAGCAGCCGATCATTTCCGGAGTTGCGGCAGATGTGAATGACGCGAAAGTGACGGTCGTCGGTGTTCCTGACAAGCCGGGTCAGGCATCCGCGATCTTTCGCGCTCTGGCCGACGCCAGCATCAACATCGACATGATCGTTCAGAACGTGTCGGCGGCGGCGACGGGTCGAACGGATGTCACCTTCACCTGTCCGCAAGGGTCGGTGCAGCAAGCAATGGAGGCGATCAACGCACGGCAAGAGGCGATCGAGTTCGAGTCGTTGACGGTCGACGAGCACATCGCGAAGGTCTCGTTGATCGGTGCGGGCATGCGTTCACACCCTGGAGTCTCCGCCGATTTCTTCCAAGCTCTTGCTGAGATGGGCATCAATGTCGAGATGATCTCGACATCGGAGATTCGTATCTCTGTCGTGACACGTGTAGACGATTCGACAAAGGCGGTGCAGGCGCTGCATTCGGCATTCGGCCTGGACGCTGATGGGGAGGCGGTCGTGTACGCGGGTTCGGGGCGATGAGCGTGAGCTCCGCGAAGGTGAACGTCGCCGTCGTCGGTGCGACCGGCCAGGTCGGCGGTGTGATGCGCACATTGCTCGCCGAGCGAAAGTTCCCCGTCGACACCATGCGCTTCCTTGCCAGTGCGCGGTCTGCAGGTACGACAATCGACTGGGGTAATCAAGGGATCGTGGTCGAGGATCTCGCCACGGCCGACTTGACCGGTATCGACATCGCGCTGTTCTCCGCCGGTGGCTCCGCGTCCAAGGAGTGGGCGCCGTCTTTCGCGCAGGCTGGCGCGATCGTGATCGATAACTCCTCAGCCTGGCGGATGGATCCGCAAGTACCGCTGGTCGTCAGCGAGGTCAATCCCGGTGCCATCGAGGCCATGAGTAGCGGAATCATCGCGAACCCGAACTGCACCACCATGGCTGCGATGCCGGTGCTCAAGCCGCTGCACGATGATGCTGGGCTGCGCCGGATGATCGCTACGACGTATCAAGCGGTGTCGGGAAGCGGCTTGGCGGGTGTGGAGGAGCTTGCTTCTCAGGTGCACTCGGTGTCCGGGAACGGCATCGAGGAACTCACTTATTCGGGCGTTGCCGTGGAGTTCCCAGCGCCGAACAAATACGTCTCGCCTATCGCTTTCAACGTTGTGGCGCAGGCGGGCAGCTTCCTTGACGATGGTTCTGGGGAGACTGACGAAGAAGCCAAGCTGCGCAACGAGACACGCAAGATCCTGTCGATTCCCGATCTTGCAGTCAGTGGAACGTGCGTACGGGTCCCAGTGTTCACCGGCCACTCCCTCGCCATCAACGCCGAGTTCGCCGCCCCTTTGAGTGTCGAGCGGGCCGGTGAACTGCTGTCCGATGCCCCGGGAGTGGCACTGACGGACGTGCCGTCACCGTTGATGGCTGCGGGGAGAGATCCGTCATATGTCGGACGCATCCGGCAGGACTCCACAGTGTCGGATGGGCGAGGTCTTGCCCTGTTTGTCAGCGGTGACAACCTCCGCAAAGGCGCGGCGCTGAATGCGGTGCAGATCGCCGAGCTGCTGCTTGAGCGATTCTGACTAGTACCCGAAGGCCGAATAGTCGCCTTGATAGATGCGTGCAACCTTCGTCCGAAGTTCTGGCGTGAAGTACTCCTCGATTTTGGCCGAGGCTCCAGTGGAGTTCTTGCAATAAAAGGTCTCGCGAAGGTCCGGAATGCCCGTCAGGTCTGCCACCTGAACCCATGATGAATCGAGATGCTCGAGATGAATGGCAGCGATGTAGTCGATGATGCCCCAACCCAGGTGGTCTGCCTGCCTTCGCCAGTGAGGGTCCTGCTCACGTGAAGGCTGCTCGTCGATCACGTCGAGAAATTGCTCGAAAGTTATCTCGGACGCCGAAATTCCTAAGGTCACAGCGATCGACTCGCTTTGCTTCAAGCCCTGGACGATCTTCTCCAGATAAGAAGACAACACGCGCGTAGCCGGGTCGCGCACAACCGTGAAGCGTCGGAAGGACGAGGACGCGAGGGTTTCCTCCAGCAGATCCGGTGGCAACTGAAACGGCTTGACGAAGGGCGTGGCGTTGATGCGGTTGTGCGGCGCTTCCTGCACCCGGCGCACCAGCCCAGGACCTTTGCGTGCGGCTTCGAGACCACCGAGAGTCGCCTTCATGGTCCCGCAGCCGGCCTTTGGTACCTCTACGTAGACGTAGGAGTGAACGAGTGAGATGTGGGTGTGCATGTTGACCGAGCGCCAGCCCATGGCCTTGACGTACTCGCGAGTGACGGGGCCGAGATCCGAGCGCGACGGCCGTCGGTCGGGAACACTCATCGGGCCTCCTCGGGGAAACGACGGGAAAACGATGGGGCAGGTGCGGCAGCACCTGCCCCATCCAGCGTCGGGGTGGCGGGATTTGAACCCACGACCTCTTCGTCCCGAACGAAGCGCGCTACCAAGCTGCGCCACACCCCGAGCGCCCTGGAAGGGCCACGCGAGTGTAGCCGAGCGTTCCGAACAGACATCGCCCGATCACTCCTCGCGCCATGATCACGCCGAGTTGTGCCCTGGAAGGAGAAACTCAGGTCATGAGGTGAGCGTCAACAGTGTTGCCTCGGGCGGACAGGCGAAGCGGAACGGCGCATACGGCGAGGTGCCCAACCCTGCGCTGACGTGCAACGCGCTGCCTCGGTGTTCGCTCAGGCCGCGGGCGCGCCGAGTATCGAGATCGCAATTCGTTACCAGTGCGCCGTAGCCGGGGACGCGCAACTGACCGCCGTGGGTGTGGCCGGCCATGATCAGGTGTGCGCCGTCCGCCGCCATCGGGTCGAGAACTCGACGGTAGGGGGCGTGGGCGACAGCGAGCGCCAGGTCGGCTCCTGGGTCGAAGGGGCCGGCAACCATGCCGTAGTCGTCCCGTCCAATATGCGGATCGTCGACGCCCCGGATGTCGATCTCCCGACCGTCAGCCTTGAGTCGCGATGCCGTGTTGGACAAGTCCAGCCAGCCGCCGGCCGTAAGCCCGGCCACCAGGTCCTGCCACGGCAGCATCGGACGATTGGGCTGCAAACCCGAGGGACCGGTCAGGTAGCGCGCAGGGTTGATCGGCTTCGGGGCGTAGTAGTCGTTGCTACCGAGGACGAAAGCACCGGGAATGTCGAATAGCGGCTCAAGTGTTTCGACGACTTCACCGATCGCATCCCGATGCGAGAGAAAGTCACCGGTGGCGATCACCGCGTCGGGGCGAAGTTCCACCAGGCTGGACACCCACGCCTTCTTCGTCGTTTGTCCCGGGACCAGGTGCAGATCCGACAGATGCAGTACGCGCAAATCCGGCTGCGGTGTCGTGAGGGCGCGAACGGTGGCGCGGCGCAAGGTGAAGCGCTCGGACTCCCAACGGGCGTATGCCACGGCTCCGAGCCCGGCAACGAGGGCGGAGGTGAGCAGGCGGGTGCTGGTCGTCACGCATCCATGATGACACGGGCGGTTTGCGCCTGCGGTGGCAAGATGCCCCCATGGCCACAATCAAAGATCAGCTTCAGTCGGATTTGTCCACAGCGATGAAGGCGCGCGACGAGCTGCGCTCGGGAACGATCCGCATGGTTCTCGCGGCGATCACGAACGAGGAAGTCTCGGGCAAGCAGGCCCGCGAACTATCCGATGATGACGTGATGACGGTTCTCGGTCGCGAAGCCAAGAAGCGACGGGAAGCGGCCGAGGCCTATGACGACGCCGGACGTGGCGAGTTGGCAAATACCGAACGCGCGGAACTGGCGGTCATCGAGGAGTACCTCCCCGAACAGATGTCTGATGACGAACTGAACGCGATCATCGACGCCGCAGTTGCGGAAGTTGCCGGCAGCGGTGCCGAGGGCGGGAAAGCGATGGGCGCGGTCATGAAGATCGTCCAGCCCAAGGTCAAGGGTCGCGCCGACGGAAGCGTGGTCGCGACGCGCGTCAAGGCGGCGCTGGGAATGTAGAAGCGTGGGCGCGGCGTCGCTACGGCGCCGGTGCTGCCACTGCAGGATCCTCCACCGGAGGAGCAGCTGGATCAGGTGCGGGCTGCGGGATTTCCGGCTGCGGTACGAGCGTCGGGGGCGCCGACACCGTCAAGAGGATGACGCTGCCCACCGGTGCCACCGTTCCGGCGGGAACCGATTGCTGCAGCACGAGCCCGGGAGTCACCGTCGCGGTCTCGAGGAGAACGATCTCGGCCGTGTAGCCGGAGCGCTCCATGATGGTGGTGGCGTCTTGGACCGGCGCGCCACGACTTTCGGGAACGGTGTTCAACCCTGTGGAAACGACGATGTCCACAGCTGTCTGAGGGACGGCGGGACCACCCGGCTCTGGGGTCTGGGCGATGACGGTGCCGGCAGGTTCGGGAGAGTCCTCCTCGCTTATCTCGCCGAGCTCGAGGTTGACCTTGGTGAGGGCTGCGAATATCTCCTCCGGTGTCGCCATGCCGGTGATGTCGGGAATCTCGTTCACGTCAAAGACGGACGTAGGTAGATCAGTGCTCAAGACGAACTCTTCGATTGGCTTGTCCGCCAGGGCCGCTTCCATGCTGGCTTTCCAAATGGGGCCGGCGAGGGTGCCGCCGAAGACCTGTTGGTAGTACGTGCCGTTGATGGTGATGTCCTTCAACGGGTGGGCGAAGCCGCCGCGTGGGTCCCCGATCCAGACGGCCGCCGCCACGTGTGGGGTGTAGCCGGCAAACCAAACTGCAGCCGACTCGTTGGTCGTTCCCGTCTTCCCAGCGACCGGCTGAGGCGCGAGGGACATCCGTGAGCCTGTACGTCCGGCGATCGGACCGTCCACCACGCCGGAAAGGAGTTCGGTGACCGAGTCGGCGACCGGTCTGTCGATGACTTGGATGCACTTCTCTTCGGGCACGGGGAGTCGTTTCTGGTCGCGGTCGCGGACTTCAAGGATGCTTCGCGGCTCGCAGTGCGCGCCGTGGGCGGCGAAAGTGGCATACGCGTTGGCCATAGCCAAAGGAGTGACCTCGGCGACCCCGAGAGTGAGTGTGGGAACGCGGGGAAGTTCGTCACCGCTGCCGGTGTATACCCCCATCGACTCGGCGATCTCCGCGACGCGGCAGATGCCTGTTCTTTCTTCGATTGCCATGAAATAGGTGTTTGTGGAGAACGCGGTTGCCTGCGCCATGGACAAGAAGCCGCTCGTGGTGGAGTTGTTGACGGTCACGGTGGGGAAGGGAACACCGGTGTCGCAGTTAACGAAGCCTTCGAACGTTGCTGGGCTCGGAGAGTTGATCGGCTCGTAGGGGGAGATCCCAGCCTCGAGGGCAGCGGCCAGCGTGAAGATCTTGAAGGTCGACCCGGCCTGCATGCCGATGGTGCCGCCCATGGAGCGATCCGTGTTGTAGTTGTAGGTGGTTTTGCCGACGCCAGACGTACCCCACGTTCGGTTCTGCGTCATGGCGATGATGTTTCCGGTCCCGGGCTCCACCATCGAAACGGCTACCGCCTTGCGGCTGTCGTCGTCCGGTGGAATGAACTCGTTGACGGTGTCGGTAGCGGACCGGTGGACCTTCGGGTCGAGGGTGGTGCGGATGGTGTAACCACCGCGCCGGAGAAAGGCCTCTCGCTCCTCCGGGGTCTCGCCAAATGCCTCGTCGGTCAGGATCGTTTGCAGAACGTAGTCGCAGAAGAAGGGGGCGTACGAAGACGTGCATCCGTTGGAGGTCCGGGTTGGGTTCAGCACGTCTTCCATCGGTATCGCCGCCGCCCGCGCGGATTGCTCGAATGAGATGAACCCGACGCTCGCCATTCGTTGCAGGATCACGTTCCGCCGCTGGGTGGCGTTCTCGGGATTGCGCAGCGGGTCGTAGGCCGTTGGTCCTTTCACGATGCCGGCCAGGGTGGCCGCTTCACTCAAGTTGAGATCTGCTGCCGGTTTGGAGAAGTAGCGTCGAGCAGCTGCTTCGACTCCGTACGCCCCGGACCCGAAGTAGGCGATGTTCAGGTAGCGAGCCAGGATCTCGCTCTTGCTGAAGCGCTTTTCCAAGGCGAGAGCCAGACGTGCTTCGCGGATCTTGCGGGTGAAACTGTCGCCGCGGGCTTGTTCGAGGTCTTCGGCGGATGTTGCCTGATTGACGAGAACGTTCTTGACGTACTGCATGGTCAAGGTCGACGACCCCTGCTCGATGCCCCCCGCAGTTGTGTTGCGCGCAAGAGCGCGAACGACACCCCGGGCATCGACGCCGTTGTGCTCGAGGAAACGCGCATCTTCGATAGCGATGATCGCCTGGCGCATAACCGGGGCGATGCTGTTCAAGGGCACCTCGACGCGGTTTTGGTAATACAACGTCGCGAGGAGCGAGCCGTCTGAGGCCAAAATGACGGACCGTTCAGGTAGCGGCGGAGTACTCAAAGACACCGGTAGGGACTCGAAGTCGGATATGACGTCCCGGGTGACGACTCCTGCGGCGCCGGCGAAGGGCAGGAGCATCAGGCCAACGATGACGCCGGCGATAACGGAGCCGACGGCGAACGCCAGAAGGCGGCCGACCACCCCGAAGGGTGTGATTCGCCGCCGTGGTTGATCGCTGGTCACTGACATGGGACGTCCAGGGTATGCGCGCTGGTTCCGATCACGGCGGTAGCGGTGCCGGGCCGGCGATGCTCAATAGGCGATTCACGGTGCTGAATACGTCGATGACGCGTCAGCGAAGAGCCCAAAAAGCGAGGAGGAATGCGGTCACGAACGCTTCAGTAGTAGGCCAAGACATGGTGCGACGTGTCGCAGTTGTATCTCGGAAACGTACCCGTCGTGTAGCAGGAAGGGCCCTTGGTGCTCGAATTCCCCTAGGGGCGGATGGTGCGTTCAAATGTGCAAAAAAGTAACTATTTAAAAATAGTTATTTCGAGCCTACCCTAGGGGGGCTGTGGGGCGTACCTTCTGCCACCACTAGGGGGAAAGTCCAGTTCGATGTGGAGGAGGAGACCCTGTGTCCATGGACACCGACTGGGCCGCGCGAGCGGCGTGCCGCACCACCGATCCCGACTCTCTTTTCGTTCAAGGCGCCGCGCAGAACCGCGCTAAGGCGATCTGCATGGGATGTGATGTCCGAACCGAATGTCTTGCGGATGCTCTGGACAATCGCGTGGAATTCGGAGTCTGGGGAGGCATGACAGAGCGCGAGCGGCGGGCACTGCTGCGCCGACGCCCTCATGTGACGTCGTGGCAAAACCTTCTCGAGACCGCGCAGACCGAATACGAGCGGCGCGACATTTTCGCCCCCATACGCGCGTCGTAGTCCCCCTCGTTCGCCGACGACGTCGGTGCTGTGCGCCTCGGCGTTTGCTCGTCGGCGTTAGTCGGCACGGGGCGCGCAGAGCAGTTCTCCAACCTTCGCAAGGCCGGTCATGTCGTGCACATCCCCCGCGAGGGCCGGTACTTGGGCGACGGCAACGCCCGGGTGCGCGCCGGTAAAGCGCTCGGTGACGTGTCGCTGACGTTCGCGGATTCGCAACCGATCAGCATGTAGTTCCAGGAGCCGCGCCGTCAGCACCGAGTCGCCGGCATCGCGGGTCAGCCGCTCGGCTGCCGCGAGAGCGGTCTCCGCGGTCATGATCTCCACGTCGATGGCCTGAACTCTGTTCACGATCAATCCACCGAGCGGCATGTCCTCGGACCGGAGTCGTTCGACGAAGTAGGACGCCTCGCGCATCGCGTCGGGTTCGGGAGCNGCGACAACGAGGAACCGAGTGGAGTCCTGTTGAAGCAGACGGAACGTTTGATCCGCACGTTCCCGGAATCCACCGAAGGTCGTATCGATGGCCGCCACGAAGGTGCCGACATCGGTAAGCACCTGGGCGCCGAGAATCTTTCCGAGAACCCCGGTGAAAATACCGAAACCGGCTGCCGCGAGTCTGCCTAGACCGCGACCGGCTCCACGAGCGGGCGCCGTGAGAATTCGGATGAAGCGTCCGTCCAGGAACGACCCCAGTCGAGCCGGAGCATCGAGGAAATCCAAAGCACTTCGGGAGGGAGGCGTGTCAACCACGATCAAGTCCCACGGGGCACCGGGCTGCGCGTGCAGCTGCCCCAACTTCTCCATCGCCATGTATTCCTGCGTGCCGGCGAAGGACGAAGACAGTGCCTGGTAGAAAGGATTTTCGAGTATCTGTGCCGCGCGGTCGGGATCTGCGTGCGCCTCAACCACCTCGTCGAAGGTGCGCTTCATGTCCAGCATCATCGCGTGGAGTGAGCCATCGCCAGTGTCATGAGTGACCTGCCGGGGAGTGTTGTCGAGCTCGGTCAACCCCATGGCCTGNGCGAGTCGGCGAGCCGGGTCNATGGTNAACACGCACACGTGACGGCCGCGTTGAGCCGCTCGTAACCCGAGGGCAGCCGCCGTGGTTGTTTTGCCGACTCCGCCCGCTCCGGTACACACGATGATCGAGATCGAAGGGTCATCGAGAATGTCGTCGACGTGCAGGGCCTCGGGTGTCATGACGATGCTCCTTGATCGCTGAGCACGGACGCGAACTCGTACAGAGAACTGAGATCGATTCCACCACTGACGTACGGCAGTTGGAGAACGGGAACGTCTAGGGCGTCGAGCCGGATGGTCTCCTGCTGCTCGAGTCGCACTCTCAGGGCGTGGTCTCGCCCTTCTCCGGCGAGCACGTTCGCTGCTTGTGCAATGTCGGAGGTTAAGCCAGCGTCGTGCAAGCCTCGTTCAATCTCTTCGATCGGCAAGCTGGTGGTGAGGGCCTGATCCATTTCGATGTCCGTTAGTTTCGTTGGGCGCGCCATATTCACCAGAACCCCTCCGACGGGAAGAGAGGCGGCTCGCAACTCGGCAACGCCGTCGATGGTCTCTTGCACGGGCATCTCTTCGAGCAGCGTGACGAGGTGCACGGCCGTACGAGGTGAGCCGATGACATTCATCACCAGGTCAGCGTGATTTTTTATCGGCCCCACCTTCGCCAGACCTGATACCTCGTTGTTCACATTGAGAAAGCGTGTGATCCGCCCTGTGGGTGGAGCGTCGAGGACGACAGCGTCGTAGGAGTCCGCCCCCGGCTTGTCGGCACGGCGAACCACTTCGCAGGCCTTGCCGGTGAGAAGAACATCGCGCAAGCCGGGTGCGATCGTCGTGGCGAAATCGACAGCGCCCATGCGGCGAAGCGCGGATCCTGCGCGCCGGAGGTTGTAGAAGATTTCGAGGTAATCCAGGAGTGCGTCCTCGGGGTCGACTGCGAGAGCCCAGACTTCGCCTCCCCCGGGAGCGACGGCTACCTTGCGTTCTTCGTACGGAAGCGGCGGAACATCGAACAGTTGAGCGATTCCTTGACGACCCTCGACCTCCATCAGCAATGTTCGTCGACCGTCGCGGGCGAGAGCCATCGCCAACGCCCCAGCAACNGTCGTCTTACCGGTGCCTCCCTTGCCGGAGACGACGTGCAAGGCCACGTCAGGCCAGAGGGTGGGAGACATCGCTCCACTCTATTGCCGCACGTCGGAGTACCTCACTCTCACCGGCTACCCTTGCCGGCATGACGACGTGGGAATACGCAACCGTGCCTCTGCTCATCCATGCCACCAAGCAGATACTCGACACGTGGGGGCAAGACGGGTGGGAACTTGTGCAAGTTGTTCCTGGCCCCAATGCTGAGAACGTTGTCGCGTATCTCAAGAGACCGATCGAAGGGTGAGTTGATGTCGTTCAGTGCTCGCTTGTCGGAACTGGGTATCGAATTACCGGAGGTGGCGGCACCTCTTGCCTCGTATATCCCGGCGAAGAGCACCGGAAATTATGTTTACACCTCAGGTCAGTTGCCCCTCGTTGGCGGTGAGCTCATCGCCTCGGGAAAGGTCGGAGCTGATGTAAACGAAGTAACAGCTCAGGAGTGCGCCCGGGTATGCATTCTGAACGCGCTCGCCGCGGTGGCGGCGGTTGTCGGTGGGCTGGACAACATTCGATCCATCGTCAAAGTAGTGGGATTCGTCGCAAGCGACCCCTCCTTCTCGGGGCAACCCGCGGTCATTAACGGTGCGAGTGACCTGCTTGGCGAAATCTTCGGTGACGCNGGGAGCCATGCCCGATCGGCTGTGGGGGTCTCGGTTCTCCCGAAAGATGCGCCGGTCGAGATCGAAATGATCGTCGAAGTCGCCGACTAGCAGTGGACCTTCGGGCTCGTTGGGAGTCGGTCCACGCCGGTGATGGCCGGTGGACACCTCCGGTGGCGCGACCGGCGGCAACGGTGGTGTTGCGTCGCGGCGCATTGGTCCTTCTNCTCGAGCGCAGTATGACGATGTCCTTTGCACCCGGAATGAACGTCTTTCCCGGAGGTGGAGTGTCCAAGGACGATCTGGCTTCTGCGGATCCGCTGTTGGCGTGTGCGATTCGTGAGACCAAAGAGGAAGTCGACATTGCGGTGCCCGTGTGCCACCTGTTCGATCGATGGGTGACGCCGGAAGTAGAGGATCAACGCTTCGATGTCTCTTTCTTTGTTGCGGACACCGAAGAGGTTGGCCGGCTCACGACGACGGAAGCCGTTGCCATGCGGTGGATCGACCCTGCAGAAGCGCTCCATAGTCATCGGGATGGATTCNTACCCATGTTGCGACCGACGGTCCTGATNCTGGAGGCCTTGGCATCAGGACGCGTCGACGGACAACCGACCGCGCCCCCGGTGCCCAAACTTCCCCGGCGGCGCCTGGACGGGCGGTGGGATGTCGTGCACGCGGAAACCAACGACGTGCTTGTCTCCGGAGTCGCCGGGCCCGATCGGGCAGAGTCGGACGGATCATCAATGACGTCGGAGTTGTGAGATGAGTGGTCGCCCACTGATCGGCAGTTCGATGCCGTGGGCCGGGGGTGCAACGTCCGATCTCGCTGAATGCGTCCTCGCCCCCAACCCTTCGGCGTGGACCCTCGATGGAACCAACACGTGGATCGTGGGGGAGGCCTCGGGGTCNTGCATCATCATCGACCCCGGCCCTTTGAGTGGTGGGCACGACATCGCCATCAGCGACGCATTGGAACGTCGAAACAATCGAGCAACAGCCGTAGTCCTGACGCATAGTCACATCGACCACGCTGAAGGGGCACACGAGTTGGCGCGATACCTCGGTGTGCCACTGCATACTTGGGACGCCGCGCGTCTCGACAAAGGCGCGGGCGATGTGCGAACCCTGCGTGACGATGCTGTTCTCGAGGTCAATGGAGCCGATGTCCGGGTACTCCCTACGCCCGGTCACTCGTCCGACAGCGTGTGTTTTNTGGCGGGAACATNCATCCTCACCGGCGACACCGTTCTCGGGCGAGGTACGACGCTGGTGGCGCACCCCGACGGGCGACTCGCGGATTACCTCGCGAGTTTGCAGACGCTCGCTGAAGAATGTCGAGAGCACGAGATCGCGACGCTGCTTCCCGGCCACGGACCGCCGCTCGACGATCCGGACGGCGTTGTAGAGGCGTACCTGAAGCATCGGCACGAACGACTGGATGAGATCTGTGCCGTGATGAAGGCCGGAGCGAGCACGGTTGAAGAGATTGTGGACCGCGTGTACGCGGATATACCGTTGGAAGTGAGGCCGGCCGCTATCGCGACCGTGCGAGCGCAGATCGAGTTTCTCGACAACGACTAGCGAGCCCGCTTACCGAGCCTCTCGACGTCGGTGATCAGAACCTGCCGCGATTCCANCTTTATCCACCCACGATGACCGAACTCGGCGAGTGCCTTATTGACAGTCTCTCGAGACGCCCCGACTAGTTGGGCCAACTCCTCCTGGGTCATGTCGTGGGTGACNAGCAATCCGTCCGGTGTGAGGGTCCCGAACTTCTCGCCGAGTTCCATCAGGGCTTTCGCGACGCGACCGGGTACATCNGAGAAGACCAGGTCGGCCATCGCTTCATTGGTGCGACGGAGACGACGTGCCAGGGCCTGTAAGAGAGCGGCAGCCACAGCGGGGCGACCCTCGAGAAGGGGCATGAGTTGATCGTTGCCGAGGGCGAGGACGATGGCGTCGGTAAGCGCGGTCGCCGTGGAGGCGCGCAGCCCCGGGTCGAAAAGGCTCAACTCGCCGAACATCTCGCCCGGCCCCAAGACGGCCATCAGCGACTCTCGACCATCGGGCGCCCCGTGGCCGAGCTTCACCTTTCCGTCGAGAANCAGGTAGAGGTGCTCGCCAGGCTCACCCTCGTGGAACAGTTCCTGGCCTTTGGAAACCTTCATCTCGCTCAGCGAGCTCCGCAGAGCCTCCGCGCCGTGGGCGTCCAGCGCTGAGAACAGCGGAGTGTTCGCCAAGACGTCGTCCACGACAGTGCCTTTCGGTGCTCTGGGAGAGTGGCAATCCCCTCCGATGANACGCCATTGTGTCTTAAGTCGGTCAAGTTGCACGGACAGGGTCCGAACTCCTGAGTGAGCCAGCGACGCTGCGAAGATCCAGGTGCCGCTTACTCTGTTGGCATGGTCCAGGCCTCGTCACCATCCACCGACGAATCCGCCAAGGAACTGCGTCGTCAAGCTCGGGCCATTTATCGCGCCCTCGCGAAGAGGTATCCCGNCGCGCACTGTGAATTGGACTTTGCAACCCCCTTGGAGCTCTTGGTGGCGACGGTGCTGAGTGCTCAGTGCACCGATCAGCGAGTGAACAAGGTGACTCCGGAACTCTTTCGCCGCTACCCGGACGCCGCCGCCTTGGCAGGCGCGAAACGGGAGGAATTGGAGCAGGTGATCGCGCCTACCGGGTTCTTTCGACAGAAAGCACGGACGATTCAACAGATCGGCCAACGCTTGTGTGACGACTCCGGTGGTGACGTGCCTGCTGACCTCGACTCTTTGGTCTCACTTCCGGGCGTAGGTCGCAAGACAGCCAACGTTGTCCTCGGCAACGCATTCGATATCCCTGGGATCACGGTCGATACCCACTTTGGGCGCCTCGCGCGTCGATTCGGGTGGACGTCACAGAAGAATCCGGACAAGGTCGAACAGGATGTCGCTGCGCTCTTCCCGGCCAAGGACTACACGATGCTGTCCCACTACGTGGTGTGGCATGGCAGGCGAATATGTCACGCGCGACGGCCCGCCTGTGGCGCTTGTCCGGTGGCGTCCTTGTGCCCGAGTTTCGGTGAGGGTCCGACCGTTGCCCAGGAAGCCCAGGCCCTCGTACGTACCCAGGGTCGAGCATGAGAATTCGCGTGGCAGTTCTGGTCGGTGCGTTTTTGATCGCCGGTTGCTCCCCTTCACCTTCGGCCTCTGAGACGAAAGACATCGCCGATGGTGGGGTTCCGTCGCCAGCCGTGACGACATCCAAGAATCCGGACTTGGCGCCCCTGATCGAGCGCGCGGGACTGGAGCCGTGCCCGCTCGGTGATGATGACCCCGACGCGGCGATCCCGGGACTTCCGTCGGTGACGTTCCAGTGCCTGGGAGACGGACCCGACGTCAACCTTTCCACTGTGCGGGGAACGCCACTGGTTATCAACGTGTGGGCCTCGTGGTGCCCGCCGTGCATCGCGGAGATGCCCATCCTCGCTTCCGCAGCTGCAGACTTGAAGGGTCANGTGCAGTTTCTCGGCGTCGATATCGAAGATCGTGATTCGGCAGCATTGATGATGATGGAGGGTTTCGATGCTGACTTCCCATCCGTTGTTGACAACAAAGGGGAGATACGTCGCTTGATGGCGATCTCCGGCCCACCGGTCACCTTCTTCGTGAACGAGTTCGGCGTTGTCGTCGGTCGACATAACGGATCGCTACCGGACGATGCCTACCTCAATCAATTGCTTATTCGATACCTGGGTATTCGCCNATGAGTTGGCGAACGCAAGGGTTCGCCGACCGGGACGCCATCGCACGGATTCCGTCGTGGTTGAACCCNTTGGCGCAGGCGCTTCCTGGCGTGCAGTCATCGGACGTGACTCGCTTCGTGCCGATTGACGGCAGTGGTCGCCATGCCGCAGTGCTCGTTCTGTTCGGAGACGGCCCCGACGTCCTGCTGATCGAGCGGGCCCGTGGAGCCGACGCTCACTCCGGTCAGCCGGCCTTTCCCGGTGGTGTCGCCGAGCCTGTCGACGTGGACGCGGCATCGACGGCACTACGGGAAGCGAACGAGGAAACCGGGTTGCGTACCGCGGGGGTGACTGTTTTTGGTGCTCTCCCCGATCTGTGGGTTCCGGTCAGCGACTTCGTTGTCTCGCCGATTCTCGCGTGGTGGCATGTGCCCTCCCCGGTCTCGGTTCAAGACTCAGCAGAGGTATCCCAGGTGCAGCGGGTAGCCATCAGTTCTTTAGTGGACCCAGCCCATCGGTACACAGCGGTGCACCCGTCGGGGTATCGCGGGCCGGGCTTCATGGTGAATGACCTGTTGGTCTGGGGTTTCACCGCCGGTGTCCTCGACGGNATCATTGAATACGCAGGATGGGGCCGCGAGTGGGACGTTCGCCGCGAAGTAGCGATCGAGCTATGACGTGAACATTGTCGACTGGCTGCTCATCGGGGGTTTTGTCGTTTTCGCCCTCGTTGGGTGGCGTCAGGGGTTCGTCGCGGGTGTGTTGTCGTTTCTCGGATTTCTTGGTGGCGGTTTGCTCGCAGTGCTGTGGCTGCCAGACGTTGTGGAGCGTTTCGTTGACTCGAGCTGGTGGCAGATAGTCGTGGTCGCCGTTGGAGTACTCGTCAGCGCCATCCTTGGGCAGGCTCTGCTGTCGATCCTGGGTCGCCGCCTTCGGTCCTCGATGACCTGGCGGCCTGTGCGATTCGTCGACAACGTCGGGGGAGCTGCCCTGAATGTGATGGCGCTGGTCCTGGTGGCGTGGGTCGTTGCCAGCGTTGTGGCCTTCTTGCCTCGAACAGATGTCACCCGNCAAGTCAATGAATCGTTGGTCTTGACGACGACCGATCGGATGCTGCCCGAGGCGGCTCTGTCGGCCTTCGACGGATTGCGTGACATTGTTGGGGAGACCGCGGTACCGAGAGTTTTTGCGGGGTTGGCTCCTGTTCCGGGACCGGACGTCGACGCGCCGGTCGCCGAGCCGGCCCAGAAGGCGGTGGAGGTTATCCGCGACTCCTCGGTGCGCTTGACCGGCAGCGCGAGTGCGTGCGGAACGATCGTCANCGGTTCTGGATTCGCGATCGAGCCGGATCTGATCGTGACGAACGCCCACGTCGTCGCTGGTGTGGAAGATCTGGTCGTGCGCGTTCGACCACAACAGTCNGCGCAGCGCGCCNCGGTGGTCTACTTCGATCCGGGCGTGGACATCGCCTTAGTGCGTACGGAGAATCTCCAGGCGCGTCCAGTGAGACTGGCTCGAACCTCGTTGGAATCCCAGGACCCGGCCGTGGTGGCGGGTTTCCCCCGCGGTGAGAGGTTCGAGGCAACCTCGGTGCGAGTGCGAACACGAGTGAACGCGCGAGGTGAGTCCATCTACGGCGAAACGGGAGTAGAGCGCGACGTCTATGTGCTTCGTGGATCAGTCGAGCAGGGCATGTCCGGAGGGGCATTGACTGACGAGTTCGGTGAAGTCTTCGGCATGGTGTTCGCGTCCGGCTTTGAGGAGCAGGCGACGGCGTATGCGCTCACGGTCGACGAGGTGCGCTCCGCTATCGATGCTGCGGGCAACGCGAAGACTCGAGCGGCGAACGGATCATGCGAGTTGCGCTAGCGATTGGCGAACGACGTCCACGTCGATCACCGAGGGAATCTGACCGTCGTCTTCGGCGGACTCCAGCAGTGTTTGGGCGCGACGTGCGATGCGGTGTTGGCCGATCGCATTGCCTCTCGCGTGATGGGTGAGCGCTGCGCCCCATTGAGCAAGGGCCTGCCAGGTGCTTCGCTCAGGCTCGGGAGCACAGCGCCATCGCTGTTCGAAAACCTCGTGGACGTGGAACGGGAGATCGCGAACGAGGTAGTCCATTCCCTCGGACCACGCATCCTCGCTGGAAACGAAGTCACGCTCGGGGACAGAAGGAAAGACGCGGTCATCACCGGCAGGCACCGGTCGGCCGAGCTTGTCACGCGGTCGGTCGCTAGATGCCGGCACAGACGAAAGGGGCGAGGGCAGACGTGCGCGCGCGGTCAATTGGTGCCGCGACCGGCGGGACCGGATCCGCTCGCGTCGTGAGCCGGCGGAACGCCCATGGCGTGCGAAACCGCGTCGGTTGTCTCCTGCCACTCGGCTTGTGCCACTGACAGGCCCGTGATCTTCCCGGAGCGAACCTTGGCCACAACTCCGGCGATAACTGCCGTGAGCAGCAGCAGGCCCATCACGCACAAGAATCCTGCCCACACCGGCATGCCGAGTTCTGCAAGGCCGAAGGCGAGGGCGATCAGCCCGAACAGCATTGCCATCGAAACCCCAGCCACGGCGATAAGTCCGGCAATGGAGACGACCGCCACCTCTTGTCCCGCATGGCGAACTTCGGCCTTCGTCAGGCTTACCTGGGCAGCGAGCAGTGCTTTCGCGTCACGAACGACGTGAGAGATGAGTACTCCTATGCCGGGTCGTTCGGCCATGGATCCTCCCGCTGATTTCCCTACTGGCTTGAGTGGGCGTGCCCGGACAGGCTATCGCTGCGGCGGATCTGCTGTCCCCGAGGTGTTGCCGGTCTCGCCGTCGCGCGTGTCTTGGTAGACGTCGGGAATGCCGTCATTGTTCGCATCGATGTCCTCGATGGCAGCCAAGCGGGTGTAGTGCTTGCCTCGAAGAATGAGGACAACTGCTGCCAGGAGTGCGGCCACGAGCGATGCCGCCAAGATCGCGCCCTTCGCCGATTCGAGGGTCTCGTAGTCGGATTTGTAGCCGAGTTCGGCGATGAGCAATGCGACGGTGAAGCCGATACCGGCGAGAATCCCGATCGCGCAGACATCTCGCCAGGCGATTCCCTTCGCCAGCGACGCTCGGGTGAATGTNGCGGTGACCCAGGCGAAAAGAAGGATGCCGACTGGTTTGCCGATGACCAGTCCGACGATGACGCCGAGGGCGACCGGTGCGGTGAGAGCGTCGACGATGCCGAGGGAGCGTAGATCGACACCTGCCGCCATGAAAGCAAAAATCGGAATNGCGAGGCCGGCGCTGATCGGATGTATTCGGTGCGCGAGTCGATCTGCTGGAGATNCCGCCTCGCCCGNATCGGTCTTGACGCGGGTCAAGAGTCCGAGAATGACACCGGCCACGGTCGCGTGCACGCCCGATTTGTACGTGAAATACCAGGCGATGATCGCGACCGGAACGTAGAACCACGGGGATGTCCACCGGAAGCGTTGGGCGAGGCCGTAGGCAACGAACATCACGAGTGCGGCGACGAACCATGGAAGCGAGAACTTATCCGAGTAAAAGACAGCGATGACGGCGATAGCGCCGAGATCGTCCACGACGGCGAGGGNGAGAAGGAACGCTCGAAGAGCAACGGGCAGTTTGCGTCCGAAGACGGCGAGCACAGCGAGGGCGAAGGCGATATCGGTGGCCATCGGAATACCCCAGCCTTTGGTGGAGCCGCCGTCCATGGAGGAGTTGATGGCGAGGTAGAGGAGTGCGGGAACGACCATCCCGCCGAGTGCGGCGATCGCGGGTACTGCCGCCTGTGAGGGTTTGGAGAGCGACCCGACGATCAGTTCATGTTTCAGTTCGAGTCCGACCACGAAGAAGAAGATCGCGAGCAGTGCGTCCGCGGCCCAGACACCAAGGCTGAGTTCGAGGCCTAAGGCAGGGATCCCGACTTCGTAGTTGACCAGGCTGACGTACCCGTCGCCCCATGGCGAATTGACCCAGATGAGGGCGATGGCGGCGGCGATGATCAGCAGGACGCCGCCCACGGTCTCGTCCCGCAGGTACGACAGGATCCAGCCGCGCTCGCGCAGCGACGGTCGGGTCAGAACGTTGTGCTCCTCCATGACCGGAGACTATCTGCGACCGCAGGGTGCGACGATTCGTGAGCCCGACGTGTGGAAGACATTCGAGCTCTGGATGGTCACGTGCTCGGTAGGCACGCGAGCAGGTCAGTCTTCGTCGCTCCCGGTGTCAAGCCCGGTGGCGATCAAGTTCATGACGGTCGGATCGGCCAACGTGGTGACGTCTCCCATGTGCCGGTGCTCGGCCACGTCCTGCAGGAGACGGCGCATGATCTTGCCGGACCGGGTCTTGGGAAGTTCGGGCACGACCATGACCTGCCGTGGCTTGGCTATCGGCCCGATCTCCGTGGCGACGTGGTTCCGGAGATCCTTGACGAGTTGCTCTCCGGTGGCCGTTTCTTCTGGAACACCGCCCCGCAGGATCACGAAGGCCACGATGCCTTGACCTGTCGTCTCATCCGTGGCACCGACGACCGCCGCCTCAGCAACAGCCTCGTGCGAGACCAAAGCCGACTCGACCTCGGTCGTCGAAATGCGGTGACCGGAGACGTTCATGACGTCGTCGACCCGGCCTAGAAGCCAGATGGCTCCATCGTTGTCCAGTTTTGCGCCGTCTCCGGCGAAGTACATCCCGGCAAATCGTGACCAGTACGTCTCTTTGAAGCGTTCCGGGTCTCCCCAGATGCCCCGAAGCATGGAGGGCCACGGCTCAGTGAGCACGAGGTAACCGCCTCCGCCGTTGCCGACGGGTACTTGGTTGTCGTCCACTACCGCCATCCCGATACCCGGAAGGGGCCCCATCGCCGAACCCGGCTTGCAGGCGGTCACACCTGGAAGGGGGCTGATCATGATCGCTCCGGTTTCCGTCTGCCACCACGTATCAACGATGGGGCAGGTGCCGCTGCCGATCACTTCCCGGTACCACATCCAGGCCTCGGGGTTGATCGGTTCGCCAACCGACCCGAGGAGTCGCAGGGACGATAAATCGTGTGATTGGGGGAGTTCGTCACCCCACTTCATGAACGTGCGTATGGCGGTGGGGGCGGTGTAGAAGATCGAGACCTTGTGGCGCTCGACGATGTCCCACCAACGATCTTTGCCCGGCGTATCGGGTGTTCCTTCGTACACGACCTGCGTCACGCGGTTTGCAAGTGGCCCGTACACGATGTACGAGTGACCAGTTACCCACCCGATGTCCGCGGTGCACCAGTAGATGTCGTCGTCGGGCTTGAGGTCGAAGACGTTCCGGTGAGTGAAGGCCGCTTGGGTCAGATACCCGCCGCTGGTGTGCAGGATTCCTTTCGGCTTACCCGTTGTCCCCGACGTGTANAGNATGAAGAGAGGATGCTCGGCGTCGAACGCCTCGGGTGTGTGGTCGGGTGACTGACGCTCGACGATGTCGTGCCACCACACGTCACGACTGTCGTCCCAGTCGACATCACTGCCTGTGCGGCGGACGACGAGGACGTTAGTGACGGTGGGCGTTTGGGATACCGCCTCATCGACAGCCGGCTTCAGCGGCATGGCCGAGCCGCGACGGTTCTGTCCGTCGGCGGTGATCACGAGTACAGCTTGGGCGTCGTCGATACGACTGCGGAGCGCCTCGGAACTGAAACCGGCGAAGACGACCGAGTGTGCTGCGCCGATGCGCGCGCACGCCAGCATGGCGACGATCGCCTCCGGAATCATCGGCATGTAGATGGCAACGCGATCCCCCGAGGCGACACCGAGTTCGAGGAGCGCGTTGGCCGCTTTGGAGACGTCGTCTTTTAGCTCGGCGTAGGTGATGTCACGCCGATCCCCGGGTTCCCCTTCGAATCGGATCGCCACTTGAGTGCCGAAGCCGTTCTCGACGTGACGATCGACGCAGTTGTAGGCGACATTCAGCGTTCCACCGGTGAACCAGCGGGCGAACGGTGCATCACTCCAGTCGAGAATCTCGTCGAAGTCTCTCTCCCAGGAGAGGTAGCGAGCCTGCTCGGCCCAGAAGGCGAGTCGATCGGCGGCGGCCGCGTCGTACATATCNGAGGAGGCATTGGCNTGGGCCGCGAAGTCCGCCGACGGCGGGAAAACGCGATCTTCACTGAGCAGGTTTGCCAGAGCGTCGTTACTCACGCTTGTTCCTTCCTTGGAGCCCTGTTGTGGCTTCGCGCACACCACTTAACCAAATTNGAGCCGTCCGTGAGGGCCGAATGCGCCAACGCGGGCCACTAGCGTTGCGGCATGTCGACCCCGGTAGGTGACGTGATCGCGCGACTGGCCGCGATGCCCGCCGTTGCCGACGGTGCGGCAGCCGCCCGGAAATCGATCGATGATCTGCTGTGGCGGCGAGACGTGCGAGCGGCGGCCGCCGACTTCACGGCGGGGTCTCGGGTGCAAGGAGCGCAAGCGTCAGCGGCCCTGGATGGCGCGGACATAGCGGTGGCGGATGATTCGCCGATGGGCCGCGTGCTCGCCGCGGCGCAGGCATTGACGGGTGAAGTCCCTGGTCAGGTTGAGACGTGGTCGCGAGCGCCATTGCAAGTACTCGCGCACCTGCATGCTGTCGCGGCTCGTGACCGTACGCCTGCGGAGGGACTCGGACGTCCCCGAACGGATTCCGAGGCGGTTGATGATTCGATGAGCCTGGGGGCGCCACCGGATGCGCGCGAGGCCGCGGGACGGTTGGCGCTGCTCGGCGACCTGGTGACCGGCGCTCGAGAAGAGTCTGCCCTCGTCGTGGCGGGCATCGTGCACGGCGAGATTCAGGCCGCGCGACCCTTCGCGTGGGGATCGGGGTTGATTGCTCGCGCCACCGTTCGGCTCGTGTTTGCGGATCGAGGAGTGGACCCGTCGCTGTTCTCGATCCCGGAGGTGGGAATGGTGCATGTCGGCAGAGCAGCGTGCGCGCGGGCTCTGAAGTCCTATGCGGCGGGAGATCTTCCGACGTACTTCGACTGGTTCTTCGACGCCGTTCGATCAGGCGCGCAGGCCGCGACGACGGGCGTACCAGGCGAGGCCTAGGGCTGCTGCCCCGAGTGCCACGCCGGCGCCGGCGGCAACGGCTTNCTTTCGTTCAATGGTCCTCGACATGTCGACAGGCCGGGCGAAGTCNCGAATAGGCCAGTCCCGCTCGAGTGCCGTGGCGCGAAGCGAGGAATCGGGATTGACCGCGATGGGATGGCCGACGGCTTCCAGCATCGGCAGGTCTGTCGATGAATCGGAGTACGCGTAGCACTCGGAGAGGTCGTAGCCACGCTCCTCGGCCAGGGAGCGCATCGCATCGGCCTTTCCTGGCCCGTATGCGTAGAACAGGATGTCGCCCGTGTAGCGGCCATCTTCGATGGCGACCTGAGTACCGATGGCCACATCCGCTCCCAGTCGAGCCCCGATGGGCTCGACGACCTCGGTACCCGAGGACGAGATGATGATGATGTCCCGGCCGGCCCGTCTGTGTTCGTCGATAAGTTCTACGGCCTCCTCGTAGACCATGGGATCGACGATCTCGTCGAGGGTTTCGTCGACGATGGTCTTGACNTTCTCGACTTCCCAACCGGTGACCAGGGCGGACATGTAGTCACGCATGCTTTCCATCTGATCGTGATCAGCGCCCGATGCGAGAAAGACGAATTGCGCGTAGGCGCTTTTGACGACGTCGGTTCTTCCGATCAACCCTTCGCGATAGAAGGGNCGGGCAAAGGCGAAAGAACTCGACTTCGCAAGGATGGTCTTGTCTAGGTCGAAAAAAGCCGCTTGCGCCACCTGGCCACCGTATCGTCCGTTGGGTCATTCACCGGCCCACCGATGCGGTTTTCCATCCACAGGCGCGAGCCGGCATCTTGTGTGTGGGATTCGCGATCAGCACAGTCGTTGCATGAGCCGGAACACCCATCTCGCTGTCTCCACCAATGGTCGACGACCGCTACTGATTTCCACGTCGCTGGCCTTGATCGATCGTGTCGTCCGCCTTGCTTCCACCGCCGCTCTCGAGGTGCAGGTCGCACCCGCCGCCGCGGCCTTGCGCAAGACACACGTGGCCGCCGTCGAGGCCCGCGCCCGAGCGGCCGGTGTCCGATCCGTCGCCCCCTTGGCGTTGTGTTTCCTACCCGCATATCTCCTGGTCGGCGTCGTACCCGTCGTCGCAGGCTTTGCCGGCGACCTGTTTCAGTGACATTGCGCCGTGGGTGGGGAGAGTTTCTCCACATGCCTTGTGCGCCTTCCGCACCGTTTGCGGTCGGCATCTGTCCCTCGAGGGCATCGCTCAACGATGGTCGTTTCACACGCATCGAGACTCGGTGCGATTCCGCATCGGTGAAAGTGCGGAAGTGTGGCGAACGGGAGAGTTGAGATGGGTCGGAAACATCAAACCATCGCAGGAGTGGGAACCACTGCGAAGGATGTGCGTGAGCGGGTTTTGAGCGAGGACGGACTAACGACGGCGGAGTACGCCGTGGGAACGGTTGCGGTCGCCGGCCTGGGAGGCGTTCTAATCAAACTGCTCACGAGCGAAGCCGTGCGCGACTTGATCTGGACGGTCGTGCAGGGGGCCTTTACGGCGATGTTGGGTTCGTAGGGCTGTGGGTAGCGCGGACGAACAATGAATGCCGATCACTCGCGTGACGACGGATACGTGGTTGCCGAAGCGGCAATCGTGCTACCGGTGATGGTCGCGATTGTTGTGTCGACGATCGGACTCGTCTTCTTCGCGTTCGTCGGTCTCGGGCTTCAAGATGCCGTGCACTCCGCGAGTCGTCTTTTGGCCCGCGGGACTGCGACCTCGGAAGTTCGCGATGTCATCTCGTCTGTGCACCCCTCAATCGTCGTCACCGTCACGCCCTCCCCCCGGGGTGTGACGGTGANGGCCCGTCAAGACGTACGAGTCTTGGGCGGGTTCTTCGGGGGTTGGTCGTTCCCCCTCGAACGCCACGCAACGGTTCCATGGGAGGTGGGAGTCCACCGTGGCGCAACCGGACCATGAGAGGGGGGCCGCGTCGGTCGCAGCCATCGCGCTTGTCGTGGGTGCGGTTGGGATCTTGCCGGTCGCGGGTGCTGTCAGCGAGTGGAGCATTGCGCGATCCGAAGCCGCCATGATCGCCGACCTCGCGGCTCTCGCAGCAGCGCGATCATCGGCATGCTCGGCAGCACAGGAAGTCGCCAGGCTGCACCACTCGACACTTGCGGCATGTGCATTTGACGGCACCGACGTCGAGGTGGCCGTCACTGTTTCGACCACGAGTGCGTGGACTCCGACCGTGACTCGCCNAGCGCGATCGGGGTACTAAACGGGGTGCGACGTCAGAGCCTCATGAAAGAGCCTTGTGAAGAAGCCTCAGCACCGTGATGGCTCCTGCCTTGTCCAGGGGGTCGTTCGCGTTGCCGCATTTAGGGGACTGGACGCAGGACGGGCAACCGGCGCTACAGCCGCACCTCTCGACGACGGATGCGGTCGCGTCAAGCCAAGGTNCGGCGTCCTGCGCGCCGCGAAGGACAAAGCCCGCCCCTCCGGGAAGACCGTCGTAGATGAAGATCGTTGCGCATTCGGTGTCCGGGTGTCGAATAGTCGACACTCCACCGATATCCCAACGATCACACGATGCGAAAAGGGGCAGCAATCCGATAGCTGCGTGCTCCGCCGCGTGAACAGCCCCCGGCAGATCTTCGATACCCGATTCCGTCACTGCGCGGTCCGCGAGGGTCCACCACACCGCCTGGGTGTGAAGGGTCCGTTCGGGAAGGTCGAGATCGTGAATCGCCACCAAAGTCCCATCGAGGGCTCGAACCTCGTAGGCGACCGTCCGTGACGTGACTGCAACCTCACCGATGTGCATCGTCGCGTCAAAGGATGGCCATTCCTGGGCGGTCCTGATGATGCGAATGTCGCTGATGTCACGTGCGAAGGTCGTGTACTCGACCTCCTCTGTCCGGACAATCGCGACTGCATCGTGCACATTCAGCGATTGAACGGTGTGAGAAACACCTTGGTGGACGTACACGGCTCCCGGGTGGACGTGCCGGTGCGCCGATGCGGAGTCGACCGTTCCAAGGAGTCGACCTGTGTCTTCCTCGACGATGCGGACGGTGTCGCCAGCGCCCCGAAGATCGGTCATGTCGTGCGGGCGCGCCCGCGATGTCCAGTACCAGCCGGTAGGTCGCGAGCGCAGCAGCCCACGGGCCTCGAGTTCGTCGAGTACCTCGTGGGAATTCTCTGGGAAGACGTGCTCATTGATGGTGATGGGAAGTTCGTGGGCGGCAGCCAAGAGATGAGGCGCGAGGACGTTCGGGTTACCCGGATCGAAAATTGTCTCTTCGAAAGGTTGAGCGGTAAGCGCCTCGGGGTGCTGAACGAGGTAGGTGTCTAGTGGGTCTTCACGAGCGACGAACGCCGCGAGTGCGGCGGATGTGCCGCGACCCGCTCGCCCGAACTGCTGCCACAGCGACGAGCGNGTCCCGGGCCATCCGGCGGTAACGACCACATCCATGCCGGCGATGTCGATGCCGAGTTCGAGTGCGTTGGTGGTGGCGAGTGCGCGAATGCTGCCCGAGCGCAGGCCGTCTTCAAGTGCTCGCCTCTCCTCGGCAAGAAATCCACCCCGATATGCCGCGATGGTGTCCGACCCCGAGGGAATGGATGCATGATCGGCATGCTGCTCGCGCACGAGCGACGCGACGTATTCGACGGCGCGTCTGCTGCGCAGAAATGTCAGGACTTGGCATCCCTCGCGCACCGCGGCCGAGGTCAACGCCGCTGCGTCCCGAGTCGCGGACGAGCCNCCGTCATCCGTGGGTGATTGCCACAGAACGACTGTCCGTTCAGGGGTGGGTGAGGAGTCTTCGGTGATGGCGGTCACGGGTGCTCCGATCAGCCGCGCGACCGANCGTTCGGGCGCACCGGAGGTCGCGGACGCGGCAATCACCACGGGACTGCTGCTGTGATGTTCCGCGAGGCGGCGGAGTCGGCGCAGGACAAGGCTGACGTGAGCTCCNAATACCCCGCGGTAGGCGTGCGCTTCGTCGACGACGATGTAGCGCAGGTTGCGNAGCAGCCGTGACCATCGCTCGTGTCCGGGAAGAAGCGAGTAGTGCAGCATGTCGGGATTTGTCAGAACGACGTTGGCGTGCCTGCGGGCCCATGCTCGCTCATCNGCGTTGCTATCTCCGTCGACAACAGCTTCGCGGATGCCTGGCAGTGCGAGGTCACGCCAGGAACGTGCCTGGTCGTTTGCCAGTGCTTTGGTCGGCGCAAGATAGAGGGCGCAGGGATCTGAGAGCGCGGACCCTTCGTCCTTCATGACGGCGGCGACGATCGGCATGGTGTAGGCGAGCGACTTTCCCGACGCGGTTCCCGTGGCGATAGCAACGTGTGAGCCGGCCACGGCAGCCTGCGCCGCGTCGACCTGGTGCGCCCAGGGGGATTCGATTCCCTGGCTCTGCCATGCGGTGATCGCCGCGGGTGGGACCCAGTCAGGCCAGGGAGCAGTCGCCCCAGGCCTGGCTGCCAGGTGCAGCACGTGGCGCACGGCCTCGGGCCGAAGAGATCTCCAGGCGTGCTCCGTTGTGGATTGGGCCAAGTGTTCCGACACCGCCTCATTGTGACCTCAGCGTGTGTCAGAGTTGAGCCATGACCGAAACCTCAGTTCCCGAGCCACTCGCCTTTCGGGTCGATAGTCGAGACGTGCAGGGGGCCTCGGTCGTCGAAGTGGCCGGCGAAGTGGACGCTCACACGGCTCCCACCGTCCGGGACGCTGTGGAGGCGGCCATCGTGCCGGGCGCCCGCGTCATCGTGGATCTCAGCGGGGTGTCCTTCCTGGACTCGACCGGCCTAGGGGTCCTCGTCACGGCGTTGAAGCACGTCCGAGAGGCCGACGGAACCCTCGATCTCGTCGTCACCTCTCCCCGGGTGCTGAAGGTTTTCGAACTGACCGGTCTGGACGTCGTCATCCCCATTCATGAGGAATTAGGCGCCCTGCTCGATTCCTGACGTCTCTGGCGTGTGGTGAAGACCACTCCACGGGCGCCACTCGATGCATGACCCGGGCCNCGCCCNNGGCTGCNCTTGCGTAGACTGCGCCGGATCGCGAGGCGGGTACGTNTTCCCTGCGGGGTGCACNGCCGCAGCTGACACCGAGGAGAGAAATGATCGANTTGACCGGGAACAACGTCGTTCTCGTGGGAATAGTGGCCGTCATTGGCCTGGCAGCCCTGGTCGTCGCAGGGATCCTCGTCCGCGAGGTTCTCGCGGCCGATGAGGGAACTGAGCGTATGAAGGAGATCGGCGCTGCCGTGCAAGAGGGCGCCGCCGCGTACCTGAACCGACAGTTCAAGACCCTGTCGATTTTTGCCGTCGTCGTGTTCTTCCTACTTTTCCTACTCCCAGCGGAGACGAACACCGAGCGCATCGGCCGCAGCATCTTCTTCCTCGTTGGGGCGGTGTTCTCCGGAATCACGGGATACATGGGCATGTGGCTTGCCGTACGAGGCAACGTGCGCGTGGCCGCGGCCGCCAAGGACGCAGGAGAGCAGCGCGCGATGCGCATCGCCTTCCGCACCGGTGGCGTGGCAGGTATGTTCACCGTCGGTCTGGGCTTGTTCGGTGCCGCGCTCGTCGTGCTCGTTTACGCGGGAGAAGCCCCCAAGGTCCTGGAGGGCTTCGGCTTCGGTGCGGCACTCCTCGCGATGTTCATGCGTGTCGGTGGCGGCATCTTCACGAAGGCCGCCGACGTCGGCGCTGATCTCGTCGGCAAGGTAGAGCAAGGCATTCCCGAGGACGATCCGCGTAACGCGGCAACGATCGCGGACAACGTCGGCGACAACGTCGGCGACTGCGCCGGCATGGCCGCAGACCTCTTTGAGTCCTACGCAGTCGTGCTGGTTGCCGCGTTGATTCTCGGCAGCGCCGCGTTCGGCGAATTGGGTCTGGTCCTTCCGCTCGTGATCCCAGCCATCGGCGTGATCACCGCGGTCATCGGCATCTTCACTGTGTCGCCCCGCCCCACGGACCGGTCGGGCATGTCGTCGATCAACCGAGGCTTCTTCATTTCCGCGGCTATCTCCGCGATCTTGGTCGTCGTCGCCGTGTTCGTGTGGGTGCCGAGTAGTTGGAGCGGTATCGATGGCGACTTCGCCCGCGAGGCCGCTGATGCAGGAATTGGAATCAGCCCACAATTATTCGTCATCGGCGCTGTCTTCGTCGGCATCGTCCTTGCGGCGGTCATCCAGCAGCTCACCGCCTACTTCACTGAGACCAACCGTCGTCCCGTGGACGACGTTGCCAAGACGTCCATGACCGGACCGGCGACGGTCATTTTGTCGGGCATCTCACTCGGCCTGGAGTCCGCTGTCTACACGGCACTGGTGATCGGCGCCGCTGTGTATGGAGCGTTCCTGCTCGGGTCGGGCATCATCGGCCTCAGCCTCTTCGCGATCGCTCTCGCGGGAACAGGCCTGTTGACCACCGTGGGCGTCATCGTGTCGATGGACACCTTCGGTCCGGTGTCGGACAACGCGCAGGGCATCGCCGAGATGTCCGGCGATGTGGAGGGTGAAGGCGCTGCCGTATTGACCCGCCTTGACGCGGTCGGCAACTCCACGAAGGCCATCACCAAGGGAATCGCGATCGCCACCGCGGTTCTCGCTGCGACCGCTTTGTTCGGTGCCTTCCGGGAGGCAGTCTTCGGTGCCGCCGAGGGCACATCCGCTGCGATCGACGGCACCATCGGCGATATCGGAGACTCCCTGCAGTATCTCGGTGTTCTCGATGTCGCGAGCCCGTCGAACTTGATCGGCCTGATCATCGGAGCGGCCGTTGTCTTCCTGTTCTCGGGACTGGCCATCAACGCTGTTTCCCGAGCCGCGGGCGCCGTCATCTTCGAAGTTCGACGCCAGTTCCGCGAGATCCCTGGAATCATGGAAGGAACGACCAAGCCGGAGTACGGCAAGGTCGTGGACATCGTTACTCGTGATTCGCTCCGCGAGCTGGTGACTCCGGGCTTACTGGCTGTTCTCACTCCCATCGCCGTCGGTTTCGGTCTGGGCGTGGGAGCGCTTGGCGCCTACCTCGCGGGCACGATTGCCACGGGCGTCCTGATGGCCGTGTTCTTATCGAACTCCGGCGGAGCCTGGGACAACGCCAAGAAGTTTGTGGAAGACGGAAACTTCGGGGGCAAGAACTCCGAAGCACACTCGGCAACCGTTATCGGTGACACCGTTGGCGATCCGTTCAAGGACACCGCGGGTCCGGCGATCAACCCGCTCATCAAGGTCATGAACCTGGTCGCTCTGCTAGTGGCACCCGCCGTGGTCACGCTCAGCATCGGCGACGGTGCTAACCCGGCCGTGCGCTGGGGCATCGCCATCGTGGCTGCTGCCATCGTGATCGTTGCCGTGGTCATCTCGAAGCGGCGACCGATCGCCGTCGGTGACCAGGAGGGCGCCAACGCCTAGATGGCAAGAATCCGATAGTCGGACGACCGCCAGGGACTCCCATTCCCCTTCGGGGAATGCCCGGGCGGTCGCCGTTTACGGGGGCGGTGCCGAGTTGACAGCAATGGGTGTCCTACCGTCAGACTCCGCCGCAGTCGGATCCGAGCCGTTCGGTATCCGCGACGACCGGAAGGACGCCTACGTGTCAGACAACACCTTGGTGATCGTCGAGTCACCTGCGAAGGCGAAGAAGATCGCCGGATACCTGGGTGACGATTACACCGTCTTGGCGTCTGTTGGGCACGTTCGTGACCTCGCCTCAAAGGCATCAGAAATTCCGGCGGAAGATCGAAAGAAGCCGTGGGCGAAGTTGGCGGTCAACGTCGATGACGCGTTCCAGGCTTACTACGTCGTCCACGATTCGAAGAAGGCGACGATCAAGGAACTGAAAGCGGCCCTCATGGAGGCAGACGAACTTCTCCTGGCGACGGATGAAGATCGCGAAGGTGAAGCCATCTCGTGGCACCTACTCGAGGTCCTCAAGCCCAAAGTCCCGGTCAAGCGAATGGTTTTCAACGAGATCACCCCGGAAGCGATCCGGGAAGCNGTCAACTGTCCACGGGAACTCGACATGCGCCTGGTGGAGGCGCAGGAAACCCGGCGGGTTGTCGACCGGTTGTATGGCTATCCCGTATCGGAGGTCTTGTGGAAGAAGGTTGGTCGCGAAGCAAAATCGGCAGGACGTGTTCAATCGGTAGCCGTTCGCCTCGTGGTGGACCGCGAGCGAGAGCGCATGGCTTTCACGCCGGTGGAGTATTGGGGCATCGGCGCGCAGTTTCTTCCCGGCCCGTTCCCGGGGCGGTTGGCGACAGTCGGTGGGGCGAGGGTCGCAACGGGGTCGGACTTCGACGACGACGGGCGACTGTCCCGAGAGGGGGCCGTACATCTGGACGAGGCGTCAGCCCAGGCCCTGACGTCGGCGCTCGCTGGACAGGCCTTCACGGTCGACTCGGTGACGCAGAAGCCTTCGTCCCGAAAGCCGAAGGCACCGTTCATGACCTCGACGCTTCAGCAGGAAGCCTCCGGCCGCCTTCGGTGGGGTGCCCAACGGACCATGCGGATCGCACAGTCCCTCTACGAGAACGGCTACATCACCTACATGCGAACCGACTCCACCACGCTGTCTGAGCAGGCGCTGAACGCTGCTCGCAGCCAGGCCCGGGAGTTGTACGGCAGCGAGTACGTGCCAGACAAGCCCCGGCTTTACGACCGCAAGGTCAAGAATGCGCAGGAGGCGCACGAAGCGATTCGACCCTCGGGCGACGCCTTCCGCTCGCCCGCAGAAATCGCCGGCGAACTCGTCGGGGATGAGTTCGCGCTGTACGACTTGATCTGGAAGCGGACGGTCGCCTCGCAAATGGTCAACGCGCAAACTGCGACCACCACGGTTCGCCTCTCAGCCGATAGCACGGACGGCCGGCACGTGGAATTCANCGCGTCCGGCACGGTCATCACCTTCCCTGGATTCATGGCCGCCCTCAAGGACGTGTCCAATGACGACGATGAGCGCGAACTGCCGGCCCTGAACGAGGGTCAGCAGGTCGATGTGGAATCTCTGACCGCCGAAGGCCATTCGACGAAGCCACCGGCCCGTTACAACGAGGCGTCTCTTGTGGCGAAACTCGAGGAGTTAGGTATCGGGCGTCCGTCGACGTACGCATCGATCATGTCCACGATTCTGGACCGTGGTTATGTGTGGAAGAAGGGATCGGCACTGGTCCCAAGTTTCACCGCATTCGCCGTCATTCGATTGCTGGAGGAACACTTCGCTGCGCTCATCGACTACGACTTCACGGCCAACATGGAGAACGTCCTCGACCTCGTCGCGAGCGGTGACGTCGATCGCGTGCAGCAACTCGAGGCGTTTTGGCGTGGCGGCACGAGCGTCAACGGCGACTTTCCGGGAGTCAAGGCGCTCACCGAAGATCTTGGATCCATCGATGCACGGGGCAACGCGACGTTTCCCATCAAGGGAAGCGACGCTCAACTGCGGGTCGGGCGGTACGGCGCATACGTCGAACGTGGAGAGATCCGAGCGAACGTCCCGATGGGACTCGCCCCCGATGAACTCACACCTGAGAAGGCGGAGGAGCTGCTTGCGGAGCCGTCCGGTGACCGAGAGCTCGGTATAGATCCCGAAACCGAACTCATGATCGTCGCGAAGTCCGGCCGGTATGGCCCGTACGTGAGCGAGGTCCTGCCGGAGGGTTCTCCGAAATCGGCTAAGCCGCGCACCGCTTCGCTACTGAGTGACATGAAGCCGAGCAGGGTCACCCTCGAGGAAGCCTTGAAGTTGATCCGCCTGCCGCGCGTGGTGGGGGTCGATCCGAGCGACGGAGAGGAAATTCGCTCACAGAACGGACGTTACGGCCCCTACCTGACCAAAGGAACAGACTCTCGTTCGCTGGAATCTGAAGATCAGATCTTCTCGGTCACTTTGGAGCAGGCNCTCGCGCTGTTCGCCCAGCCCAAGCAGCGCCGAGGTCGCGGCCAGGTCGCGGCGCCTTTGCGGGAGGTCGGGCCAGACCCGACATCGGGACGATTGATCGTCGTGCGAGAGGGACGCTTCGGAGTGTACGTCACCGACGGCGAAACGAACGCGACACTGCGGGTGGTTGATGACCCCATGACGGTCAGCATCGAGCGCGCGAGCGATCTGCTCGCCGAACGCAAGGCCAAGGGGCCCAGCAAGAAGACCACCAAGCGGTCGACGAAGAAGACGACCAAGAAGGCTGCAAAGAAGACGACCAAGAAGACTGCAAAGAAATCCACCCGTGCGAAGGTTTCGGCTGCTCCATCCGCTGGCCCTGCTGCGTCATGACCGGCTTGTTCATCGTCTTCGAAGGTGGTGAAGGCGCCGGCAAGTCGACGCAAGAGTCCCGCTTAGCCGCGTGGTTGGAGGGCAAGGGTNAGCGTGTCGTGCGTACCCGCGAGCCCGGCGGCACACCGGCCGGAGAGGCAATTCGCGCCGTGCTCCTGGGGAAGGATTTCGAAGGGCTCAGCGACAAGGCAGAGGCGTTGCTGTTCGCGGCTTCTCGCGGGGATCACGTCGATCAGGTGATCAGGCCGCAGTTGGAACAAGGCGCGATCGTTCTGTGCGACAGGTACCTCGATTCCTCCGTCGCCTACCAGGGGTACGGGCGTGAACTGGGCGTCGAGCGGGTCAGAGATCTCAGCCTTTGGGCGACGGGTGGCCTGTTGCCGGACATGACGATCGTTTTGGATATTGATCCGAGCATCGGTCTATCGCGAGTCCAGGCACCGGATCGACTCGAGTCCGAACCCGTGGAATACCACCGCAGGGTGCGGCAAGCGTTCTTAGACATTGCATCTGCAGACCCCGAGAAGTACCTGGTCATCGATGCGTCCGAGGCTGCCGATGTCATTGCGGCGCGGATTTCCGAACGGGTGAGCGAACTTATGGGACGGTCCCGGTGAGCTCGCACTCGCTTCCAGGCTCTGTTTGGTTCGGCCTGATCGGTCAGGACGACGTGATCGTCACACTCCAGGCAGCAGTCCGGGACGCCCACGCCCCGGGCGAGTCTGGCCCCGCGATGACCCATGCGTGGCTGGTGACGGGACCTCCCGGATCGGGTAGGTCCAGTGCCGCNACGACCTTTGCCGCGGCTCTGGTGTGCGATGAAGGCGGGTGTGGTTCGTGCCAGGCGTGTCGAACGGCCGCGCAGGGTGGCCACGCGGATGTGCACGTGGAGATCCCGGAAGGGTCGGAGATTCTTCTCGATCACGTGAAGCCGCTCGTGCACATGGCAGCGCAGGCACCCATGATGTCCACTTGGCGCGTCATCGTGATCGAGGACGCCGATCGCCTCAACGATCGGGCAGCGAACTACCTACTCAAAGCCCTCGAGGAACCCACACCCCACACCGTGTGGATCCTGTGCGCACCAAGCGTCAATGACGTCTTACCGACGATCGCTTCTCGGACTCGCCATGTTGGCTTGCGCACCCCGCCGACTGCATCAATCACTGCAATGCTGGTGGACGATTGTGGAATCGACGAAACACTAGCGGCGTTTGCCGCCCGCGCCTCTCAAGGCCATGTCGGCCGTGCCCGAGCGCTCGCTACAGACGAGATGACCCGCGAAAGGCGACAGCAGTACCTGNGGTCCCCGATGAATCTCCGAGACTTACCGTCCTGCGTTGCTGTTGCCGGTGAGGTGTTCGAGGCGGTGTCCGCGGTAGCTGATTCTCGGGCAGATCGTTTGGACGAAGAAGAAGATCACTTGCTCAAGTCCCGCTATTACGCAGAAGGGGTTACTCGACTGACCGGGGCACTCAAGAGATCCCATGACGCGGAGGCGAAAGAACTCGCAAAGGAACAAAAGCGCCGACGCAAGAGGCTAGTCGTCGATGAAGTGGATCGCGCGATTGTCGACTTGATCGGTCTTTTTCGTGATGTGTTGACCGTTCAGATGCAGGCGAGAGTCGAGTTGATCAACGATGAGATGAGGGCTCAGATCGAACAGATGGCCNCCGGCTCCACGCAGGAAGATTCTGTCCGCAGAATGGATGCGCTCGAGCATGAGCGCGTGGTGCTGTTCGCGGGAGGTAGCCCGAGGGCAGTCCTCGAAGCCGTGATGGTTCAGATTAAGGATCCGAAAGTCCGCGTCGGGGCCGCCTAGATTTTCGAGGCCGCCTGCAAACCGTGCGCGTAGGCGATCAACGCGGAAGCAGCCGGCTCGAGAACGTCCCTCACGGGACGATCGATATCTGGCTCTGCCAAGAGTCGAGCGGCGGCCGCGAGCAGGATGTCATAGGCCGCCGACCCACGATCAAGTTGCTGGCTCACNGCTTTCGAAGCCTGCTGAGCATTCTCAGCCGCCGATGTACCCGGCATGCGGCGTGCCATTTCGTCGAGGACCCGCAGACGCTCGGCGAGTTCGTTGAGGGTGGGTGCAACCGAGGAGTCGGCTGCTCGCAACTCTTGCGCTGCGTCGTGGTGCAACGGCTCAATCGCGTGGATGACCTGAACGGTTTGAACGCGCACCGCGGTGTAGCGGGCGACAGAGTCGTACCCGATCGCGCCGCGACGAACAAGCGCCGGGGGAGACATGATCTGCGGAGCTGCCGTAAAGGGTGACAGCCGCCGCCAGGAACGCCCGCCGATGACCGCTACGACGGCGCCGATTGCCGAGACCGCGAACCACCCAGCACCGGTGACACCGGTTGCTGCGACGTCGATGATGCCCGCCGTCGCAGCGGACGCGCTCACGGCCGTGCCGCCGATGGTCATGACTTGTGACTGGACCTTGCGAACGTGATGAGCTCGCCGAGCCCGGCGGCTGTCTGCCGCGCTTCGTTTGGCCTCCCGTTCGAGTTCTCGACGACCAGCCGGTGTTCCACGGAATGCGTCGACGAGGTCAAGACCCTTGCGGATGCCAGCGTCCACGGCAGCGGCGAGCTCCGCCGCGTCGCGCTTGCCGTAATCCATAGGACGAGATTACGTCCCGGGCTACCGTGTCGGTTATGCGCGTTCGCATTCTGGTTGTCATCGCCCTGGTTTGCGGTGTGGCGATCGCCGGTTGCTCGCGCGCACCGGAGCCGGTTCCTCTCCCGGAACCGACGGTGCCCGCGCCGGCGCCGACGGAGGACGGCTTGGCGCCGTTCTACGAACAGACCATCGAGTGGCGCGACTGCGGCGACGCCGAGTGCGCGCGCATCGACGTGCCGCTGGACTATTCGAATCTGGACGGTCGCACTACGGAGCTGTCCTTGACCCGGGTTCCTGCAGCGGATGAGCCCATCGGTGCACTCCTCGTCAATCCTGGGGGACCGGGAGGCAGCGCCTTCGATTACGCCCGAGCAGCGGACTACATCGTCAGTCCCAGTATCCGCGACGCATTCGACGTCATCGGAGTCGATCCACGTGGGGTAGCGGGTAGTGACCCCATCCGGTGCTGGAGCGACGCGGAAATCGATTACTACTTCGCCAGCGATGGAACGCCGGATACACCCACGGAGGCGGAGGCAATCGCCGAAGACACGAACACCTTGGTTGAAGCGTGCGACAGCAAAGCGGGGGATGTGTGGGAGCACATGGACACGATCTCGACGACACGAGACATGGACATCGTTCGCTCTCTGCTCGGTGAACCGGTTCTGAATTACCTGGGCAAGTCGTACGGAACTGCTATCGGCACTACGTATGCGGAACTGTTCCCGCAGCGAGTTGGACGCATGGTGCTCGACGGCGTTCTTCCTGTGACGGCCAGTCAGGAAGAAGTGACGTTCGGGCAAGCGGTCAGCTTCGAGGCCTCGGTCAAGCACTTCGCTACCGACTGCGTGGACTCCGGAGAGTGTCCTTTCGTCGGGAGTGCGCGAGAAGTCGAGCAGGCACTGCGGAGTTTCCTTGCTGGACTCGACGATTCGCCGTTGCCGACCGCCAGTGATCGTGAGTTGACGGAGCCGTTGGGCCAATATGCGGTCCTGTCGTTTCTCTACTTCCCCAGGAGCGACTACCCGCGTCTTCGGACAGCGTTGACCGAAGCAGTGGAGCAGAACGACGGAACCGCCCTGCTCTCCCTCGTCGATGAGCGGGTGAACAGGTCTCCTGATGGTCGGTATCTGGATAACTCGACCGAGGCCTTCTACGCGGTGACCTGCGCGGACATGCCGTACGACGGAACGGTCGATGAAGTCGCGCGTCTGGCTGCTCAGTGGCAGGAAGTGTCACCAACCTTTGGTGAGGCATTCGCGTGGGGAATGCTCTCGTGCGTCGGCTGGCCGCAAGCCGCAGAGAGTCTGGATTTGGTCTCCGGTTCAGGAGCGGCTCCGATCCTGGTGGTCTCGACGAGACAGGATCCTGCGACACCGTACGACTGGGGTGTGGACCTTGCGGGGTCGCTTGAGGACGCGCATCTGGTCACCTGGAACGCAACCAACCACACCGCGTACCGCGAGGGATCATCGTGTGTGGACGAAGTCGTGGACGAGTACCTGCTGACGGGCGTTACCCCCCCGGAGGACGTCACCTGCGATTAGACCTATACCCTAGGGGGGTATATATGGCAGGAGGCACGATGGCCGGTTACACCGCCGACAAAGAAGCACTCGTCACAAGACTTCGACGGATTGAGGGACAGGTCCGGGGTTTGCAGCGGATGGTCGAAGACGACACCTACTGCATCGACGTCATCACGCAAGTGTCGGCAACGACGAAGGCTCTGCAGTCTGTTGCTCTGCTGCTATTGGAGGACCATCTCAGCCACTGCGTTGCCCACGCTATGGCGGATGGTGGTGACGCGGCAGACGAGAAGGTCAGCGAGGCGTCCGCGGCCATCGCCCGACTGGTCAAGAGCTGAGACAGGGCCGCAGATGGGCATCTCCCAGGAGTACGCCGTTCGTGGCATGACATGCGACCACTGCGTTATCGCCGTGACCGAGGAAATCTCCGCGCTGTCGGGCGTGATTAGCGTGGATGTCGATCTCGTTGTGAACGGCAACTCTCGTGTCTCTGTTGCCAGTGAACATCCCCTGGATGCGAACCTCGTTCGCGTCGCAGTTGATGAAGCCGGATACGAGATCAGCGACTAGTCGGCCATGAACACCCCCGTGTCTGCTGTGACTGAGGTCGATCTCGACATCACGGGAATGACGTGTGCCTCCTGCGCGGCGCGTGTGGAGAAGAAACTGAACCGAATGCCGGGGGTCATAGCCACGGTCAACTATGGGACCGATCGAGCCCACATCGCCTTACCGAAAGGCACATCGATCGATGACGCCATCGCGACCATCGAAGCAACGGGATACAGGGCGCAAAGGCCGAGAGTTGAATCCGATCGCGAGCGCGCCTACGACGAGCCAGAAGTCCGCAACCTACGCCGTCGCGTGACGATCAGTGCGATTTTAACCGCTCCGGTGGTTGCTCTCGCGATGATCCCGCCACTGCAGTTCGACTACTGGCAATGGTTCAGCCTGGCCCTTGCGGCGCCTGTCGTTGTCTGGGGCGCTCTGCCCTTCCACCGGGCAGCGTGGACGAACCTGCGCCACGGCGCGGCGACCATGGACACCTTGGTTTCGCTAGGCGTGGGCGCGGCCTTCGTGTGGTCGCTGTATGCGCTTTTTCTCGGGGGAGCAGGCGATCCAGGAATGCGCATGGCCTTCCAAGTACTGCCCTCCCAAGGCGCCGGCAACAGCGAGATCTATTTGGAGGTCGCTGCGGCTGTCACCACCTTCATCCTGCTCGGTCGGTATTTCGAAATTCGCGCCAAGAGCAGAAGCAGCCAGGCTCTTACCGCGCTGTTGTCTCTTGGCGCCAAGGACGTCACAGTGGTGAGTGACGGGCGCGAGCGGACGATCGCCATCGACGAACTTGCCGTGGGAGATCACTTTCTCGTGCGCCCTGGAGAAAAGGTGGCAACAGACGGTCGGGTGATCAATGGCGAATCGTCGGTGGACATCAGTCTGCTCACCGGGGAACCGATGCCGGCGGATGTCGGTCCCGGCGATGTTGTGGTGGGTGCCGGAATCAACACCTCCGGTCGATTGGTGGTGCAGGCGACTCGTGTGGGAGTCGACACGCACCTCGCGCGAATTGCCGCTCTCGTTGAGGACGCGCAAACGAAGAAGGCTCCGGTGCAGCGCCTCGCCGATCGAATCTCAGCCATCTTCGTCCCGATCGTGATCGTCCTGGCGCTAGCCACGGTCGTGGGTTGGTCCATTACCGGAGCCGATCTTGCGTTCGCATTCACCGCGGGTGTCGCTGTGTTGATCATCGCGTGCCCTTGCGCGCTTGGGTTGGCGACTCCCACGGCGCTTCTCGTGGGAACGGGGCGAGGGGCGCAAATGGGAATCGTCATTCGCGGACCGGAGATTCTTGAGTCCACACGAAAGATCGACACCATCGTGCTGGACAAGACAGGGACTCTGACGCAAGGTCGAATGAGCGTCGTGGATGTCCTCATCGATGACAACCGACCTGACACTGTGACATTGACCGCCGCTGTCGAATCGGCGTCCGAGCACCCCATCGGTCGCGCCTTGGCTGCCGCGGCCGACGAGATCCAACTCGTGGAGGCGTTCCGAAGCACCCAAGGTCAAGGAGTCCGGGGAGTTGTCGACGGTTCGACCGTGATCACGGGGCGACCGTCCTGGCTTGTTCACGAGTGGTCGATCTCCATCCCGCCAACCGCACATGACTGGATCGACGACCAACGCGAGCGCGGACGAACCGTCGTCGCCACAGCCATCGATGGCTCCTTCGGGGGAGCTTTCGCCATCGCCGACGCAGTCAAGGACTCCAGTGCGCACGCAGTCTCGGAAATCAAAGAGCTTGTTGGTGAACCGATTCTCGTCACGGGAGACAACACCCATTCAGCGCAAGCGGTAGCCGATCAACTAGGCATCGGTTCTGTCGTCGCCGACGTGCTTCCCGAGTCCAAGATCGCGGTGGTTCGAGATCTTCAGGCCCAAGGAAAGTGTGTGGCAATGGTGGGAGACGGGGTGAACGACGCTGCGGCCCTGGCACAGGCTGACCTGGGCATCGCGATGGGGTCGGGAAGCGACGTCGCGATTGAGGCGAGCGACATCACTCTGGTGCGCTCCGATCCGCGCAGCATCGTCGATGCCATCCGGCTGTCTCGTCGGACCCTCTCGACGATCAAAGGCAACCTCTTTTGGGCTTTCGCCTACAACATCGCCGCCATCCCGTTGGCTATGGCCGGGTTGCTCAATCCCATGGTCGCCGGGGCGGCGATGGCCTTCAGCTCTGTGTTTGTTGTGGGCAACAGCCTCCGCCTACGCGGGTTCCAACCCACCGGGTAGCCTTTTGGGGCTCGCGCGAGCACGCCGCCTTAGCTCAGGGGTAGAGCAACGCACTCGTAATGCGTAGGTCCGGGGTTCAAATCCCCGAGGCGGCTCCAAGAATTTTGGGTCTTCGGGCAAGGCTCTTGATGTAGTGTCCTGCCACTCCTCTCAGAAGGGTGCCGGGGTGAACTTCCGATCAATCATCTCTGTGACAGCCGTCGCTGCACTCGCTACGGCCTTGGCGTTTCCTGTCCAGGCTGGCGAATCGACAAGAACCACCAAGACGCCCGCCAAGGGCTCGTTTCACTTACTTCTAAGCCCGAGCGCTTTCGCCGAATTCCGAAGAGCCGGAGTGAGTGTTTACAGTATTGGCGGGCCTCGCGTAGACACGGGCGATGACGGCGAACTGGGAATGGAATTCAATGTGCGAGCTGTCGACGGCACAGGTCGCACCTTCACCGAAGGTGGAGAGGCCAGCGTTATTTGGTGGAACGGTCCGCCGAATCGTGATTTTTACATCGGAAGCCCTACGCTAATCGGTGACTCTCGCGAAGGCACGATCAGCGCAGGTGTCTTCACCGGATCGGGCACCCACAGATTCGATCTTGGTCGCACAACACTCTTTGACGTTGACAAGAGACGCACGGTCAAGCAACCTAATGGTGAGTTCGCCTATTACCAGTACCGCTTGACGTTGCATGACGGCGCGGAGGATCTCTTAAACAACGCTCTCGGAACTTCGTTCTTC
>PBTV01000016.1 GCA_002729215.1 Rubrivirga sp.
ATTTGAATACAGCCTTTTTCATCTCATCATTATTCCCAACATTTTCTTCATTCTTTATGGATTCATGAGATACGCTTGGACTAATGTCGGTTCCATTCTTACGGAGTCGACACCGGGCCCAAACCAGTATCTTCTGTTGTGGAGAGCTCAGAATCGTCAGCGACGACGTCAGCAAGGCCGAACCTTCACATCGAGCGGGAGCCAAGGAAGGCGCGTCAAGATTCTCCGACCTTTCTTTCCCAACCCAAATAGTCCCGGATGATTCACATCCCAGGGGATTCTTTTGGATAGGGGCGGCGGGAGTAGAGGTTCTGTTTCCTAAAGACGTCGTCGTCTTGCGTCTGATCTTTTTACGAATAACCACTCGACGCGAGGTACAACTAGGTAATACGTGACGTGCTATTTCACGCGGAATAAACGTATCTATGGTGCGCCTTGCGTGCGGTGAGCAGGACCTAACCTACCCCGTTGCTTAGGGGTTCGAGTCCTCTCGGGCGCGCAAACCTTGTTTCGGACAAGCAACGATTCGCTCCGGCTTCCAAACGCATCGTGGCCCCCTCCACTTCAGGAGGGGGCCACGATGGTGTGCTCAGGAATTACGGAGCGAAGGGAAGCATCACTGCGTCGACGCCGTGCGCCACCTGCATGTTGCCTTTGTTGATGTCAGCGGCAGACAAGATGACCTTCGCGTTCTTGAAATCCGGTGCGTAGTCACGCAGACGGATGGACGGGTCGTCCGAGACGAGAACCTTGGTGTTCTTGCCCTCGGCAGCGGTCGCGAGAACCGCACCGTCAGACTCCAGCGCAATATCAGAGGTGATGGTCGCGCCCGGGATCACGTGGTAGAGCAGCACGGTCTCGACCGTGTCGATTCCCAGGCCAGCAACCGCGTCGAACGCATCCGACTCACTCTTGATGTTGTGACCGGCAAGAGCGGACGCCAGGTTCTTGAACGCCTTGTCGGTGGGGGCGAACACCGTGAGTGCGGTGTCACCGTCCGCCAGTAGCGCTACGGGGGAATCAGGCTTGGCAGCAAGAATAGCTTCCGCAGCCTTGGTCAGGATGTCGAAGTCTTTACTGGAGTTATCGAACTCGGCATTGCCGACATCGAGAACGCTGGCGAGACTCGTGTTGCCATCCATGGCCTGGACGGCGGGCGCCGAAACAGCAGCTCCAGCAGCGAAGATAGCGGCGCTTGCCGCAGCTCCGAAAACCTTCGTGGTCTTCTTCATTACTACTCCTACGTTTTTAGTGCGCGCACTGGGCCGTCGCGCATCGGTATAACAGGAGTTCGTTAGTACTCACGAGTTTGGATGCACAAATTCAAAAAAAGTTTTTCGTAACATCATGTTCGTCTAAATTCTGCGCAGATTCCTGCGGGTGCAGCTCATTGCACTTACGTCAATGCTCGACGGCGCTTCCGCAACTTTCGTGCGGGCTCAACAACTAGGTATCGGACCGTTCACAAGATCCGTGACCCATCCACATCAAAATTCGTCTCTTCACTCGGTGATCACGCACTACTGGCCCGGAGGGGGCTGCGAGGTGCCTATGAATGGAACATATGCATTGAATTTGTCTCACCTGGCCTAAACGAGGTTTAGCCGTGCGAGCCAGCGGGTATACCAAGCATGTCCGAGACGGTCAGGTGAGAATCTGGGCCGACCTGGACGGCAAGACAACTTCACAGTTTCCTCCTCCCTCCATGGGCGGCCCCCGGGAATCCTCCTACCGGGGGCTGTCTGCTGTGAAGGGTGCTCGATCACCCACGCAGGGCCCGTTTCGCCTGAGCAGCGCTTAGGAGGCAGAAGCCGAGAGGACTTCCGTGAAGGTCAGGTCTTTACTCGGCATCAACGATGGAACGTCGAGAACGTCTCCTTCGAACCAGTCCTCATTAGAGGCGACGGTGGGGTACTGATCCAGCGTTGCGTAGAACTCTTCCGGACTCATGGAGAAGATCTCAGCGAACGCAACCTTCCAGTCCGGCTCGGTCAACTTCGCTGCCTGGAAATCCTTCAAGATCATTTCAAAGGCTCGGGCCTCACTTAGTCCCTGAGCCTCCTGCAACTCTTTCGCGAGCGCAAGGACCATGAATGCAGAGGTGTTGTAATTGATGTCCAGGTCACCGTCGACGTACTCTTCAAAGTCCGCCGGCTGACTCAATCCAGACGCCATGATCGGAAAGAGACCGTTATCGAATTCGCTCTGTCCGTATTCCTGCTGTGAGTAGAACTCCTGGGCGACTTTTGCGCCGCCCTCCCACAACCAGATGGGCGCGTCATTGTCTCGCGTGAGGCCCAGCTGATAAACGTGCCAGTACTCGTGCACGATGACGGAGTACCTTTGCAAGGCGTCGTAGGTGAATTCATCCTCAGAGATCTCCAGAACCATCCAGGTTTCCGATCCGTCACCGGAGATACTCGCCCCACGCATGTCGGGTCTCTCAGGGAACGGATTCTCAACGGCACCATTCCACGCGTAGATGTTCATCGGTGACGACATGCCCGGCACGTCATGCACGCACGCAGGAACCGGGGCCCATTCGCTTAAGTTCCCCATGATGGTGGTGAATTCGTCCACCCACTCGCCGGGCAGGCTGCTATCGAGGTTGTAAGTAAAGGAGAAGTCGCCTTCAGCGTACGGAGTAGACGTATCGCACTGCTCGTCCGAGCCGATGTCTTGTTGGTCCGAGTCGACGTCTTCCTCGTCTGAGCCGCTGTAAGACCCAACATTTTGGTCATCAACGGCGCCATCCGACCCGGTACCGCAGCCGCTCACCACAACCATGAGCACACCCCCGACAAGGCCGCCTGCGAGTCTCATTGCCGAACGAGTGTTCCCCATGGCTGGATGCTAATTGAGGTTATGGAGACTCGCCTTCGTCACGAAAAGTCGTTCGCTGAATCTTCTCGCGGCTCGCTGCGGTCTCGTCGACCATCAATCGGGGCCTCGTGCACTCGCCAAATGACTGCGTCGAGCCTCGGATTAGCGAGGAAATACATGAGGTCAGATATTCCCTTGCGCAATTGGTCCGCTGTGCAGTGATCAAGAGAGTTCACGCGGCATCGGGCCACGACTGGTCACGCACGGGGTGCTCGACCACGGGGTGGCTTGGCGCGTGCCACTCAACAACATCGAGGACCGTCATCTCACCAAGGGCGTCTTCCAAGACGAAGACAGCCGCTCGATGTTCCACAGGAATGGATTCACGGATCGTGCGGCTCACGCAGCCTCCAGCCACTCGCCGTCTCCGCTGGTGCGTTGGCTGACGAAACGGTGAAACTCTTCGTTGCTGATGCTGGCAGCCAGCGTGCGATACGCGAGCTCTACGGCGGCCTCATTCGCGATCCACGTGTTCATCGGTTACCTCCACTCGTTGTGCTGTTTCGACACAGGAGGTATGCCCAGCGGGAAAGCCCTTCAAACAACCAATTTCCGGCGCGGCGCATAGGTAACGTACGTCGCGAATCGAACATTCCGTACAGCAATCGCCGCCGAATGGACCTCTTCAGGGGGCCCAGATCAACATCGGGTGCGGACCAAGATGAGCGGTCTACTCTCCCGGCGCGCGATAACCCGGCAAATTCGGTCGGATCTGATCGATCTCTTCGGCAGAGAAGATCTGTCGAGTCGAGGTCACTGTTGCCGCTCCGGTCGACTCGACCGCCATCCACAACGCCGCCAAGTTATCGCCATTGGGAACGTCGACGATCACGAAGAAGTGATCATCACCCCCTCCCACCCAGTACGCAGAAATCAGGGAACCACCCCAGTGCTTGGTCAAACCCGCAATAACCTGCTCGCGCCCCACCGCGCCTTCTTTCGCCAAACCTGCAACACCATCAGCCGTGTAGGCACCGGTAATCAAATACGTCGACATCGGTCCTGTCCTCATAGGCGACAGATCAACCTTTCTCAGGACGAGGCCATTGGCGGGCACCTCGCCGCGCAGACGAATCAGCCAATTGGCGACCCTCCGCCGGGCCCAACGTCTGAGTAGTCACTGCTCTCAGAGCATGGCCCTTACGCGCCATGGAGACCGCGCGACCCAACTACTCTGGCGTCCCATGCGCTCGGAGGCCCTAAAGCATCGAAGCACCCGGCGCATGCTCTTCGCCCAAATCAATCAGGGCGCCGCCGGTTGGATGCAGACCACCGCTGGCTCGTGGTACGTGCTCACCGAAGCCGGCTCCACGACCGCGCTGTCTTTCTTCGTGATCGCCTCCATGACTCCGTCACTTTTTCTGAACCCTGTTGGCGGACGTCTGATGCAGAGTTATTCACCGGTAGCCATGGTCAAAGTGCTGGCGCCCCTGGCTGCGCTCGCTCCCCTGCTGATCGCCGGGCTCTACGCGACGGACACACTGTCGATTCCACTCCTATTCGTGCTCACTGTTATTGGATCGTCCTTTCGCGCTCTGCAGGCCCCAACGTTCGCGAAGATCCTGCCGCTCACCGTGCCCGAGAGCCAGCGCGCTGCCGTCTTGGGCTACTCCGCGATCGCCTTCAATGTTTCACGCAGCGTCGGACCCGTCATCGCTGGTATCGCCGGCACGGGCCTTGCCTACCTGTTATCCGGCGTCGGCTTCCTCATCGTGGCCGCCATCGTGATCGTCACACCGCTGGACTCCGCACAGTCAACTCCCACCACGACCGGACCGAGCGCCTCACACAGCGCCGCTCCCAAGGGATCTTCTTTCCGCCGCGCCCTTCGATTGATGTGGAATATCACGGCCGTCCGCATTCTGTTCTTGTGTGTCGTCGTCTTCTATCTGGTGTCAGGGTCGATCCATCAGCTTCTCGCGGCCGTCGCCAAAGACACCAGCACCACGTCTCTCGCCCTGGGCGCCCTCTATGCATGTGCGGCGATCGGCGCCATACTCACGAATCGACCCGTGCTGCGCTACCTCGACAACAACGGCCACTTCACTCGCCTGCTATCGATCGTCATCGTCGCAGCAGCCCTGACGGTGGTTGCGTTCGGCTTCAGTTCCGGACTGATCTTCGACATGGCCTTGATGGTGATTCTCGGGGCCCTGGGTGAAGCCATGTATCTGGTCGTGCAGCGCTCGATTCTCTTGGAACTCGACGAGGCCGACTCCGGCGCCATCTTCGGCCTGTTCCTCGCCATCCTCACGGGGGCGAGCATCCTCGGCTCGATCGGACTTGGATTGCTGATGGATGCGGTGGGTGTTCGGTCCGGGCTCGTGATGCTCGGGGTGGTGACGCTCGTCATCGCCGTGCCCTTGATCCTGCTGGTCACACGGGCGTCGTCGAAGCCGCAGCAGGCCTCAACCGACGACTGACGCAACATCACGGCCGCGACCGGGCACGCGATCGCGTGCCTTAGGTTCTTGCCATGAGCAGGCGGAAGTTCTTCATCGACACCGACACCGCAACCGACGATGCGGTCGCTCTCGTGATGGCTCTCCAGCACCCGGATATTGATGTTCTCGGCATATCTACGGTGGCGGGTAATTGCACCGTCGAACAAGCCACGCAGAACGCTCTGTACACACGGGACCTTGTCGGGTCGACGGTCCCGCTTCACGTGGGCGCCGACGGCCCGCTGATGCGGCCTTTGCAAACCGCCCATCATGTGCACGGCAAGGACGGCATGGGGGATATCGGCCTCCCTTTACACAGTCGGGAGCCCGCCTCCCACCGAGGCGCCCAAGCGATGATAAACGCGATCATGGACTCTCCCGGTGACGTCGAACTCGTCACGCTGGGGCCTTTGACCAACCTGGCATTGGCGTTGCGCTTGGAACCAGCGATCGTCGGTGCCCTCAAGCGCGTCGTGACAATGGGAGGCACGGCCGTGCTTCCCGGAAACATCACTCCGCTCGCAGAATTCAACTTCTGGGTAGACCCCGAGGCTGCTGCGATCGTCACCAACTCCGGCCTGCACTTCGAGATGGCCGGATGGGATATCTCCGCCGCGCACGCGGTCATCCACGACGAACTCGCAGCGAAATTGCGAAGCCTCGGCACCTTGGGGCAGTTCGCCGTCGACATCCAAGGAGTGCTGCGGGAATTCTGTCGAACCGAGACTGTTCTCGATGGTTTCGATCTCCCCGATCCGCTCGCCATGGCGATCGCACTCGACCCGTCGATCGTGACGCGCGAAGCACAGCATTTTGTCGAAGTCATTCCCGGTGATAGCGCTGCGCGCGGTCAGACAATCGTGGATGAACGCGGTGCCAGCGGTAACGACGCCAACTGTCGGGTCATTTACGAGGCGGATCGTGACCGCTTCCTCGACATGCTGCACCAGGCACTGCGAGACGCGCGTCCGGGGAACTGACGCACCGCGTACGGTGGGGACGTGGACGTTTTTCGATCCCGACCCTTCATGGTGGTCGTCATTGTCTGCGTGATCGTCGGCTTTGTCGGCGCGGGCGCAGCGGCCCTGATCCCACGCGGAGGAGGGTCCGAGAACGTCGACGTGACGTCTTTGTGGCAGTCGCAGTCCGAGGAAGTGAGGTCGGAAGTGTGTTCGGCTTTTCGTGCCAACCCTCAGGGCTATCTCGCATTGATGGAACAAACATGGCTCGTCGACGGCACCCTCGATCAGGACAGTTTCGAGACTCTCGTGGATGAGATCGCCACCGACTGCCGAGTCAACTACTAGACCGCGCATGCCCGTCGAAGAGATAGTCGATTCCCGTGATGATCGCCTTGCGGGGTATCGAGATCTCACCGATGTCGCGCTGCGGGTCGCGTTCGAGCCAGCGAACGGTGTCTACATAGCCGAGAGCGCATCGGTGATCGAGCGAGCACTGGACGCCGGACACGAACCGTTCTCCATCCTCATGGAAGACAAGTGGCTACCGAAGATGACGCCCCTGATCACGCACTTCCCCGATGTTCCCGTCTATCTTGCAAGCTCCGGACTCTTGCACGACATCACCGGCTTCCACGTGCACCGAGGTGCACTGGCTTTGATGAAACGTCCCGCACCGGTGACGATTGAATCAGTGATCACCGACGCTCGACGCTTGCTGATCCTCGAGGACATCGTCGATCACACCAATGTCGGGGCGATCATCCGCTGCGCCGCCGGACTCGGCTTCGACGGCTTCCTAGTCACACCTCGCTGCGCCGATCCGCTCTATCGACGCAGCGTTCGGGTGTCGATGGGAACGGTGTTCGACCTTCCCTGGACGCAGATCGATCCCTGGCCGGACTCGCTGAATCACCTGCGCGACAACGGGTTCGCTGTGGTCGGGGTGACTCCGCACGGACACGACGCAGTCGAGCTCGACGCGTTCGATGCGCCCGATCGTGTCGCACTGGTTCTTGGCACCGAGGGCGACGGGCTGACCACAGCCGCCCTCGACGCGTGCGACAGGTCGGTTCGGATTCCAATGCACAACGGCGTCGATTCACTCAATGTCGCCGCTGCGGCAGCGATTGTGTGCTGGGCGCTTCGATCCGGATAGTCGATCCGGATCTCACGACATGACCGGCTAGCCGGACAACGAGACGGCGCCGTAACGACAGCTCCCCGCAGACGCGACTCTTGCTACCGGCCCTTGGGGATCGTGATCGGTGCTACCGGCCGGAAGGTGATTCTGGTCGTATTGGAGATTCGATTCTGGGCATCGAATTCCAGCAGCGTGGCGTTTAAACCGTTCGCGGAGATTCGCACCACGGTTCTGCTCGGCTCAATCTCTGATGGAGCCGGATGCGATGCGGACACCTCCATGGTGCCGTTCTCTAACACCTGTGTCGTCACACCCGGTGCCCCTTCATTCCACGGCGACCACGGGTGGAATCCGATCCGACTTTCCACCCCGGAGATCGGATGAGGGTTGCTCGCGGTGCGGGTTTTCGTCCATCGCTTCAAGGGCGGATCCCGAAAGTACTGGCGTTGACCAGCGGTGATGATTTCCGAGATCTTCTTCATCCCCATGTTTCTGTTACCCCGACCGATCACTTGGGCGAAGTCGTCGCAATCGGCAGTGCCCGCATTATCGATCCGGCACTTGGATCGAGTCTTCGGCCGCTTACCGTTACGCACGTACGTCAAGGGCGCACTCGAAGCCCACGCAGCCCACGCGCCAACAGCACCTTCCGGATCCTGACTGAAGGTGGCAAGAGCGGCAGTTACGTCGGCCGGGACGGGATGGCCCTCTGCCTGTGCTGGGGAGACGAGTGCGAGCGATGATGAGAACACGGCCGCCGCCACGACGCCACAGATGCCTCGGGCCTTGACCACCACATGACGGTAACCAACGACGTCAACTCCAAGCAAATGCGATTTCCGCCGTCTTGGTTTCACGCGCGCGATAGCGTCGCCTTGTGACTTTGTTCGGGAATATCGACGCCGGCGTGCTCCGCTCACTGCTGCGTCAACTGCCCAGCGCGATCCGACAGAAGCCGTGTGAGTTGGGAGACATCGAGTGTCGGCGAGAGTTTTCCGATGAACTCAATGCGGGCCTCGCAGCGCGTTTCGGCACGGCAAGCGACGTAACACTCAAAGACCACTTCATTGCTCGACCCGACGGCTCCGAGCTGCGTGTGCGCATCTACCGCAAGATCGGCAGCACTGCCCGCGGGGCGCTGCTATACGTGCACGGCGGAGGAATGATCGTCAGTTGCATCGAGGACTACGACGCCCGCTGCATGCACTACTGCACCAACACAGGAATTCCCGTGGTGTCCGTGGACTACCCACTCGCACCAGAGTCTCCCTACCCCGCACAAATCGATGACGCGCTGACGGCGCTGTCGTGGATGCACGCCTCTTCGACAGAGTTCGGCTGGGATCGCGACCGGATCGGCATCTGTGGCGACAGCGCCGGCGGTGGGCTCACCGCAGGCGCCGTCTTGAAGAACAGAGACACCGCCGGTCCTGCGTTGGCTTGCCAGATGCTCGTCTACCCGATGCTCGATGACCGCAACACCATCCCGGACCCTAGGTTCCCCAAGCAATTCCAAATCTGGACCTACGTCGATAACGAAACCGCGTGGGACGCATACCTCTCGGGCCTCGACGATCGACAGGACGTGCCGATCTATGCAGCACCCGCTCGGGCGACCGATCTCAGCGGGCTTCCACCGGCCTATATCGACACCGGAACCTTGGACATCTTCTACGACGAGGATCTCGCCTACGCCAAGCAGATGATGACTGACGGAGTGACAGTGGAGGGGCACCTGTGGAACGGTGCCCCGCACGGGTTCGACCACTTCGCCTTCTCCTCGGCGATCGCCGGGAAGGCGTGGGATTGCCGGTTTGCCTTCCTGGTCGAGCACCTGCACTGACGCGGTATCCCCGCCCTCGCGCGATACCCCCTCAAGGAAGCGGCGCTCACCCCCCCCTTCGAGTGGCGCGACGTTCGTTGATGTGGTGCCCTAACCCAAAGGCGTTCGGGCTTATAGGAGCACCTGCCCCGGGAGGTGGTTCACGTGTGGGACGGAATGCCGACCGTCGTGCCCATCCAGGGGGCTATCGTCGCCACGGTCTTCCTCGTCATCGCCTTCGTCAAAGTCTTTCGGGGGGTTCGCGGCACCGACGCGATCCTGTGGAACGCCGTAGGTGTCATCACGCTTCTGTACTTGTTCACCTCAGTGGCGTGGGTCGCATCCGGGGGGCTCACGCAGTAGATCGTCGAGGTTGTGGATCAGCGACGCAGTCGACGTGGGGCACGCGCGCGTCACGCGTTGTGACAGGCTCGGAGCATGGATTGGCTGAACGTCGGAGCGATCGTCGCGGGAGTGGTCGTCCTCATCGCCTGGTATAAGGCGGATAACGCAGCAACGCCCGAGTCCCGCCGGCCGTGGCTCATCGCCCGGTACGGAGCTATCGGATTCATCATCATGTGGTTGATCTTCGAGGGTCCGGCGATGTATCGACTGATCTTCGAGGGTGGCGTGGAGTAGTCCGCGCCATCGGCGGCTTCACGTCCACCGAGTCCTCGCACCCATCTCCCCTAGGGTGTCGGTGTGAATGAAACTGCGAGCGCCCCCGCCACGCAGGCGCCCAATGGCCGGATGGTGTGGATCGACCTCGAGATGACCGGTCTCGATCCTCAGTCAGATGAAATCGTCGAGATCGCCGTCATCGTCACCGAAGCCGATCTCACCGAGATCGACGACGGCCTGAGCATCGTGATCAAGCCGAACGATGCACCGCTTGCGGCGATGGACGACGTCGTGGTCGCCATGCACACCGCGTCGGGCTTGATCGACGAGATCCCGCAGGGAACGACGCTCTCGGACGCCGAATCACGTGTCCTGGAGTACGTGACTTCACACGTTCCCGAGCCTCGCAAGGCTCCGTTGGCGGGCTCGAGCGTGTACGTCGACCGCATGTTTCTCGCCCGCTACATGCCCGACCTCGACGCCCACATGCACTATCGCCTCGTAGACGTCTCGTCCCTCAAGGAGTTGACCAAGCGCTGGTACCCGCGCGCCTACTTCAACACCCCGGAAAAGACGGGCAACCACCGCGCGCTGGCCGACATCCGAGAGTCCATCGCCGAGCTCCGCTACTACCGGGACGCCGTGATGGTTCCGCCGCCCGGACCGGACACATCCACCGCCATGGAACTCGGCAATAACCACGTGGTGGACCACGGCTAGACTTCTCCAGCGCTCTGGAAACAGGGCCGCGGTGGGTGTAGCTCAGCTGGTAGAGCGCCGCGTTGTGGTCGCGGATGCCGCGGGTTCAAGTCCCGTCACTCACCCCACGCAGCGGCACCCCACCTCGAAGGGTTCGTGTTCGACGGAATCGACGACCGACAAGGATGCGGCTGTGGGCACCTGGCACGCGTACGAGTGGACGTCCACGTCGATACCGGCCACGGTGGATTCTCGGGCCCGCGCATTCCACGAGTCGCTGAACGATTACGAAGCAACCGCACTGATCGACCTTCCGGCGCTCGCCGCTGAGTTGTCTATCGGCCGTGTCGTCGCCAAAGACGAGTCCACCCGGTTGGGGTTGCCGGCTTTCAAAGCGTTGGGGGCGTCATGGGCGATCCATCGGGCAACCGAAGGCCTCACCGGTCCGCTGACGATCGTGACAGCTACCGACGGCAACCACGGACGAGCGGTTGCTCGATTCGCACGAACCTTGGGGCACTCGGCGTCGATCTATACGCCAGATGGTGTGCACCCGAGCGCAGTGCAAGCGATCCGCGACGAAGGTGCACGCGTGGAGGAGGTTGGCGGCTCGTACGACGCCGCAGTAGCTGCGGCTGCTTCCGCGGCCACTGCCCCAGGACACGTTCTGGTCCAGGACACGGCGTGGGAGGGGTACGAGCAAATCCCCGGATGGATCGTCGACGGATACGCGACTCTCTTCGCCGAAGCAGATGAGCAACTCATCGCCTTGACCGCTGCCTCCGCCAGTGTCGATCTCGTACTCGTCCCCACCGGAGTCGGATCCCTGTTGCAGGCGGCTCTCACCCACTACCGATTTGACGGTGACGCCCGAGTGGTGTCAGTAGAACCAACCGAAGCCGCCTGCATCGCACCCAGCATCGATGCCGGACAACCGGTGACAGTGGAAACGGGCGTCACGGTGATGTCGGGGCTCAACTGCGGAACACCTTCCCTCCTAGCCTGGCCACTGATCCGAGATGGTCTTAGTGGTGCCGTGAGCCTCGACGATGAGGACGCTATACGGGCGGCACATGACCTCGCGTCTCTCGGCGTTGCCGCAGGCCCGTGCGGCGGATCAGGGCTGGCGGCCGCTCGTCTGCTCTTGACCGGCGATGGGGCAGCTGCTCGTCGATCGCACCTAGGGATCGACTCGTCGAGCACGCTTCTACTCATCATCACTGAAGGTTCTGACGCCAATCCACTGCCCGGCTGAGTACCCAACTGAGGATGGGTTCGGCGTGCGTGAGCCGCTACCGTGCGGGAATGACCGATGCACTCGATCAAAGCCCCGGATCCCACGCAGCAGATCAGCGATCGCTTGACCACCGGGAGATTCGCTACGGCACCGTCTCATCCGTTGAGGAAGCCGCCACCGCGCGCGCGGTGCCGGTGGCCGCGGTGGTGAAGTCTCTGTTGGTGCGTCGGGGAGAGGACGACCATCTACTGGTTCTCGTTCCCGGCGATCGATCAATCTCCTGGCCGAAACTGCGAGCGGTTCTGGGTGTGTCTCGCCTATCGATGCCGGATGCGAAGACGGCACTCGCGGTGACCGGGTATGAACGGGGCACGATCACCCCACTGGGCCTCGACCTGCCCGTTGTGGTGGACGAGCGAATGCGAGGTGAAGCGATCACGCTCGGCTCAGGTGTCCATGGCGTCGCAATAGGACTCGACGCCGACGCCATCATCGCGAGTTACTCCGCCATCGTGGCGGATGTGTCCGACTCCTAGCCGGCGATCTCCTAGCCGGCGATCGGCGAGGCCTGCACCAGCAGGCCGGACATGATCAAGATTGCGACGACGAGGGCCATCTCCGGGCCGAGGGTCTTGCGCAATTGGCCGAGGTGCTCACGCTCTTCCTTGACGACGTCCGATTCGCTGTCTCGCTGCACCTGCACGTACTCGATTTCCGGAATGACGTTGAAGTGGTTGCGGTAGCCGAAGAATGCGAGCGCGGCAACGAGCGCGACCTTGATGAGCAGGATCCAGCCCCACGCGGTGGTTACAAGCGCGCCGGGTGAGGGGAGGATGAAGAAGGCCATCACCACGCCGGTCACCGCCACCCCGAACACCGAGTACGTGGCGAGTCGCGAAAACCGGACGGCGAGCTCGCTCCCGTCGGGCACCAGGCTCGCTTCCTGCCTTCGCTTGCGCAGCACGAGGACCAAGGCGATAGCGAGGGCGAGGATCCCCCCACCCCAGATGGCCGCGAACGTCACGTGCGCCGCATCCGTGGCGACCATCAGCCACAGTGGTCCTGCGGTCACCGTGTGGCCGTCGAGGGCATACGAGGCGATCACCGCTCCGCTGAGGACCCATACGAACGGGCTTCCGTTGACCATTCCGGGGACGCCCGCGAGGGCAGCGCCGGCGAGGAGTCTCAGCAGCGCAGCGGCGATCAGATTCCAGCTGGACCCACCGAGCAGTTGTGACGCGAGGTCGATGACCGCGCCGACCACGGCGACAATGCCAGCGATCCGCATGATCCGAAACAGATAGCGACCAATCCACGTCATGCGCGGCAGAGCAACGAAGGCCACGAACAGCGCAACACCCCAGCCGATGATGACACCGAGATTGGAGATCGCCGACGCGATGGATGCGACCGGTCCCCCACCTCCGCCTGTTCCGAGTTCCTCGGCAGCAGCAAGTTCTGTCTCGAGGTCGACCGATGCTTCGGTGCCTTCGTCCTCTACGGCCGGCTCTGCCAAAACGACATCACCGACACCGAAGCGAATGACTCCTCGCACCGTGTGTCCGTCGGCCGCCTCGGCTTGCCAGACAACGCCGTAGATTCCTTCGTCGAGGGAGATGGCCGGCTCCAGAAGCCAGGCGTTTCCCCCATCGATTTCCACCGGCTCGTAGACCAGCTGGGTCCCGTCGGCGTCGAGCAGCCGCGTCTCGGTCTCGTTCAGGCTGATGGGGTCCGAGAACCGCAACTCGATCTCGGTCAGTGGCTCGGCGACCGTTTCTGCGTTGCCCGGGGAGGAACCTTCAAATGCGGCGTCGGCCTGCGCACCACTTGCGGAGCCCAGGGTCACCAGGACCATCCCGGTGACGGCGAGCAGCGCGTGACGGCCTCGGCGCCAGGTACCGTGGAGAGGACTTCTCACAAGGTCACCGTACCTATGTTGCGGCGGAACTGCCCCAAGCAAGTCTTGACTTGCCGACCGAATAGTTGAAGCCTAAACTACGGGTGAATCAGGAGGTCTTATGCCGGCTGTCACCGCGGACACCACGACCCTTCCGCGCCTGAGCGTGGACCCCGCATCCACCCTGCGCACCGTCAAAAAAGTGACCAACGCACCCCAGGGGTACGAGGGTGAGGGTTTTCCCGTCCGCCGCGCCTTCGCCGGCGTCGACTCCATCGACCTCGACCCCTTCATTCACATGGACCAGATGGGAGAAGTGGAATACGCGCCGGGTGAGCCCAAGGGAACACCGTGGCACCCGCATCGTGGATTCGAAACGTTCACCTACCTGATCGACGGGCAGTTCCTGCACCAGGACAACCACGGTGGTGGCGGCACGATTCTCGATGGCGGCACCCAATACATGACGGCCGGCGATGGCATCTTGCACATCGAAACCCCACCCGAACATCTGGTGGAAGGTGGCGGCCTCTTTCACGGATTGCAACTGTGGATCAACCTTCCGACCGAGAAGAAGCGCATCGACCCGCAGTACCAAGACCTGCAGGGCACCGATGTCGCGATGGTCACCAGCAGCGACGGCGGCGCTGTTCTTCGCGTCCTCGCCGGCGAGATCGCCGGACACCAGGGACCGGGTATCTCACACACTCCCCTCGCCATCGCACACCTCACGCTCGCTCCGGGAGCGCAGATCGATATCCCGTGGCGATCGGACTTCAACGCCCTCGCCTACACCCTGGCCGGCTTCGGTTCCGTAGGAGCCGAGCAGCGCCCCGTCCACACCGGTCAGATGGCCGTCTTGGTCAACGGCGATGCACTCCGCGTTCGCGCGGCCGACCAACAAGAATCGCGATCACCGAACCTCGAGATGTTCATCATCGGTGGTGTGCCGCTGCGGCAGCCGACATTTCAGTACGGACCGTTCGTGATGAGCACGAAGTCCGAGGTCATCGAGGCGTTCGAGGACTTTCAAGCCGGACGCTTCGGCCACATCCCCACCGACGCGATCCAGCCGCACCGACCCACCGGCTCGTAGACGCACGCTCGACCGATGGCGAACCCGGTCGAGGCCTGCATCGACGCTTCGGGAGAGACTGCACGCATGCGACGCCCGGTAGCCCTCGCCGCCGCGGTCCTCGTGGTGGGGACTATGTCCCTTGGCACCGGGTGCTCGGTGTTCTCCGCCGATGAGGAAGCACTCGCTCCACCACCGGCGGCTACCGTGACCCCGGATCCGGGGATCGGATTGACCCTCGTGGACGAAGGCGACCGCGGCGCGCCCCTGGACATCTCCGGGATAGATCTGGACGGGGAACCCCTCGTGCTCGCTGACTCCCGTGGGGACATCACCGTGGTGAACGGCTGGGCTTCCTGGTGCTCTCCGTGTCGCGCCGAGATGCCCGAATTCGCCGAGGCCGCACGGACCTTCGAGGGTCAGGGCGTGACCTTCGTCGGCATCAACGTCGAAGACAACGAAGACGATGCTCGCGCGTTCACCGTGGACACTCCTTACCGCAGCATCGTGGACAAAGACGGAACCCTCCTCGCGCAGATCCCCGACCTTCCACCCCGCTCCCTACCGGTGACGGTGATTCTCGACCGCGACGGTCGCGTCGCAGTTCAGATCGTCGGACCTATCGTGCTCGGGACTCTCGAGGACACCATCGCCAGCGTCATAGCGTCTGAAGCCTGATCCGTCTCTCGCGCCAGGTGGTAGACATCGCCTGTGGATCTCACCGGGGTTTTCGTTCCCCTCGTCACACCGTTCGACGAGTCCGACAACGTGGACCTCGATCGTGTCGACACCATCGTCGAGTCGATGCTCGCCGCCGGAGTGCACGGAATCGTCGCCTGCGGAACCACCGGCGAGGGGTACTCCCTGTCACTCGACGAGCGCCGCGCGGTGACCTCCCGAATCCACCAGGTCGTCGCCGGATCGGTTCCGGTTCTCGGGGCCGTCGGTGGAATGTCAACCGGCCAAGCACTCGAACACGCGACGATCGCCTCCAGCCTCCAACTCGACGGACTTATGCTTGGCGCCCCCGCTTACAGCCTGCCGACTCCGACGGAGCTCACTGAGCATGTGTCCACCGTCGTCGCGGCCGCCGGACTACCGACGGCTCTCTACGACTACCCCCAGCGCACCGGGGTGTCCTTCGGTTTCGACACCCTGGACGAACTGGCCTCGAATCCTTTAATCGTCGGCATCAAGGAGGCATCAGGAGATCTGACGCGACCAGGTGAGATCACACGTCGGTACGAAGGGGCCATAGACGTCGTGTGTGGTGCCGACGCAGCGATTGTGGAGTTCCTCCACGCCGGATCCCGATGCTGGATCGGCGGCATCGCCAACCTTCTCCCCTTCGCCCACGTCGCCATTCTAGATCCGAGCTCACGCGCCGACGCCCACAACGCGATCGCGCCGGTGTTGACGTTTATCGAGGCGGGCAAGTACAACGCGAAAGTAAAGGCCGGCATGACACTTCGCGGACTCGACGTCGGCAGGCCCCGCGGGCCAGTGACGGCGATCGACAACGCCACCCGTAACGAACTCCACGCACTGCTCGACGCAGCGGGCGACTGGGCGCCCACGCTGACCACCGTCTGAAATATGAACATCATCGTTATCGGTGGCGGAATCATCGGTACCAGTTGCTCTGCGTTCTTGGCCGAGCGCGGAGCCACCGTGACCGTCGTCGACGCGGACAAGCCTCGCTTCGGTACGTCCATCGGCAATGCCGGACACATCGTCGTCAGCCACTCGATTCCCTTCGCCGCACCCGGGATGGTGAAAAGCGGTCTTCGCTCCCTGCTCACCCAAGACGGCGCGTTCGCTCTGTCGAATCGACCCGGCCAAGGAACTCTCGACTGGCTGATGGGCTTCGCGCGCCGCTGCACCGAAGTCAACGTCGCCACCTTTCACCCCGGACTCGAGGCAGTCCTGCGACGAAGCGCAGAACTCTTGCTCAGCGACGGTGAACTGGACATCAATACCCGTGGACTCTGGCAAGTGTTCACCGGAGCCGGAGCCGGCGAACGCGCCGAACGCGAAGCCGGACACATGCGAACCCACGGCGTCAGTGTCCGAGACATCGACGAGGCCGAATTGCGAGCTGAACCGGGGCTGACCGACAACGTCAACGCCGCGATCGAACTCACCGACGATCTAGGGCTCGACCCTGCCCATTTGTGGATGCGCATGCGTCAACGCGGAGAACAGGCCGGTGCCCGTTGGATGACCGGCGTGGTGATGGACGTTCGATCATCCCCCACCGTTCGAACAGCCGATGGCGACGTCACTCTCGACGCCGACGCCATCATCCTCGCGGCCGGAGCGTGGTCCCCGGCAGTGGCCAGATCACTCGACGTGGACTTGCCGATTCGGGCAGCGAAGGGCTACTCGGTGACGCTGCCGCGCAGCGACACCGCACCCAGGCGGCCGATGTTGCTGATGGATCAACGCACCGCCGTGAATCCACTGTCCGACGGGCTGCGCCTGAGCGCCCGCTACGAAATCACCTCACCCGATGACCGCGACATCGTCGGACATCGGATTCCCGCCCTGATCGACCGTGCCCGAATCGCCCTCGATCTTCCGACCGCGCCGGAATCCGTTCAACCCTGGACCGGCGTCCGGCCCGCGTCGATCGACGGTGCCCCGTTCATCGGTCGCCTCCCCCAGCGCGGGGCGCAACCGGTGTTCGTCGCCACCGGGCACGGCATGATCGGCACCGCCATGGCCACTGGAACAGCCGATCTGGTGACCCGACTGGTCTACGCAGAGCAGATCAGCGATGCAGAGGCGCGCCTCGGGCCGCAGCGACTATTCGCCTAGCATCAAGCGGTGGAATCGATCCGCACCTGGCAGTGCGTGGACTCACACACCGAAGGCATGCCCACTCGGGTCGTCGTCGGGGGCGTTGGCGTGCTCCCGGGATCGACAATGGAAGAGCGACGTCGATACGTCATCGAGCAGGCCGATGACCTGCGCACGTGGCTGATGTTCGAGCCCCACGGACACGCAGCGATGAGCGGCGCGATTCTGCAACCTCCCACCCGCCCGGACGCCGACTGGGGTGTCGTCTACATCGAGGTGTCCGGCTGCCTGCCCATGTGTGGTCACGGAACTATCGGGGTGGCGACTGTTCTTGTGGAAACGGGCATGGTCGAGGTGACCGAACCACAGACGGTGATTCGTCTGGACACCCCAGCCGGGCTCGTCATCGCAACCGTCGAGACCGAGGGCACCCGCGCCCGGGCCGTCACCATCGAGAACGTCCCGAGTTTCGTGACCGAACTCGATGCGGCGGTGGAGGTGCCCGGACTAGGCACCGTGACATACGACATGGCCTTCGGAGGGAACTTCTACGCGATCGTCGATCTCGACACGATCGACACGGCGCCTACCTTCGGTCCGCAATCCAGCGACGCACTACTCGACATCGGCATGCGCATCATGGACGCGATTAACAGCCACTCCGCTCCCGTCCACCCGGAGAACCCGGCCATCGACCACGTGCACCACGTGCAGTTGGTCGCGCCCGGCAGCACCGCACAGCATTCACGGCACGCGATGGTCATTCACCCGGGCTGGTTCGACCGCTCGCCGTGCGGCACGGGAACCAGCGCTCGCGTCGCGCAACTGATTGCGCGCGGTGAGATGACGATCGGCGAGGAACTCACCAACGAGTCGATCATCGGCACGCACTTCATCGGCAGGGCCATTCGCGAAACGACCGTCGCCGACTACCCGGCAATTGTCCCCACCATCACCGGGCGCGCCTGGATTACCGGCACCTCCCAGCACATGCTCGCACCGGACGATCCCTTCCCCCGAGGATTCCGACTGTGACAGCCGAGCCCACTCGTGCAGCGCCGCTCACACCGCACCCCGAGCGCCTCGCACCCGAGCAGCCGCACTACGCGGAAATCATGCTCGCGCACGATGCAGCGTGCGAGCGCGGAGAACTCGGATACCTCGATCCACGGACCGGCCTTTTCGTCATGACGGCGACTTTTCATCTCGACCGCGGCCAGTGCTGTCACAATGGGTGCCGGCACTGTCCGTACACCGGAGCCGGGGAGGGTTTATGACCGTTCGACCGTTCGTCGCCGAACGTCCACGCGAATACGCGCCGACACCCCAACCGATCCACCGCCGTAACGCGCCGCCCGGCCTGCCGCCCGGACCGCGATCGAAGGTGCCCGGTGAATTGCTCGTTCGGTTCCAACGTGACACCCCGTCGTTCCTGCTAGATATGCGAAACCGTTACGGGCCAGCGTCGTCCTTCTTTCTCGGAGGGCAACTGTTCCTGGGCATGTTCTCCCCCGCCATGGTGCACGAGATAACCGTCGCGCAGCAGAGCTCCTTCATCAAGGGCGTGGGCTTCGAGCGCATGCGCAAGGTTCTCGGCGCCGGTCTCTTGACCAACGAAGAGCCGATCCATCTTCGCCACCGGCGGATGATGCAGCCGCCATTCCACAAGGCCCGGCTCGATGCCTATGCCGAGGAGATGTCCGCGCTCTCGCGCGCCGCCGTCGACTCGTGGCAGGTCGGCTCCACCATCAAGCTGGCGCCGGAGATGATGCGTCTGACTCTGCTGATCGTCGCGCGCACGCTCTTCGGTACCGATGCCGATCGCTACACCGATCAGATCGCTGAGTCCATGGAGATCGCCATTGATCGCATCGAGCGAACGATGCTGCCCGGCCTGGATCGACTCGACTCCCTGCCCTTGCCCTACTGGCGCAAGTTCCGGCAGGCGGCCCACGAGCTTGCCGCGATAGCCGAAGATCTCATCGCCGAGCGTCGACAGCGCAACGCCGAGGGCGATGATCTTCTCGGTCTGCTGCTGGCTCTTCGCGATGAAGACGGATCAGCATTCACCGATGACGAAGTTCGCGACGAGGCCCTGACGTTGATTCTGAGCGGCCACGAGACGACGGCCAATGCGTTGACCTGGGCCTTCAGTTGGCTGGGCACCCGCCCCGACGTGTTCGCGGCGCTACGCGACGAGGCTCTTGCTCAGGACTGGATCACCACCGGGGCCCCCGCGACGGTTGCCGAGGTGATGAGCACCGAAGTTGCCGGCCAGGTGGTCTCGGAGTCGCTTCGACTCGCCCCGCCTGTCTGGGTGGCTCCCCGCAGAGCCCTGCAGGACGTCGTCGTTGACGGTGTGCNNGTACCGGCGGGAGCCCACGTCCTGATCAGNCAATACGTCACCCACCGAGATCCTTCGTACTTTCCCAATCCGCACACCTGGGAGCCGTCACGATGGACGCCGCAACTACATGCGGACCTCCCACGTGGCGCGTACTTCCCCTTCGGTGCCGGGACTCGCAAGTGCCTCGGTGACCAGTTCGCCCTGCTCGAAGCGCGCATCATCTTGTTGCACGCCGCCGCCCGTCATCACTTGATGCCGGCGGATTCGCTGCATCCCANTCCGCGCGCCGAACCGCGAGCCACCTACCGCGCCAAGGGTCCGGTGCCCATGGTGGTCACGTAACGCAGAAGCCACCTCACCACGTATCGTGCTNTCCATGTTCGGGGTCAGATCTCTTGCTGCGGCTATCAGCCTGCTCCTCGCCGTCGGGGTGGCTCTCCCCGCTCAGGCAGCGGACAACGCGAAGGCTCGGGGCGACTGGCGGATGGTTCCCCAGTCCAAGGACGTCGACGGCGACGGCTTCATCGACGGTGACGGCGGAGTGCCAGCGAAACGACCACTCGGGGCAGTGCCCTCAGCCAAATTCGAGGGCGCCGGTAATCAGATCGCGCAGCCAGCCGAGCGACTCATCAACGGCGTTCANTCCTGGTATCTGAATCCGCGCGGCTACTCGGTCACCCTTGATGCGTGCAAGAGCAGCGGAAACGAGTACCAGTGGCGGATCTACCGCGGCAAAGAACAAATCGAACGCGTTCGTTGGCGCACATTGACGAAGAAGACCTGCAAGCGAAACATTCTCCTGCAAGAGGGCTCCTACCGATTCAAACTCGAGGTGAGATCGGGAGCATCGGATGTCGACTTCGAATGGATGAATGCCGACGTCATCGACTACCTGTTCGTCATCCTCGGTGACTCCTACGCATCGGGAGATGGCAACCCACGCAACATCGACGCCTGGCTAAGCGATCCCAATGGGGAATTCGACCCCTACTACGACGACGTCGCCTGCAAGCGAAGCGTCCACGCCGGGCCCGTGCAAGCAGCCCTTGCGCTGGAAAACTCCTCCAAGAAGTCCTCGGTCACGGTGATCGACGTGTCCTGTTCGGGAGCGACGATTTTGACCGGGGTGCTCGGCCCTCTGCCGTTCGCCGGGCAAGAGACAAGTCAGATCGAGCAGGTCCAAGCGATTATCGGTAATCGCCCGATCGACATCGTCGCGTTGTCCGCCGGGGGCAACGACATCGGATTCACGTCGGTTCTCAGCACCTGCGCATTGAGCTTCAACTGCCCTGTCGCTTCCGCGAGCACGCTGCCGCTGAGTCGCTTCGATTCGGTCAACGAGGGAGTGCAAACCCTGACCGGGCAGCTTCCGGCCAAGTACGCCCAGCTCGCCGGGTGCCTCGGTGGCGCGTCGTGCACGCTGACTTCCGGTGCTCAAGTGGCTCCTTTGAAATTGGCNGATGGCGNTCGCGTCCTGCCGATGACGTATCCCGACATCACCCGTTCGGCGGTGGGAGAACCTTGTCGCTACTTGACCTTGAGCCCATCGGACTTCGCCTGGGCGCGGGACACGATTCTNGCTCTGCAGGCGCCCAATCCGTACCNCTTCTCTCCGTCGTTNGGGTCNGNTCGAAATCTGTCCACGGCCAACGGAACGCTGAACGGGCAGATCCTCGCCACCGCGGCGCTCGGCTGGGAACCGGTCGCCGGGATCTGGGGTGCGTCCGGAGAATCCACCACCGGCCACGGCGTGTGTGCCGGTGACAAGTCGTGGGTCTTCGGCATCACCACGCTGTCCGGGCCCTTCGCTTCTGCCGCATTCCACCCCAATCCCGCAGGTCAGCGATCGATCGGCCGCCAAATCGCCCGAACCCTTGGTCTTCGGTAACNTCCNNNTCCTNNNCACNCANCATCNCCCGANGTCTCGAAGGATCACACGTGCCAGAAATCAGAGTNGGNCTNCTCGCCTACGGNGCCATCGGCCACGAACACAATCAGGCGGTNCAGGCCACACCNGNACTCACGCTGACCGCCGTNTGNGACACAAATCCGGAGCGCATCGACGCGGCCCGCGAGCTC
>PBTV01000017.1 GCA_002729215.1 Rubrivirga sp.
CTTCTTCGCGGTCGACTTCTTCGCGGTCGACTTCTTCGCAGCGCTTCTTCNCNGTCGACTTCTTCGCGGTCGACTTCTTCGCNGTCGACTTCTTCNCNGTCGACTTCTTCGCGGTCGACTTCTTCGCNGTCGACTTCTTCNCNGTCGACTTCTTCGCNGCGCTCTTCTCAGTCGACTTCTTCGCAGCGCTCTTCTCAGTCGACTTCTTCGCGGTCGTCTTCTCGGCGGGTTCCTCAGCTGTCTTGGGTGCCGCGGGTGTCGTCGCCTTCGCCTTCGCCGGGCGGACATCCTGCTCGATAACGACGCCATCAGAGACGACAACGGTGATGTGGCTGGTCCGCTTGCCAACTCGGTCGGCGCGTCCTTGCGCGCGGGGGCGAATGCGCTTGAGTGTGGGGCCCTCGTCCACGAAAGCCTGGGCGATCACCAGGTCGCGGGCTTGCATGCCGTGGTTGTTCGCGGCGTTGGCAATCGCACTCGCGAGCACCTTGCCCACCGGTTCACTCGCAGCCTGTGGAGCGAACCGCAGCACGTCTTGCGCGTCTCCCGCCTGCATCCCGCGGATGAGGTCGATGACGCGCCGTGCCTTCATGGGCGTGACGCGGACGTACCGCGCTTGGGCCCTGGCTTCCATTGCTTTCCCCTTGCTCGCTCGTCGTGACTGGTAGTTGGTTCGGTGTGGTGGTGCCCTAGCGGCGCTTGGTCTTGCGGTCGTCTTTCACGTGACCCTTGAACGTCCGCGTGGGAGCAAACTCACCGAGTTTGTGTCCCACCATGTTCTCGCTGACGAACACCGGGACGTGCTTGCGCCCGTCGTGGACGGCGATCGTGTGTCCGAGCATGGCCGGCACGATCATGGATCGGCGCGACCAGGTCTTGATCACGTTCTTGGACCCCGACTCGTTTTGCGCGTCCACCTTCTTGATGAGGTGGTCGTCGACGAACGGGCCCTTCTTCAGGCTGCGTGGCATCTGCTGATCCCCTAGCGCTTCTTGCCGGTCTTGCGGCGGCGGACGATGAACTTGTCGCTGGCCTTCTTGGCCTTGCGAGTGCGACCCTCGGGGCGACCCTTCGGATTGACGGGGTGACGGCCGCCGGAGGTCTTTCCTTCTCCACCGCCGTGTGGGTGGTCGACCGGGTTCATGGCCACGCCACGAACCGTCGGGCGCTTGCCCTTCCATCGCATGCGGCCGGCCTTACCCCAGTTGATGTTCGACTGCTCGGCATTCCCGACCTCGCCGACCGTCGCACGAGAACGCAGATCCACGTTGCGAATCTCTCCCGACGGCATACGCAACTGCGCGTAGGGGCCATCTTTCGCGACCAACTGCACGCTGGCTCCGGCAGATCGTGCGATCTTGGCTCCCCCACCCGGCTTAATCTCCACCGCGTGGATGACGGTTCCCACTGGAATGTTGCGCAGTGGCAAGTTGTTGCCGGGCTTGATGTCAGCACTGGGGCCAGTCTCGACGCGGTCACCTTGCTTCAACTTCTCCGGAGCAATGATGTAGCGCTTCTCGCCGTCGGCGAAGTGCAGAAGTGCGATGCGTGCGGTGCGGTTGGGGTCGTACTCGATGTGAGCGACNTTGGCGGGCACGCCGTCCTTATCGGCTCTCTTGAAATCGATGAGTCGATAGGCGCGCTTGTGNCCACCGCCCTTATGTCGAGTTGTGATCTTTCCTGAGTTGTTTCGACCGCCCGACTTCGACAGTGGCCGCAGCAGAGACTTCTCGGGTTCCGACCGCGTGACCTCGACGAAATCGGCAACGCTCGAGCCGCGACGACCGGGGGTCGTGGGCTTGTACCTACGAATTGCCATCGTGTGTCCGTTCCTTCTATCTCGTCAATTCACGCCGGTCAGGAGACCGGGCCTCCGAAGATGTCAATGCGGTCGCCAGCGGCAACGGTGACGATCGCGCGCTTTGTAGCCGCACGACGCCCCCACCCGTACCGGGTACGCACCCGCTTACCTTCACGGTTGTTGGTGTTCACGCCGGTCACCTTCACACCGAACACCTGCTCAACCGCCAGCTTGATCTGGGTCTTGTTGGCATCTGGGGCAACCATGAACGTGTATTTGTTCTCATCGAGCAAGCCGTAACTCTTCTCGGAGACAACGGGGGAGATGAGTACGTCCCTGGGGTCGGCGATCCTCATGCGCCCACCTCGCTCTCCGATGCGACGGCCCTGGCGCCCTTGCCGGATGCTGGTCCTGAGACGAAGACATCGAAAGCCGCCCGGGTGAANACAACGCGGTCGTTAACCAGGACGTCGTAAGTGTTCAACTGATCCGGTGCGACCACCATGACCTCCGGCAGGTTGCGAAGGCTGAGCCACGATGCCTCCTCGTCACGGGTGACGACGGCCAGGCAGCCACCCTCAACCCCGACTGCAGCGAGCGCTGCCACCGCGGCCTTGGTGGACGGGACGTCCTCAGACGCAAAAGTCGTGACCACGTGCACAAGTCCGTCCCTGGCCCTATCGGACAGCGCGCCGCGAAGGGCGGCCGTCTTCATCTTCTTGGGAGTGCGTTGGGTGTAGTCACGCGGGGATGGCCCGTGCACGATGCCACCGCCGGTGAACTGCGGCGCCCGGATAGACCCTTGACGGGCACGGCCCGTTCCCTTCTGCTTGTACGGCTTGCGTCCACCACCGCGGACCTCCGCCCGCGTTTTGGTGTTGTGCGACCCCTGTCGCGCTGCAGCGAGCTGGGCGACGACCACCTGATGGATCAGGGGGACGTTGACCTGAACGTCGAAGACCTCAGCGGGGAGATCGACCGAGCCCGACTTCTTACCTGCCGGGTCGAGAACATCTACCGACGTCATGCGCTGACCTCCTTCATAGCTTCCTTGGCGGCCGACGTGACGAGAACGAGACCACCCTTGGGGCCCGGGACGGCGCCCTTGAGCAGCAGCAGACCTTTCTCGGTGTCCACTCCAGCAACCGTCAGGTTTTGCGTGGTCTGACGATCAGAGCCCATGCGACCAGCCATNCGCATGCCCTTGAAGACACGCCCCGGAGTCGCGCAGCCGCCGATGGAACCCGGTGAGCGGTGCTTGCGTTGCACGCCGTGCGACGCGCGCAACCCGTGGAAGCCATGCCGCTTCATGACACCGGCAAAACCTTTGCCCTTGGTTGTCCCGACAACGTCGACTCGCTGCCCGGCCTCGAAGGTGTCTGCTCCGAGTTCTTGCCCGAGGGTGTATTCGGACGCATCGGCGGTGCGCAGCTCGACGAGATGGCGCCGCGGGGTCACGCCAGCTTTCGAGAAGTGACCGCTCATCGGCTTGTTCACCTTGCGCGGATCGATGGCCCCAAAACCCAACTGCACGGCGTCGTACCCGTCCGTTTCCGGGGTACGTACCTGCGTCACGACACACGGTCCAACCTGAACGACGGTGACTGGGACGACACGGTTGTTGTCATCCCAGATCTGCGTCATACCGAGCTTGGAGCCCAGGACGCCCTTGATTGTTCTCGACATGACCTATCCCCTACAGCTTGATCTCGATATCGACACCAGCCGGCAGGTCGAGGCGCATAAGTGAATCAACGGTCTTCGGTGTCGGGTCTAGAATGTCGATGAGTCGCTTGTGCGTTCGCATCTCGAAGTGTTCGCGAGAGTCCTTGTACTTGTGAGGAGAGCGGATGACGCAGTAAACGTTCTTCTCGGTCGGTAGCGGCACCGGTCCAGCCACCTGCGCACCGGTACGGGTAACCGTCTCGACGATCTTCTTCGCCGAGGAGTCGATTACCTCGTGGTCATAGGCCTTGAGCCTGATGCGGATCTTCTGTGCCGCCATGGTGGCTTGCCGTCCTTCTTCTCGTTCGTGCGTCGATGTCTGGTGCCTCAAATAAGCGAGCTGGCTCTTGCTGGTGCCGAATGCCGTGGTGGGCGGTGGGTCGCACCGCCCACCACGAAGCGGCGGTGGCCTCCTAGTTCAGGATCTTCGTGACGCGGCCAGCACCGACGGTGCGGCCACCTTCACGGATCGCGAACCGCAGACCCTCGTCCATAGCGACGGGCTGAATCAGCTCGACGCGCATGTCCGTGTTGTCACCCGGCATAACCATGTCCTTGCCCTCGGGCAGGTGCACGACACCGGTGACGTCGGTCGTCCGGAAGTAGAACTGCGGACGGTAGTTGTTGAAGAACGGAGTGTGCCGTCCACCCTCATCCTTAGAAAGGATGTAGGCCTGCGCCTCGAACTCCGTGTGCGGGGTGATCGAACCGGGCTTGCAGCAGACCTGACCGCGCTCAACGTCCTCGCGCTTGGTGCCACGCAGCAGCAAGCCGACGTTCTCGCCCGCTTGGCCCTCGTCGAGCAACTTGCGGAACATCTCGACGCCGGTGACTATCGTCTTCTGCGCCTCGCCTGGGCGAATGCCGACGATCTCAATCTCCTCGTTCACCTTGACCATGCCACGCTCGATACGACCCGTGACAACGGTGCCGCGACCGGTGATCGTAAAGACATCCTCGATCGGCATCAAGAACGGCATGTCGATCTCGCGCTCGGGAGTGGCGATGTACTCATCGACCGCACCCATGAGCTCCATGATCGACTCGGCCCACTTCTCGTCTCCCTGGAGAGCCGGGAAGGCAGCGACGCGGATCACGGGGACATCGTCACCGGGGAATTCGTAGCTGCTGAGGAGCTCGCGAACCTCCATCTCGACGAGCTCGATGAGCTCCTCGTCGTCCACCATGTCGCACTTGTTCAGTGCAACAACGATGGCCGGCACGCCCACCTGACGGGCAAGAAGCACGTGCTCCTTGGTCTGGGGCATCGGTCCGTCCGTGGCCGCGACCACGAGGATGGCGCCGTCCATCTGCGCGGCGCCGGTGATCATGTTCTTGATGTAGTCGGCGTGACCGGGGCAGTCCACGTGTGCGTAGTGGCGAGCCTCTGTCTCGTACTCGACGTGCGCGATTGAAATGGTGATACCGCGCTGCCGCTCCTCCGGAGCCTTATCGATCTCATCGAAAGGTGTGAAGGGGTTGACATCGGGGTAGCGGTCATGCAGCACCTTCGTGATGGCTGCAGTCAGCGTCGTCTTGCCATGGTCAATATGACCGATGGTGCCGATGTTGATATGCGGCTTGGTCCGCTCGAACTTGGCCTTGGCCACGTGCGTTCTCCCTTGTCTTNTGCCGTCCGGCNTTGCGCGGATCGGTTNTTNCGGTTTGTTCTCTTCTTTTATTNTGANNNGCGACTATTCGCCGCGAGCCTTCGCGATGATCTCCGTTGCCACGGCCTGGGGGACCTGAGCGTAGGAGTCGAATTGCATGCTGTAACTCGCCCGACCCTGAGTGCGACTGCGAAGATCGCCCACATAGCCGAACATCTCCGACAGCGGAACGAGTGCCGTGACGACGCGAGCGCCCGAACGCTCCTCCATCGCCTGCACTTGACCACGTCGGGAGTTCAGATCACCGATGACGTCGCCCATGAAGTCCTCTGGTGTGGTGACTTCGACGGCCATCATAGGTTCAAGGAGCGCCGGCTTGGCGCGGTTGGCTGCGTCCTTGAACGCCATGGATCCGGCGATCTTGAACGCGAGTTCGGANGAGTCGACGTCGTGGTACGCGCCGTCGAGGAGAGTGACCTTGACATCGACCATGGGATACCCAGCGAGAACACCGTTCTCCATCGCCTCTTGGCAGCCAGCATCCACCGAGGGGATGTACTCCCGCGGGATGCGCCCACCGGTCACCTTGTTCTCGAACAGGTAACCGCCACCTTCTTCGTTGTTGGGCTCGACGGCAATGATGACCCGGCCGAACTGTCCTGAGCCACCGGTCTGCTTCTTGTGCGTGTACTCGACCTTCGCGACCGGCTTGGTGAGTGTTTCCCGGTAGGCGACCTGCGGCTTACCGACGTTCGCCTCGACTTTGAACTCGCGCTTCATGCGGTCGACAAGCACCTCGAGGTGTAGCTCGCCCATACCCTCGATGATNGTTTGGCCGGTCTCCTCGTTGGTGCTGACGCGGAACGTCGGATCCTCTTCCGCGAGTCGCTGGATGGCCGTGCCGAGCTTCTCTTGGTCGGACTTGGTCTTCGGCTCGATCGCCACGGAGATAACCGGCTCCGGGAAGGTCATCGACTCCAGTACGACGGGGTTACCCGAATCGCACAGGGTGTCTCCTGTGGTGGTGTCCTTCAGTCCCATGACAGCAACGATGTCGCCGGCGCCGGTGGCGTCGATCTCCTCGCGCTTGTTGGCGTGCATTCGGTAGATCTTTCCGATCCGCTCTTTGCGGTCCTTGGTGCCATTGAGGACCTGGGTTCCGGTCTGCAGCGNTCCGGAGTAGACACGTACGTAGGTGAGCTTGCCGAGGTGGGGATCGGACATGATCTTGAAGGCCAGGGCGCTGAACGGTTCGTCCTCGCTGGGCTTGCGGGTCATCAACTCTTCCTCGTTNCCCATCTTGTGGCCTTCGACAGCCTCGACGTCGATGGGGGAAGGAAGGAAGTCGAGCACCGCGTCGAGCATGGGCTGGACACCCTTGTTCTTGAATGCCGTTCCCGTCAGGACCGGGGTGACGGAGGCGGCCAGGGTGGCGCGGCGGATTCCGTCCTTGATCTCCTGCTCGGAAAGCTCTTCGCCCTCGAGGTACTTCTCCATGACTGCGTCGTCATTCTCGGACAGCGTTTCCAGCAACTTCTCGCGCCACTCATCGGCCTTGGCCTGCATATCGGCGGGGATTTCCTCCACCGCGTAGTCCTCGCCCATGGCGGTTTCTCCACGCCAAGTCAGGGCGCGCATGCCGACCAGGTCGACCACGCCGATGAAGTCGGCTTCGTTGCCGATCGGCAGCTGCAATACGAGCGGGACTGCATTCAGGCGGGAGACGATCATGTCGACGCACATGTAGAAGTCGGCTCCGGTGCGGTCAAGCTTGTTGATGAAGCACATCCGCGGAACGCTGTAGCGGTCGGCCTGACGCCAGACCGTCTCCGACTGCGGTTCCACTCCGGCGACGCCATCGAAAACGGCGACCGCACCGTCGAGGACACGAAGCGAACGCTCCACCTCAACCGTGAAGTCCACGTGCCCTGGGGTGTCGATGATGTTGATCGTGTGGTCTTTCCACTGGCAGGTGGTGGCAGCCGAAGTAATCGTGATGCCGCGCTCCTGCTCTTGCTCCATCCAGTCCATCGTGGCCGCGCCATCGTGAACTTCACCGATCTTGTAGTTGATCCCCGTGTAATACAGGATCCGCTCGGTGGTTGTGGTCTTGCCAGCATCGATGTGCGCCATGATGCCGATGTTGCGGACCCTGGCGAGGTCGATACCTAGTGCGGTGGACACTATGAACTCCGTTGCTTTCTCAGGCCTTGTGGGCNATTACCAGCGATAGTGAGCGAAGGCCTTGTTGGACTCCGCCATNTTGTGTATNTCTTCGCGCTTCTTGACGCTGGCGCCCAGGCCGTTAGAAGCATCGAGGATTTCGTTCATGAGACGTTCCGTCATGGTCTTCTCGCGGCGCTGCCGGGAGAAAGCGATCAACCAGCGCATGGCCAGAGTGGTGCTGCGAACGGGCTTCACCTCTACCGGGACCTGGTAGGTGGCGCCGCCAACGCGACGTGAGCGCACCTCGAGAGTGGGACGAACGTTGTCGAGCGCTCGCTTGAGGGTTTGGACCGGGTCGGTGCCGGTCTTCTCGCGGCATCCTTCGAGTGCGCCGTAGACGACCGACTCGGCCTTGGAACGCTTGCCGTCGAGAAGCACCTTGTTGATGAGTTGGGTGACAACCGGCGATCCGTACACCGGATCGTTGACGATCGGCCGCTTACCCGCGGGACCTTTGCGCGGCATTAGCCCTTCTCCTTCTTCGCGCCATAGTGNGACCGGGCTTGCTTGCGGTTCTTCACGCCCTGGGTGTCGAGGGCGCCCCGGACCACCTTGTAGCGGACACCGGGAAGATCACGGACTCGACCTCCGCGGACCAGGACGATGGAGTGTTCTTGCAGGTTGTGCCCGACACCGGGGATGTACGCGGTGATTTCGATACCCGAGGTGAGGCGGACGCGGGCGACCTTGCGGAGAGCGGAGTTTGGCTTCTTCGGTGTCGTCGTGTAGACGCGCGTGCACACGCCGCGACGCTGCGGACTGCCCTTCAGGGCAGGTGCCTTGGTCTTGGAGACCTTGTCCTGGCGGCCCTTGCGGACCAGCTGCTGGATGGTGGGCACGTGGCGCCTCTCCTACCTCTTCGTTCCTTGTTTTGCCTCCTGCGAGTCCGACCCACGCGGTCGGGTGTGTCGCGCCTTGTGGACGCAGGACAAAACCGACTCATCGTGGTTGGATCCCGTCTCCCGAGCTACCGCCCAGGGAGCCTGCGCACCTCTTCAAGGGGAAGCAGCACGCAGCAGGATGTGCCCGGGGCCGNGCACGNGGAGAAACAGTACCCGGGGGTGGATTTCCCGTCAAAACCGGGGTCCNCTACCCCCTCTTTCCACNTAGCGCGCCGTCTCCGCTCCGGCNGGGTGAGGGTCTNAGGCCCGGGTCTCGTTCCCGGNTCCTGGCATCCGTCAGGACGTGTTGATGGCCCCGGTGATCAGGGCGATGACGAGGATGAAGATCCAGATGATCGTCACCGCCGCCCAGAATCCGATATTGATCCAGGCGACGATTTTCGCGGATGTGACAAGGCCGGTTCCGGTCACCCAGCCGTTGCTGGCGAGGATCTCCCGGCGGGCCTTGCTGGCGAAGACCAGAGCGATGATCGCTGGGATGATCGGGCAGAACACCCACGACACGATCGACAGCACGAGCCCGGCGACCGCGTTGTTCGAGGTCTTTGGCGCCGGCCCGTACGCCGGCGGCGGCTGGTAGGGCGGGTACGGCGGGTACTCAGGTTGGCTCGGCTGGACCGAGTATCCAGGATCACCAGCGGAACCGGTCTCGCCCGGTCCAGACGGCGACGATGGCCACTGGGGAGTTGCCGCCGGGAGTCCTTGTTCATCTCCGGAACTCGATGAATCTGGAATGGGCTGTTCGTTGGGATTGTCGCTACCGGACTCAGGAGGCTGGGTCATGACTCAAGCATGACATGGAAAGTCCCCGGTTGGCATGGGCAACGTTTGAATAGGGAAGAAATCGGANCGNCAACAATGTCTCCATGACGCGTTGGCCGGCCGCACTCCTGTTCGACATGGACGGGACCTTGATCGAGTCCCATGCGAATGTCGACCGTGCGTGGGCCACGTGGGCGACTATGTACGGTCTCGACCCAGAGCCGGTACTGGCTGAGGTCCATGGCTTGCCCGCAGACGTCACCGTTGCACGGTGGTTTCCGGACGCATCACCCGACGACGTCACCTCGTTGGCGGCCGAGCAACTTCGCNTGCAGTACGACGATGTGGAGGGCATTGAGCCCAGGGAGGGAGTACGTGATCTTCTTGCCTTCCTCGACGTGCAGTCGTGGCCGTGGGCCATCTACACCAGCGCCGACGCCGAATTGGCTCGCGTCCGTCTCGCGGCCGCCGGCGTGAAGCCGCCGGTTCTCGTCACCCGCGACCAGGTCGCCGACGGCAAACCGGCCCCTGACGGTTACCTGCGCGCCGCGGATTTGCTCGACATCCCGGCCGACGGTTGCATCGTCATCGAGGACACCGACGTGGGTATCGCTGCGGGCCACGCCGCGGGCATGAGCACAATCGGGGTGCGAGGAGCCTTTGGCGATCTTCCCGTTCGATCTATCAGCGAACTGCACCGGTGGCTAAACGCCAGCAACTAACCCGCAGGAGATGCTCCGAGGAGACTTAGTATCCGCGGAAGTTGAATTCCTCGAGCGGAACAGCAGCTCCACCCGTGGTTCCGAACGCGGCGTAGTCCATCTCGTCGTAGCCGGTGAAGGTCGCGTACATCGCCGCCTTCGCTTCTTCGGTCGGCTCGACCCGGATGTTGCGGTACTGCGGCATGCCCGTCCCCGCGGGGATCAGCTTTCCCAGAATGACGTTTTCCTTCAGGCCGAGCAGCGAATCGGATCGCGCGTGGATCGCGGCATCCGTTAGCACGCGGGTCGTCTCCTGGAAGGAAGCGGCCGACAACCACGACTCTGTCGCGAGGCTGGCCTTGGTGATCCCCATCAACTCGGGACGTCCCGAAGCAGGCGTTCCGCCTTCCGCCACGACACGGCGGTTTTGCGCCTCAAAGACACTCCGCTCGACGAGTTCTCCAGCAAGGAAAGGCGCGTCCGCAGAATCGATGATCGTGATCCGCTTCAGCATCTGGCGCACGATGACCTCGATGTGCTTGTCGTGGATGGACACGCCCTGCGAGCGATACACCTCCTGGACCTGGTCCACGAGGTGCCACTGCACCTGCCGAGGGCCGAGGATGCGCAGCACCTGCTTGGGGTCGACAGCTCCCACCGTCAACTGTTCGCCAACCTCAACGTGGGCGCCATCCTCGGTCANCAGACGCGCACGCTTGCTGACCTGCTGGGCAACTTCCTCAGCGCCGTCATCGGGGACGACGATGATCTTGCGCGCCTTCTCGGTGTCCTCGATTCGAACCCGTCCGCTGACTTCGGCGATCGGNGCCACACCCTTGGGNGTGCGAGCCTCGAAGAGTTCGACCACGCGGGGAAGGCCGTGCGTGATGTCCTCACCCGCGACACCACCNGTATGGAAGGTACGCATAGTCAGCTGGGTTCCCGGCTCGCCAATGGACTGCGCCGCGATGATGCCGACTGCTTCACCGACGTCCACCAACTTGCCGGTCGCCATCGACAATCCANAGCACATCGCGCAGGTTCCGACCGAGCTCTCGCAGTTGAGTACGGTGCGAACCCGGATGGTCTCAGCGCCACTAGCGACGAGAGCTTCGAGGCGAGGCACGTCGAGCTGCTCCCCCGCGTTTCCCACAATGGTTCCGTCAACCTCCACGTCACGCGCGAGAACTCGCGTGGCGGCAGACGTGTCAAGGTTGTCCACGGGTCGCAGGACTCCGTCGACCTTCTCGCCGATGACGATCTCGCTACCCCGCTCGGTGCCGCAGTCCACCTCGCGAACGATGACGTCCTGAGAAACGTCCACGAGACGGCGTGTCAGGTATCCCGAGTCCGCGGTACGCAAAGCAGTGTCGGCGAGACCCTTGCGGGCACCGTGTGTGGAGATGAAGTACTCCAAGACGGACAGTCCTTCGCGGAAATTGGACTTAATCGGGCGGGGAATGATCTCGCCCTTCGGGTTGGCCACGAGTCCGCGCATTCCGGCGATCTGTCGAACCTGCATGTAGTTACCACGCGCCCCGGAGTCCACCATCATGTGGACGGGGTTCGTCTCGGGGAAGTTCTCCTGCATGGCGCGGGCAACTTCGTCGGTCGCCCGGGTCCAGATCTCGATCAGCTCCTGGCGGCGCTCAGAGTCGGTGATTAGGCCGCGCTCGTACTGCTGCTGCACCTTGCTTGCCTTTTCCTCCGCCGAAGCGAGAAGCTCGGCCTTGACAGGAGGAGCGACGACGTCGGAAAAGGAGATCGTGACACCAGAGCGAGTCGCCCAACGGAACCCAAGCGCCTTGAGCTCATCGAGGGTCTCGGCGACCTCCACCTTGGAGTACCGCTCGGCGAGTCGGTTGACCGTGGCGCCCAGGAGCTTCTTGTCCACTTGGTCGTTCACAAAGGGGTAGTCCGCCGGGAGTGCCTCGTTGAGCAGGGCCCGCCCGAGGGTAGTGATGAGGGTGAAGGGCTGTCCGGCTTCCCAGCCTTCGGGGACCGGCCACCCGTGCGGCGGCTCGGTGTTCTCAATCCTGATCTTGACGCGTGCCTGCAGATCCAGCGCGCCNGCGTCGAAGGCCATCAACGCTTCGGCGACGCTCGCGTACGAGGGGAGCTCTTCATCCTTCGTCGAGGCATTCGCTCCGCTCTGGGTCGTCAGGAAGTAGATGCCCAGCACCATGTCCTGGGTCGGCGTGGCGATCGGTCGCCCGTTCGCCGGAGACAGGATGTTGTTCGTGGACAGCATGAGAAGGCGAGCCTCGGCCTGGGCTTCTGCCGACAGCGGGAGGTGAACTGCCATCTGGTCGCCGTCGAAGTCCGCGTTGAACGCGGTGCAGACCAGCGGATGAATCTGGATGGCCTTGCCCTCGATCAGTTGCGGCTCGAAAGCCTGGATTCCTAAACGGTGCAACGTTGGCGCACGGTTCAACAGCACCGGATGCTCGGCGATGACCTCTTCCAAGACATCCCACACGATCGAACGAGACCGTTCGACCATGCGCTTCGCGCTCTTGATGTTCTGTGCGTGGTTGAGGTCGACAAGACGCTTCATGACGAACGGCTTAAAGAGCTCAAGTGCCATCTGCTTGGGCAGACCGCATTGGTGAAGCTTCAACTGCGGCCCAACGACGATGACAGATCGGCCTGAGTAGTCGACGCGCTTACCGAGCAGGTTCTGGCGGAATCGACCCTGCTTGCCCTTGAGCATGTCGGACAGCGACTTCAGGGCACGATTACCCGGACCCGTCACCGGACGGCCGCGACGGCCGTTGTCGAACAGCGCATCCACGGACTCCTGCAACATGCGCTTCTCGTTGTTGACGATGATCTCCGGCGCGCCGAGATCCAACAGCCTCTTCAACCGGTTGTTGCGGTTAATTACCCGACGGTAGAGATCGTTCAGGTCCGACGTCGCGAATCGACCGCCGTCAAGTTGAACCATCGGGCGCAGATCCGGAGGGATTACCGGCACGGCGTCGAGAACCATGCCGCGGGGCGAATTGGTCGTGTTCAAGAACGCGGCAACGACTTTCAGGCGCTTGAGCGCACGGGTCTTCTTTTGACCTTTGCCGTTCGTGACGATCTCCTTCAGCGCAGCCGCTTCACCGGCAAGGTCGAAGGAATCAAGACGCTTTTGAATTGCCTCGGCACCCATGCCGCCGTCGAACCAGCGTCCATAGCGATCACGCATCTCCCGGAATAACATCTCGTCACCCTCGAGGTCCTGGACCTTTAGGGTGCGGAAACGATCGAAGATCCGATCTAGGCGATCAATCTCCTGATCGGCTCGCCGGCGGGTGGCCGCCATCTCCCGCTCGCCGGATTCGCGCACCTTGCGGCGGACATCTGACTTGGCACCCTCTGCTTCGAGTTCGGCGAGGTCGGCTTCCAACTTCTGCTGCCGAGCCTCGACGTCGGAGTCCCGACGTGAGGCGATCTGCTTCTTTTCGACACCCAACTGCTTCTCGAGATTCGGCAGCGCCTCGTGACGCCCCTCGTCGTCCACCCAGGTGATCATGTAAGCGGCGAAGTAGATGACCTTCTCCAAGTCCTTCGGGGCGAGGTCCAGGAGGTAGCCCAGGCGACTCGGGACACCCTTGAAGTACCAGATGTGAGTGACCGGAGCAGCAAGTTCGACGTGTCCCATGCGCTCACGACGGACCTTGGCGCGCGTCACTTCAACGCCGCAACGCTCGCAGATGATGCCCTTGAAGCGCACCCGCTTGTACTTCCCGCAGTAGCACTCCCAGTCCCGCGTGGGCCCGAAGATCTTCTCGCAGAACAGGCCGTCCTTTTCCGGCTTCAGTGTTCGGTAGTTGATGGTCTCCGGCTTCTTGACCTCGCCGTGGGACCAGGTGCGAATGTCATCCGCCGTTGCGAGGCCGATACGCAGATCATCGAAGAAGTTGACGTCAAGCACGTGGATTTCCTTCGTTAGTTTCCGGTCGTCAATGTGTTGTCGCGTCTAGAGTTCTTCGACGCTGCTGGGCTCGCGGCGGGAGAGGTCGATGCCGAGTTCCTCCGCCGCACGGAAGACGTCGTCGTCGCTGTCCTTCATCTCGATGGCGACACCATCGCTCGAGAGAACCTCGACGTTCAGGCACAAGGACTGCATTTCCTTGACCAGCACCTTGAACGATTCGGGGATGCCGGGCTCGGGAATGTTTTCGCCCTTGACGATCGCCTCGTAGANCTTGACTCGACCCAAGACGTCGTCAGACTTGATGGTGAGCAGTTCCTGAAGAGCGTATGCAGCGCCGTAAGCCTCGAGCGCCCACACNTCCATCTCACCGAAGCGNTGGCCCCCGAACTGGGCCTTACCTCCGAGCGGTTGCTGCGTGATCATCGAGTAGGGCCCGGTGGATCGTGCGTGAATCTTGTCATCTACCAGGTGCAGCAACTTCAGAATATAGATGTAGCCAACAGCGATCTCCCCCGGGATTGGCTCTCCGGATCGACCGTCGAACAAGCTGGCCTTCCCGTTGGCGTTCACTAGGTGCAGGCCATCCGCTGTCGGACGCGTCGACTCCAAGATCGTGGACAGTTCGTCCTCGCGCGCCCCGTCGAAGACCGGGGTGGCGATGCGCGATCGTGGTTCCACGGACTGGACTTCCTTGGGCAGCTTCACCACCCGTGGATCGGACGCGTCGACTTCCCATCCGGCGGCGGCCGCCCAACCGAGGTGCGTCTCCAGAACTTGGCCGACGTTCATGCGGCCGGGCACACCGAGCGGGTTGAGCACAATGTCGACCGGCGTTCCGTCGTTCATGAACGGCATGTCTTCGACGGGCAGGATCTTGGCGATGACACCCTTGTTGCCATGACGGCCGGCGAGTTTGTCGCCTTCGGTGATCTTCCGCTTTTGCGCGATGTACACCCGCACGAGGCGATTCACNCCCGGCGGGAGTTCGTCGCCTTCATCGATGTCGAAGACGCGAACGCCGATAATCTTCCCGGACTCACCGTGCGGCACCTTCAGTGATGTGTCACGAACCTCGCGGGCCTTCTCGCCGAAGATCGCCCGGAGCAGCCGCTCCTCCGGGGTCAGTTCAGTCTCACCCTTCGGCGTCACCTTGCCGACGAGTATGTCGCCGGGGAGAACGTCGGCGCCGATGCGAATGATGCCGCGCTCGTCGAGGTCGGCGAGGACCTCTTCGGACACATTCGGGATGTCNCNAGTGATTTCCTCCGGNCCGAGCTTGGTGTCCCGGGCATCGATTTCNTGCTCTTCGATGTGAATGCTGGANAGCACATCGTCTTGCACGAGTCGCTGGGAAAGGATNATGGCGTCTTCGTAGTTGTGGCCTTCCCACGACATGAAGGCAACCAGCAGGTTCTTGCCGAGGGCGAGTTCACCTTGATCGGTGGACGGTCCGTCCGCCAGTACCTGGCCCACCTCGATGCGCTGACCCTCCGTCACGATCGGGCGCTGGTTGATTGATGTTCCCTGGTTGGAGCGCGTGAACTTGTCCAGCGCGTACGTCGTGTACTCGCCGTCGTCTTCCGCCACGGTGATCAGTTCCGAGGAGACCTCGGTGACCGCGCCGGCCTTGGTTGCCAGAACCATGTCGCCCGCGTCGTAGGCGGCCCGGAATTCCATTCCGGTGCCGACAAGCGGAGCCTCGGCTCTCAGGAGCGGCACAGCCTGGCGCTGCATGTTCGAGCCCATCAGCGCGCGGTTGGCGTCATCGTGCTCAAGGAAAGGAATCATTGCGGTGGCCACGGACCACAACTGGCGCGGCGAAACGTCCATGTAGTCGACGTCGTTGGGCTTCACGTACTCAACTTCGCCACCCTTAATTCGAACAAGGACGCGATCCTCAGACATCGCGCCAGTGTCCTTCAGCGGCGTATTCGCCTGTGCGATGACGAAACGGTCCTCCTCATCGGCGGTGAGGTAGTCGACCTGGTCACTCACCTTGCCGTTCACGACCTTGCGGTAGGGAGTCTCGACGAAACCGAAGGCGTTGATGCGACCGTAGGTGGCCAGTGAGCCGATAAGGCCAATATTCGGGCCTTCGGGCGTCTCGATCGGACACATGCGCCCGTAGTGGGATGGGTGAACGTCGCGAACTTCGAACCCGGCGCGCTCGCGTGAGAGGCCACCAGGCCCCAACGCAGAAAGCCGGCGCTTGTGCGTCAACCCCGCCAACGGGTTCGTCTGGTCCATGAACTGCGAGAGCTGGCTGGTGCCGAAGAACTCCTTGATGGCCGCGACAACGGGGCGGATATTGATCAACGTCTGCGGCGTGATGGCTTCGACGTCCTGTGTGGTCATACGCTCGCGAACGACTCGCTCCATTCGGGATAGGCCCGTACGGATTTGATTTTGGATCAACTCGCCAACGGTGCGAAGACGACGATTGCCGAAGTGGTCAATATCGTCGGTCTCGACGACGACTTCACCGCGCGGCCCTTCAATGGTCGGCATGTCTGCGTGCAGACGCAGGATGTATTCGATCGTCGCGAGGACGTCATCGAGGGTCAGGACGCTCTGATCCAGCGGAAGGTTGAGACCGAGCTTCCGGTTGACTTTGTATCGACCGACCTTCGCGAGGTCGTACCTCTTACTGTTGAAATAGAAGTTATCGATCAGGTTGCGTGCATTCTCCAACGTGGGCGGCTCACCTGGACGCAACTTGCGATAGATGTCCAGTAGCGCATCGTCCTGGCTGTCTATCGTGTCCTTCTCCAGCGTTGCCATGAAAATCTCGTACTGGCCGAAGCGTTCCCGGATCTCTTCGGTGGTCATGCCTAATGCCTTCAGCAACACAGACACGGGCTGCTTACGCTTACGGTCGACGCGAACGGCAACGAGATCCTTCTTGTCGATCTCGAACTCGAGCCACGCTCCGCGGCTGGGAATGATCTTGGCNGTGAAGACGTCCTTGTCCGTCGTCTTGTCGATGGAGCGCTCGAAGTACGCCCCGGGGGAGCGCACGAGCTGCGAGACAACGACGCGCTCTGTGCCGTTGATGACAAACGTTCCCTTATCCGTCATCAGAGGGAAGTCGCCCATGAAGACCGTCTGCGACTTGATCTCACCGGTTTCGTTGTTCATGAACTCGGCGGTCACGAACAGCGGCGCGGAGTAGGTGAAATCCTTGTCCTTGCACTGCTCGACGGTGTACTTCGAAGGCTCGAAACGATGATCGCGGAAGGACAGCGACATCATTCCGGCTAGATCCTCGATGGGGCTGATCTCCTCGAAGATCTCGGAGAGGCCGGACATTTGAGGAATCTCAGTATTGCCGGCGGCGATCTCCGCCGCGATCTTCGCCCGCCAATCCTCACGACCTAGAAGCCAGTCGAAGCTGGCTTTCTGCAGTGCGAGTAGATCAGGAACCGCGAGGGGCTCGCGGATTTTCGCGAACGAGTGACGGGCTAAGCCCGGGGACAAAGGGGTGCTGACCGAAGTCTTTGCTGCCAAGACGTTTCCTTCCAGGGCGCTGCTGCGTCGTCCGCGCCGACCCCGAGCACGTCTGGGTGTCCCGGCCTGTCAAATTCACACGCGAGTGCGAACGATCAGCCGGAGTCCGGGAGTAGTGAGGGCAGCGCGAAGTAGCAGCATACCCACGGGGCACGCCGCTGTCCAACCCGGGGAAACCCCGACGGTCCCTCGACCGGATCGGTCCCTGATGAGGGGTGACAGCGAACCGCTCCCCTGCGGGCCCCGACTCGATCCTCGTCCCGACGGATCCGCACCGGGTGTGTGCGTGCATAGATCGTGGCCCGGTATCGGCAAAAGGTCAAGCAGGCAAGGGGCAGGTGAGGGGATTTGTGTCCTGGCCGTGACTGAAGTCGCTTAAATCCGGACATACAACGGGGGGCCGAGTTGTCCTCGGCCCCCCGTTGAGGGATTGGTGCTGGAGAGATCTACGCGAGGGAAACCGTCGCGCCGGCGCCTTCAAGGGCGGCCTTCGCCTCTTCGGCCTTCTCCTTGTTGACCTTCTCCAAGATGGGCTTCGGAGCGCTTTCCACGAGGTCCTTGGCTTCCTTGAGTCCGAGGCTGGTGAGTCCGCGGACCTCCTTGATGACGGCGATCTTGTTCCCGCCATCGGCTTCGAGGATGACGTCGAACTCGTCTTTCTCCTCCGCGGCGGCCGCTCCAGCGTCTCCTCCGCCGGCCGCGGGGGCCGCGGCTGCAGCAACCGCTACCGGAGCGGCAGCGGTGACGTCGAAGGTCTCTTCGAAGGCCTTGACGAACTCGCTGAGTTCGAGCAGGGACATCTCTTTGAATGCGTCCAACATTTCTTCGGTGCTCATCTTCGCCATGGTGGCGTCCTTTCGGTCATTCCGGCCGAGGGCCGGGTGGGCATCAGCCCTCGGTTGTCTCCTCCGCCTCGGCGGCCGGCTCAGCGTCGGCCTCCGGTGCGTCGGGGTTTGGTGAACTGTCGTGCGAGATCGCGTCTTCCTGACTGGCTTCTTCCTGAACGGCGTCCCCCTGGTCAGCCACGTCTTGGCCATCAGCGGAAGTGTCCTCCGCCGCTGGGGCCTCGGCAGTCGACCCTGAGGTCGGCGCGTCGGCTTCGACCTTGGCCTGGAGTGCGCCGAGCGCTCGAGCTGCCTGCGCGAGCGGGGCAGCGAACAAAGATGCGGCCTGGGACTGCTTCGCCTTCATCATGCCGGCCAACTTGGCCAGGAGCACCTCGCGGGATTCCAGATCCGCGAACTTCGCGAAGTCTTGGGGTGTGAGGATTGCTCCGTCCATGTAGCCGCCCTTGACGACCAGATCCGGGTTGTCCTTGGCGAAATCGCGAATTCCCTTCGCTGCCTCGACCGGATCGCCGTCGACGAAAGCGATGGCGCTGGGACCTACGAGCAAGTCCTCGAAGCCCTCAATGCCTGCCTCGGCAGCCGCTCTCCTGGTCAGCGTGTTCTTGACGACCGAGAAGGTCACCGCTCCACCCAGTGAGCGACGAAGCTCTTTCAACTGGGCAACGGACAGTCCTCGGTAATCGGTGAGCACGGCGGCGGCAGAGGATCGGAATCGATCGGTGATCTCGGCGACGGTGTCGACTTTGTCTTGCCGGGCCATCAGATCTCCCTCCTTGTTCGGACCGAACTCAGGATCCGAGAGGGGGGCGCGGCATGCGCACGCGAGCGGCAACTAACTGCCAACACTCACCTGCGCGGGCCGCCCGCCTCTGCGGGGCCTTCGACTCGATCGGGTGATCGAGCAACCTGCGGTCTTCGGCGTGCCGAAGGGTACGGCACGGAGTTGAGGCAGAAGCATGGGGGGCCTTCTGACAGGCACGCAGACGGACCGCCCAACAGCGACCACCGAACTCGTTTATTTCGGAAGGCTTCCGCTGGGACACCCGCGCTCTCAAAGTATCAAGGCAAAGTCTTGAAGACATCAAGTTCTCTCGAGCGCTCATCAAGTCCGAATTGCGATCACCGAATGGAGCAGACCTACCTGAGGGACATTTAGGGGAAGCGCGGCGATCCGAGTAGTGCATTCCAATAAATACGCTGGACTGTTAAAGCATCTTGTCGAGACTGTGCCTCTGCCAGCTCAACACCATCAACTCTGGTGCACGCCTCGCTGAGCATCTCTATGGTTTCGATGCTGCGTGCGACTGCCGCGACCGGATTCTCTCGGAAGGGAAACTGATCCAGAAGCAACGGATCTTTCCATTCGATTGACCTTAAGGCCAATAGGTACTCCATTGTTTCGAAGAGATGCACCGATGCGACTGGAAGATCATCATCCCAATCTCGCCAATTATCGTTCAACTCCGCTGATACAAGTTTCTCGTAGCGATTGATCATCAAGAGTGATTCGGTGGGTGATTCACCAGCCATTAGTGAATGTCCGAAGTCCATGACAATCCCCAGATTATCTACGCCGGTCTCCTGGATAGCGAGAAGTGTCTTCGGCGCATTCGCCAGGGTCATTCGAACACGAGGTTCTTTGGGCTTGTATTCAATCGCAAATTGAACGTCGCTGTGTTTCTCACAAATTTCTCTCATTGCATTTACGGTGTACCCCCAAATCTGCTCGTAATCCACCTGGCCCGGATAGTCATATCCATCTTGTCCAGGCCAAAACTTCACGTAGCCGGCATCGAGCACGGCCGCGGCTTCAACAGCCTCCTCTACACGATTACGTGTGCGCAGGCGAAGCTCGGAGTCCGGATTGGTGAACGCACCCCGCGAGTATTCGCGCATATAGATGTGTGGAGTAGTAGCACGACACTTTAAGCCGCGATCGTCAAGCATTGTCTTGACATCATGTGCATTGAGTGAATCGGTGGCAAAGGGCACATTGATATCCAGATAGGTCAGGCCCTGCACTTGCGCCGCCGAGTCGAGCATTTCCTCGGTCGAACGTGGTGGTCCGTAACCATCACCGGCATAGCGATCGACGAATTGCCCAAAGGCCCAAATACCTGTTCCATACTCAAAGGCAGTCATTTTCCTCTCCTGTCGTATCCGTATTCCCGGGATCGTTGCACGGCTATTTTCCACTTCGCGCGCTTGTCTTGACGTACATCGGCAGATTGCTCAGGTTCAATGCGCCTGTACATCGACTGTCGACGGTTCAGGTCATTAATCGTCCATAGCCCTACACTCAGGCCAGCGAGCTCCGCAGCACCCACAGCAGAGGCATGAGCAGCGTCGGCGACCAAAACACTTGCTCCAGACGCGTTTGCAATCGCACGCACCAAGGACGTATTTCGCGCCATACCGCCGTCAACGAGAGTCTCCGTCATAACCACGCCGGCTTGATTGAGAGCCTCAAAGACATCTGCTACCTGCATAGCCACAGAGTCCAGTGCCGCCCGTGCCAGGTCAGCCCGTTCAGTGGACAGCGAGAGTTGAGAGACGGTTGCGACAGCCGTGTCATCCCAGTAGGGAGCACCGAGGCCGCCAAAGGCAGGAACGAAGACCACATCGGTCGACGACTTGGCTTCGTCCGCGAGTGCCGCAGGGGTCACGTTCAGAAGACCGGCGAGCCACGACAAGGTGGCACCAGCCGCCAGGATGTTGGCCTCAAGCGCAAGACTCGGTCCGTCGTCCGTCAGTTGCCAGCTGATCGTGCGACACAACCCGGAGTCTCCTACCCCTTCGGGGGCCGTCGTCATCACGGAAGATCCTGTGCCCACGGTTACCTTGGTGGTCCCAGGCTTCCATCCTTTGTGAGAAAACAGCGCGGCGTGAGAGTCACCAACCAAAGCGCCAAGCGGCCGACCGGCAAGTTGGCCACTGGTGATCGCTAAGTCTGATCGAACCGATGGGCCGATAAAAGGTAGGCACTCACGTGGCACATCAAAAATTTCTAGAAGTTCCGCACTCCATTGGCCAGTCTCAATATCAAGCAGGCTCATACGTGAAGCGTTGCCGATGTCTGTCGTGCAACTGCCAGTCAGGTTCCATGCGATCCAAGAGTCAACGGTGCCCATCACAAGTTCACCGGCCCTCGCACGAGCGCGTTTCGGATCATACGTGTTGAGAAGCCACGTAGCTTTCACCGCAGAGAACATCGGATCCAGCGGAAGCCCACTGATTCGTCGGACTGTCTCGCCGTACCCTTGATCTAGCAGGGTCCTGGCAATCGATCGTGTTCGGCGATCTTGCCAACTCAATAAAGGTGATAGTGGTTCACCGCTCTCTCGGTCCCATAAGACCAGTGATTCACGTTGATTACTGACGCCTAGGGCCACCACGCTCTTTGAAGACACCTGCTCCAGTAAGTCATCAAGTGCGACCATCGCACTCTTGACTACTTCATACGGCTCCTGCTCTACCCATCCGGGCCGGGGCGTGTACAGCGCGAGCGGAGCACTCGACTCCGCAACTACTTCACCATCATGATTAAGTGCAATAGCCTTTGTCGAACTCGTGCCGCAATCCAGTGCGGCAACGAGTTCTTCAGCGGGCAAGAACTTCCCTAAGTGAGTCTGCGATCTGCTCCGCTCCCAGCCCGAAATGTTCGTATAAATCTTCAACCGAGGCAGTTGGCGCGAAGGCCTCGGTCCCTAGCATCCGCATCGGCACTGGCGTATTCGCGACCACCACTTCAGCGACTGCACCTCCGAGGCCTCCGCGCGGAACCGACTCTTCCACTGTCACGATGGCAGCTGTCTCTTCGGCAGCGCGAATAACCGTATCCGCGTCGATCGGTGCAAGGGACGCCATATTGATAACGCGCGTCTTGAGCCCCTCATCCGACAAAATCTTCGCGGCCTGCAGCGCGCGCCACACCACGGTCCCGCAGGCAATCAAGGTGGCGTCGTTTCCAAGGCGCAACGTCTGCGCTCGGCCCGGCTCGAAGATCTCAGAAGCATCCGTCACATCTGGGACCGGAGTCCGCGAGATTCTCAGGAAAGCCGGACTCGGTGCATCGGCTGCCCACCGCACGGCTGCTGTGGTCTGACGGGCGTCCGCGGGAACAACGATCTTCAAGCCATCGATGGCCCGAAGCCAAGCAATGTCCTCAATCGAATGGTGTGTGGCACCCAATTCACCGTACGCAAAACCTGGGCTCATGCCGCACAACTTCACGTTTGCAGCGCTGTATGCGACATCTGCCTTGATCTGCTCAAGGGCGCGTCCAGTCAAAAAGGGGGATGCAGCACAGACGAAAGGAATGAGGCCGGCGTTGGCCAACCCTGCACCGACGCCGACCATATTCTGCTCAGCAATACCGACATTGATTAGCCGCTCAGGAAAAAGTTCTTTGAATTCGCCGAGGAAACTTGACCCGACTGAGTCATTGCACACTGCAACAATGCGATCATCTTTACCAGCCAATTCGACAAGCGTAGCGGCGAAGGGCTTCCGGCAATCGATCGCATTTTCAGTCGTCATCTGGTTGCACTCACCTCCGCGAGCGCCTGGGCGAATTGATCGGCGCTCGGTACTTTGTGGTGCCACACGGCCTGGTTCTCCATGAAGGAGACACCCTTGCCCTTCGTTGTTTCAGCGATGACTACTCGTGGCTTCGCGCCCGCGGCCAAGATCGCTTCGCGCAGCGCGTCGTGATCATGACCATTGATAACAGTGGCATCCCAACCAAAAGCTTCGAATTTTGCATCCAGTGGATCGAGGCTATTTGTTTCTTCGGTCAAAGCTCCTTGTTGCAATCGATTGCGGTCAACGATGCATGTCAAGCCACTCAATTGTTGGTGTCCGGCAAACATAATTGCCTCCCAATTGCTGCCTTCCTGAAGCTCGCCGTCCCCGGTGACAACGTAGGTCTTCCAATCGGCATTTACGATTCTCGCTCCAACCGCCATTCCCACGGATACCGGCAAACCATGCCCGAGTGGCCCAGTACACGTTTCAATACCGGGAAGTTTGGCGCGGGCAGGGTGACCGTTGAGACGGGAATCACGTTGCGCAAAAGTCATCAGCTCGTCATGCGTCAGGAAGCCATTCAGGGTCATCGTTGAATACAGCGCTACCGCCGCGTGACCCTTGCTCACGATCAACCGATCACGATCGGGCCACTGCGGTCTTTCGGGATCTAGGTGAAGGACGTCGGTGTAAAGCACCGCCAGAATGTCAGTGATCGACAGATCACTCCCAATGTGGCCTAGACCAGCAAAGGAAATTGTCTCCAGGATCAACTGTCGAACAGATCGGGCCTGCTCTTCACTATTCATGAAAGACCGTATGTCCGAATGTGATTCATGTTTGAAGACTTCCAGCACCCAACCCGCACTGCAACCGACCCAGGAAATTTATGCATGGGAATATGGAATAAAACCTTTCCAGTCGCGAAAATCCTTAACCTACTCTGCAACACTGCTCCGTCAAGAAAACCGAGGGCGCTACCTTTAAGTGCAGATCCTTCATCCAAACTTGACGGAACTACGGATGCTGGAAGGCTGAAGCCTGGTGTAATTCGAATCCGAGCAATTTACCAATATTTTTCTTCGCAATTTTTCGCGCCTGAACTTTCGGCAACTTTTTGGTCCGCGACCGAACCATTTCGCTCTCGAGCAACTCGCACGAACGGCCGGGGCGTTGCGTCACCTTTATTTCTACCCAAACTTTGCTGGCGGGGGGTGACCCTTCCGGACCACCCCCCGCCGCAGCTGCCATCGCTATTTGACGGTAGCGGCCACATCCTTCGGAGGTAGCGGCCGGTACTGCCGGTCCCGATTGATCCCTGGCACCTTGTAGCCGAGGCGCTTGGCCGCGGTCACTTCCTTGGCGGAATCTGCCTTCGCAAGTGCCGCCAGCACCTTCACAGCGGCGACCATTTGGTCTGTCGTGAACGGACAACTTCCGACACCCGACCCTCCGAGCTTCAAAGCAGAGAGCGCTGCACTCGGAGACTTCGCCCCGGGCTCGAAGGTCGTCCACCCATCTGCCGGTGGCACGGAGTAGTAGGCAGCGGCCTTCAACATGCCCTTCTTCGCAGCCTTCTTGCCCTTCTTCGAGGTAGCCATACCTTCGTAGAAGTCACCCGTCACGCCTGGAACCCGAAGGTCGTACGTCCCGGCGAGGGCGACTGTCGGCTTGTTGTTGTACGTCGCAGACGCGGAGGGAAGGCCAAAAACGACCTTCGCGGCAACCGGATTGGCCTCCACTCGTTCGCCAGCTGCCAGCGCAGCCAACATCGCATCGAGAACACCCGGTCCTGCCGTGGCGAAGGTGTCTTCGAATTCACCCCGCTGCTCAGCCGACAGCAGTTCGCTGTAGTTCACACCAACGTTTCCGACATATGCGGCGCCCTCACTGGCAGGGATGGATCCGATGGCTCGCGCCTGCCCCTCAAGGTCGAGCTGAAGGGTAATACCGGTGCCGATAATCCCACCGACGTTTTCGAGCATGGCGGCTGCCGCGGACTGCCCGGAACTGAGCGGTGAGTAACCACCCGCACTGGCTCCAGCTGTTCCCAGAGTTGCGACCGCCGGGTTGACGGTCACCCCGTCATACGTTGGCGACACTGTCGGCAACCCTGCTAGCAGGCCTGCTAGCAGATTCGAAAGCGCGATCGGATAGCCGACGGAGGAAACCGTGGCCTGTCCAGATGCCACAGCACCGAGGGTTGTGAGAACCTTTTGGAGGTCACCCATTGCCTGCGCATACCCGGCTTGTCCCGGAGCGTAGTTGTAACCCTTGAGCGTGGGATCGATAAGCGTCTTCCATGTGTACAGGGCAGTCATGTAAGTGTTGCCGAAGAAGTCAACAGACGCCATGCACGCCGGAAGAGACCCGGCGATCTTCCCGGGGTTGTCTTGGATGAGTGTCTGGGTCGTTTCTGCTCCCATTGAGGTGCCCCACGCCATAATCTGCTTGACGCCCTTGATCCCCCCGCCGTTGATGTACTTGATGAGGTTTTGACCCGACTCAACTCCCTGAGCGACGGCCCAGCCCTGTCGCGCTAACCCGGTTCCGGCTAGCGCGTAGCCCTGGTTCAGGAGCACGCTTTCGGCTTCGGATGCACCAGGTGGGACAACGGTTGCTGACCCGTTCGCTGCGTAACCTGCGCCAAGACCGGGGATGGTCATGGGCGAGTAGTACGGGCTGTCAGCGTAGCCCAGCGGAACGGCGATACCCGCTGGAATCGGCACGCTAGCGCTGTACCCCTTGGAGTACAACAGCACAGTTCCGTTGAAGTTCTCCGGAACTTTGATCTTGAAGGTGCTGTCGCCGAGCGGTCCGCTCAGCACACCGTCACAGGTCTCGCCGAGGCCACATGCTTGGTCATCGGCGTTGGCCGCTGAAGCCGGGACAGCGACGAGCGCTAGTCCGAGGGCCGCTACCACCGCGGTGACGCGGCGGGACAAAGAGATTTTCATGTCAATCCTTTCTTCCGCTACGCGCCGATTACGGCAGCAGCTTCTTGGTCGGGCCAGCGGGCCGGTAGGCGGCCTTCTTAGCTTTGCCGGAACTGGAGCTCGTCGCCACCATGATGTACTTGGTGAGGCGATCAACGTTGCCCGCCGCGTCGTACTGGCCCATGTAGAAGCCGGTCAAGCCCTGATGGGACGACTTGCTAAAGCGCATCGGAACCACGGCCGCTGAGCGGAACGAACTGGCGTTCTCCTCGAGCGCCTCGACGAAGCCCTCTCGGGTGAGATTTGGCCCCGCTGACTCCAGTGCCTGAGCAAGGACATACGCGGTGTTAATCCCGTAGTACGTGTAGAAGTTCCACGGAAGCTTCGCGCGGTCAGCTATGACCTTCATCTGCTTGACGTAGGCATTCTTCGTGTTCTGGATCGGCTCGATCCAGCTAGGGACGTAAACGTCGTTCAAAAGTGCCTTCGAGCCGGCGAGCGCTCCGATGATGTCCGGATCGGACCCAACGGAGGTAACCATCCAGGTTGGCTTGAAGCCGGCCTTGGCCGCGGTACCGAGCAGCACGGCGGTGGCGGAGGTCACGCCGAAGAAGACCACCAATTCACACTGCGCTCGGGCGAGCGTGGTCACCTGGGACTGGAAGCCTGCCAACTGCTGTCCGGAGTAGTACGAGGTCTCCTCAGCGAAGTTGATGCCCGCTGCCTTGAAGCCTGTCTTTGCGTTCGCACCGAATTCGCCGTCCTGGTACATCAAGCACGCACGCTTGCTCTTCAGGGCAGAGGTCTTGTTGATGTAGTACCCCATGGCTTTGGCTTCCACGATGTAGGACGGGAAGTAGGGGAATGTCATCGGGTAGCGGCGGGGGTTGTCGAAGGCCGCTCCACCGGTGTTGACGAAAACGTCGGGGATGCCGCGTCGGTTGAGGTCTTGAACCACGGCGGAGTGCGTCGGGGTGCCGAGGGCTGCGTACATCGCGAAGATCTTGTCGCGGTTGATGAGCTGGTTCGTGCCCACCTTGGTCTTGGCGGGGTTGTAGGCGTCGTCGTACACCTTGAGGTCGACCTTGCGACCGTTGATCCCACCGTTGGCGTTGACGTACTTGAAGTAGGCCTTGGCGGCAGGGGCGATGTCTTTGTAGCCGGGTGCCGCCGGTCCCGTGAGGGGCGTCGTCATGCCGATGGTGATCTTGGACTTCGTCACCCCCGGGTCTGCCGCTGAAGCCGGACTGATCGAGCCTGCAATACCCAACGCCGTGATCGAGGCGACGGCGATTGCTCGCGTAGCGAAAGCCTTACCCACGTGGATTCCTCCCCTTCAAGAACGTCACCCTCACGCCGCCGGTGCAACGTGAACGATTAGTGAACGTGCGCTGACGTGAGGGTAGTCACAACGGCCGCCCAGGGCAACGCATTTCCGGAAACAGGGCCCATTCCCTTAGGGGGGGGAAAGCCCCTGGGGCCCCTCCTGCGGGTCTACAGGGGGACCCCACGAGACGGCATCCCCATCGAGAGGGCGTCGGAGGTCAGGGACTCGAGGAGGACTTGGCCTGCCCACGGAGTCGTCCGGCCAGGCTCTGGATCCCCCCGACGATTCCCCCGGGGGCCGCGAGGACGACCAGAACCACCAGCAGGCCGTAAATGAAGTTGGGCGCGTTATTGGTTATCTGATCCTGCCATCCGCGATCCGCGGACACGTCGAGGACGAATTCCGGAAGCCACACCAAGATTACGGCTCCGATGATGGCTCCGATGAAGGAGTTCCGTCCTCCCAAAACGATGCCGACGAGAAGGGAGAGCGACAGCCCAAGCGTGAAGGCACCCGGACCCACATAGGTCAGGATCTGGGCGAAAACGGCTCCTGCGAGGGCTGCGAACAGACTGCTGACGACAAAAGCGCTGATCTTCGATCCTGCGGGGGAAATTCCCGACACCGCCGCCGCGATCGGGTCGTCTCGCACCGCCTGCCACACGCGTCCCTGGCGGCCTCGGACAAGATTCAGGGCGATGAAACCGACCACGCAAGCCACAGCGATGGCCATGGATGCTTGCCACTGCTCGATAGCGAAACCCGCGTCCACCCCCGCATCGACACCGGCGAGGTCGAGGTCGGCCGCCGGATCGGTGATATCAGCGCCCTCACTCGCCTCGCTGCCGCCGTCGAGGCCTGCATCGAGATCCGCACCCGCATCAGAATCGATATCCGCCTCGAAGCCGTCCTCGGTGGTGAAATCCTCGTCGGTCAGGAAATCGTCATCACTGAGGAAGTCGTCCTCACTGAGCAGGTCGTCCTCGGTGAGCAGATCCTCGTCGGAAAGATCACCCGGGTCACTGTCGAGTTCATCGCCGAACTCATCAGTGAATTCCTCATCGAAATCACCAAAATCGTCCGGCAACTCCTCGTACACCGGTTCCTCGTCCAGCGGCACCTCGCCACCGTCGTCCACGGCTTCGTCGGATGTATCGCCGCTGGTGTAGCCGCCCGCGGGATACGGAACCTGAAGCATCAGGCCGTTTTCTCCGCCGAGAAGTTCGGGGAACCGATTCGCGATCGCGGGCACTCCGACGGCGATGCCGAGGGTGAGGCCCGCGAGGTACGGCCCGCGCAGCCGGGCCGCGATCCCACCGATAGCCGCGCCGAAGACGACGCCACCGAATCCGGCGAAGACCATCGACCACACGGCATTCCACGGGGTTCCCAGGATCGGAACCGTCTGCCAGTTCATGGACGTCAACGCGAAGATGTATCCCCCGACGGCCATCAGCGCGCCATTGCCGAGCGAGACCTGACCGGACAGGCCCAGCAGGATGGTCATCCCGAACATGGCCGTGGCGTACATCGCGGCTGTTGCCAGGTAGTAACTCATCAACGGCTCGATGACCTGGTTCACCCAGGTGAGCAAGCCCCAGATAACCAATGCCGTGACGGCGTTCACCCCGAGGCGAGCACCCGGGAATCGCTGGACAAGAGCCTCCATCAACTACACCGCCCGTGCCTTGTGATGGGAGAACACTCCTTCGGGCTTGAAGAGCAAGTTCAGCACCAGGAGCACGAGCGCAACCAGCGGCGCGTTGCTCGAGTCGCTGTAGCCGGAGACCAAAGCGATCACCAGACCTGTGCCGATACCGAAGGCCACGGCCCCGACGAGGCTGTCCAGGCCACCGATCACTGCGGCGGTGAACGCGAAGACGAGGAAGATGTCGAAGCTGGTGGGCGACAGCGTGGACAGCGGTGCCACCAACACACCCGCGACAGCTCCGACCAGGCCGGCAATGGCCCACCCGAGCGCCAACATGCGATTCACGCGCACGCCGGACAGTCGAGCGACCTCCGGGTTGAACGCCGACGCCCGCATCGCGAGCCCGACATTCGTTCGGGTGAAAACCACACTCAGAGCAAGAACTAAGAACACGACGGAGGCGAGCACCAGGAGGTCGTAGGGCGAGAACGGCCAGATCCGTCCGAAGGCCTCATAACCGGAGTTATTAATGGGGGGCGGGAAAGCCTCGGGGTCTCCTCCCCACACCATCGCCGCGAGCGCCTCGAGGGCGATCAGAACACCGAAGGTCGCAATGATGGCGCCCGATGTGTCCAGGCGCTTCACTGGGCGGATGACAAGGAAGTGAACGATCACGCCGACGACGAGGCCGGCCGCCATCGCGATGATCAGCCCCAGGAACCACGATCCGGTCAACTCGCGGACGGTCAGCGCGATGTAGGTCGTGAACATCGCTTGTCCGAGTTGCGCGAAGTTCACCACCCGGGTCGAGCGCCACACCAGAACAAGCGCCAGCGCCATCAAAGCGATGATTGCTCCGGAGGAAATACCGCCGAGCAAATAGTCGATGAAGTCGATCACGGCGCGATCCCCCCGTTCGGGGCGCAGGACGTAACTGGCTGTGAGGGCCGTGGTGGCCTGCCAGGCCTAGTAGCCGAGATACGCATGACGCAACTCCTCGTCTTGTGCGATCTCCCGGGCCGGTCCGCTCTTCACGATCTCGCCCAGGTTGAGAACGATCCCGGTCTTCGCCACGCGAAGAGCCGTGGCCGCGTTCTGCTCCACCAGCAGGACCGCCAAGCCCGAGTCGCGAGCCATGTGCTCGACGAGTTCCAGGATCTGGGTGACGATCAGCGGTGCGAGGCCGAGCGAAGGCTCATCGAGAAGGAGCGCCTGCGGCCCGGTCATGAGGGCGCGACCAATGGCCAACTGCTGCCGTTCTCCACCACTCAAGGTGTCGGCTCTGAGGTGTCGGCGCTCTCCGAGCACCGGGAACAACGCATAGACGCGCGTCAACGACGTTGCCCGCTGGGCGTGTGTTCGCCACATGCCGCCCAGTTTCAGATTCTCTTCCACGGTCAGATCGGGGATGGTGGAGCGGCCCTCGGGAACCAAGGCAATGCCCATGCGAACGATGTCCTCGGGCTTACTCCCCGTGATGTCCTCGTCGTTGAACAGGCCCCGTCCCGCCAGTGGTTTCTCCAGTCCGGCGAGTGTCCTCATCAATGTCGACTTCCCGGCGCCGTTCGCACCGATCACCGCGGTCACTCGTCCGGGTGGCACGTCCAACGACACGTTCTTGAGAGCTTCTACCGCTCCATAATTGACCGAGAGCGCGTCGATCCGCAGCATCAGTGCACCGTCTCGTGATCGTCCTCGTGATCGTCCTCGTGATCGTCCTCGCCCAGATAGGCGGCCAAGACGGCCGGGTCGTTGCGCACTTCCTCCGGCGATCCCGCGGCGATCACTTTGCCCGCATCCAGAACCCAGATGAGGTCGCAGACCTCCATCACGAGCTCCATGTGGTGCTCCACCAGTAAGACGGTGCGCTCGGGCACCCAACTGCGGATCAGTCGACCCAACTCGCGCATATCCGCAGCACCGATGCCACCCGCCGGCTCATCCAGCAGCAGAACCTTTGGGTCGCTCACCAAAGCTCGGGCCAGTGCTACACGCTTCTGCACCGGATAGGGCATCTCACCGGGCAGGCGGTCCGCTTCGGAGAGAACCCCCAACTCCGCCATGGCCGCTTCGGCCTTGTCTCGGATGTGTCGCTGTTCGGCATCGGTCCACGGCATGGCGAGTGCGTCCGCGACGATGCCTGAGCGCACGTGCCCCGAGGCCCCCAGCATGACGTTCTCGCGCGCCGTCAACGAGGGGAATAGGCCGACACCCTGGAGGGTCCGGGAGATTCCCATCTTGGTCAGGTGGTGGGTCTTCACATGCCGGAGCCGGTTGCCTTCGTACTTCACCTTGCCGGAGTCCGGTTTGACGAAGCCCGTCATCACGTTGAAGACAGTCGTCTTCCCGGCACCGTTAGGACCGATGAGGCCGGTAACCGAACCCTCAGGAATTCCAATACTGACTTCGTCGAGAATCTGCAGTCCGCCGAAGGAGACGCTGATGTCGACCGTCTGAAGCAAAGGATGGGTCAGCGGCAGGTGGTACCTCACAGCTTCCCTCCCCTGGCCAGCGGTGACCTCGGACGCTGACGGCGTCCCAACACCCGGCCTTCTCGCGACCCGACGATAGCCGGTCAGTCAGCAGCATCGACATATGTGCTGGCGGGCGGACGCTCGGTAAGAGGCAGCGCTCGGTAACTCCACTGCCGGTGCTCCGACAGGCGGGCGAGTTGGACATCGGCGCTGAAGGAATCGGTGGCAGCGGGGCCCGCCGGCCGCGCTCGGCGGCGCTCGGCAGTCGCGAGAATCTCGACAGCCATCACCGACAAGTCGTGGATGTTCTGGTGCCGATGGGCGCGACGCCCCAGGTCCACCTGAGCGATGCTGTCGATCCCCCACTCGTCGCACACATCCAGCAGCGTGGAGAACTCCACTCCGTATCCGATCGGCACGTGCAATTGCTGAAGTGCGTCCCGTCGAATCGCCCACTCTCCCGCGAGCGGTTGCACCATCGAGCCCAACTCCGGACGAAAGAGAGCCAACCAAGGCCGGGCCACGAGTTCGGTGACACGTCCACCTTGAAGCGTCACGTCACCGTCGATGTCCAGGACCCGGTCATAGAAGCCACGACACAGGACGACCTGAGGGTCGGCGAGTAGAGGGCCGACCACCCCGCGTACGAAATGTGTGCCCCACTCGGTCAGGTCAGCGTCAATGAAGGCCACCACGTCAGCCGACGTGACGAACTGCGACTTCCACAACGCCTCACCCTTGCCGGGGTGAACACCGAGATCCGGTCGAACATCCGCCACAGAGTGGACCCGAGCTCCCGCGTCCGTGGCAACTGCGGCGGAGCGATCCGAGGACAGCGAGTCCATCACCACAAGTTCGTCAATGAGCTCGCCAAGTTCTGCAGCGATTGCCGACACCACTTGTCCGATGGTGCCTTCCTCATCCAATGCCGGAATGACGACGGCAAGAGTCGACTCACCCTTGATCGACTCGAGGCGACCGTGACTCCAGTCGGAGGCGACCGACATCATCACGGTGGACACCGATCCGCTCGTCATCTCGACGGCGCCACGCTCAACATGCTTTCGAAGTGCAGCACTCGGTCTAGAAGTCGTCGTCCTCGCTCTTGGCGGGATCGATCGGGATTCCCGGGCCCATCGTGGATGACAGCGTCGCCTTCTTGATGTAGCGCCCCTTGGCCGCGGACGGCTTCATGCGATTGATCTCGTCCATGACGGCGGCGAAGTTGTCGTTGAGCTGATCTGCGGTGAAGGAGGCCTTGCCGATCGGGAATTGCATGTTGGCGTGCTTGTCGAGACGAAACTCGATCTTGCCCCCCTTGATGTCGCCAACGGCCTTTACGACGTCCATCGTGACGGTGCCCGTCTTCGGGTTCGGCATCAAACCTCGGGGGCCGAGAACCTTGCCGAGGGTGCCGACCTTGCCCATCATGTCCGGCGTCGCAACCACGGCATCGAAGTCGGTCCAACCACCCTTGACCTTCTCGAGCATGTCGTCCGCTCCGACGAAATCCGCGCCCGCCTCGCGAGCCTCATCGGCTTTCTCACCACCGGCGAATACGAGTACTCGGGAGGTCTTTCCGGTTCCGTGGGGAAGGTTGACCGTGCCACGGACCATCTGGTCCGCCTTTCGCGGATCGACGCCCATGCACATCGACACATCGAGCGTCGGATCAAACTTCGTGGACACGGTGTCCTTGATGATCTTGATGGCGCCCATTGGGCTGTAGATCTTGTCTTCCTCGATCTTCTCGAGGGCTTGCTGGTATGCCTTGCTGCGCTTCATGACTGCTCTCCTTGTCGGCAGGTGTGGTGTGCGAGCCGCGCTGGCTCTCCCACGATGGTGATTATTCAGTTGTTATGCGAACCGTCCTCGAACGGAGGTACGGAAGTACGGAAACTACGAGACGGTGATGCCCATCTGGCGTGCCGTGCCTTCGATAATGCGCATCGCGGCGTCCACGTCATTAGCGTTCAAGTCCGGCATCTTCGTCTCGGCGATCTCACGGACCTGGTCCTTGGTGATGGACCCGGCCTTGACGGTGTGCGGCGTCCCCGAACCCTTCGGAACACCTGCAGCCTTCAAGATCAATTTGGCGGCCGGTGGGGTCTTGAGCACGAAGTCGAATGAGCGATCCTCGTAGACGGTGATCTCGACGGGAATGACCTGCCCGCGCTTGTCCTCCGTCGCGGCGTTGTACGCCTTGCAGAAGTCCATGATGTTGACGCCATGCTGGCCGAGTGCCGGGCCAACGGGCGGCGCCGGGTTGGCTTGACCGGCCTCGATCTGCAACTTGATGAGGCCTTCGACCTTCTTCTTCGGTGCCATCTGCTCTCTGCTTCCTTCGGGGCCGGCGGGCGCCGGCCACTTGTGTGCTCGACCTAGTTCCTGTCGATTTGGTTGAACTCAAGTTCAACCGGGGTTTCGCGACCGAAGATCTCCACGAGTCCGGTCACCTTCTGAGCTTCGATGTTGATCTCGGAGATCGTGGCGTGCAACGTAGCGAACGGTCCATCGACAACGGTCACCGAGTCACCCACCGAGAAGTCGATTTCCACGGCGGCGATCGCGGCTGCGGCATCTTCGGCAACGCTCGTCGTGCCCGCGGCAGCTACCGGCTTCTTCTCCGGCGCCGGAGCCAGGATGTTGACAACTTCGTCCAACGACAGCGGCGCCGGTGAATGGCCGTTGCCGACGAAGCCGGTCACGCCGGGAGTGTGGCGAACAACTCCCCAGGATTCATCCGTCAAGTCCATCCGGACTAGTACGTAGCCCGGGAATTTGTTGCGCTTCACCTGCTTGCGCACACCACTCTTGATTTCTGTGACTTCCTCCATTGGAACTTCGACCTGGAAGATGTAGTCCTCCATGTTCAAGGTTGTCGTGCGAGCCTCGATGTTGCCCTTCACCTTGTTCTCATAACCCGAGTACGAGTGAACTACATACCAATCGCCAGGGGCGATGCGCATTTCGCTCCGGAACGCTTCGGCCGGGTCGACGTCATCGTCGTCGTCGATTTCGGCCTCATCATCCGTGTCGACAGCGCCGGCCGCGTCCGCGATCTCCTGCGCTTGCACCACAACGTCGGCTTCCGCCTCGGCCTGGGCCTCGTCGACAAGAACGTCGTCGGCTGTCACCTCATCGGCAACGAATTCCGACGCGGTCGGGTCGGCGTCCGCTGGAGTTGCGTCGCTTGCCTCGGCGTTCGCCGCGGCTGCGTCGGAGGTCTCGGGCACCGCGAACGGGTCCACGACGGGTTGGTCCTGCTCGGACACGGCGGGTTCTCCTTGGTTCTTTCGATTTACTCGGGTGGGATGGGGGCTCGTTGGTCGGCTAGCCGAAGACGAAGAGCACTCCCTGGGTGAAGACGTAGTCGTACGCAGCGATGATGCCCGCCATCACGAGGACGAAGAACAGCACCACGGTGGTGTACGCGATCAGTTCCTTTCGCGTCGGCCAGATGACCTTGCGGAGTTCGGCAATGACCTGACGAATGAAAAGCGCAAGCCGGGAGAAGAAGCCGCGTTCGGACCCAGCAGACCCACTACTGGGCTGCTGCCGCTCCTCGACTTCCGCCATGACCGTGCCTTCCTATCGCTTTCTGTTGTCCGACTGTTCGGCTGTTTACCGATCAGCAGGGCCGAAGGGACTTGAACCCCCAACCGCCGGTTTTGGAGACCGGTGCTCTACCAATTGAGCTACAGCCCTCGGTCGGGCCACGACGATTACCCTGTGGGCAGGCTTACGCCGAGGTACCGCGGGACGAAGTGTACGGCGGGGTCCGGGCGGGCGGCGACCCCGGGGCTGCCTGCTGACAGGATGGGGCGGTGACTTCGCCCGCCCACCGTATTTCCAAGCGAATCGGATCCATGAGAGAGTCGGCCACTTTGGCCGTGGACGCGAAGGCGAAGGCCCTCGTGGCGGCCGGTCGGCCGGTCATCGGCTTCGGAGCTGGCGAGCCTGATTTCCCGACACCTGAGTACATCGTCTCCGCGGCCGTCGACGCCTGCCGCGATCCGCGGTGGCACCGGTACAGCCCCGCGGGCGGGCTACCGGCCTTGAAGGAGGCCATCGCCCATAAAACGCTCCGCGATTCTGGATGGGAGATCGGAGCCGATCAGGTGCTCGTCACCAACGGCGGCAAGCAGGCCCTCTACAACACCTTCGCAGCCCTGCTGAACCCAGGCGATGAGGTGCTGCTCCCCGCCCCATTCTGGACGACCTATCCGGAGTCGATCAGTCTGGCCGGCGGCGTCCCCGTGGAGGTCCCCACCGACGAAACGACCGGCTACCGCGCATCCATCGAACAACTCGAGGCGGCGCGGACGCCGCGGACAACCATGCTCGTGTTCGTCTCTCCCTCGAACCCGACCGGCGCCGTCTACTCCCCCGCGGAAGTTGAGGCGATCGGGACCTGGGCCGCCGACAACGGTCTGTGGATAGTCACCGATGAGATCTACGAGCACCTCGTCTACGGGGATGCCGTCTTCTCGTCGATGCCGATCCGGGTTCCCCAGCTGGCTGACCAATGCGTCGTTATCAATGGAGTGGCCAAGACCTATGCGATGACCGGATGGCGCGTGGGATGGCTGATCGGACCCACGGATGTCGTGAAGGCGGCCACCAACCTGCAGTCGCACGCCACGTCTAATGTTGCCAACGTGTCGCAGATCGCTGCGCTGGCAGCGGTCAGTGGGGACCTGTCTGCCGTGGAGGACATGAAGGTCGCCTTCGATCGACGTCGCCGCCTCATCGTCGAGGCGCTCAATCAGATTCCCGGCATCGAATGCCCCACTCCGGAGGGAGCGTTCTACGTCTACCCCTCGGTCAAGGCGGTTCTCGGCACGGACATTCGGGGTCATCGTCCCGCTTCGTCTGCGGAACTCGCGGCGCTCATCCTCGATGAGGTCGAGGTCGCCGTTGTGCCGGGTGAGGCTTTCGGTACGCCCGGGTATTTGCGTCTGTCGTACGCGACATCCGACGACAAGATCACCGAGGGAATCGCTCGTATCGCGGCGCTCCTTCGCGAGTAACGCTCATTTGCGATCTCGCTGAGTTCGCGGAGTGATCTCTCAGCAGAACGCTCTCGCTACAGGGAGCATCCGACCAGCCGGGGCTCGGTGACGAGTTCGACACCGAACGTGTCCACAACGCGTGACCGCATCCATCGGGCAAGTTCGATGACGTCCTCGCAGGTCGCGCTTCCGGCGTTGCTGATCGCCAACGTGTGCTTGGTCGACACCCGTGCACTGGATTCGGGCAACTGAAAGCCTCGGTCGATTCCACTCGCTGCGATCAACCACGCCGCGCTCACCTTTACCTCGCCCGACGGCGTCGGGAACCGTGGACACTCATCGGGCAAGGTTCGTGCCACAGCGTCGCTGACGATCGGGTTGACGAAGAACGAACCAACGCTCCAGGTATCGGGATCGTGCTCATCGAGCACCATGCCCTTGCTGCGCCGTAACTCCAAGACGGCCTCACGCACCTGCACTCCATCCGCGCTCACCCCAACCTCGACACCCACGGCGCCGGCTAGTTGTGGGTAGGTGACGCATACAGACTCATCGACAGGCAGATCGAAGACAACTTCGAGCACAACGAACCGGTCCGGCTCGTGCTTGAATCGGCTCGTGCGATAGCCGAAGCCGCACTCCTGGGCTGACAGTTCCTGCACGGATCTTCCGGTGCGATCCCAGACGCGGACGCTGACGAGGTAATCGGAGACTTCTGCCCCGTACGCCCCCACGTTCTGGATAGGTGATGCACCGACAAGGCCCGGGATACCACTGAGTGGCGCCAAGGCGGCAGATCCGGCGGCGAGGCTTCGCAGCACAAGCTCGTCCCATTCCTCACCGGCTGCTGCAACGATGCGTACCCGCCCTTCCTGATCCACGGTGGTGATGCCCGTCGGCGCCACCTGGACCACGGTTCCATCGAAGGCCGCATCGGAACACACGACGTTCGAGCCACCGCCGAGAACCAGAGCCGGCCGTCCGAGGTCGTCGCACTCGACGATTGCCTCGATGCACGCGGCCTCGGTGCGTGCCACGATCCACGTTCCCACGGCACCACCCACGCGCAGGGACGTGTGCTCGGCGAAACTCCCGGGCCCTAGATCGACAGATGACGTCACGTTACTCAGCCTAGGAGGCATTGCCGGCCTGTCATCGCGCTGCCGGCTTACCGTGGCGCGAGCAGGTGATCTTTGCCGCGGAAGCGCTGGAGTAGCCGGTCGTACGTCTTTTTCGACTGCTTGTCTCGAAAGGCGGGGTCGGAGTCGTGATACCCGTGGTGCCGCCCCTGGCGGATCGGCAACGAATCAGCAGGAATAGCGAGAATCCCTCCTGCCTCGCGTAGCGCCAAACTCCATTCCATATCGGCGTTGCGGTAGAAGCGCGCCTTCGAGTCGGGTCTGACCACCTCAATGGCCTCGCGCTTGAGGGCCATCAGGTATCCCAGGATGGCGTCTACTTCTCCCACCTCAGCAGCATCGAAGGAACGCCATCCGTCATCGACGTTGACGTTCACGCCTTTCCATCCGGTGCCAACGACGTCATGACGACCGAGGACTTCCAGCATGGGGGCGAACGCATCACCTTCGATGATTGTCGACAAATCCATGATGACGAACACGTCGCACCGTGACAGGTCAATGGCCGCGGACACCACGCTCGACCAGCCGAGCGAAGCGAGTGCGGGCTCCATATGCAGGACTCGAAATCGTCCGGGTTGATCATCGGCGAACACCTCGGCTCGCATTCCCGCGTCATCGACGTTAGCGCAATCGATCACCAGGACGATGGCATCCGCTGGTGCGTGGGCCTGCAGAGCTTGAAGGCACACGTCTGTGTCATCCGGCCAACCATCGAGGATCACGCATACGACCGTGGGCGCCTCGACCGGGGCCGACATCGCCAACTCGTGCACGTCCCCGAGTACCTCGAAAGGCGGCTTCTCGACGAGGTCGAAGCCGCCTGCAGTATCCACCACTGTCCAGCCAGCAGCATCGATCTCGGCTCGAATCGCATCAGCTCGCGCGAAGTCTTTCGCCGATCGTGCATCCGCCCGCGCCGCAGCGAGCGCCTGAACGTGATTGGGAGCATTCACCATTTGGTCACCCCACGCGGACGCGGGCGATAGCTTTACCGAGAACGGAAACGTCAGCACACATCGCTTTGAGTGAGACGGTTGCGATGGAGTCTTCCACTGCTGTCACGGTTCCACTCACGTGGAGTGTTGCGCCGACTCCGTCGTCCGGGACAACCACCGGCCTAGTGAAGCGACAGCCGTAGTCGACCAGAGCCGACGGGTCTTCGCACCAGTCGGTGACGACCTGAATCGCCATGCCCATCGTCAACATTCCGTGGGCGATGACGTCGGGCAACCCGACCTCGTGGGCGATCCGCTGATTCCAGTGAATGACGTTGAAGTCTCCGGAGGCACCCGCGTATCGAACGAGCGTTTCCCGGGTGATGCGGAACTCCCGCGCAGGAATTTCGTGCCCAACGTCGACGCGAGTCATGCCGCCTCGCTATCGGTTCCCCGTGCGACGAGCACCGTGTAACTCGTCACGACGTGCTCACCGTCAGTTGTCGAGATGTCCGTTCGAGTGGTGATCATGTCGTTGCCCGCCACGGATCGAATTCTGTCGATCGTGACGTGACTGAGTAGCTCATCACCGGCGACGATCGGCCGTGTGTATTCGAACCTCTGATCGCCGTGGACCACTCGGGAATAGTCCAGGCCGAGGTCAGGATCGAGGGCGACCGACTCGGCGGCGGCCATCACGAGTCGAACAGCGAAGGTGGGTGGAGCAACGACATCGGAGTATCCGCGGCTTTGCGCCGCGTCGACGTCCAGGCTTGCTGGGTCGGTGACGCCGAGCGCCTGACTGAACTCCCATATCTTTTCTCGCCCCACGAGGTAGGGAGCCCCCGGAGGGTACGAGCGTCCGACGAAGTCGGGATTAAGTGCCACGGGTGCCCTGTGGGCCCTAGCGGGTTTCCTTGTGCAGTGTGTGCTTATTGCACCGCGCGCAGAACTTCTTCACCTCGAGCCGGTCGGGGTCGTTCCGCCGGTTCTTCTTCGTGATGTAGTTGCGCTCCTTGCAGTCCTCGCACGCCATGGTGATTTTCGGACGGACGTCCGTTGCCTTGCCCATCTGATCTGCCTCTCTCCGTGCGCTGCGAGCGCTCTTGCGTGTTCCTAGTCTTACTTACGGTGGTTCTTACTGTTGGTAGCGGGGGCGGGACTTGAACCCGCGACACAGCGATTATGAGCCGCTTGCTCTGCCAGGCTGAGCTACCCCGCCCTGCACGATCCGAACCCACTGCTGAGATCGGCCCGTACTCCGAGCCCCAATACGGAATCGAACCGTAGACCTTCTCCTTACCATGGAGACGCTCTGCCGACTGAGCTATTGGGGCGTGAAGCCGGTAAAGCGTACCCGGGGGCGCACCATCTGCGAACCCCAGCCCCAACCTGCCGAACCAACGATCGTTGGCTTCAATACCGGTATGCAGTCTCCCACTTCTCCGGCCTCCAGCAAAGCCGGACACCGGTGGACCGTTGCCGACTTGCCGGACCTGACCGGCCGGGCGGCCATCGTCACGGGCGCCAATTCCGGCATCGGCTTCTACACCGCTCAAGCCCTTGCCCGCTCCGGTGCCGACGTCACCCTGGCTGTTCGCGATGAAACAAAGGGAGACAAGGCACGTGAACTCATGGGCCCCACACCGGGAGACATCCATGTGCGCCATCTCGACCTAAGTGATCTGTCGTCCGTTCGTAGTTTCGCCAACGAGTGGTCCCGCGATTTCTGCGGCGGCCTCGATCTACTGATCAACAACGCCGGGGTAATGGCGATCCCGTATCGGCAAAGTGCCGACGGTTACGAACTGCAATTCGCTACCAACCATCTTGGGCACTTCGCGCTAACAGGGCTGCTCCTGCCGGCACTGGTCGCTGTTCCCCACTCCCGCATCGTCAATGTCTCTTCGGGCGCTCATCGGATGATTCGTCGAATCAACATCGAGCACCTCACCGGCGAAAACAGCTACAGCAAGTGGGGTGCGTACGGGCAGAGCAAACTCGCGAACTTACTGTTCACCCTCGAACTCCAGCGTCGTCTGGAAGCCGAAGACCTCACCGTGACGTGTTCGGCCGCACACCCCGGGTGGGCCGCCACCGGTCTGCAGAGCGCGGGCCCCACAATGAGCGGCTCCTGGTGGGAAGCGCGGACGGCCGAACTCGCCAATACCGTTCTCGCGCAATCCGCCGAGACTGGGGCGCTGCCAACTCTCTTCGCCGCAACCATGCCCGGACTCCCGGGCAACTCCTACATCGGACCGGATGGTCTCGGCGAAATGCGCGGACATCCGAAGCCCGTAGGTCGGTCGGATGCAGCGCAGGACCGGCAGCAGGCTGAGCAGTTGTGGCGAGTAAGCGAGGAACTCACATCCGTCACGTTTCCGTTCGACGCCTGACGTCAGTCGACCAAGGGGATCGTTTCTGACGTTTCCATGAAGGTGCGAGTGGAGTCGAAATCGACGATGCCCGCATCCGAACCAAGTCCGGTGGCGACGAGGCTGCCGCACGCAGCCCCGAAGCGTGCTGCCTGATCGATCTCCCAGCCCATCGCGGTCGTCAACATGAATCCGGCATCGAATGCATCGCCGCAGCCCGTCGTGTCGACGACGTCCACCGCGAATGCGGGGACCCGCACTTCTGCTTCCCCGACCCGATTGATGCTTGCGCCCTGATCACCCATCTTCAAGATGACAGTTGTCGCTCCCATGTCGAGGAAGAATCCGGCGAGGTCGGCTCGAGTGGAGAGGCCGGAGACCATTTCTGCTTCTTCGATGTTGGGCATGAAGTAGTCAAGATGGGGCATGCACGGGCGCAAAATGTTCGCCATGCCGTCTTTTTGAACTCCGAGAACATCCATTGTGGTGATCGCGCCCTGCTCCTTCGCGGCGGCAAGTACCGTCGCCGCGTCGGGTCCGTCAAACGCCGGCATCAGGAAAGTCCCACCGACGTGCACAACATCGAATGCCCCCAGCGCAGGGAGGTCGACATCCTTCGCCGAGAAGACCGCATTCGCGCCCATCACATGCAAAGCGGGTCGCTCTCCGTTCGGACGAATGGGAAGCATGGTGGCCGAGGTGGGCACATCGGTGTGGGTTCTCATACCCGATGAATCGACGCCGTATCGCTCCAGGATGCCCCGCATGACCTTCCCGAGTTCGTCGCCGCCCGTCGCACCCATGCTGCTGACATCGGCGCCCAACTTGGCGAGGTCAACTGCCGTGGCGCCTGCGGTGCCGGCAACGGTTACCCGAATCTCGTCTATTAGCGCAATGTTTTGACCCGGAGGAATTTCGGAGACCGGCCGGCCCAACACATCCATGATGTGGACCCCGATGCTTGCTATCTGAACCACGGCTCTCCCTCCTGCCCCGTGACGCAAGAATCTATCGTGGTGGACGCTCTATGTGTTGCCGATTTCCGGACAGATCGTTTCGTAAATCGACTGCAGCGTTTGAACTTCGGCCCCGAAGGCGCGGGCGAGATCGCTTGCCGGGGCTTCATCCGGGTAGGACTGATCGGGACCGGTTCCCGACATAACGAAGTTGCTGCCCACGATCACGTCGCGCTGCACCGCCTCGGAGGCCAACTCCTCTTCCGTCACGGCCGAACAGGATGAGGAGAGCGACTCCCAGTATTCATCGATGTTACCCACCAGGAACACCTGGAATCCACCGCACAAGATGAGCTCGCCCCCCAGCGGCTCCTCGGTCGCCGGATTCTCGGTGATCACCTGCTTGGTTCCGGAGAAAGAATCCTCTGAGCAGTCGAAGCCCGCGTCATTCACCCCGGCGATAGCGGAGTCGCTGGACACCCATCCCGGATCGGATCCCTCGGCAACATCGTTGGACGAGCATCCGGTAACCATCAAGGCAATAACGGCAACGCCTGCGAGAGTTCGACGCACGATTTGCCTCTTTCGCCGTAGATGGAGAAACCGAACACAGACCCCTACCCAAAGGATACACTGCCGCGCATTCCTTAACCGAGTTCGATTCATGGAGTTCGAGTGAAGAAGCTGATAAACGATCCGTTCGATATGGTCGAGGAGATGGTGGACGGATTTCTGTCCGCCAATGACGACATCGTCAGGCGAGTGGGCCGCCGTTCAATCGCCCGAGTGGCCAGTCCGATCGACGGCAAAGTAGGCATCGTTGTCGGCGGCGGAAGCGGGCACCTGCCCGCATTCGCGGGTTACGTCGGTCACGGAATGGCGGATGGGGCAGCGTTCGGCAACGTGTTCGCCTCACCTCCGGCCCGACCCGTGGTGGAGGCAACAACTGCGGTTGATTCCGGTGCTGGTGTTCTCTACCTCTACGGTAACTACGCCGGGGACTGTCTGAACTTCGACAAAGCCCAGGATCAATGCCAAGAAATGGGCATGGACGTCCGCACGGTTGTTCTCAACGACGATGTCGCATCGGCACCCGTCGAACAGGCGGACCGTCGCCGCGGCATTGGGGGGCTGTTCTGGGTCTTCCGCATTGCCGGCGCCAAAGCCGAGCAGATGGCTTCGCTGGACGAGGTCTTCGAGATCGCCACCCGCGCCAACGCGAACACCCGCACGGTGGGCGTCGGCCTCACCTCATGCACCGTTCCGGCCAACGGTCGCCCCACTTTCCATCTCGAAGAAGACGAGATGGAACTCGGCCTTGGCATCCACGGGGAGCCCGGCATCAAGCGACAAAAAGTCGCCCCCGTCGACGACATCGTCGAGGCGATGATGGACATGATCCTGGGCGACTTGGACTACTCAGGCAGCGAAATCGCTCTCTCGGTGAACGGGCTCGGAGGAACACCCGCAGAGGAGTTGTACGTGGTTTACCGCAAAGCCAGGGAGATCTGCGACGCGAACGGACTTCGGGTGCGCCACAAGAACGTCGGCGAAATGGTAACCGCGCTGGAAATGGCCGGAACGTCAATCAGTCTCGTCCGTCTCGACGAAGAAATGAGCGCCCTACTCGACTCGACCGTCAACACCTGCATGTACAAGAAGCCCTAGGAGCAACGAATGCCAACTCTGACCGGAGACTCCGTCCGACTCCTGCTCGATCAGGTCGCCATCGACGTAGAGTCGAACAAGGACTTACTATGTGACCTCGACGGTGAAGTTGGTGATGGTGACCACGGCGTGAGCATGACGATCGGGATGCGTGCCGTCCGGCGAGCCATGGATGACCTTGCCCCCGACCCCAGCGTCGAACAGGCCTTTCAAGCCGCCTCCGATGCGTACGCGATCGAGGTCGGAGCGACCATCGGTCCGCTGTACGAGGTCGCCTTCGCGGCCGCTGCTCAGGCGTGCTCGGGCAAAGCCGATGTCAGCTCGGTGTCGGACTGGGTGCAGATCTATCAGGCCATGTTTGATGCGATCCAGCAGTTGGGCGGAGCCGAGTTGGGAGACAAGACCCTGCTGGATTCTTTCCATCCAGCCATCGAGAAACTCGCCAGCCTCGAGGGGCAGGACCTTGTTCCGTCTCTTGAGCAGGCCGCGGTGACTGCTCGACAGGCAGCGGAGGCCACGAAAGAGCTCAAGCCGATGAAGGGCAGGGCGTCCCGCCTTGCCGACAGGGCAGTCGGCTATCAAGACGCGGGAGCGACGTCCCTGGCCATCATCCTGGAATCAGTGGCGGCTTTCGCCGCACACGTGCGGAGCTAGCTCGCGAGCGTTTGACGCTATTTCGTGTACTCACGCAAGCGGGCCACCAGTGCCCCGCAGAAATTGGGAATGTCGGCAACGACTCGTCCCCACACGAGTTGACCATCGATGAAGGCACTTTCATCGACCCACACAGCTCCCGCGTTCTCCAAGTCGTCCTTGATACCCAGGGACCCGGTCGCCCTACGCCCCTGGACCAGGCCCGCGGAGATCAGCAGCCACGGTCCGTGACAGATCGCCGCTACCACCGCACCGGCTTCGTACCGGTTGCGGATGAGTTCCAAAACAGGCTCGGATCTGCGCAGCTTGTCCGGTGCCCAGCCTCCCGGTAGGACGACCACGTCGTACGCGATCCCCGCTGCCTCATCGATGGTGAGGTCCGGCGTGATCTTCAAGCCGTTCTTGCCGGCAAAGGAATCCATCGAGAGGGCGACGGTATCCACGGCGACACCCTCTTCTTGCAGTCGCATGAGAGTGACGTAGAACTCGAGATCTTCAGCGCCTTCGGCAGCAAGCACGCAGGCCTTCAAGCCCTCCAGGCTTCTTTCGTGAGTCACGATGATGTTCCACCTTCGTCATAGTCGGTAATGATCTGCACCTTCGCCGCCGATGGGGACGAGTCGTCGAACTCGAGGTCGAGCCACCGGTCGACGAGCGTCCAGGCCAATTCGGGGGCTACAACACGAGCCCCCAGGGTGAGCACCTGGCAGTTATTGCTTAAGACTGACCGCTCGACGGAATAGACGTCATGAGCCGTCGTGGCTCTGATTCCCTTGACCTTGTTCGCGGAAATCGCCATGCCGATTCCCGTTCCGCAGATCAACAGAGCCCGCTGGGCGTCTCCCGCCGCGACGTCCGTCGCCACCTTCAGCCCGATCTCCGGATAAGCCGTCGAGTCTCGCCCGTCGAGTACTCCGCTGTCGCTTACGCCCGCCACCCGAGGGTCTGACGCGAGTTTGTCTCGCAGGTACTCCTTGAGGGCGAAACCCGCCTCGTCGCAACCCAACGCTAACGACCACTGCTTCATTGACTTTCTCCTCTCACCCGGGCCTCGATCCCACTCCACTTGGCGGGACTCCAGGCCGCACGTCCGACAAATACCCCCGACGCTCCATCAAGAGACGCGATCTGCGCACAGTTGCCCTCGTTGACGCTCCCCCCGTAGACAAGGGTGACGTCCTCTCCGAGAGCCGACCGCACGCGGGTCATCCTGGCATCGATGTAATCCACCGGTGCCTCGCGTCCTGCTTCCCCGATCGCCCAATAGGGCTCGTACGCCAAAACGTCGCCGTGGCGAAACTGACCGCCGGCGATCAGACGTACCTGCGTGATCAGGTCGTCACTGTCGTGATCTCCTTGCGCTTCCTCTCCCACGCACACCAACACCTTCAAGTGCGCTTCCCGAGCTCGCTGGACTTGATGAGCGAAGGATTCGAGTGACTCCCCCAACGCAACCCGTTCCGCGTGCCCCACCATGACGAAGTCGGCACCCATGGACGCAACGTCCTGCGCAGCTACCTCTCCTGTGTAGGCACCTCGATCGTGGGTTGAACAGCCCTGGACTCCTATTCGCAACCCGGAACCCTGAGCTGCCGCGACGGACTCACCGAGGAACGGCATCGAGACGACGAGGGCTCGCTGAGCACCATCGTCCAGGCCCGCAACATGTTGAACCAGCCGCAGAGTTTCCCCGCGACCGAGGGCCATCTTCAGATTGGACCCGATCCACAGTGAATCAACCAACGGATTGCAGACCAGCTTCGATCTTTCGGTCGTGGGCATCGAACAGGTGCAGATTCTCCTGCGGCAATTTAATCCAAATCGAGGACGAGGCGTTCTTGCCGATGTCGTGTTCGACGACTGCCTTGATCTCGAGATCCTGAACCTTGACGCCGAGAAGCATGCGGCCACCGATCGTGATGGCTTTGTCGACGATCTCTGCCCGGACGTGATCTGGTTGCTCATCCAGGGAGGCCGTCAACTGCTCGGGCCGGATACCCATTGTGGTTGCGTGCTGTGCTTCGGCACCCACCGGAATCGGGGACGCCAGCAAAGGGCTGTGCAGCGACGAACCTTCGACAACGAAGCCGGTCCGCAGGAAGTTCATACCTGGGCTTCCGAGGAACCAGCCGGCGAACACGTCGTCCGGACGGTCGTACACGACCCGCGGAGCATCGAGTTGAACGATACGACCGGTATTCATAAGGGCGATCTTGTCCGCGAGACTCATGGCTTCGGTTTGGTCATGCGTGACGTAGATGATGGTCTGTCGCAACTCGGTGAAGAGCTGCTTCAACGAACGCTTCAGCTCCAACTTCGAGGTGAGGTCGACGTTTGTGATCGGCTCGTCAAAAAGGAGTACTTCGGGCTGGCGAGCCACTTCGCGGGCCACCGCGACCTTCTGCCTTCCGGCGTTGTCCAAGCGGTCCACGTTCGTTTCGAGGACATCGGTAAGACCAATGATCTCAGCCATTTCGTCGATTCGCTTCTTGCGAGCCGCTGAATCCATCTTGGCGGCGACCAGTGGCAACTCCAGGTTTCGTGCCACCGTGGTCCCGCGGTAGATCACTGGGTACTGGAACACCATTCCGATCTGACGCTTGTTCGTGGGAACCCGTGTCACGTCCGTGTCGCCGATCATGACGCTTCCCGTGGTCGGCGTTTCCAGGCCAACGATCATGCGCATGAGTGTCGTCTTGCCACACCCGGACGGACCGAGCAGGACCGTCACTGTTCCCTCTTCGAAGACCGTGGAGACCTCTTTCACGGCCCCAAAGTCACCGAAGTACTTCGAGATACCGTCGACGCGAACATCAGCCATGTTGCACTCCCTGGCCTACGCGGGTTCGACTCACCGGGTCGAACAAGACGAACGAGGACGGGTCCACAGCGATGTCGACGCTTCCACTCCCGATCGCAGCAAGAGCCGCGCTTTCAGAACCGAGGACCGTCGACATGGGAACACCGTCGACCTCGAGGTAGAGGATTTCCGACCCCCCGACGTCTTCGGTGAATAGCAACTTCGCCGTGCGGGCGACAGCACCCTCTCGTGCCATGCCCACTTGCACATGTTCGGATCGGATTCCCACGAGAACCGGACCCGGAGCGACATCGCCGCTCACCTCAACCTCACCGAGCACCGTCGAGCACATCTTCGATGACCCGACGGACCGCACGCCACCATCGATGAGGTTCGCGCTCGGGAACCCAAGGGCTTGCATAGCGGAGGCTGCCTGAGGGCTGTCGTACACCTGGTCGAGATCGCCCTCTTCGGAGATGCCACCGTTCGCCAACACACCCACACGAGAAGCCAACAGCAAGGATTCAAGCGAGTCGGACGTCGAGTACAAGAACGTGACCCCGAGGGCCGATCGTGTTGCTTTCAGGTCATCGATAAGTCGCTCGCGCAACTTGAAGTCGAGGCCGACCAAAGGGTCATCTAGGACGAAGAAGTCTGTTTGCTTGGCCAAGCCTCGTGCGATGGCGGTTCGCTGCTTTTGCCCACCGCTAAGTTGATCCGGACGCTTGTCCAACAGGTCCTCGATAGCGAGGAGATCGCACACCCGGCCGAGGGTTTCCTGCATCTCGACCTTGCCGACCTTGTCCAGGCGCATCGGATACAAAATGTTCTCGCGCACCGACTTATTCGGGAAGAGCGCGAAGGACTGTGGGACGTATCCAACGTGCCGCTCTTGCGGTCCTTTCGACGTCACATCCTTGCCACCAAGATAGACAGAGCCGGCGTCGGCGGGCTCGAGTCCGAGCACAATGCGCAAGAGGACGGATTTACCTGAGCTGGGAGCTCCCGAGACTACGTAGAAGTCTCCAGGATTCACGCTCATGGTGCAGTCCTCGAGAACCTGAGTGGATCCGTATCCCTTATAGACCCCGGAAAGCGCTAGGGCAGATGACGCCGGCGCGGCTGCTTCAGACACGACTACCTTCCCATTTCAACGAGTATCGGAGTTACCCAAATGCTGAAGGCAAAAATGGCGACGATGACCGCGATGATGACGACAGACTTGACCACCGTGGCTCGAACTCCAGCTGTCGGTGTCACGTTGCTGACGGCGATCTGCAAGAACACCGCGATCCCGAGGAGGAAGATGCCGTATCCGTACAACTGAAGCGAGAACGGCTGTGCGACGCACACAAGGGAGATAATCAAGAACACCATCACCCAGTTCTGGGCACGCCGCGCGAAAGCGACTTTGCTCTTGCCCTCCTCAACAGTTTCGGTGACCGGTGTCGACATCAGACCTCACCTCGAACGGTTCCGAAGGTCATACCTACCAGCAGATACTTTTGGAAGAAGAAGATAAGTATCGCTAGCGGCAACACGTACGCGGTTCCCAGGGAAGCCACGTACGGCCAGTTGGTCGCCCCTCCGTCGTACAGGCTCGTAAAGAGGGCGACGGGGATGGTGGAGGTGTTCCGACCGCCCAATTGGAAGTTGAACAGGAACTCGTTCCACACGAAGATGATGTTGAAGACGAATGCGGCGACGAGTCCAGGCTTCACCTGTGGGAGAACTACCTTGAAGATCACGTGCGCCCGCGACGCGCCATTCACCAGACCCGTCTCGTCGAATCTCTGCGAAACACCGTCGATGAACCCTTTGAGGATCCACACGGAGAAGGGCACCGAGAACATGACGTAGAAGATCAGCAGACCGACGTAAGTGTCCTTGAAGTTCAAGATTCCGAAAAGTTGGAAGAACGGAATCACGAAGGCTGCAGCAGGAACGAAGCGCGTGGACAACAGCAGGAACATCAAGAAGTCCGTGCCGGCGGGCTTGAATCGCGAGAAGGAGTAAGCCGCCAGATAGGACACGACGATCGCGATCGCGACCGACCCAACCGATAGGAAAACGCTGTTGAAGAAGTACAGACCCACGTTCGGCTTGGTGATCAAGGCTGCGAAGTTCTCCAGCGTCGGGGTGAAAATGAACTTCGGCGGGTAGGCCAGAATCGTGTTGTCGGTCTTCAGTGCCGCGAGGAAGATCCAAAAGATCGGCGCAAAAAAGATCAGCGCGACGATCCAGGCGATGACCCCTGAGATGGTAAGGCGGCGCTCTTTGTCGTTGCGCTGGCTCGGAGCGTTTTCCTCCGGCAAGACAACAGGCGAATCATGAATGGGGGATGTCATGCGTTCTCAGCCTCCCGTCGGGACCGCAGATTGAGCACGAAGAGGTAAATGGACGTCAGTGCGATAGCGATGAACAGGAGCAGCACCGCTAGAGCCGACGAGTAACCGAGGTTGAAACTCTTGAAGGCCAACCGATAGAGCGCGACTGCGATCAGTTCGGTGCGGTCGCCGGGCCCTCCGTTGGTCATGAGGTAGACCAGGTCCATGGTCTTGAATACATCAATGGTCCGCAGCAGGATGCCCAGAATGATGATGAACTTGCCCGCCGGGATGATCACGTGGACGAGTCGCTGCCAGAACGACAGGTTGTCCACCTGGGCGGCTTCTAGTTCCGCCTTCGGCACGGATCCAAGAGCCGCCAGCGTCATCAGGGCCATGAACGGGATCCACATCCAACTGTCAACCACGAGTACGGCGGGGAATGCCAGAGTTGCATCGGTAGTGAAGTCGATCTTCTCCAACCCGACCAATTCGACGAAGTAGTTGATGACCCCGAAAACCGGATCAAGCATCAGGCGCCAGAACAGTCCAGAGGACAGTGGGGTCAAGATCATGGGCGTGAAGAGCAGCGTGAGCGCGAGGCGACGGCCGGGAACCTTGTTGCTCTTCCAGAA
>PBTV01000018.1 GCA_002729215.1 Rubrivirga sp.
AGGTGACCGGAACGACCGAGGTGACCGGAACGACCGAGGTGACCGTAACGACCGAGGTGACCGTAACGACCGAGACGACGGCGGGCGCCGCCGGCGTCGGGGTCGGGATCGATATCGGGATCGTCGCGACCGGAAGGGTGGCTACGGTGAGGGCGAACCGGTTGTCACCGAGGACGATGTTCTGTTACCGGTGGCGGGCATCATCGACGTCCTGGAAAACTACGCTTTCGTCCGTACCGGTGGCTACCTTCCGGGCCCCAACGACGTGTACGTCTCGCTTTCGTTGGTGCGCAAGTACGGCTTGCGCAAGGGAGATGCGATCACCGGTCAGGTGCGTCAACCCCGCGACGGTGAACGGCAGGAGAAGTTCAACCCGCTCGTAAGCGTGGAAACGATCAATGGGGGAGACTTCGATGCTGCGAAAGAACGCTCCGATTTCTCGAAGTTGACCCCGCTGTATCCACAGGACCGGTTACGACTGGAGACGACACCGCAGAATTTGACGACACGAGTTATCGATCTCGTCGCCCCGATCGGTAAGGGGCAGCGCGGACTCATCGTGTCTCCGCCCAAGGCCGGCAAGACGATGGTGCTCCAGGCCATCGCGAACGCCATCTCCGAGAACAACCCTGAGGTTCACCTGATGGTCGTCCTCGTCGACGAGCGCCCGGAGGAGGTGACCGACATGCAACGTTCGGTCAAGGGTGAGGTTATTGCCTCTACCTTCGACCGCCCCGCAGAAGACCACACGATCATCAGCGAACTGTCGATCGAGCGCGCCAAGCGTCTGGTGGAACTCGGTCACGACGTCGTCGTTCTTCTCGACTCGATGACCCGACTCGGCCGTGCCTACAACCTCGCGGCGCCAGCGTCTGGACGCATCCTGTCCGGTGGAGTCGACTCCACAGCGCTGTATCCGCCCAAGAAGTTCTTCGGTGCTGCCCGCAACATCGAGAACGGTGGCTCGCTGACAATCCTTGCCACGGCTCTGGTGGAGACCGGGTCGCGGATGGACGAGGTGATCTTCGAAGAGTTCAAGGGAACGGGCAACATGGAATTGAAGCTCGACCGCCGACTCGCGGACAAGCGTGTTTTCCCTGCGGTGGACGTGGACGCGTCCGGCACCCGCAAGGAGGAGTTGCTCATGTCCAGCGACGAGCTCAAGATCGTATGGAAGCTGCGTCGGGTTCTGCACGCGCTTGATCAGCAGCAATCCATCGAGTTGCTGCTCGGCAAACTGCGCGAAAACGACAACAACTACGACTTCCTGCTGCAGGTCCAAAAGACCACTCCAGCAGTCCAGGGGTCCACGGAGGAAGAGTGACCCCGTCCGTGGCATACTTTTCGTGCTCCGGTTCCCGTCGCCTCACCCCCCGAGGGTGGCCGACGACCCGGACACCGACATAGAGGACGTGACGAAGTGAAAGTTGATATCCACCCGGAGTACGTCGAGACGACGGTGACGTGCACCTGCGGGAGCACCTTCACGACGCGGAGCACCGCGAAGAACGGCGTCATTCACGCAGACGTGTGTTCCCAGTGCCATCCGTTCTACACTGGCAAGCAGAAGATTCTCGATACGGGTGGTCGCGTAGCGAAGTTCGAAACCCGCTACGGGAAGGGCCCCGGCTCAGGATCGAACTAGCACTGCTCCCGGGCGCCGGCCCGGGATCGGCCGCGTGTCTCCCCCGTCGCGCGGTCGATCCCCGACCGGCGCCCGATTTCTTGTGGACTGCCCGGCAGCCACGTCAGGCAGGAGGGCGAAGGCGTGTTTGACAGTTGCGAGGACCTCGCACGCGAACTCGACGAGGTCGAGACCGAACTCGCCGACCCGTCTATCCACGCAGACCAGGCCGCGGCTCGCAAACTCGGCCGCCGGTATGCGCAATTGCGTCCGGTGGTTGCCGTCTATCGGGAATGGCGCGCTCTGCACGAGGACCACCTCGCCGCCGTGGAGCTGTCGGAGTTGGGAGATGACCCCTTCTCCGACGAGGCAGCGAGTCTGGCGGGACGAGAAGAGCGCGCGGCAGAACGGCTTCGTGGGCTCCTCATTCCCCGGGATCCCATGGACGACAAAGACGTCATCGTCGAAGTGAAGGCCGGTGAAGGCGGTGAGGAATCAGCCCTGTTCGCCGGAGACCTACTGCGTATGTATCTGCGCTACGCCGAACGGCGCGGCTGGGCGACCGAGGTCATCGACGCGGTCGAATCCGACCTTGGCGGCTACAAGGACGTTTCCCTCGCAGTGAAGGCCAAGGGCGTCCCCGAGCCGGGAGAAGCCCCCTTCGCGCGACTGAAATTCGAAGGTGGCGTTCATCGAGTCCAGCGAGTGCCCGTCACCGAATCCCAGGGTCGAATTCACACGTCGGCGGCCGGCGTGCTCGTTTTGCCGGAGGCCGAGGACGTCGACGTGACCATCGACCCGAACGATCTGCGCATCGACGTGTACCGATCCTCGGGTCCTGGTGGGCAGAGCGTGAACACCACCGACTCAGCGGTGCGCATCACTCACGTTCCTACGGGCGTCGTCGTGTCCTGCCAGAACGAGAAGAGCCAGCTGCAGAACCGCGAACAGGCGCTTCGCATTCTGCGCGCCCGACTGCTGGCCATCGCGGAGGAGCAGGCGGCGCAGGAAGCGTCGGACGCGCGACGCAGTCAGATCCGCACCGTGGACAGAAGTGAGCGCATCCGCACCTACAACTTTCCAGAGAATCGGATCAGCGATCATCGCGTGGGCTTCAAGGCCCACAACCTCGACCAGGTTCTCGATGGTGACTTGGACGCCATCGTGGACGCGTGCACTCAGGCGGATCGGGAGTCCCGACTGTCGGGATCACCTGAGTCATCGGCCTGAGGGGACGGATCAGCCATGGGCGACGATTCCCCCCGCTTCGACGACGTCGAGTCTGGTGGTTACTCCACCGACGGTGGCCGGCAGACGGTTCGCGATCTTCTCTACGACGCGGAACGCCGACTCGCGGGTGCAGGGGTTCCGTCTCCGCAAGCCGATGCCGCGTGGCTGATGGCGTGGGTGCTCGACGTTCCGCGCAGTCGACTCTTCCTGCATGACGAGCCTCTAGCGTCGCAGCGCGTGCAATTCGAAAAGGCAGTGGCCCGACGCTTGACGCGTGTTCCCCTGCAGCACATCACCGGGCGGGCTGCTTTTCGTCGGCTCGAGGTGTCGGTGGGACCCGGCGTGTTCCTCCCACGGCCGGAGACCGAATTGATCGCCGAGGCCGGAGTTCGTGCGTTACGTGACGCGGAGGGCGGAACGGCCGTCGATCTGTGCGCGGGAAGCGGAGTCATAGGACTCTCCCTCGCTTTGGAAGCCCCCGGGTCCACGGTGTTCCTCGTCGAACGAGATGAGGCCGCGCTGGAGTGGACCGAGCGCAACGTCGAGGAGTACCGAGCCGCGGCGGCCGCTGGTGGGTCCTCGCTGGAGGTCGTAGCAGCGGACGCCACGGAAGTGGCGTCGCCCGGTCAGCCCCTCGGTCACCTGGCGGGCGCCGTTGATGTGGTGTGCGNGAATCCNCCNTACATCCCCGATGCGATGGTTCCGCGCGAGANCGANGTGCGCGATCACGACCCNGCGGTGGCGCTGTACNCGGGCGCCGATGGNTTGGACGTGGTGCGAGGCATNGCNCGAACNGNGGCGGTNCTCCTNCGANCGGGTGGCTTGNTGGCGATTGAGCACGCCGATACGCAAGGGCCAGACGGCCCCGNCGGAGGAGTTCTGNAGATCCTTCGCCAGACCGTNNTNGATGAGGACATGGCNACNCACATNCCNGGNCTTCCCGGCACCAGTGTTTTCACGGGNGTGACAGACAGACGGGATCTGGCCGGACTGCCACGCTTTACCCTTGCCACCAGAGCCGAATTCTGATCACGGCGAGCGAGGAAATCCGATGACAGGTCTTCGATGAGCGCCGGTCAGTTATGGGAGTGCGCCGACGGAGCCAACAGGGAAACTGCCGTCCGTGGTGCCGTGGCCGCCATGCGGCGCGGTGGTTTGGTCATCTTGCCGACCGAGAACAGCTACGTCGTTGCCGCCGATGCCTTTTCTCTGCGCGGGACGGCGTTGCTCCGGCGGGCGAAGATGGTGCCCGAGTCAACCCCTTTGGGCTTACTGGTGGCCTCGCCCGTAGTGGTCTCCGGCGTTGCGGCACGAGTCCCGCGGGTCGCGAAGAAACTCATGGAGGCCTTCTGGCCCGGCTTGCTGACGGTGTTGTTGCCGCCTCAGCCGACGCTGGCGTGGGATCACCCGAAGCGTACGCCGCTAGCGGTGCGCATGCCCCTTCATCCGTTCACCCTCGCCGTGTGTGCTCGACTCGGACCGATTGCAGCGAGCACAGCCACCATCGCCGGAGGAGACGCACCGCGCACCATCGAGGAAGCACTCGAAGCGCTCGGCGACGACGTCTCCGGTGCGTGCGATGTCGGAGCCCTCGGAGAACGGTCGTGGTCCTCCCAGGAAGACCCAGAACTGTCCAGCACCATCGTTGACGCCCGATTCACCGAGGTGTCCATTGCCCGAGAAGGAGCCGTCGCCGCCGAGCGGGTCCAGGAGGTGTTGGGCAGGCTCGAGCGGGGAACCGGGGATACAGTGACGGCAGTGGAGCAATCGCCGTCCGACCCGGTGGCGGAGGCACCACCCGCACCAGCAAGCGATCAGGAGTAGCGATGACGTCATCGGATCAGGACGTGTTCTGGGGACCGGACTTCGGTGCTCTGCAGTCCGAAGACCCGCAGATCGCGTCGATCATCCTCGGGGAACTCGAGCGTCTGCGTGGGGGGCTGCAGTTGATCGCAAGCGAGAATTTCACGTCGCCTGCGGTGCTGGCCGCCCTCGGATCCACGCTGAGCAACAAGTACGCCGAGGGCTATCCGGGGCGGCGCTACTACGGCGGTTGCTCGGAGGTCGATTCCGCCGAGGAGATCGGCATCGCGCGGGCGAAAGAGCTATTCGGTGCCGAGCACGCCAACCTGCAGCCGCATAGCGGTGCCAGCGCCAACATCGCCGCCTACGGGGCGTTCACCATGCCCGGGGACACCGTCTTGGCGATGAGCCTGTCGCACGGTGGGCACCTCACGCACGGTTCTCCGGTCAACTTCTCCGGCAAGTGGTTCAACGTCGTCTCCTACGGGGTGCGCGAGGACACCGAGATGATCGACTACGACCAGGTCCGGAAACTGGCCCTCGAGCACCGGCCCACNATGATCATCTGCGGGGCGACCGCCTACCCCCGACTCGTCGACTTTGCCGCGTTCCGCGCCATCGCCGACGAGGTTGGAGCGATCTTGATGGTGGACGCAGCCCACTTCATCGGGCTGGTCGCCGGCAAGGCGATCCCGAGTCCGGTTCCGTACGCCGATGTCGTCACGTTCACTACGCACAAGGTTCTGCGCGGCCCGCGTGGCGGCATGATGCTGTGCAAGGCCGAGCACGCGAAGGCCGTGGACAAGGCCGTGTTCCCGATGATGCAGGGTGGACCTCTTATGCACGGGGTCGCCGCCAAGGCTGTTGCCCTGCGTGAGGCTGNAACGCCGGAGTACCAGCAATACGCCTCCCAGGTAATTCGCAACGCGCAGACGCTCTGCGAGGGGCTTGCCGAGCACGGAATGCGGCCAACCAGCGGAGGAACGGATACCCACCTGGCCCTCATCGACCTGCAGTCAATCGGCGTTACCGGCGCCGANGCGGAGACTCGGTGCGACGCCGCGCGCATCACGCTCAACAAGAACGCGATTCCCTACGATCCGCGGCCTCCGTCAGTGGGCTCAGGTATCCGCGTGGGAACGCCGTCGGTGACCACGCAGGGCATGCTGGAGAACGACATGCGCGAGATCGCCGACCTGATTCACCGCGCGGTGACCGATGCTGATGGCTCAGCGGCAGCAGATATTTCCGTCGAAGTCGGCAAACTCGTCGAACGCCATCCCGCCTATCCGCGAGATCAAAGAACGACGGACTAGGGCGCGTGCGGGAATACATCCTGTGCCTGGTGGCCGCTGCTGCGGTCACGTACCTGCTGACGCCGCTGGCGAGAGAGTTCGCCAAGAAGTGGAAAGTAATGGCGCCGGTGCGGGACCGGGACGTTCACGACACCCCCACGCCGCTGCTCGGTGGTCTGGCGATGGTCGGGGGACTGCTCGCCGGAGGAATCCTCGCCAGCAAACTCCCGATGATGAGCGCTGTTTTCGACAGCGGTCGAACGCCTCTCGCGCTGCTGTCCGGTGTTGCGATCATCGTTGCGCTNGGAGTCGTCGACGATAAGTGGGGACTGGATGCACCCACGAAACTTGCCGGGCAGGTGCTCGCCGCCGGTGTGATGGCCTTCCAAGGGATCGCGATCATCTGGTTGCCCATTGGGGGCACCTTCGTCCTCGACCCGTTGACCAGCGTGCTGTTCACCGTGTTGATCGTCGTTATCAGCATCAATGCCATCAACTTCGTTGACGGCCTCGACGGTCTTGCCGCCGGAATCGTGCTGGTAGCGGCCGGGGCCTTCTTCGGATACGCGTACTTGCTCAGCGTGGAATCCGGCCTCGATCGTGCCACCCTGGCAACGCTGGTGAGCGTCCTGCTGGTCGGAATGACGGTGGGATTTCTTCCCCACAACTACACCCCCGCGCGCATCTTCATGGGGGACACCGGGTCGATGCTCCTCGGGCTGCTGCTGGCCGCGGGAACCATCACGCTCTCCGGGCAGGTCGATCCGAGCGCTCTGACCACCGGAGCCCTTCTGCCCACCCTGCTTCCCATCGCGCTACCCGTCGCCGTGATGGCGATCCCGCTGGTCGACCTTNTCTTGGCCGTCATTCGCCGAACCAGAGCCGGCCGAAACCCCTTCGCACCGGACAAGCAGCACCTTCACCACCGACTCCTGGAAATGGGGCANTCGCAGGGCCGGGCCGTCCTGCTGATGTACGCCTGGACGGGACTCGTCGCCGGCACCGCCGTCGCTGTGGCCTTCGTGCCATGGCCATACGCAGCCGGAGGATTCATCGTGGGGCTGGCAGCGTTGTTGTGGCTGGTGCGGCGCCCGTCGAAGTCCATGGGTGCCCAGGGGAGCTATGAACAAACCGAGGCCGATGTTCGACCGTTGCGTGCCGCCGACGGTCGGGATTCGTCTTTGGGCTGAGGAGACGCTCGTGGATCGGTGGTGCAAGACGAACACCGCGACAACGATCGTGACGAAGACCACGCTCCGGGGCCCTNGAGCAACTACTCTTGGGGTGAAACCTCGCGGCAGGTGCGNTAGCGTCTGAGTCCAANNNTCCTGCCGGATGTGGATATTAAGANAATGGCCACGACTTNATGACAGANGACGCAAGCGCCCCGCCGCGCGCCANCAATGNCTCTCCGAGNGTCGATGCGTTGGTCCTGAAACGNNCAGGGTTGACCACAGCCCTCGTGGGTGTCGNGGGNATCGCCATTGGAGCGGCCAGCAGCGGAGCCAGCGGTGCCCTCGGCGGCGTGTTCGCCACGGTCTTAGTTCTGGTCTTTTTCAGCGTAGGGCAATTTGTGCTGGGTTCGATTCTCAAGAGCAACCCCCAGATGGCCATGACCGTTGCCCTGACGATCTATCTCGTGAAGATCGGGGTTCTGTTCGTTCTCATCATCGCCTTCGCCGACACCACCGCGTTCGACACCCGCGTTTTCGCCGCAACGATCGTCGCGTGCACCCTCGCCTGGACCGTGGCCGAAGTATGGGTTTTCGCCCGCACGAAGGTCCTCTACGTGGACCCGGAGGCCGGGTCATGACGGGTGCTGCCCCCTGGTACCGTGCGCGTCAGCGTTCAAATCCGACGTCGTCCTCACCAACAGGTGCGCACTCTTCCCCGGCAATGGACAACGCCGCTTGGACGATCTCCAGTCGACTGATAGCCGGCATCGTGCTGTACGCCGGGATCGGCTGGTTGATCTCTTTGTGGTGGGGGAACCGACCGGTGCTTATTGCCATCGGTGCCTTCGTCGGGCTGGGACTGTCGTACTACCTAATCTTCACGGGTCTGGCTCGCGAAGAGGCGGTGCGTCAGGACCGTGGTCTCGATCACCGAGCGCGCGAGGAAACACCGCCACAGGCGAAGTCGCCGATGGAAGCAACGAACGTGGATGCAGACCAGGAGGGTCGAACGTGATGGAGGGCCTGAGTGTTCGCTGAGGTCGTTTCCGTGTCTGCTCCCACGAGCGTGTCTGCGGCGGGTGGTCCCGACTGTCATCTGATGTCTGGATGCGGCTTCCCGGCTCCGGGTGCCGAGATATTCGTTTTCGAGGACATCTTCACGCTTCAGTTGGCGAGCCTGGAATTCGGCTTCTCGAAAGTTGCGCTGCTGCTGCTGCTCGGCGTTGTCGCCGTCGTCGGTTTCTTCACGTACGCGTTCCGCAAGCCCAAGCTGGTTCCACGCGGCGCCCAGAACATCGGCGAGGTTGGGTACGTGTTCGTTCGCGACGGAATCGCCAAAGAGACCATCGGGCATGGAGGTGAAAAGTTCGTCCCCTTCCTGTTCAGTTTCTTCTTCTTCGTATGGATCTTGAACTTCTTCGGGATCCTGCCCGGCGCACAGTTGCCGGCGACATCGATCTTCGCGATTCCGGTGGCCTTCGCCCTCATCGTGTACTTCACCTGGGTCCCGCTGGGCATGATCAAGCAGGGTCCGATCAAGTTCTTCACCAACATGATGTTCCCGCCGGGAGTCCCCAAGCCCATGTACATCTTGTTGGCCCCGATCGAGTTGATCTCCAACATCCTCGTGCGGCCGTTCACGCATGCGGTTCGACTCTTCGCGAACATGTTCGCGGGCCATCTACTGCTCGCGACGTTCAGCATCGCGGCCTTCTATCTGATTAGCGCGAGCGTCATCGGAATTGTCGGTTCCGTTGCGTCCTTCGTTGTCACCGTCGCACTGACCGGATTCGAAGCTTTCATCCAGGCCTTACAGGCCTACATCTTCACGCTGCTCGCTGCCGTCTACATAGGGAGCGCGCTGCACGCGGAGCACTGATGGCCAGTGCCCGCACACAACTGAATAACCACCCACGACCCCAGACTGACGGAAACCGCCGTCGGCCCGGAAAGCAAAGGAAACGACATGTCGCTTCTCGCGGAACTCACCGGTTCCATCGGATCGATCGGTTACGGCCTCGCCGCGATCGGCCCTGGTATCGGTATCGGCATCATCTTCGGCCAAGGTGTGCAGGCGATCGCCCGCCAGCCTGAGGCCTACGGCGTGATTCGCCAGAACATGCTCCTCGGCTTCGCTCTCGCGGAGGCGCTGGCGCTGATTGGCTTCGTCGTTCCCTTCGTCTTCGGAGCGTGATCGACGGCGTTGTGCGCCGGCCATAGGCGTGCAACGCACAGATCCATGACGAACACACGCCCCCCCGACCACTGACCAGAGAGGTTACGGCAATGAAGGTTGTGGCAGCAGTCAGCGCCGCAAGCGAGGAGATGCCAAGCGTTCTCGCCGTTCCGGTCGATGAGTTGATCATCGGCCTGATCGCGTTCCTGATCGTCTTCGGCGCTCTCGGAAAATTCGCGTTGCCTAAGATCAAGGCGACACTCGACGAGCGCGCAGACGCTATCGAGGGTGGCCTGCAGCGTGCTGAGGAAGCCCAGGCGGAAGCCAGCCGTGTACTCGAGGAGTACAAGGAGCAGCTCGCATCGGCACGTGAGGAAGCCTCGGCCATCCGAACCCAAGCCCAGGCCGACCGCTCGTCGATGGTGGAGGAAGCCAAGAACGAGGCACGACATGCGGCCGCCCAGGTCACCGCTGCGGCGGAAGCACAGATGGCTGCCGATCGAGCCCAGGCGATGAGCACGCTCACCCGACAGGTGGGGGAGTTGTCCGTCGAACTTGCCAGCAAGGTCGTCGGGGAGTCTTTGACTGACGACGCGCGCGTTCGGTCGACCGTCGATGCCTTCCTCGACGACCTCGAAAGGCAGGCTTCCAACTGATGCTCGGTTCCAGCCGCGAATCCCTCGCCGCCTGTTCGGCCGCTCTCGATGCCCGCCGGCAAGCGCCGGGCTTCGATGAGTTGTCCGCGCAGGTCTTCGCCGTGGCGGCGCTGCTGGACGACAACGCGCAACTTCGCTCGACGCTGGCCGATTCCGGGCAGCCAGCGTCTGTTCGGGAGTCCTTGATCAGGGACATCTTGGCCAATCAGGTCTCGGCTCTGACCCTCGAAGTCGTTGCGGATGCCGTGGATCATCGGTGGTCCGACGACATCGATCTGGTGATCGCCCTCGAGCAGCTCGCTGCGCAGGTGGCCTTCACGGTCGCGGAGGGCAACGGCACACTCGATGACACCGAAGAGGAGATCTTCCGGTTCGGCCGAGCGATCGACGCCTCCGCGGAATTGCAGATGGCACTGGGTGATCCGGCGCAGTCGGCCCAGACAAAGGCCGCCATCGTGCGCGACCTTCTGTCCGACAGGGCCACCGCGGCAACCCGCGGGGTGTTGGAGTCGACTGTCGGTCGTTTGCACGGTCAACGACTCGACGCCGCGATCGACACCCTGTGCGAACTCGCTGCCCGGCAGCGCGAGCGGGTGGTGGCCGAGGTGCGGGTAGCGGCCCCCCTCACCGAGGAGCAATCCCGTCGTCTCGCGGCGGCGTTGTCCTCATTGCAGGGCCGGACGGTACGGCTCAACGTCGCCGTCGACCCCGCCATGCTTGGCGGAGTGATGGTGACGATCGGCGACGAGGTCATCGACGGCACCGTCGCATCGCGACTCGAACAGGCCCGCAGAGCAGTCTTGGGCTGACCCAACAACAACCACGAGACCCCACACACCGCCCGCACCGCGGGCCCGACGAAGGAAAGCAGGACACCATGACGGAGCTGACGATCCGGCCGGAAGAGATCCGGGATGCGATCGAGCGGAACGTCGCGGCGTACTCGCCGTCCACCGCCCGAGAAGAAGTTGGTCGCGTCACGGAGATCGGCGATGGCATTGCACGCGTCGAAGGCCTCCACTCGGCGATGACCAACGAGTTGCTGGAGTTCGAGGGAGGTCTGCTCGGTGTCGCACTGAACCTCGATGTTCGAGAGATCGGTGTGGTGCTCCTCGGCGACGGTGCGCACATCGAAGAAGGGCAGCCTGTGCGGCGCACCGGCGAAGTCCTCTCCGTCCCGGTGGGTGACGCCTTCCTTGGACGTGTTGTCGATCCGCTGGGCAGCCCGATCGACGGGCTGGGTGCCATCGAAGCCGAAGATCGCCGCGCCCTGGAGGTTCAGGCCCCCACGGTCGTCCAGCGTCAGCCCGTGAAAGAGCCGATGCTGACCGGAATCAAGGCGATCGACGCGATGACGGCGATCGGTCGCGGACAGCGTCAGCTCGTCATCGGCGACCGCCAGACTGGCAAGACCGCCGTATGTCTGGACACGATTCTGAACCAGCGCGAGAACTGGAAGTCAGGAGACCCGAGCAAGCAGGTTCGCTGCATCTACGTGGCGATCGGGCAGAAGGGTTCGACGATCGCGTCCGTCAAGGGGGCGCTTGAGGAATACGGCGCGATGGAGTACACGACCATCGTGGCCGCGCCCGCATCAGACCCTGCGGGCTTCAAGTACCTGGCCCCGTACACCGGATCGGCCATCGGCCAGCACTGGATGTACGGCGGCAAGCACGTGCTGATCGTCTTCGACGACCTGTCCAAGCAGGCAGAGGCGTATCGCGCCGTGTCCCTGCTCCTGCGTCGTCCCCCCGGCCGCGAGGCCTACCCCGGTGACGTCTTTTACCTGCACAGCCGCCTCTTGGAGCGCTGCGCGAAGCTCTCCGACGAAATGGGCGGTGGCTCGATGACGGGTCTGCCGATCATCGAGACCAAGGCGAACGACGTCTCGGCGTTCATTCCGACGAACGTCATCTCCATCACTGACGGCCAGTGCTTCTTGGAGTCCGATCTGTTCAACTCCGGTGTGCGCCCAGCCATCAACGTCGGTATCTCCGTTTCCCGTGTGGGTGGCTCAGCGCAGCCGAAGGCCATGAAGAAGGTGGCCGGCCAATTGCGTTTGAACCTCGCACAGTTCCGCGAGTTGGAGGCCTTCGCCGCTTTCGGCTCAGACCTCGACGCCGCGTCGAAGGCACAACTCGGGCGCGGTTCCCGCCTCGTCGAACTGCTCAAGCAGGCGCAGTACGAGCCGCAGGCCATGGAGCGTGAGGTCATTTCCGTGTGGGCGGGAACGACGGGCAGGCTGGATGACGTCCCGGTCGAGGACATCCGTCGCTTCGATGCCGAGTTCTTGGACTACGTCGAGCGCAACAAGACGGAGATTCTCGATGCAATTCGCAGCACCTCCGACTTGTCAGACGACACCGTCAGCGTGCTGGAATCCACCATCGAGGAGTTCAAGCGTCAGTTCTCCACCTCCTCTGGCCAACTGCTGGTCAGCGACGAGCCGGTAGGGGCCCTCGAGGACGAAGACATCGATCCAACGCAGATCACTCGGTCGGTACGGGGCTAGTTCATGGGTGCACAGCTGAGGGTCTTCCGACGACGGATCCGTTCCGTCCAGGCGACCAAGAAGATCACGAAGGCGATGGAGTTGATCGCGTCATCTCGGATCGTCAAAGCGCAGCAGCGATTGGACGCATCGATGCCGTACTTGACTCAACTCGTCGACGCGGTTTCCGCAGCTGCCTCGCACGCATCAGACGTCTCCAAGCACCCGTTGACAGCCACGGCCGATAAGCAGGAGCGGGCCGCCGTGCTCATCATCACCGCTGACCGAGGTCTCGCCGGCGCCTACTCGACCAACAGCATCAAGGAAGGCGAAGCCCTCACCCGAAACCTGAACGACAAGGGCATGACGGTCCTGCCGTTCGTTGTCGGTCGAAAGGGCGTGTCGTACTACCGCTTCCGCGGTCGGGAGACGGGCGGTGAGTACACGGGATTCACCGATCAGCCCAGTTATGCGGACGCCAAACGCATTGGAGAGGACCTGCTGACTGCCTTCCACGGCGATGAAAACCAGGAGGGGGGAGTCGACGAGATTCACGTCATCTACACCCACTTCGTCAACATGGGTACCCAGGAGACTCGCGTGCGCCGGATCCTCCCGCTGGAGGTCGTCGATGAGGTCATCGAGCCGAACGAGTCTGGGATGCCCTTCCCGCTGTACGAGTTCGAGCCCAGTCCGGAGGGCGTCCTCGACGCGCTCCTTCCCCGGTACATCGAGCAGATGGTGTACCTGTCCCTGTTGACGTCGGCAGCTTCTGAGCACGCCGCCCGTCGACGAGCCATGAAGTCTGCGACGGATAACGCCGAGGAGCTCATCCGCTCCTTGACCCGTCAGGCCAACCAGGCCCGCCAGGCGGAGATCACCCAGGAAATCAGCGAGATCGTCGGCGGCGCCGACGCCCTGTCGGCGTAAGACCACCGAATACGAAAGCGAAGGAAGAGGAACGAGATGACCGCAACGACTGAGACCACCACCGGCGTCGGGCGCGTTGCCCGCGTGACAGGCCCGGTCGTCGACGTGGAGTTCCCCGTCGAGGCGATGCCCGCGTTGTATAACGCACTGACCGTCGATGTGTCCTTAGACATAGGTGACGAGGGTGGTGGGGCTCAAACCCTGACCCTCGAGGTCGCGCAGCACATCGGTGACAACATGGTGCGAGCCGTCTCGATGCAGCCCACCGACGGTCTCGTCCGGGGTGCCCCCGTGCACGACAGCGGCGACGCCATCACCGTTCCTGTCGGTGATGTCACCAAGGGCCATGTTTGGAACACCCTCGGTGTTCCGCTCGATGTGGATGCGGCCAGCCTCGATATCAGCGAGCGCTGGAGTATCCACCGGCAGGCGCCCGCCTTCGACCAACTGGAGTCGAAGACCGAGGTCTTCACCACCGGTATCAAGGTCATCGACTTGCTTACCCCGTACGTCAAGGGCGGCAAGATCGGCCTGTTCGGCGGTGCCGGCGTCGGCAAGACTGTGCTTATCCAGGAGATGATCTACCGGGTCGCGGAGAACTTCGGCGGCGTTTCGGTGTTTGCCGGTGTGGGCGAGCGCACCCGTGAGGGGAACGACCTCTTTTTGGAAATGACCGAATCCGGGGTTATCGAGAAGACCGCTCTGGTCTTCGGTCAGATGGACGAGCCTCCGGGCACCCGTCTTCGCGTCGCATTGGCTGCGTTGACCATGGCGGAGTACTTCCGTGATGTGCAAAAGCAAGACGTGCTGTTGTTCATCGACAACATCTTCCGCTTCACGCAGGCCGGTTCGGAGGTGTCGACCCTGCTCGGTCGCATGCCCTCCGCGGTGGGCTACCAGCCGACCTTGGCCGACGAGATGGGTCAGCTGCAAGAGCGCATCACCTCGACCCGCGGCCACTCGATCACGTCGCTGCAGGCGATCTACGTCCCCGCAGACGACCTCACCGACCCGGCGCCGGCGACGACCTTCGCGCACCTCGACGCCACCACCGTGCTGTCGCGCCCGATCTCGGAGTTGGGCATCTACCCGGCGGTGGACCCGCTCGACTCCACCTCGCGGATTCTGGATCCTCGCTACATCGGTGACGAGCACTACGCGGTCGCGGCTCGTGTCAAAGAGATTCTCCAGCGCTACAAGGACCTCCAGGACATCATCGCGATCCTCGGCATTGACGAACTCTCCGAAGAGGACAAGATCATTGTCGGCCGTGCGCGTCGCATCCAGCGCTTCTTGTCGCAGAACATGTTCGTGGCGGAGGCCTTCACCGGCCAGCCGGGCTCGTTCGTGCCGATTGAGGAGACCATCGCATCGTTCAAGAAGCTGGCCGAAGGTGACTACGACCACCTGCCCGAGCAGGCCTTTTTCATGTGCGGTGGCATCGAAGACGTCGAGCGCAAGGCCGCGGAACTGGAGAAGAAGTAACCGTGGCCGAAGGTTCCACTCTGGAAGTCGCGGTCGTCTCCGCTGAGCGCCTGCTGTGGCAGGGCGAGGCGAAGTCCGTCGTCGCGAAGACATCGGAGGGTGAGATCGGAATTCTTCCCGGCCACGAGCCGGTGCTGGCGCTGTTGCTGGAGAGTCCGCTGCGCATCGAGGAGTCAGACGGCAACAAGATGATGGTCGCCGTCCACGGCGGTTTCTTCTCCGTAGATTCCAACAAGGTCAACGTCATTGCCGAGGTCGCCGAGCTCGCCGAGGACATCGACCTCGAGCGAGCCCAAACTGCACTGTCCCGTGCTCAGGCGGCGGGGGACGAGACCGAGGACCCCTCCGCTCTCAAGCGCGCTGAAACCCGGATCACCGTCGCGGGGACGGGCAAGGGGCTTTCGTAGCCGATATCGCCCGTCCAGTGGCCATCGCCACTATGTGATGCACGACTTCAGGAGCGGGCACCCGGCTGCCACAGCACATCATCCCCGGCGTTGGCGGTGCGCGCGAGGATAAACAACAGGTCACTGAGCCGGTTCAGATACGTGGCCGTCAGAGGGTTCATGCCCCCGTGGTAGGCGTCTAGGGCCGCCCACGTCGTTCGCTCCGCCCGTCGAACCACCGTCCGCGCTACATGGAGATAGGCCGCGGTCAGGGTGCCTCCGGGAAGGACGAAGGAGCGCAGCGGCTCGAGTCGCTCGTTGTACTCATCGCACGCCGTTTCGAGAGTGGAGATATACGCGTCGGTGATGCGCAGCGGCGGGTGCTCGGGCTCATCGATCACCGGGGTGCACAGATCGGCCCCGACATCGAACAGATCGTTCTGAATGGTCAACAACAGCGCCCGGACGTCGTCATCGAGTCCTGGTTGCGCGAGAACGACTCCCAGAGAGCAATTGGCCTCGTCGACATCCGCGTACGCCCGCAACCGGGGATCGTTTTTGCCAGTTCGGCTCATATCGCCGAGGGACGTGGTGCCGTCGTCACCGGTTCGGGTGTAGATCTGCGTCAAATGGACCATACCTCGACCCTAGGGCAGGAGGGCCGATGCTGCACTCAGCCGGCGCTCGTACGATTCCCCGGTGGAAGCGCACACGGGTGATCAGGGCACCCTGAGTCTGACCGGTGGGCAGCGGTTGCAAGGAAGCGTGTCGGTGCGCGGAGCCAAGAACTCGGTATTGAAGTTGATGGCGGCCGCCTTGCTGGCGCCGGGAACCTCCACGCTGACGAACGTCCCCGCCATCGTCGATGTCGAGATCATGGCCGAATTGCTCCGCAGGCTGGGGTGCACCGTGACGTGGGACACCACGGCCGGAGTCGTCGAGATCAAGGTTCCCGAGCGCCTCGACCATCGAGCCGACTATGACCTCGTTCGTCGAATGCGAGCGTCCATCTGCGTCCTCGGGCCGTTGGTCTCTCGTTGCGGTGAAGCCGATGTCGCGATGCCCGGGGGAGACAACATCGGCTCCCGCGGACTCGATCTTCATATCGAGGGACTTCGTCGGATGGGTGTCGACGTTGTCAACGAGCACGGTTATCTGGTGGCGACGTCCGCGCAGCTGACCGGCGCGGACGTGTGGCTGGATTTTCCGAGCGTGGGCGCGACCGAGACGCTGGTGATGGCCGCAGTCCTCGCTCAAGGTCGGAGCACGATCGACAATGCGGCGCGCGAACCAGAGATCGTCGACATCTGCTCGATGCTCATCGAGATGGGTGCGCAGATCGACGGTGTGAGCACATCGACCTTGGTGATCGACGGTGTCCCGGAGTTGCACCCGGTGACCCATCGAACGGTGCCGGATCGCATCGTCGCCGGCACCTGGGCGGTCGCGGCGGCCATAACCCAAGGCCGCGTGGAAGTTCTTGGAGCCGATCCAGCCCATTTGACGCTCGCCTTGGACAAGTTGCGTAGCGCGGGCGCGAGCATCGAGGAACGCTCCGACGGGTTCGTCGTGGAGATGAGTGATCGCCCGCGGGCGGTCGACATCGTCACGTTGCCGTATCCGGGGTTCCCCACCGATCTCCAACCCCAGTTCATTGCTCTGAATGCAATAGCCGATGGAGCCGCGCTGGTCACCGAGAACCTCTTTGAGGCGCGTTTCCGTTTCGTCCGTGAATTAGCGCGCCTTGGAGCCGACGTGCAGACAGACGGCCATCATGCGTTGATTCGAGGACGAACGTCCCTGTCCGGAGCACCGGTGGAAGCCACCGACATCCGTGCGGGGGCCGGTCTGGTGCTCGCCGGACTGGTGGCCCAGGGTCGAACGGACGTGTTTGGAGTCGATCACATCGATCGTGGGTACGCGGGGTTGGTCGAAGACCTGCAGGCCTTGGGGGCCACCGTCACGCGCACGGATGAGCCTTCGTCGTAGACCGAGCCGGTTGGCCACGCCAGGAAAAGATTCCACCGCGGAGGTGTCGACGAACTACGAAATAAGGGTCTGGCGCGCTCGCTCTTCGTCCTTCGGCCAGACCATCACCCGCGGTCCGTCGAGCGTGTTCGCGAGGTTCGCCTTGATTCCGGCGTCTTCCAAACGACGCCGCAGAATTTCCCCGTCGATGTAGCTGGGGGGAGAGGCGACGGGGACGAGCACCCCATATTCGTCTTGGCTCCCGGCCGTGGGTGCGGCGGCCACCACGGACGTCTTGCGAGAGTTGAACGCCCAGCGCAGCACGACCACGAGCACCCCGATCGCCAGGAACGCCACGATCGGACCGAAAAGGTACGAAAAGGAGTTACTCACACTCCCATCGTGCTGCCAGTGACGCACATGCGCCACTCGTCGAGTCGAGGCTGACCGGCCCCGTACGCTGACGGCATGTCCGACGCGAACGAGGCCGGCAAGCGAGACCGTCCCTGGATGATGCGCCCCTACGCTGGCCACTCGTCGGCATCCGCGAGCAATGCCCTGTTCCGTACGAATCTGGCCAAGGGGCAAACGGGGCTGTCCGTTGCCTTCGATCTACCCACGCAGACCGGGTACGACCCGGATTCGCCGATGGCCGCCGGCGAGGTGGGCAAGGTGGGGGTACCGATCGCGCACCTTGGGGATATGCGCACGCTGTTCCGAGAGATCCCTCTCGACCAGATGAACACGTCCATGACCATCAACGCGACGGCCATGTGGCTGTTTGCCCTGTACATCGCGGTGGGGGAAGAGCAGGGCGTCGAGCCGACCCAACTCCAGGGAACAACGCAGAACGACATCGTCAAGGAATATCTGAGTCGAGGCACATACGTTTTCCCACCGGATCCGTCTCTTCGACTCATCACCGACATGATCGTGTACTCGGTCACCGAAGTGCCGCAGTGGAATCCGATCAACATCTGCAGTTATCACTTGCAAGAGGCCGGGGCGACCCCAACGCAGGAGGTCGCGTATGCGATGGCCACCGCGATCGAAGTCCTCGATCGAGTCCGTGACACCGATCGCGTGCCGGGCGGGGATTTCGGTTCCGTCGTCAGCCGGATGTCCTTCTTCGTCAACGCGGGAGTGCGTTTCGTCGAAGAGATGTGCAAGATGCGCGCATTTGTCGAACTATGGGATTCCATTACGCAGGAGCGGTACGGCGTGGAAGATCCCAAGCAACGGCGATTCCGCTACGGCGTCCAGGTGAACTCCTTGGGCCTCACCGAGGCGCAGCCGGAGAACAACGTCTACCGCATCATGCTTGAAATGCTCGCGGTGACATTGTCGCGAGACGCCCGTGCTCGCGCGGTGCAACTGCCCGCGTGGAACGAAGCTCTCGGGTTGCCGCGACCGTGGGATCAGCAATGGTCTCTGCGCATGCAACAGGTTCTCGCCTTCGAGACCGACCTGCTTGAGTACGACGATCTTTTCGCCGGATCACCGGTGGTGGAGGCGAAGGTCGCTGACATGGAGTCCCAGGCCCGCGAGGAGTTGCAGCGGGTGCTCGACATGGGTGGCGCGGTGGCCGCAGTGGAAAACGGCTACATGAAGCAAGAGTTGGTGGGGTCGCTGACGCGCAGACGTGCCCGCATCGAATCTGGTGAAGACACGATCGTCGGGGTTAATGCGTATCTCTCCAGCGAACCGAGCCCGTTGCAGATCGAAGGCAAGAACGCTGTGTACATCGTCGATCCTGATGTCGAAGCCGAGGCCGTTGACAGTCTCGAGCAATGGCGAGCGAATCGCGACTCACTGGCCGTGGAGGCCGCCCTGGAGGAGTTGCACGCGGCTGCAGAGTTGGGTGAGGACATGATGAAGCCGACTTTGGCCTGCGCCCGGGCGGGGGTCACCACCGGGGAGTGGGCTTCAGCACTGCGCCGTTCCTTCGGTGAATATCGGGCGCCGACGGGCATCGATGCGACGGTTGCGTCTGGGGTTTCCGCGACGCCGTCGACCAAGGATTCCTCCTCCGACCGGACGTCGATGGCGCGTGTCTCCGCGCGAGTTCACGAACTCACCGCCTCACGCGGTCGACCGTTCCGGTTCCTCGTCGGTAAGCCGGGCCTCGACGGCCACTCCAATGGCGCCGAGCAGATCGCCGTACGGGCGCGGGATGCGGGCTTCGAGGTCATCTATCAGGGCATTCGCCTCACCCCCGAGCAGATTGTGGCCGCCGCGGTAGCCGAGGACGTGGATGTTGTTGGCCTGTCGATCCTCTCCGGATCGCATCGGTCATTGGTGCCGGCGATCTTGCGCGGGCTTGCTGCCGAGGGTGCGGACGACGTCATCGTGGTCGTCGGTGGAATCATCCCGGCCGAAGACGAGGCGTGGTTGACCGAACAAGGGGTGGCCGAAGTGTTCACCCCCAAGGACTACGACGTCGCCGGCATTTTGGATCGAGTGGTCGACCACCTTTCGGTGGGTGACGAACGGGTCCCATCCTCGCCGTAAGGCGAACATCGTGAAGGACGTCCGTTCCCACTGTCCGCGCACGTGCGCGCGTCTCGATGTCTGGCTGTATCGACGTCGATCAGACGTCGGGCAAATTGGTGCAATACTTCATCGCGGCTGCGTAGAGCACCTGCGTCGCCTGTTCATCGGTGAGCCCGGTAATCCACGGTTGAGCGTCGGGCGTCTGGTCATTGGCGGCTCGCGATAACTCGATGAAGAAGTTGGCGGTAGACGTGACCTCGAAAGCGTCATCAAAATCGGTGCGGCAGAGGGTGTCTTTGCCCATGCGATTGAACGAGCCCCAGAGCTCGTTCGAGCGGATGACGAGATCTTTCGGTTCCAGTTCGGTGACGGAATCGGGAGTATTGGGGGAGTCGGTCGCCGAGGTATCGAATGACTCATCCGCCAACTCATCGACTAACTCATCCACTGAGTCAGCGGATGAGGTCGGCGTTGGATCGTCGGCGGCAGCTGGGTCGACGTCCTCGGTCGCACAACCGACGAGGCTGGCCGCGGCGAGAACGACGACGGGCCAGACGTGGAACCGCTGCATCACCCTCGCGATGGTATTGCGCACCCGGTGCCCTGTCCCGTGGAAGCACGGCGGCTAGCCTCGGACGGTGCGGATTGTGGTGGCGCGGTGCTCGGTCGAGTACCAGGGACGGTTGACCACCGAACTGCCGGAGGCGGTGCGGCTGCTCATGATCAAAGGAGACGGCACCCTGCTGATCCACAACGATCGCCGAGGTAAGCCGCTGAATTGGATGAGCCCGCCGTGCCGGTTGGTCGAAGAAGACATCAATGATGCTGACAGCACCGGTGACGGCGCTACGCGCGACGCTCCGGAAGGCACGAAGTCCATCTGGACGGTGACGAACAAGGCCGGTGAGCATCTAGTGGTGTACGTGTACGACGTCCAACATGATTCTCAGCACCACCTGGGCCAAGACCCCGGTTTGGTGAAGGATGGCGTGGAAGCGCACCTGCAGAAACTCCTGGCCGAACACGTGGAGACCTTCGGTAGTGGCTGGACTCTCGTGCGACGTGAATACCCCACCGCGATCGGGCCGGTCGACCTCTTGTGCCGGGACGAGGAGGGCAAGCCGGTGGCGGTTGAGATCAAAAGGCGCGGTGAAATCGATGGAGTAGAGCAGCTGTCGCGCTATCTGGAACTGTTGAATCGAGATCCGATACTTGCTCCCGTCTCCGGCGTCTACGCCGCTCAGGAAATCAAACCCCAGGCTCGAACCCTCGCCGAGGATCGCGGCATCCGCTGCCTCGTCGTGGACTACGACGAACTCAAAGGCACAGCGGATTCGGGTCTGCGCCTGTTTTGACCCTTTGGCAGACTGCCCTCATGGAATCTCGGGACAGGGTCGGCAGTGTTGCAGTTATCGGCTTGGGAACCATGGGGACCGGAATAGCTGAGGTAGTCGCGCGACACGGCTTCGCCGTCCGCGCTATCGACATCGACGACACCACCGTCAGCGATGCACGTCAGCGCATCGAAGCCTCCACCGACCGAGCGGTGGTCCGCGACAAACTGACCGCGAGTGAGCGGTCCGGAATTCTCGATCGCATCCTTTTCACGACCAACCTGCAGGAGTGTTTGACGTCGGACATCGTGATCGAAGCGGTACCCGAGAACCTGGAGTTGAAACGCCAGGTTCTCGGCCAGCTCGACGGCCTCTTGCCCGATCGAGTCATTTGGTGCACGAACACCTCCTCGCTGTCGGTCACCGAAATTTCCACGGCGGTCAGCCAACCGTCGCGCGTGGTGGGATTGCACTTCTTCAACCCGGCTCCCGTGCAAGATTTCGTGGAAATCGTTCGCACCGTCGTCACCGACGATGAGGTTGTCGAGCACATTCGGGTTTTCGCCGAGCAGATCGGCAAACAGGCGGTGATCTGCGAAGACAAAGCCGGGTTCATTGCCAACAGTCTGTTGTTCGGCTACCTCAATCATGCGGCATCGATGTTCGAGCAGAAGTACGCAAGCCGTGAGGACATCGATGCGGCGATGCGCCTGGGATGCGGGTTGCCGATGGGGCCCTTGGCTCTGCTGGATCTCATTGGGCTTGATACCTCGTACCAAATCTTGGACACCATGTATCGGCAGGGTCGAGATCGTCTGCACGCCCCGAGTCCCATCCTTAAGCACATGGTCACCGCCGGGTTGAAGGGCCGGAAATCCGGACGTGGCTTCTACTCCTACGCCGAGCCGGGCTCACCCGAGATCGTCGCCGACGACCGTGTGGCGGCGCAGGACGCCTCGGACGCGTCTGTCCGCGAGGTCAATACCGTGGGTGTTGTCGGCTCCGGCACCATGGCAACGGGGATCATCGAAGTATTCGCCAAGGCTGGGTTCTCGGTCACTTTCGTCGCCCGATCAGAGGACAAGGTCGCGAAGGTCATCGCATCGATCCGTCGGAGCCTGGAGAAGGCTCTGCAACGGGGCAAGATCGAACAGGACGCCGTGGATGCCGCTATGGGGTGCATCACCGGAACCACGGTTTTGGATGACCTTGCCGATGTGGATCTGGTGGTGGAGGCCATCGCCGAGGAACTCGATATCAAGACCGCGCTGTTCGAGAACCTGGATGAGATTTGTCGGCCGGGGGTCATCTTGGCCACGACTACCTCCTCCTTGCCCGTGGTCGATCTTGCGTCGGTGACATCGCGCCCAGGAGACGTCGTCGGGCTTCACTTCTTCAATCCGGCGTCGGTGATGAAGCTCATGGAGATCGTCGACACGGTCGCGACGAGCTCGGATGTCGTCGCCACCGCGCGAAGTGTCGTGTCTCGGATCGGCAAAGTGGGTGTTCACTGCGGTGATAGAGCCGGTTTCATTGTGAATGCGCTGCTGTTCCCGTACCTGAACGACGCTATCAAGATGGCCGAGGGCAACTACGCGACTACAGACGACATCGACACGGCGATGAAGGTCGGCTGCGGGTACCCCATGGGCCCCTTCGAATTGCTCGACGTTGTTGGATTGGATGTTTCGCTCGCTATTCAACAAACGCTGTATCGGGAATTTCGTGAGCCCGGTTTCGCTCCCGCGCCTTGGTTGGAGCATCTGGTGACGGCGGGCTACACCGGTCGAAAAGCCGGTCGTGGTTTTCGCTCGTACGCATAGGGGACGATGACGTGGGTCGAAAGAACCGCAGGCGCCACGAGCCCGAACGCGCGGCTCCGCGGTCCAATCAGCAGATCGAATCGCACCCGGACGGCGACTGGATCGTGCGGTCATTGACCGGGTCGTCGGCAACGAAAACGTACCGATGCCCGGGGTGCGATCATGAGATTCGGCCGGCGACTCCTCACGTAGTCGTGTGGAGTGCTGATGACCCAAACGGCGCCGACGACAGGCGCCATTGGCACACACCGTGCTGGCGGGCTCGTGGGACACGAGGCCCGCGATGATGGATGTCGTTGACGAGCCCATCACCGCCAATTCGGTACTGCCAGCTCGTCGCGAGCCCCTCTCGTTGACGACCGCCGATGGGTTGCGACTCGTTGGTGAGGTGGCTCTTCCGCTCGAGAATCAGCCGCGCGCGACGATCGTGTGTGTCCATCCGTTGCCCACGCACGGCGGCATGATGGATTCACATGTGTTGCGAAAGATGGCGTGGCGTCTACCAGCCATGTCCGACATCGCCGTACTGCGCTTCAACACTCGCGGCACCGCTTCTGCGGCCGGTGCCAGCGAAGGCGAATTCGATAGTGCCGAGGGCGAGGGTTTGGACTTAAGAGCGGCCATTGATGAGGCACAGCGGCGGGAACTACCGGATATCTGGCTGGTGGGGTGGTCTTTCGGCACCGATGTCGTTCTCAAGCACGGAAACGTCGACCCTGTTCGCGGTGCCATCTTGTTGAGCCCGCCGCTGCGGTTCGCTACCGTCGAGGACGTTCGCGTATGGCAAACAGCCGGGCGAAGCGTCGTGGCCTTCGTGCCCGAGTTCGACGACTTTCTGCCTCCGCAGGCCGCTCGCGAGGCATTCGCTGTTGCCCCGGCCATCGACGTCGTAGCCGTTCCCGATGCCAAGCACCTGTGGGTAGGGGAGCGATTCGTCGGTAACGTATTGAATCGCATCGTGCAGGTCATCGAGCCCGACTCCGAGGATCTTCCGAGCCACTGGACCGGCCCGATGGACAAGTGGAGTGATCTGGCGTGAGCATCGCAATGATCGATGAGGGATCGGGTCCTGTCGCGATGCTGCTACACGCCTTTCCGTGTGACCATCACATGTGGGATGAGCAGATACCCGCGATCGTCGACATCGGCTGGCGCGTTCTCGTTCCCGATCTCCCGGGATTTGGAGCCAGCCCCCTCCCAGCGGAGGGCGAGCCGGATCTCGCGAGCGTGGTGGCGACGCTGATCTCGGCGACATTGGACCGTGGCGTCGACAGACTCGTGGTGGCTGGACTCTCCGTCGGGGGGTACCTGACCATGGAATGGTGGCGGCAACAGCCGGAGATGCTCGCCGGGGTCGGGTTGTGCGACAGCAAAGCCACGGCCGACTCCGCCGATGCGCAGCAGGCCCGACAGGAACTCGCCGCCCTCATCGATCAATCTCCGAGCAAGTGCGCCCAGATCTTGCGCGAGAAGATTCTCCCGGTGCTGGTGGGATCCACGACCCACGCATCACGGCCGAATGTCGTCCGCAGGGTCGAGTCATGGATGCTTCAGGTGTCCCCGGAAACCGTTTCCTGGTACCAGCGTGCGATGGCCGCACGCCCGGACTCGGTGGACATGCTGACGGAGGTACATGTTCCTGCCCTGGTGCTCTGGGGAGATGAGGACGGTATGTCTCCGCTGAGCGAGCAGAACACCATGCGCGAGGCGCTGTCCGACGCCCAGGCCAGTGAAATACCCGGGTCCGGTCACTTATCTGCCATCGAACAGCCCGCGCACGTGGGTCGTGCGCTCGCTGACTTCCTGACCCATATCCAGCGCTCGGGAATGAGTGGCTAGTCGTCGACGATCAAGCTGAGCATGCGGTCGTCCCGGGAGCCGGGATCGCCCCGCCCATCAGTGTTACTGGTGGACAGCCAGAGCCGGCCGTCCGGTGCCGCGGCGACGGTGCGCAGACGGCTTTGCTCACCGAGGTCGACGGCCTGGGGATTTCCGGCCCGGGTGCCCCTCAAGGGGACTCGCCACAGGACCTCACCCCGCAGGCTCGCCACATAGGCGGCGCCGTCCTGAATCGCTAAGCCACTCGGTGACGCGGTAGATGTCGGCGACCACGTGACCTTCGGATTGGTGAATCCTCGCTTCGAACTGCGACCTTCCACCACCGGCCAGCCGTAGTTTCGTCCCGGGCGGAGCAGGTTGAGCTCGTCGGCCTTGCTCGTGCCGAACTCCGTGGCCCACAGTCGTCCCGCGGCGTCTAGTGCGAGACCTTGAACGTTGCGATGTCCGAGTGTGAAGACCCGGGACCCTTCGATGGGGTTGCTGGCCGCGGGTGCACCGTCGAAGTCGACCCGCAGGACTTTGCCGGCCAGTGAGGTGAGGTCTTGCGCGAGTTCCGGGATCCCGGCATCTCCGGTCGCGATGTACAGAACGTCTTCGTCCACGAGTATGCGGCCACCGTTGTGATACGTGTTCTTGGGAATCCCGGTCACGATCGGCGTCTGGGGCCCGAGGCTACGGCCGTCCCAGTCGATGCGCACCACTCGGTTGTCCCGTGCCGTCGTCAGGTACGCGAAGATCACCTCGGGTTGGGTTCCGCGCGCCGTAGGCGGAACGGCAATCCCGAGGAGCCCTCCTTCGCCGCCGGCGCGGACCCCACTGACTCTTCCCACTTTCGAGGTCGTGGTCAACGATCGCGCGGGGGAGCCGTTCGATCGACCGGCGATCCGTCGGACGAGGCCGGTGTCTCTCTCGGAAACCAGAGCGGAACCGTCGGGCAGGAACGCAAGGCCCCAGGGGCTGGTCAGAGATCGAGCAATGGTCTTCTTGGACACGAGGTCCACCGTCGGCTGGGCGCTGGCCGCGGGGAACAGCGGCCCGAATACCAGGACGCCACCGATCGACAAGGCACCGACGATGACGAGGACCGCCGAGGTGATGGCGATCAGGCGAGCGTGGGGTCCGATGTGCATTAGGCCATCATGCGTCACTGCGCGTTGCCTGTCGCGGTCAGGTCACAAGCCAGAAGCTTCGCGGATGACCTCCGCGAAGGCTGCGGCTCCCGAACCCGTCAGGTGCACCCCGTCGGAAACGAAGTAGTCGCTCCTGCCGTCGGACGCGCTCTTCCAGTCGGCGACAACGACGTTGGGGTAATCGGGAGTGACCTTCGCGATCACCTTGTTGTTCTGCTTCTCCCACGATCGGGGCACGGAGGCGTTCACGATGACGACGCGCTCGTAGTCGGTCAGGGGATCGAGGATGCCGCGCAGAATTTTGGCGTTGATGACGCCGTTAGTGGCCGGGTGCACAACAACCACGTTCGCGAGCTTGTCACGGCGGTCCAGTTTCTTGACTCGACCGGTGAAGCCTCCCGGCATCCGCGACACCTTCGCGTCGACGCGAGCGCCGGGGATGGCGTCCTTGATGGCAGATCGCGCGCCCAGGACCACCGAGTCTCCTATCACGCTGACCGGTCCGTTTGCCGCGCGGATTTCCTCGTCGGACAGCACTGGCTCGCCGCTGTCGGTGTCCTGGCTACTGGTGATACCTGGGGCGGTACCTGACTCGGTCGATATGCCCACATTTGCACCCGCATCGGCGGCGTCCTGCGCATCCGATGATTCGTCGTCGATTGCCAATTCGAGTGGGCCGCCATCGGCGATACCCATGGCTTCGACGACATCGGGAGGAATGGCGTCACGGCCATCCCCGGGGTTCATGATCAAAGCGATGGCGACGGCCGCACCGGCGATGGTGACGATGCCGGTAGCAATCAGTGTGCCTATGGCTCGCACGCCCAGCGCACCTCCCGAACGGATGGCCGACCAAGCGCGACCAAGCGCGCCCCGCCGAATGGGCATCTCCACCAAGCGGTAACTGAGTTCGGCGATGACGAGCGTGAGGGCGATGCGCACGACGAACGTGACAGGCTCGCTCCACTCCACGTCGATACCGGGGCGCGTCACCATGAATATCGGCCAGTGCCACAGGTAGATGCCGTAGGAGCGTCTGCCGATGTAGCGAAGAATTCCCGTGCCGAGCGCTGGCCCCAAGAAAGAAGCCGGGTGAGTCACCGCGGCGATCAACGCTGTGGTGAAGAAGGCGAGGGCGAGAAAACCCCCGCGATATAACCACGGCGTGAACTCGCCGACGAAGAGATAGAAGCCGATAACGGCGGCGAGGGATGCCACGCCAATCCCGGTGATGATGAGTTGGGCTAGGCGTGGAATGTGGGTGCTCAATCGTCCGGGTCTCCACATGGTGGCCAGCGCTGCACCGACCAAGAGCCCCATGCTGTGCGAATCGGTACCGAAGTACGCGCGGCTGGGGTCTGCATCGACCGGGTAGCCATTGCGGATCGACAAGACCGCCATCCACACCGTCGACGCGATCGCCAGCACCAGGGCAAGTCGACGAACGAGGGGGCGTCCTCCCGACCGCATCAGCAGGAGGGCGAACGCCGGCCAGATCAAGTAGAACTGCTCTTCGACGGACAGTGACCACAGGTGCTTCAACAGCGGCGGTCGCCCGACAGACTCGAAGTAGGACTGATCGACGAAGATGTACCACCAGTTGTTCACGTAGAAGACGGTTGCGAGTGCGTCTTCGCGAAAGGCGCTCAGTGCGTCCTGGTAGACGATGAGAACCGCGAGACCAACCGCGATCAGCATTACGGCGACGGCGGGGAGGAGTCGGCGGGCGCGGCCGAGGTAGAACTTGGTGAAATTGACGCGTCCTGAGCGGTCGTACTCCTCAAGTATCAGCGAGGTGATCAAGAAGCCGCTGATGACGAAGAAGACGTCGACGCCGAGGAAGCCTCCAGGCATCCAGTCGATGCCTGCGTGATAGAGCAGCACCCCGATGATGGCCACAGCCCGAAGGCCGTCGAGTCCGGGGAGATAGCCCATCTCACCGAGGGAGCGGCCACGGTCGAGTTTCCACGGCATGTGCTCATCGACGTGCGACGACGTCGATGGCGCAGTCATTTAGTCATGGTAGGTCAGGTAGGTCGACGGGGGTCGGATCACGAAGCCGTAGCCGACCGGAACCGATCGAGAGCAGGACCGACGGACTCACGAAGTGCCGGGTCGGTGACGCCGAGGCCTTCGACGGGAGCCAGGCACAAAATGCCGACTTTCCCCTGGTGCATGTTGCGATGGACCTCCCACGAAGCCTGGCCGGTCTCGGCCAGCGGCAGGACCTTGGACAGCGTGGGATGGATCATTCCCTTGGCGATCAGTCGGTTCGCCTCGTGTGCTTCCCGGTAGTTGGCGAAGTGGCTGCCCACGATGCGCTTGAGGTTCATCCACAGATAGCGGTTGTCGTACTCGTGCATGAAGCCGGATGTCGACGCGCACGTCACGATGGTGCCGCCTTTACGGGTGACGTAGACACTGGCGCCGAAAGTCTCACGCCCCGGATGCTCGAAGACGATGTCGATGTCGTCTCCGCCCGTGAGCTGCCTGATCTTCTTACCGAGCCGTTGCCATTCCTTGGGGTCCTGGGTGGTTTCGTCCTTCCAGAACTTGTACCCCTCGGCCGCGCGATCGATGATCAAGTCGGCTCCCATGGAGCGCACGACCTCGGCCTTGTTCTCGTTGGAAACGACGCACACGGGGATAGCGCCACCGTTTAACGCGTACTGGGTCGCGTAGGAGCCCAAGCCTCCTGAGGCTCCCCAGATGAGAACGACGTCTCCCTGTTTCATTGCCCCACCGTTGTGAGACACGAGTTGACGGTAGGCCGTGGAGTTGACCAGTCCCGGGCAGGCCGCTTCCTCCCACGTCAAGTGCTCCGGTTTGGGAAGGAGTTGATTGGCTTTGACGATGGCGAGTTGAGCCAAGCCACCGAAGTTGGTCTCGAACCCCCAGATGCGCTGCTCGGGATCCATCATTGTGTCGTTGTGACCGAGGGGAGATTCGAGTTCCACCGACAGGCAGTGGGCGACCACGCGATCGCCCGGCTTCCACGTATGGACTCCGGGACCGGTCTGAAGAACGACGCCGGAAGCATCAGAGCCCAAGACGTGGTAGTTCCGGTTGTGCCGGGCTGCGTCGGGGTTGCTCCGGGCATAACGATCGAGGAATCCGAATGTCGAGACGGGCTCGAATATCGAGGACCACACCGTGTTGTAGTTAATGGCCGACGCCATCACCGCGATGAGGGCTTCGCCTGCTGCGAGCTCGGGCGTAGGAACCTGTTCGATGTGCAGCGACTCACGGGGATCCTTGTCGCGGGATGCTCGACCAGCGAACATCTGCTCGTCGGACTTGTGAAGCGTGGCGGCGAGGTATGTGTGCGGAATCGGCATGTCACCGATTGAGGAGTCCTGCTCTTCGATGGCACGAACGATCGACTCGAAATCCCCGGCCACGCTTGCTCCTTGTACCGTCCTTTGCCGCAAGTCCTGTCATGCAGCGTCATGGACTCGTATGCGTCACAGACTTGTCTGTGCCAAGGAAAGGTACCGGGCCTGAGGGTGAACCGAAAGCCGAGCCCGGCTCGTCGCAGCGGTAGCCGAGTTACCCGGCGAGGGAGAGGGCACCGGACGACCAGGCCCACACCGCGCCAGCGGTGCCGACGGTCATCAAGATTGCGAGCTTGCGAGCCCGGCGCGCAACGAACAGACCTACCAGGGCAACAACCGCTCCGACGACCACCCAGGTAGTGGGTTGCTGGCCGATACTGGGGTCGATGGCGACGTCCAGCGGCAACTGGATGCGGGGAAGCACATGAAGAATTGTCTGATACGCAGGCGTGGGGAAGCGGATTACTCCGCGGCGTGTTGCACCAACTCGATAAGTACGCCGCCAGAGTCCTTCGGGTGGGTGAAGTTGATCCGCGACCCCGCGGTACCGGTCTTCGGCTCGTCGTACAGCAGTCGAACCCCTGCGGATCGAAGATGATCACTGACCGCGTCGATGTCGGTCACGCTATACGCCATTTGTTGAATTCCTGGACCACTGCGGTCGAGGAATCGGCCGATGGGGGAGTCGGCACTGAGCGGAGCGAGAATCTGAATCCACGAATCCGAGTCACCCACGCGCAGCATTGCCTCACGCACCCCCTGCTCAGTATTGACTTCTTCGTGGTCGACGGTCATGTGGAAGGCACGAGCGTAGAAAGCAACGGCTTCGTCGAAATCGGCGACCGCTATGCCGACATGGTCGATCCGGGTAACCACAGGATGCATGGGAACTATCGTTGCACGAGCAGGGGTCCAGTGACCGGTGACACCTGCAGGCGGGACCGAATATCGGGAAGGGTGAGCGGTTGAGATGAGTCTGCGCGATGGAGCGGTTGTTCTTGGTGGAGCACGAACTGCGATGGGCCGACTGCAGGGCTCTTTGTCGTCGCTGTCTGCGGCTGACCTCGGAGGATTCGCGATCGCCGGTGCGCTCGAGCGCTCGGGAGTTCAGCCGACCGATATTGACTACGTGGTTCTCGGCCAGGTCCTGCAGGCCGGTTCGGGCCAGAACGCGGCCCGTCAGGCGACGATCGCCGGGGGACTGGGCATGGCGATCCCGGCCCTGACGATCAACAAGGTGTGCCTGTCGGGGCTCGACGCGATCGCTCTCGCCGATCAGATGATCCGCGCTGGAGAGTTCGACGCCGTTGTCGCCGGAGGCATGGAGTCGATGTCGCAGGCTCCCCACCTGCTGATTGGTTCGCGCGAGGGTAAGAAGTATGGCGACTGGACAATGATCGATGCGCTGGCGTTCGACGGACTCACATGCGCGTTCGACGAATGCGCCATGGGAGAAGCGACGGAGCGATACAACGACCGCTATGCGTTGACGCGACAAGAGCAGGACGCGGTCGCCGAGGCCTCGCATCGTCGAGCCGCAGCCGCGCAATCGGTCGGGATCTTGGCCGAGGAAATCACCCCGGTGCGGATTCCCCAGCGCAAGGGCGACGACATCGTCGTCACCGACGACGAAGGGATTCGGGCCGAGACGACCGCGGAATCTCTGGGACGTCTGCGCCCGGCCTTCGCCCCCGAGGGGACGATCACCGCAGGGAATGCGTCGCAGATTTCAGACGGCGCGGCGGCCCTCGTCGTCACCTCACGCGCAGCGGCCGAGCGACTCGAACGGACCCCGATGGCGTTCCTGGGCAGCCATGGAGTTGTCGCCGGGCCCGACCCGTCACTTCACGAACAGCCGGCGGCGGCGATCGAGGCGGCGTGCGCCAAAGAGGGGATCTCCGTTTCCGACCTCGACCTCGTGGAGATCAATGAAGCATTCGCCGCGGTTGCCGTTGCCTCGATCAAGCGTCTGGGAATCGATAACTCGCGTCTCAATGTGAACGGTGGCGCAATCGCGCTCGGCCACCCCATCGGAATGTCCGGAGCCCGCCTCGTGTTGCACCTGATGTACGAGTTGCGTCGTCGAGGTGGAGGAATCGGGGCAGCAGCCCTGTGTGGCGGCGGTGGCCAGGGGGATGCGCTGATTGTCGAAGTGCCCACCGCGACGTAAGCGTTTCGCGTACCCGCCCAGGCGAGATCGCGAAAGGATGCCGCAGACACAGACCGCAGCTGAGCCCAAAGGAGACCGAACAGGATGACCGACGAGGTCGATCGGCTGATGGCCGGAATCGCCGAGCGCAAGGTACGTGACCTTGCGCGCGCGATCACCTTTGTCGAAAACGGGGGGCCGGACGGTCTCGAGCTCCTCCGGCGGCTTGCGCAACACGCCAGGAGTGACGCTGATCGTCCGCGTAGCCACGTCGTCGGCATCACCGGATCACCGGGGGTGGGCAAGTCCACGATGACCGCGGCGCTGATTACGGCGTTCCGTGCCCGAGGTCAGTCGGTTGCGGTTGTTGCTGTGGACCCGTCGTCGCCGTTCTCCGGAGGTGCGCTGCTCGGTGATCGGATCCGCATGCAGTCGCACTCCTCGGATGAGAACGTCTTCATTCGATCGATGGCCTCACGCGGTCACCTCGGCGGACTGGCGGCCGCGGCCGGACACGTCCTGCGAGTTCTCGACGCCGCCGGATTCGACGTCGTCGTGGTGGAGACGGTGGGTGTGGGCCAATCGGAAGTCGAGGTGGCCGCTGCAGCGGACACGACCATCGTCATGCTGGCACCGGGAATGGGAGATGGAATCCAGGCGGCAAAAGCCGGAATCTTGGAGATCGGGGATCTGTTCGTGGTGAACAAGGCCGACCGCGAGGGAGCCCAGACAACGGCCCGGGATCTGCGGCAGATGATCTCGCTTGCGACGAGCCAGCAGACCGCGATAAGCCAGCAGAACGCGAAGAGCGAAGCAGATGACGTAGTCGAGGCGTGGACGCCGCCGGTGCTCACCGCCATCGCCAGCACCGACACCGGAATCGACGACATCGTGGCTGCGATTGCTGATCATCGCGCGTGGGCGGTCGATCACGGTGAACTCGAGCGCCGGCGCATGGCCCGTGCCCGGGAGGAGGTCATTGCGACCGCTGTGGGAATGGTGCGCTCGCGTATCGAAGCCGCTTCCTCGATGTCAGCTTTCGAGGATTCGGTCAGCGCGGTTGCCCACGGTGAGGTGGATGTACACGGGGCAGCCGAGGCGTTGGTCCACGAGATGGGGTCAGGCGCAGGGTCTTAAGTCCGTGTCGTACGCCCGAGTTGTAGGCCCGGGTCCCAGGGAGCCGAGCGCTAGCCCTGAGCTGAACCGGGTATCGACTCCGTGCCGTGGGCCCATGCGCCACAATGGGTGCGTGAGCTCTCCTAACTTCGCCGGGGCAGTAGACCTCGGCGCCATCGCGGCGCAGAAAGATCAGCAGCGCAAGACGGATGCGGCCGTAGAGGGAGCACCCGCGGGCCTGATCATCGATGCAACCGCGGCCAACTTCCAGGCCGAAGTTATGGATCGATCCATGACGGTGCCGGTCATCTTGGATCTGTGGGCCACGTGGTGCGAACCCTGCAAGCAGTTATCGCCGCTGTTGGAGCAACTCGCTGCCGAATACGCCGGGCGGTGGATTCTTGCCAAGGTCGACGTCGATGCAGAACAACAGATCGCTGCGGCTTTCCAAGTCCAATCGATCCCATCGGTTTTCGCCGTCATCGGTGGACAAGTGGCACCGCTGTTCCAAGGGGCTCTCCCGGAATCGCAGTTGCGTCAGGCCATCGACAAGGTTCTCGAGATCGCTGCCAGCCAGGGAATCGACGGGGCAGTGCAGGGCGAGGAGGTCTCCGATGACGTCGACTCCGAACTCGATGCCGGTGATCCGCGCTTCGATGCGGCCGTCGACGCGATAGACGCTGGCGATTGGCCGGCTGCACGGGCTGCGTACCGAAAGATTCTTGATGAGTCACCGGCCGACAGCGATGCGGCGGCGGGACTGGCGACGGTGGATCTATACGAGCGGACCGAGGGCCTCGACCCGGTCGCCGCGTTGCAGTCAGCCTCAAGCGGCGAGGATATCGATGCTCAACTCATGGCCGCGGACGTCGAGGCCTTGCAGGGCAACTGGTCGGCGTGCTTCACCCGCCTCATCGACGCCGTTCGGCAATCCGCGGGTGATGATCGCGAGCGTGCCCGGACCCGGACCGTCGAACTGTTCACGGTTGCGGGTGACGATCCAGCCGTGGCATCTGCACGAACGGCTCTGGCCAGCGCTCTTTTCTGAACGTACCCAGCTCTCTCGTGTGATGAGAGCTTGTGAGGAGATGGTGTGTGCGGCCGGTATGCGGCAAGTCGAGAAGCGAGTGAACTCGGCGACTGGTGTCGAGTCGAGGAACTTCCGTCAACGGAGCTCGCCCCGCGGTTCAATATCACTCCCACATCCGAGGTGTACATCGTTGTCGATGAGGACCGAACGCGACGCCTGACCGTTGCCCGCTGGGGATTGATTCCGTCGTGGTCCTCGGATTCCTCACGTGCGAGTCGGATGATCAACGCGCGGTCGGAATCGGTGGCAACGAAGCCTTCCTACCGGGCAGCATTCCGGCGCCGCAGGTGTTTGGTTCCGGCGGATGGCTATTACGAATGGCGCCCGCCCCCCGAAGGCGCCGGCTCACGGAAACAGCCGTTCTACATCTATCCTCGGAGCGGTGAACCGCTGGCCATGGCGGGACTGTTCGACGACTGGCAAGGGCCCCATGGGGAGATGCGCACGTGCACGATTCTGACCCAGGCGGCCGTCGGGCCCGTGGCAGACGTTCACGACCGAATGCCCGTGGAGGTGCCCAAGTCCTGGTGGGAACGATGGCTGGATCCGCACCTGGAGGATGCACAGGGCACCTTGGAAGCCATCTGCGCGCAGTCTCGAAACGGCGTGGAGTCGGGCTCGCGTGACTTTCACCCGGTATCCACGCGTGTCAACGCCCCAGTGAACGACGGTCTGGATCTCATCACCCCGGTTTGAGAGCCCACCCGGTCACCAATGAAGGTGCGTAGGCTGACGGGCGATGCCTGAAGCCCCCGCCGCAATGGACCCCCACCGGAGCGAACAGCCGGTGGGTAGCGATCCGACGGGTGAACCGAGCGATCCGAGCGATCCGAGTCGCGAATTGTCGGATGAGGAACTGTCGACACTCTTCGCAACCGACGCCTTGCCCTATCTCGATCAGTTGTACGGAACTGCTATTCGCATGACGCGCCTCCCTGTTGATGCCGAGGATCTCGTCCAGGAAACGTACGCGAAGGCCTTCGCGGCGTACCGGACGTTCCAGCAGGGGACCAACCTGAGGGCATGGCTGTTTCGCATCCTGCGAAACACGTTCATCAATGACTACCGCAAGGCTCAACGTCAGCCCCGCTTCCAGCCCACCGATGAGCTTGGAGACGCGCAGATGCTGGACATCGAGACACGTTCCGCCGGAGGCAGTCGATCCGCCGAGATAGAGGCGCTGGAGTTGTTGGGTGACGATGACGTGTCGGCGGCGTTGGCCGAGATTCCCGAGGAATTTCGAACAGTTGTCGTCCTGGCCGACGTGGAGGGGTTCAGCTACCGGGAAATAGCGGACATCATGGATTCACCGGTCGGAACGGTGATGTCGCGCGTCCATCGGGGAAGAAAAGCGTTGCGGGGATTGTTAGATGAGTATGCGAAGAACCAAGGACTCGTCGGCGCCTGGGGAGGTGAGGAATCATGAGTTGCGGACGCCCGCACGAGACCCCCTGCTCGCAGGTGGTGGCTTCTCTGAGTGCCTACATCGACGGTGAAGTGGGGGCCGAGGAGTATCGCCTGATCGCCGTCCACCTCACCGAATGCCCACCTTGCGAACACCAGCGGCAGGAAGTTCGACGAGTACAAGCCCTCGTGGTTCGCGCCTCGGCGAGTATTGCGACACCCGAGGGCCTACGTGAACGCATTCGGGTAACGGTTGTTTCCGATACCTCTCATCGGCGTCCCGGCAACGATCAGGAGTAGGCTCCGCACAGCCCAACATTCAGCGGGCGCACATGAGGAGCTATGGCACACACGATCAACGCGGAAATGGTCGCGTCGGTGCACAGCGTCGAGGTCTCGCCCGGGGACAGCGTGGACGCCGGGGGTCTCCTGGTCGTCCTGGAGTCGATGAAGATGGAGATTCCCGTGCTCGCGGAGCACGCGGGCCTGGTCGAGGAGATTTTCGTCGAAGTGGGAACGGTCGTCCAAGAGGGCGACGCCCTGGTGTCCTTGCGCTAGGGGGGCACTGATGACGGTGTTTGTGCCCCCGCAGTCGTGGATCGGGCGCCGCGGCGAGTTCGACGCGCCGGTGACGGAGGCAGACACCGCCATTGCGGTGGGCAGCGGTGACGTCGCGGTTCTCGCGACACCGCAGTTGATCGCTTGGATGGAACGCGCCACGGTCCTAGCCGTCGATGCGGAGATGGCACAGGAGTGCACCAGTGTCGGACTGTCGGTCGAGGTGGCCCATCGGCGGCCGACTCCCGTCGGAGCGCGCGTGACGACCTGGGCGACGGTCACGAACGTGGACGCAAGGCGCATCACGTTTGAGGTCGGAGCCGATCACGTCGCGCCATCCGGTGAACGGATACAGGGAATCGGCCGGGGAACAATCGTCCGCGCGATTGTGGAACGCGCCTCCTTCGGTTCTTGACGGTAAGTCAGATGCCAGTGGTCGAGCGCGGGTAGGCGACCTCCGGGTCGGTGAGCACGTTGACCAGGTAGGGACCGTCGTGGGTGCGTGCACGATCGAGTGCGGGGCCGATGTCGGATGCTTCGGTCACCGTCTCACCAGCACCTCCGAGCGCCGCGACCACGTCGTCGTACCGGACCGGCGGTAGATCGGCCAACACGTCGTAGCCATACAGGAAACGCATGGGATGACGCTCGAGGCCCCAGCCGGAGTTGTTGCCGACGACCATGGTGACCGGGACGCGGTGCCGCACGAGTGACTCGACGTCCATCAAGGAAAAACCCGCCGCCCCGTCGCCCATCAGCAGCCACGGATGGGAGTACGGGCGGGCAACGTGCGTTCCCAAGGCGTATCCCGGTCCGGTGCCCAGGCACCCGAAGGGACCGGGATCGAGCCAGCAGCCGGGTTGCGCCGGTTCGATGAAGCGACCGGCGAAGGAGACGAAGTCGCCACCGTCGCCGATGACGACGTCCGCGTCATCGATTCTGGAGTGCAACTCCCGGTAAATCCGTGCGGGGTGGATAGGCGCGGCGTCGGAGGTGAGCATGTCGTGGTCGCCTGAGCGTGCTGACTCGGCTGCCTCAGCCAGGCGTCGACACCACGTGGTGGAGTCTTTCGCGCCCCCGGCGCTCGTCGATTCTGGAGGGGACCACCGGCCGGAGTCCATGCCCGCAGCACGAGCCTGGGCCAGCAGGTCGTCGAATATCTGACTGAGATCGCCGGCGATCGGCAGTGCGTGCGGTGCGTGCGAGGCGATCTGCGTTGGCGAGTCGATGAGATGGATGACCGGTGTGGGTTGGGATGAATCCTTGGAGCCGAACGTGCCGTAGCCGAGGCGGAAGTCCACCGGTGCGCCGGCCACGATCACGACATCGGCATCGGTGAAGGCCACGGACCGAGCGCGCGTCACCAGGAGTGGGTCCGACGGATGCAAAATCCCTCGTCCCATGCCGTTGGCGATCGTGGGGATCTGCGCGCTGGCGACGAACTCCCGTGCGGCCTCGACCGCAGCCCCCGCCCACACGTCGGAGCCAATGACCAGGAGTGGTCGGCAGGCGCCGGCGAGGATGCTGGCCGCGCCATCGAGGTCGCCGACAATCTCCTGGTCGGCGCCCCCCGAGGCGCCGGTGTCCGGTGGCGTCGACGATGTCGTGGGAGTGAAGAAGACGTCCATTGGAATATCGACAAAAGTAGGACCGCGGTGCGGTGTGCGAGCGGTGCCAAAAGCCGCATCGATGGTGGCGCCGATCTCGGACGCATCGTGGACGGTCGTCGCTGATTTCGTCACCGGGGCAACCAAGGGGACGTGGTCGAGTTCCTGCAGAGCGCCCGATCCCCAGCGGTAATCGGGGGCCCGACCCCCGACCAGGACCAAGGGGCTGCCGTTCATCCACGCACCCGTAACTGCACTCAGTGCGTTGGTGACTCCTGGCCCTGCGGTGACGGCGGCAAACCCGGGGATCCGGCTGAGTTTCCCGACAGCTTCCGCAGCAAAGACGGCGGTTTGCTCATGTCGAACATCCAACAGAGGCAGACGGCCCCCGCGTTCGGCCGATTGCGTCGAATCTGCCGACCGCACCGCGTCAGCACCGCCCACGGCCGCGTCGAACAGCGGAAAAATATGGGCCCCGGACAACGTGAAGAGCGCCTGCGCCCCGCACTCGATGGCCGCGTCGACCGCATGGTGCCCGCCATGCACGGGTTCTCTGGCAGCGTGCTCACCCGAATCGCTCATCGCCCCACGCTACGTTGTTCTCCGTGCCGATACCCGCGCGTTTGGTCAATGAGCGCACGGACCTGTCGTCCGCCGACCTTGAGCACCTGACGGCCATCGTTGAGGACTGGTCGCTGCTGGCAGACCTCTCCCTCTCGGATCTCATCTTGTGGCTGCCGACGTGGAATGACGCAGGAGCCCTCGCGGTGGCTCATGTTCGGCCGACGACGGCTCCGACGAGCACACCCGAGGATGTCATCGGGACGTTTTCTCCCCGTGGTCGTCTCTCTGCCCTGGATCAAGCCCTGACGTTCGGTCGAAGTGTGACGATGCGCGACGCCACGAATCCGTTGGTTCCCACGGCTGTCGAGGCGTATCCCATTCACCGTCCGGTGCGAGCCGCCCGGTCTACCGACAGTGAAGGGGAGTTGGGGCGAGACCGCGATGTCATCGGGGTCGTGGTCCGTCGAGCCTCGTCGGCCCCTCGGGTGGCGGGGCAGTTGGAGGAGTTCTACCTGTCCACCGCGGACATCTTGTTCGCCATGTTGATCTCCGGCCAGTTCCCGGTGCCGGAAACGGTGACCGGAGCCAGCGGTCGCCCGCGCATCGGAGACGGTGTGGTGCGGCTCGACTCATCGGGGACGGTGGCCTACGCCAGTCCTAACGCGGTGAGTGCTCTTCGACGCCTGGGCCTGGCGACGGACCTTGTTGGCGCTGACTTCTCCGGCATCGTGACCCGGCTGCTGCAACGTCACGGAACCGTGGACGCGGCGATCGCTGATCTGGCGCGGGGTCGAGTTGCCGGGCGTGCAGACATCGAGGGTTCGAATGCGACGGTTCTCGTGCGTTCGATACCTCTGCGAAGTTCGGGCCCGATCGACGGTGCCGTGTTGCTGTTGAGGGATACGACGGATATTCGTCGACGTGAACGGGCTCTGCTATCCAAGGACGCCACCATCCGCGAGATCCATCATCGGGTGAAGAACAACCTTCAGACGGTGGCGGCTCTCTTGCGGCTTCAAGGCAGACGCTCGTCCGATGAGGCGATCTCCGCTGCGCTGGGTGACGCGCAGGTGCGCGTAGCGGCGATCGCGGTGGTGCACGAGGCACTGTCTGCTGATTCCAGCAATGAGGCTGACCTCGGTGAATCTGTGGAGTTCGACCGCATCGTGCGGGCGCTGTTCTCCATCGTTGTCGATGATCCCCAGTCCCCGCTGACGCTGGAGTTGTCCGGGGAGGCGGGACGGTTGTCGGCGGAGCGAGCCACGCCGTTGGCGATGTGTGTTTCAGAGTTGGTGCACAACGCTGTTCAACACGCTCAGGGCACGTTCGTCACGGTGGAAGCCGTCCGTGCGCCGGACTCCTTGACGATCGCCGTTGTCGATGATGGCGTCGGCGTGGATCCTGATGAGTTAGATGCGGCCGGTCTCGGACTCAACATCGTGCAATCGTTGGCGACAACAGAGCTCGGCGGCACATTCGAATTTGCCGATCAGGAATACGGAACGCGGGCCGTTGTGTATGTACCGCTGGCCGGGGGTTAAGGGGTCGCAGGTTCAAATCCTGTCAGCCCGACCACGAAATCCCTCCTGGATTCAGCACATCCACCAAAAGGTGAGTGCGCTGGAAACAGGCCATCCCATATTGCATCCCATATTCGCTCCGAAAAACCACCCCCCACCCGGCTGTCTACGAGAGCAAGACCCACGGGCTGCTCTTCCCCTGACTGGCACACTAGGCAGGTGCAGGAGATGGAGGACATGCAAGTCAAGAGGGCTGTCAAGGAGCAGAAGAGAGCAAAAAGCGAGAAGAAGAGAAAACTGACTCGTCCCGTCACCAGCCTCACGCAGGACGGCGAGGACGGTATGAGACCCGATGTCTCCAACCCAGCGGAGTACGAAGACGAAGGGTCATGACCGTCTTCCCGTAAGCATGATGACAGCCCCCACCCGGCGATTGCTCAACGTGATTTCCCCATAAATGAGCAAGTGCAATAAAGGACGCCTCACACCGTGTTCATAGATGAGGCCTGGCGAGACCCCCCACCATGACCCCCACCTAGGGGGTAGCCATGGCACGCGGCTGAGCCAGCACCATCACAGTCGTCATCACGACGAACATCAACAACCCAAGAAACAGAAGGGCCCGCCCCCCGAGGCTGTGGGTGACGGGCTCCCGCAAACCAGACAATAAACACACACCAACAACAAAACAAACGACACAACACTCGTAGTAAAAACGAACTACGCGAACAACCACCACCACCCACCAACAAACACAAAAAGGGACAAACCTTTTTTTGAAAGGGAACCACCACTCCCGCCGCCCCTGTTGATAAAAATCCCCTGAGAAATGAAACATCCAGGGTTATTTGGGTTTGGAAAGAAAAATGTCGAGGAATCTTGACGGTTATAGGTGCAGAGAGAAAGTCCTCGTCGCAATCACTGCTGATGCGGAGGCAGAGCCTCAAGAGTTACAGGCTTCGGGCCCAAGTGTGGAGCAACCGCTTGAAATGGACGGAAGGTTCAGCCGACACTATCCGGACTTCCATCAGGAAGTAGACGACCTGTTTCTGGCCGCAGTTTCTTCACCACGGGATTACAGGTTTTTCGTCGATGAAGAGTGTGGGTTGGGTGATGAGGCTGGTGGGTGGTTCTTGCCCGGGTAGTGGCGTGGCGGTGAANGTGACTGCGCCTGTGATGGGTCCGCTGTCCTGCACTACCTCTTCGAATGTTCCACCGATTGCTTGGGGATTGCTCAACGTGACAGCTACCCGCACTCCGCTGGCGCTGACGACGGCGTTGGGTGGGTCATCCCCGAACCCACTCGCCCAGGCATCCAGGAACGCGGCGGTGTCCCACGTTTGGGCTTGGCGTTCGGGCCTGTCGGTGAAGGCGAGTGTCCCTGCATTTAAGCCGGTGAGGGAGAGGGTGTAGTCCGCGCCGGTTGTGTCTTTCTGGAACTCACCGGATTCGGCGTTCATCACCATCAACCACTCCGGCTCAGGCTCGCTATTGGTGTGCGCGGTGACGGCGACGCCAGCNANGATGACAGTGAAGATGAGGACACCAACACCAGCGATGAGGGACTTCCGCTCACGGGTCACCCTGTCAACCTAGACCCCTCCTTTGCTAAGGCATTGAATCTTTTGCCCACTCGCGAGGAGGTGCTGTGGGAAGCGTTTGGGCCGAGTTTTCTGAAACACGGATGGAGTGCGCTTATGTGTGGTAACCAGTCCCATAGGGAGTTTGTCCGATGGCATGGGCCGGTCCCCTGGAGCGAACTGACTGTCAACAGACAGTGAGGGGAATGACTTTCGGTCGGAGTCGCCCGAGAGGGCCGTGTTTCCGATAGGGAGTCAGGGCACGGAGGGTATCCAAATGGGCAGCAAGTACAGAAATCGCAGAGCCCGCGCAGTGGTGTCATCTCTCCTGGCGACGGGTTTGGGCTTGAGCGTCATGGTGATGGCACCCGCAGCGAATGCGGTTGAAGTTCCAGGGTGCGAAAACATCGGACAGCCAGGGGTAATTGGTACCGCAACCGAAACGGGTGCGCGATTTACGTGGGACGAAGTCGGGAACTACGTGTATCTGGTTCAACTCAGCCGCTGGGACGATGCGGCGGACGGCTTTGTGACAGGTGATTACATCGAGGTTGGGAGCACTTACGAGTACATTGCGCCATGGAACGAAAACGGCGTGGTGACCGATGCGATTGCCGCTACGGTCATTCTTTTTTGCAATCCGAAGAACGCTTCACCGCGACCATCGACTGTGCTGGTCGTCAATGAGACTGCAAGTGAGTCAACTTCTGCTGCCGTTGTTGACAGCATGCGACTTTCGGCGGCAGAGGTCTACCGCAAGACGAAAGTTTCCAATGCCATCATCAATAATGCTGGTCAGGTCAAGGCTGTGATTCGCACAAAATTGAAGAAGGGCAGCCCGGTCTGGGCCTGCGTGTATGAACTAGTTGACGCGGAAGCAGACAAGTGGGACGAAAAGTCTTGTAAGAAGACGAAGGTCAAAAAGGGCGGTAAAGCCTCCATCAAGGTAGGCGGAGTTAAGGATGGCGACTGGGTGGAGGTCTACGACACCGAGGACCGGCTTTTGGTTGCTTGGGGGGCATCAGGCGGTTCTTGAGTGGCGTTGGTGGAAACGTGAGCCGACGAGCAAGACCCGGCGCTGTGGCCCCAGGCCACCACCACAGGAACCCAAGGTGACGGCCTGGGGGGGACTTGGTTACCCGCGTGTGGCTCGCAGTTTCTCGATTGCTCTCTTACCGCGTTCACTCTCGGCGGCTTGCTGGAGGTTGTAGAACTCCATCGCGTCGAGGCACACATGGCACTCACGTTCGCAGCCCGGCACAACGTCGCCGCAGTGGGCACAAGTGCTTTTCCATCGGTCCAACGCTTCGTTGCGCTTGCGGTCTACTGCCTGTCGGTGGCGGTAGGCGGCTTCGGAGAGTGTCCACTCGAATCGGTGAATGGTCGGGCTGGTCGCTCCCGAGGCACGCTTCACTTCGCTCACCATTTCTTCAAGACTTAGCCTGCTACCGGGGTGCATCGGTGATTCCGCGTGAACGTTGACGCTGCCACCTACCGACTCCTGTGGCGCCTCGCCAATGGACTGCTGAAGTTGACGGACACGTCGGCTGTTCGGGATCCGTCAGGACTTGCCGCGGACCATTCCTGCGTCTCGGTCGCAGAGATCGTCTCGCCGACAAACTTCTTCGCTGGGGCCGGCACGTCAGCAGGCAAGACT
>PBTV01000004.1 GCA_002729215.1 Rubrivirga sp.
GCGAAGAAGTCGACTGAGAAGAGCGCTGCGAAGAAGTCGACCGCGAAGAAGTCGACCGCGAAGAAGTCGACAACGAAGAAGACGACAACGAAGAAGACGACCGCCAAGAAGGAAGAGGACTGATCGTGGGACAGAAAGTCAACCCGCACGGCTTCCGGCTGGGCGTGACCACCGACTTCACCTCTCGTTGGTTCGCCGACGATGTCAAGAAGGGACAGCGCTACCGCGACTACGTCGAAGAGGACGTGAAGATTCGCAAGCTGCTGAGTCAAGGCATGGAGCGAGCCGGTATCGCGAAGGTCGAGATCGAGCGCACCCGAGAGCGGGTTCGGGTGGATATCCATACCGCGCGCCCGGGCATCGTCATCGGTCGTCGCGGCGCCGAAGCGGACAGAATTCGCGGCGACCTCGAGAAGCTGACCGGCAAGCAGGTGCAATTGAACATCCTCGAGGTGAAGAACCCCGAGATCGAGGCTCAGTTGGTTGCTCAGGGCATTGCTGAGCAGTTGTCGAGCCGGGTGGCCTTCCGCCGTGCGATGCGCAAGGGCATGCAAAGCGCCATGAAGGCGGGAGCCAAGGGCATCCGTGTTCAGGTCTCCGGCCGCTTGGGTGGCGCGGAAATGTCGCGGACGGAGTTCTATCGCGAGGGACGCGTTCCTTTGCACACGCTGCGCGCGGATATCGATTACGGCTTCTACGAGGCCCGCACCACTTTTGGTCGCATCGGCGTCAAGGTATGGATCTATAAGGGTGAAGCTCTTGGCTCACGGGCAGAAAGGGAAGCCGCCGCCGCGGCAGCTCGTTTGAGTGGCCAGCGCTCACGACCGGAGCGGCCCCGACGAGGCCGTCGGGACGACGAAGCACCCACCACCGCAGAAGCTCCGGCAGAAGTCATTGCCACCGAGGGGTCGGCGGCACCGGCTGAAGCAGCGCCCGCAGGACAGGAGGGCTGATCATGTTGATACCTCGAAGGGTCAAGCACCGTAAGCAGCACCACCCGACGCGGTCGGGTGCTGCCAAGGGTGGCACGCGTGTCACTTTCGGTACCTACGGTATTCAGGCTCTCGAACCGGCCTACGTAACAAACCGGCAGATCGAGGCGGCCCGTATCGCGATCACCCGCCACGTCAAGCGTGGTGGTCAGGTGTGGATCAACATCTACCCGGACCGTCCGTTGACCAAGAAGCCAGCGGAGACGCGCATGGGATCCGGAAAAGGATCTCCCGAGTGGTGGGTAGCCAACGTCAAGCCGGGACGAGTCATGTTTGAGTTGTCCTATCCGGACGAAGCATTGGCGCACGAGGCGCTGATGCGGGCGGTGCACAAACTTCCGATGAAATGTCGAATCATTCGACGTGATGAGGCAGGTGAGGACTAATGGCAGTGGGTAGAGCAGCAGGTGAGCTGCGCAACTTGACGCAAGAAGAGCTCGTGACGAAGCTTCGCGAGTCGAAGGAAGAACTCTTCAACCTTCGATTCCAAGGTGCTACTGGTCAGTTGGAAAGCCACGGCCGTCTTCGCGCCGTCCGCAAGGACATCGCTCGCATTTACACGATCATGCGGGAACGGGAACTCGGAATCACTCCCATGCTCGAGATGTCAGACGATGCCGGCGACGGCGAGGAGGGTGCCGCATGAGCGCCACGCAAACGCAAGCCCGCGGCTACCGCAAGGTCCGCGAAGGTCTCGTCGTGAGCGACAAGATGAACAAGACCGTCGTCGTTGCCGTCGAAGACCGCTTCAAGCACCCGATGTACGGCAAAGTCGTTCGCCGGACCAGCAAGTTGAAGGCGCACGATGAGCAAAACTCCGCGGGTGTAGGTGACCGCGTCCTGCTCATGGAGACGCGACCGATGTCGGCCACGAAACGGTGGCGCGTGGTCGAGGTTTTGGAGAAGGCCAAGTAGAAAAGCCGGCCGCAAGCAGCAGTCGGAGGGGTTCCGCCAGGCTCGAACAGAGAACCGGCAGACGATCAGGAGAGAATCAGTGATCCAGCAAGAGTCGCGATTGCGAGTCGCCGATAACACCGGCGCCAAGGAGATCTTGTGCATCCGGGTACTCGGTGGCTCAGGACGACGTTACGCAGGGGTCGGAGACGTCATCGTCGCCACCGTCAAGGACGCCATCCCCGGTGGCGGAATCAAGAAGGGCGAGGTGGTTAAGGCCGTCATCGTCCGCACCAGGAAAGAGCGTCGCCGCCCGGATGGGTCGTACATTCGCTTTGATGAGAACGCTGCGGTGATTCTTAAGGGTGAGAACGAGCCTCGCGGAACACGCATCTTCGGGCCGGTCGGCCGGGAGCTGCGCGACAAGAAGTTCATGAAGATCATCTCTCTTGCCCCGGAGGTGCTGTAGCTATGAGCAAACTCCACGTTCGCAAGGGCGACACCGTCCAGGTGATCACGGGCAAGGATCGCGGTCTGACTGGCAAAGTAATCGAGGTATACCTGGATTCTGATCGGGTGATCGTTGAAGGTGTCAACCGAATCAAGAAGCACACGCGGGTGGGCCAAAGCGCCCGCGGCGCGAAAACCGGCGGCATCGTGACGACCGAGGCCTCCGTTCATGTCTCCAATGTGATGGTTGTCGATCCGGAAGACGGCCGACCTACCCGCATTGGATACCGCAAGGAAAAGGTCGAAAAGCGTCGTCCGGACGGATCGACCTACGAGTCGGAGCGAAGCGTCCGGATCTCCAAGCGCACAGGGAAGGATCTGTGATGGCTACCGATACCAAGGCGCGGCTGAAGGCGCGTTACCGCGAAGAGATCGTGCCGGGTCTGCAAAGCGAATTCGGTTACTCGAACATCATGCAGGTTCCCACGGTCACCAAGGTCGTCGTGAACATGGGCGTCGGTGAAGCCGCACGGGACTCGAAGTTGATCGAGGGGGCCATACGAGACCTCACGGAGATCACCGGTCAAAAGCCGCAGATCACCAAGGCACGCAAGTCGATCGCTCAGTTCAAATTGCGTGAGGGTCAGCCGATCGGTGCGCACGTGACGTTGCGCGGGGATCGGATGTGGGAGTTCCTCGACCGTCTCCTGTCGATCGCTTTACCGCGAATTCGTGACTTCCGTGGATTGTCTCCCAAGCAGTTCGATGGGAACGGCAACTACACATTCGGTCTGAACGAGCAATCGGTTTTCCACGAAATCGACCAGGACAAGATCGACCGCACGCGGGGCATGGACATCACTGTCGTGACCACCGCAACCAACGATGACGAGGGACGCGCGCTGCTTCGGCTGCTGGGCTTCCCGTTCAAGGAGGCGTAGGCCATGGCGAAGAAGGCGTTGATCGAGAAGCAGCGCAAGACCCCCAAGTTCAAGGTGCGGGCATACACCCGCTGCACCAAGTGCGGTCGCCCACACTCGGTGTACCGCAAGTTCGGCTTGTGCCGCGTGTGTCTTCGCGAGATGGCCCACGCGGGTGAGCTACCAGGAGTCACGAAAAGCAGTTGGTAACGACGCCGCAGGTCCTCAGCGACAGCAGGGGAAACCACGGCGAGGAAGGCCGGTAGGCCATGACAATGACAGACCCGATCGCGGACATGCTTGCCCGTCTGCGTAACGCCAATTCGGCGTACCACGAGGACGTGGCTATGCCGCACTCCAAGATCAAGGCGAACATCGCTGAGATTCTGAAGTCGGAGGGCTACATCGCCGGCTACGACGTGGCGGACGCTGAAGTCGGCAAGACACTCACCTTGCAGCTCAAGTTCGGCCCGTCCCGCGAGAGGTCGATCGCGGGGTTGCGTCGTGTCTCGAAGCCCGGATTGCGCGTATACGCCAAAAGCTCGTCGCTGCCGCGGGTACTCGGTGGGCTCGGCATCGCCATCTTGTCGACGTCGAACGGATTGCTGACGGACCGACAGGCTTCGAAGAAGGGCGTAGGTGGGGAAGTCCTCGCCTACGTTTGGTAGGGAGGAGCACCATGTCACGTATTGGCAAGATGCCCATTCCCGTCCCGTCGGGTGTCACGACGTCCATTGATGGTCGATCGGTGACCGTCACCGGCCCAAAGGGGTCCCTGAGCCTCGATGTTGCCGATCCCATCACCATCGCCGAGGAAGACGGCAGCCTGGTTGTCCAGCGTCCGAACGATGAGAGTTCTTCGAAGTCGCTCCACGGCCTGACGCGCACGCTTGTCAGCAACATGGTCACCGGCGTGACAGAGGGCTACTCCAAGATCCTCGAGATCGTGGGCACCGGCTACAAGGTGACGGCCAAGGGTCAGGATCTGGAGTTCGCTCTGGGTTACAGCCACTCGATCACGGTCAAGGCCCCCGACGGCATCTCGTTCGCCGTAGAGAGCCCGACCCGCTTCTCGGTGGCCGGAATCGACAAGCAACTGGTCGGTGAGACAGCGGCGAACATTCGCAAGTTGCGCAAGCCGGAGCCCTACAAGGGTAAGGGTGTTCGGTACGAGAACGAAGTTATCCGTCGCAAGGCCGGAAAGGCGGGCAAGTAGCGATGAGCACGAACACATACGGCGTGAAGTTGGGCTCCGGCAACAAGGTTGCCGTCGGGCGCAAGCGCCGCCACATTCGAGTCCGCAAGAAGGTTTCGGGAACCGCAGAGCGGCCACGGCTGGTCGTGACTCGATCCGCGCGACACATGACGGCTCAGGTCGTCGATGACGTTGCCGGTCACACACTCGCCTCCGCTTCCACGATGGAGTCCGAGATGCGCGGGCTTGGTGACGACAAGACAGCAAAGGCTCGCAAGGTCGGCCAATTGGTCGCTGAGCGAGCGAAAGCCGCCGGCATTGGAACGGTTATCTTCGATCGCGGGGGAAACCGGTTCCATGGACGTGTCGCGGCCCTCGCCGAGGGTGCACGCGAAACCGGCCTGGACTTCTGAGACGACCGAGAGCGAAAGAGGAAAACATGTCAGGAACCGACCGACGCGGAGGCGGCGAACGCCGTGACCGCAAGGAGCGGACGCCGCGCGAGGAGAAGTCAAATCACCTCGAGCGCGTTGTTTCGATTAATCGTGTCGCGAAGGTCGTCAAGGGTGGTCGTCGCTTCAGCTTCACCGCGCTTGTTGTCGTTGGCGACGGTGACGGCATGGTGGGAGTGGGCTACGGCAAAGCAAAAGAAGTCCCGGCCGCCATTGCGAAGGGTGTAGAAGAGGCGAAGAAGAATTTCTTCCGCGTTCCTCGGATTCAAGGCACGATTCCACACCCGATCACCGGCGAAGCCGCAGCGGGCGTGGTGTTGCTCCGCCCGGCAGCCCCCGGTACGGGTGTCATCGCCGGAGGACCGGTTCGTGCGGTCTTGGAGTGTGCCGGAGTCCATGACGTTCTGAGCAAGTCACTGGGATCCGACAACGCGATCAACATCGTGCACGCAACCGTTGCCGCGCTGCAGATGTTGGAGCCCCCCGAGGCTGTCGCGGCACGTCGAGGTCTCCCGCTCGAGGACGTCGCACCGGCCGCCATGCTCCGTGCCAGGGCAGGGGCAGGGTCCTGATGACACAGTTGAAAGTGACGCAGCGCAAATCCGAGATCGGTGGAACCAGCAGTCAACGCAATACTCTGCGTTCCCTGGGTCTCAAGCGAATCGGTGATGTCGTCGTGAAAGAAGATCGACCCGAGATTCGCGGCATGGTGAACATCGTGTCTCATCTGGTCGACGTCGAGGAGGTTAACTGAAATGGCACTGAAGGTTCATCACCTGCGACCCGCACCTGGGGCTCACACCCCAAAGACCCGCAAGGGGCGTGGCGAAGGGTCGAAGGGAAAGACTGCCGGTCGCGGAACCAAGGGCACTAAGGCCCGGGGTACCGTTCCTGCCTCTTTCGAGGGCGGTCAGATGCCGCTGCACATGCGGATCCCGAAGTTGAAGGGATTCAAGAATCCCAACAAGGTCGACTTCCAGGTCGTCAATGTCGCAACCATCAACAAGCTCTTCCCCGAGGGAGGGGACGTGACGGTGAGCGATCTGGTGGCCAAGGGAGCTGTTCGCTCTGGTCAGCCCGTCAAGGTTTTGGGGCAGGGGGAGATCAGCGTGGCGGTAACGGTTACTGCAAACAAGTTCTCCTCGAGCGCTCGTGACAAAATCGACGCTGCCGGAGGCTCGACGATCGATCTGTAGGTAGCGTGGGGTACGAGTCACGGATTCGAGTTACCCCGCAGGCAAGGCCAGGTGGTTGGTGCGAAGGCACTCGTCACCGGTGAAGGCGTCCGAGAGGAGGGGAGGACCTGATGCACATCAGTGCGTTTGGGGCTGCACTGCGGACCCCCGACCTGCGTAGGAAGATCCTTTTCACCCTCGGGCTGTTGGGGCTGTATCGACTTGGTGCCGTCCTGCCTACTCCGGGAGTCGACTACGCCGCGATCCAGCGATGTATCGACGTGGTCCAGGACAACTCCGTATACGCGCTCATCAACCTCTTCAGTGGCGGCGCGCTTTTGCAGTTGAGCGTATTCGCGCTCGGGATCATGCCGTACATCACGGCCAGCATCATCTTGCAACTGCTAACCGTTGTGATTCCTCGGCTCGAAACTCTGAAGAAGGACGGCCAGGCTGGTCAGGCCAAGATCACCCAGTACACGCGCTACGTGACTATCGGTCTCGCGGTGCTCCAATCGACGGCCATCTTGTCTCTGGCGCGCACTCCCGGGGCGCTGTTCAGCGGCTGCAACGAAACAATCATTCCCAATCAAGGCATCTGGGTAATTCTCGTCATGGTCGTCGTCATGACGGCGGGTACCGCGGTCGTCATGTGGTTCGGAGAACTTATTACCGAGCGCGGCGTCGGCAACGGTATGAGCGTCCTGATCTTCACGGCGATCATCGCCACGATTCCCGCTCAATTCGCGGGAATCCTCGGTAGTCGGGGAGCCTTCACTTTCACGGTCACGGCGCTCGTCGGACTCGCGGTTATCGCCTTCGTCGTTTTCGTCGAGCAAGCCCAGAGGCGCGTACCGGTTCAGTACGCCAAGCGCATGGTCGGCCGCCGCATGTACGGAGGAACATCAACGTACATCCCGCTGAAAGTCAACATGGCCGGCGTCATTCCCGTGATCTTCGCGTCGTCACTGTTGTTCCTGCCAACCTTGTTCGTGCAGTTGACGGGGAGCCAGGCTGCATGGGCACAGTGGGTCCAACAGAACTTCGGCACGGGCTCAGGAACGTGGTACTTGCTCACGTACTTCCTGCTGGTTATTTTCTTCTGTTATTTCTACGTCTCGATCACTTTCAATCCGACCGATGTCGCCGACAACATGAAGAAGTACGGCGGTTTCATTCCGGGTATTCGCGCCGGCAAGCCGACCGCCGACTATCTCGACTACGTCCTGACACGGCTGACGGCACCTGGCTCGCTATACCTCGGACTGATCGCGGTGCTTCCCGTCTTCGCGTTCGGAGGTCTCGGTGTGGCCGGCGACTTCATCTTCGGCGGAACCAGCTTGTTGATCATGGTCGGAGTCGGACTCGACACCGTCAAGCAGATCGAATCCCAGTTGCAGCAGCGGAACTACGAAGGCTTCCTGGGCTAGGTACGCATATGCGTCTTGTTTTCATGGGACCCCCGGGTGCCGGCAAAGGAACCCAAGCGGGAGTCCTTGCGGGTCGACTGGGAGTTCCGCATATCTCCACCGGGGACATCTTTCGGGCAAACGTCGCGCAGGGAACGGAACTAGGGGAACAGGCGAAGACGTTCATGGATGCCGGGGAGTACGTGCCCGATTCGATCACCAACGCCATGGTGCGCGACCGCCTCACCCATGACGACTGCCGACCGGGTTTTCTTCTCGACGGGTTCCCGCGCACGGTCGAGCAAGTGGCCGAACTCGACGCCATGCTCACCTCCTCCGGCCACCACCTCAATGTTGTGGTCGAGCTCACCGTAGACGTCGACGAGGTCGTATCGCGGCTTGTCAAGCGTGCCCAGGAGCAAGGGCGAACCGATGACACCGAGGATGTGATTCGCCGCCGCCTTGAGGTGTACGCCGATCAGACGGCACCCTTGATTGAGACTTACTTTCATCGAGGACTGCTGGCGAAGGTCGATGGCATGGGCACGGTCGACCGGGTCAGTGAGCGACTACTGGCTGTCGTCGCCAGCGGCTGATGTTCGGCAAGAGCAAACCGATGGAGATCAAGTCGGTCGACGAACTCGCGCTCATGCGGGAGGCCGGGGTTGTTGTAGCCAAGACGTTGGAGAAGATCCGATCGGAAATTGCCGTGGGAATGACAACGGCGGACTTGGATGCCCTTGCCCGGGAGAGCATCGCCGGCCATGGAGCGACATCGTCCTTCCTCGGGTATCACGGATTTCCGGCCGTGATCTGTGCGTCGGTCAACGACGAAGTTGTCCATGGAATACCGGGGGAGAGGGTGATCGAATCCGCTGACATCGTTTCGATCGACTGCGGTGCCATCATCGAAGGCTGGCACGGCGATGCCGCGATATCGATCGTCATGCCTGATGCCGGCGGAGACATTCACACGTTGTCCGAGGCGACTCAATCGTCGCTGTGGGCTGGGCTGGCGCAGGCACGGGTAGGTCATCACTTGTCGGACATCGGGCACGCCGTCGAGGAATGCATCCGGGGTGCCGGAGGGTACGGAATCGTGGAGGAGTACGTAGGGCACGGCATCGGATCTGAGATGCACATGCATCCGCCAGTGCCGAATTACGGACGTCCGGGCCGTGGCCCCCGTCTCGAGGCGGGAATGGCTCTCGCCATCGAGCCGATGGTGACGATGGGGACCGCCAATGTTCAGGTACTCGATGATCAGTGGACCGTCGTGACCTCCGACGGCGCGGCAGCGGCCCATTGGGAGCATTCGGTTGCCGTTACTGATGAAGGGCCATGGGTGCTTACGTCACTGGAAGGTACCCGCCTGTAGCGTGTCTGCGATGTTCGTCGCGCGCCCTATTTTCAGTGGTGGCACGGGGAGAAGTGGCACAACGATCCTTGCGAAGCTACTCCGCTGTCACCCGGAAGTGCGTGCGAGCAAGCCCCTCGAAATTCGTTGTGTGACGGACTCCGCCGGGCTGCTGGATGTGTGTCTCGGGCCGAGTGATCATGCACCGTTGACGGTGAAGCTTCTTGCGTTGGTTCCCGGAGGAGTGGTGCGGCAATTCAATTCCCGCATGCGAAGGCAGTGGTGGGATCGCACCAATCGGCTTGGAAGATCGAGTGGGCTGCATCGGGCGATGTCGGCACAGCAACGGGAGGAGATGATCCGCAAGCTCCACTCGAGTGTGAAAGCAGACCCGGCAAGCGCCGGTCGAGAGTTCCTAGATGACCTGATGAAGGTGCAGGGGGTTACGTTTGAACGATTCTGGGTGGACACATCACCTCCGAACGCCGTTTGCGCCGACCGCATCTTCCAGGTCGCACCCGATGCTCTCTTCGTGCACATGGTGCGCGATGGACGTGACACCGCCGCATCGGTGATGGCGGAGCCATGGGGGCCATCCACGCCCCAGGCGGCGATTGCCTGGTGGGAGGGTCGAATGCGCCGCGCGCACCACTCCCTGGACAAGGTGCCTCACGAGCAGGTGCTGACCGTGTCGTTGGAGGACCTCGTCGCTCGTGAGCGAGAGGCGACTTACCGGGAACTGCTCGATTTTCTCGGCCTTTCGGACCGACCGCGTATGAGGCGTTACTTCTCGGAGAAAATGCCCGCTGATCGGGTGAATGTGGGGGCGTGGGCGTCGCGGGTGGCCGACCCCGAAGTGCTGGAAGCCCTTTATGTCCAGGCCCGAGATCGCCTCCTGCAGGAGGGGATTGAGGTACACGAGCGCTCCTGAGGACGCTTTAGAGGGCACCGCTTTCGCCATTGTGCCCCCCGTGTGTCCACCTGGGCCGTGGGGCGTAGACTTCGTGGGCTGAGATCGGGCTTCCCCGTCCATCTTCGAACCTCTTCCGCCTAGGCGGTTATGTCGTGGTGTGCGGGAGGACCGGGTCGGTCGGCCGGAATTCCCGGTTCGCAGAAGCGAAGGGCACCAGATGGGCAAGAAGGACGGCGCGATCGAGCTCGAGGGCACGATCACGGAGTCCCTTCCCAACGCGATGTTCCGCGTGGAGCTCGACAACGGGCACGAAGTGCTCGCTCACATCAGCGGAAAGATGCGGATGCACTACATCCGAATCCTTCCGGACGATCGCGTCGTCGTGGAGTTGTCACCGTATGACCTCACGCGCGGCCGCATCGTGTACCGCTACAAGTAACCGGCGCAAAGCGCGTCGCGAGGGAACGGACAGAGCACATGAAGGTGCAACCGAGCGTCAAAAAGATCTGCGATAACTGCAGGCTGATTCGTCGCCACGGACGCGTCATGGTTATTTGTTCGAATCCGCGCCACAAGCAGCGTCAGGGCTAGTAGCGGGTGCAGCGGGAGAGACAACTCGCACACCCATCCCAAAGGGAAACCCCGACCCCTCCCTCGATGGTAACCATCGAGATGAGGACGACACCTTCGGCCACGGGGCCGAAGACCGGTCTCGGCGGACCGGTATGGACTCCCTCGGCAAACCCCGTGAATGAGAAATGATAGGACCGCCCCATGGCACGTTTGATCGGTGTCGATCTCCCGCGCGAGAAGCGCCTGGCGATCGCGCTTACCTACATTTACGGCGTTGGCCGCTCGCAGGCAGCCAAGGCTCTACAGGCCACCGGTATCGATCCGTCGATGAAGGCCAAGGACCTCACGGACGATCAAACCCTCGCACTACGCGACTGGATCGAAGCGAACCTGAAAGTCGAAGGCGACCTTCGGCGTGAGGTGGCAGCGGACATCCGACGCAAGGTCGAGATCGGTTGCTACCAGGGCATTCGCCACCGAAAGGGCCTTCCGGTCCGTGGTCAGCGCACTCATACCAATGCCCGTTCTCGCAAGGGGCCGCGAAAGACCGTCGCTGGCAAGAAGAAGGCCTAGTCGGCTGGGACGCCAGTCGCTCGATCATCCGTCCACGGAACGCTAAAGGAAGCAGATAGACATGCCCCCCAAGACTGCCGGTGCCAAGAAGGTGCGCCGGAAGGAAAAGAAGAACGTGGCCCACGGCCACGCGCACATCAAGAGCACGTTCAACAACACCATCATCTCCATCACCGATCCCACGGGCGCAGTCATCGCCTGGGCGTCGGCAGGACAGGTGGGCTTCAAGGGAAGCCGCAAGTCCACGCCGTTCGCCGCGCAGTTGGCAGCTGAGTCTGCAGCCCGCCGCGCGATGGAACACGGAATGCGCAAAGTTGATGTGTTCGTCAAAGGTCCCGGCTCCGGTCGGGAGACCGCGATCCGGTCTCTGCAGGCGACCGGTCTGGAAGTTGGTTCTATCTCCGACGTTACGCCTGTGCCCCACAACGGAACTCGCCCCCCGAAGCGTCGCCGCGTCTGATCGCGTGCAGGAATAAGGAGAAGAAAGANCTATGGCGCGATACACCGACGCAGACTGCAAGCGCTGCCGCCGAGANAAGATGAAGCTGTTCCTNAAGGGGAGCAAGTGNGANTCGCCGAAGTGCCCNTTCGAGAAGCGNCCGTACCCTCCNGGTCAGCACGGGCGAGGACGNNCCAAGGAGAGCGAGTACCTGCTGCANCTTCGGGAGAAGCAGAAGGCGGTACGTATGTANGGGGTTCTCGAGAAGCAATTCGGCAACTACTNCGTAGAGGCCAACCGTCAGTCGGGNAAGACCGGTGACAANNTNCTCCGGATCCTGGAATNACGGCTCGACAANGTTGTTTTTCGTGCTGGCTTCGCGAAGTCGCGAGANATGGCNCGCCAGTTGGTGAACCACGGACACTTCANGGTGAACGGNAAGAAGGTCGACATCCCGTCCTTCCGCGTCTCTCCNAACGACATCATNGAGGTGAAGCCCTCNTCCCGAGANATGACTCCTTTTGTCGTNGCCCANGCCGAGGTNGGTGAGCGCACTGTTCCGGCTTGGCTGGANGTAGTTCCTTCCAAGATGCGGATCATCGTTCACTCGCTNCCNGANCGNNCGGTCATCGACACCCCTGTCCAAGAACAGCTCATCGTCGAGCTGTACTCCAAGTAGGCACCATCNCGGTCTGGCCGCGGACCGGGGATCGTCAAACACGCGACGTCATATAGCGGTCGTCGNGGGAAGGAACAGTCACAGTGCTCATNAGTCAACGCCCCATCCTCACCGAGGAGCCGATCAGCGATAACCGTTCGCGCTTCGTCCTCGANCCGCTCGAGCCGGGCTTCGGCTACACCCTCGGAAACTCGATGCGACGTACCTTGCTGTCATCCATCCCGGGTGCAGCGGTNACCAGCATCCGCGTGGATGGNGTTCTCCACGAATTCAGCACCATCGAAGGCGTTACCGAAGACGTCACCGAGGTGATNTTGAACCTCAAGCANCTNGTCGTCTCGTCCGAACNCGACGAGCCGGTGGTCATGTACCTCCGGAAGCAGGGNCCCGGTGTNGTCACCGCNGCAGACATCCAGCCNCCGGCGGGAGTTGANGTGCACAACCCTGATCTNCACATCGCATCGCTCAANGCCAAGGGCAAGATGGAGATCGAGCTCGTNGTCGAGCGTGGCCGCGGGTACGTNCCGGCNTCCATGAACAAGCAGCCGGGCCAAGAGATCGGCCGCATTCCGGTCGACTCCATCTACTCGCCGGTNATGAAGGTGAGCTACAAGGTNGANGCCACNCGTGTGGAGCAGCGCACGGACTTCGACAAGCTCGTNNTGGANGTCGAGACNAANGCNAGNATCCGGCCNCGNGACGCCATNGCTTCTGCNGGNCACACNTTGGTGGAACTGTTCGGNCTCGCACGAGAANTNAACGTTGACGCGGAGGGNATCGACATCGGTCCGTCCCCGACNGACGCCTTCGTCGCTGAGCAANTGGGAACTCCGATCGAGCAGNTGGACATGACNGTGCGGTCNTACAACTGCCTNAAGCGCGAGGGCATCCACACCGTGGGCGAACTAATCACNCGCAGCGAGGCCGACCTGNTGGATATCCGAAACTTNGGNCAGAAGTCCATCGACGAGGTNAAGGTNAAGNTGGNAGGNCTCGGNTTGGCGCTCAAGGACAGCCCGCCAGGGTTCGATCCGGGNGCAGCGGTGTACTTCACCGACGAGGACTCCGATGAAGACTACGAAGTATTCNAGNCCCCTGAGGTNGACGATTCGGCNTNNGCCGAGGACGAGCAGCTNTAGCGNGGTCGGCCNGCGCCACCNTCTACCCGAACAGCAACNAGGAGACACACCATGCCCACGCCAACCAAGGGTCCTCGCCTCGGCGGNGGTCCGGCGCACGAGNGGCTCATGCTGGCGAACCTCGCCACAGCCCTGTTCGAGCACGGCAAGATCACCACGACNGAGGCCAAGGCCAAGCGCCTTCGTCCACTGGCCGAGCGTCTGATCACGTTCGCCAAGCGCGGGGATCTGGCGGCCCGCCGAAAGGTCATGACCGTGATCCGGGANAAGTCGGTGNTNCACGAGTTGTTCACCGAGATCGGCCCGCAGTACGCCGGNCGCNCCGGTGGCTACACGCGCATCACGAAGATTGGTCCACGCAAGGGTGACAACGCCCCCATGGCGGTTATCGAACTCGTCGAGCCGATGCTGGAGCAGGTGGTCGCCGAGGCGACCGGTGCTACCAAGCGTGCGGCGAAAGAGCGGGACGAGGAGCAGACTGCGGCCCCCGATGTCGCGGAGTCAAACGACGCAGACGCCAATTCTGAGGATGGTTCGGAGGGCGACGCGCAGGAGAGCGCCGAGGCCAGCTCGGACGAGACCGCCGACGACAAGTAACGCGAACGAGCAGTTTTCCCCAAGTGCGATCGTGCAGTTCCAGGAGTGCGAGTGGTCGATTCCCCCGGCGGAACGGCCACTCGTTTCCGTTTACAGATCTCCTATGACGGGTCCGAGTTTCACGGTTGGGCCAAGCAGAGAGGACTTCGAACCGTCGAGGGCGAATTGGGCTCAGTTGTCGATCACTTGGTAGCGGCGCACGTGGATCTCACGTGCGCGGGTCGAACGGATGCTGGGGTCCACGCGCGCGGACAAGTGGTCCACTTCGATGCTGAGAGGGTCGACCGCCTCACACTGGACCACCTCAATGGAGCCCTGCCCCATGACATACGGGCAAGACAGTTGGATGTTGTTCCGCCAGAGTTCGATGCACGATTCTCCGCCCGATGGCGCCGCTATTCGTACTCGGTTTCCGACGATCCGCGGGGACCAGACCCTCTCGTGCGTCGATACCAACTGGCGCTGTCGGATGAACTGGACATCGACGCCATGAACGAAGCATCACGTGCTCTCGTCGGGGAACACGACTTCTCCAGTTATTGCAAGGTGAAGGAACACGGAACCTCTGTTCGTGAACTTCTCGAGTTGGAGTGGGAGAGACGCGTTTCGGCGGAGTCTGGGCTTCGAACCGCGATCATGCATGTGAAGGCAGACGCCTTCTGTCGGTCGATGGTGCGCAGTCTTGCGGGAGCGCTCATTCCCGTCGGCCAGGGTCGCAAGAACCGTGAACACCCTGCCCAGGCTCTTGACAAGCGTTCACGTGACGTAGGAATTGCTGTGATGCCAGCCCACGCTCTGGTTCTCGAGGAAGTCGGGTATCCGCCGGCGGATCAGTGGGAGCAACGTCAATGGCGAACGCGCAGTCTTCGCTCCGGTCTTCAATAGAACGAGAAGTCGAACGACGCGTCTAATCTCGAACCATGATCCGATCCTTCGACGCATGGGAGCCAGTCCTCCGCCACACCCTGGCTAGTCCAGACAAGAACCGCAGTGGCGACGTCACCACGGCGGTCGAGGCGCTTGCCACCGAGGGTGACATGGAAGTCGGAGTCTGGGAGCACTCGGTCGGCGTCTCCACTGATGTGGAGGTCGAGGAAGTGTTCTTTGTCCTGTCGGGGCGAGGGACGGTTACCTGTGACAGCGGAGGGCGCATTGATTTGGCGCCAGGTGTCGTGGGGTTGTTGCCGATGGGTGCCCAGACCACGTGGACGGTGACGGAGCCGCTCAGGAAGGTCTGGATCACGCTTTCCTAGGCGCTGCCCGTCCGGGCTCAAGAGTTCGACCGTTCGGGGTGTGGGGACAGCCAATTCAGGCGTCCGGTAGGCTACGGCGTTGCTGCCAAACCCAACGGATTAGCAGCCTGGATGCCCGGAAAGTATCCAGTACGGCTTCGAAGCTCGAGGCACAGAATCCAGACCCGACGAGAGAAAATGAGGCGGCGCCGTGCGCACCTACAGTCCGAAAGCCAGCGATATCACTCGCAGCTGGCACGTTATCGATGCGACCGACGTAGTCCTGGGTCGCCTCGCCACCCACGTCGCACAGCTCCTTCGGGGAAAGCACAAGGCGACGTTCGCACCCCATGTCGATACTGGCGACTTCGTGGTCGTGGTTAATGCCGACAAAGTGGCGCTCACCGGATCAAAGCGTGAGAAGAAGATAGCCTACCGACACTCGGGATACCCGGGTGGATTGAAAGCAACTTCGTACGAGGAGCTCCTCGAATCTGACCCACAGCGGGCCATCCAGAAGGCAGTGAAGGGCATGCTCCCGCACAACAAGTTGGGACGTCAGCAGATCAAGAAGCTGAAGGTCTACACCGGCGCGAATCATCCGCACGCCGCCCAAAACCCACAGTCGTACGAGATCTCCCAGGTCGCGCAGTAGCCGCGCGGATAGAAAGAAGAGGAAGCCGTGTCTGAGGCAACTGTTGACATCACAGAAGAACAAATTGAGGAAGCTCCGTCCGAGTACACCAGCGAGTCGCCGGCGTCCGCCGTTGTCGCTCGTGAGGTGACAACTGCTCCCGGGTCCGCCACGGGCCGCCGCAAGGAAGCCATCGCCCGTGTACGCCTGGTGCCGGGAACGGGGCAGTGGACCGTAAATGGTCGCTCGCTCGACGAGTACTTCCCGAACAAGGTCCACCAGCAGGAGGTGAAGGAGCCTTTCGTCACCCTCGGTGCGGAGGGACGTTTCGACGTCATCGCTCGCATCAACGGAGGTGGCGTGTCCGGGCAAGCCGGAGCGCTTCGTTTGGGTATCTCGCGGGCCTTGAGTTCCATCGATGAAGAGAACAACCGACCATCGTTGAAGAAGGCGGGCTTTCTCACGCGTGACCCACGGGCCAAGGAGCGCAAGAAGTACGGCCTGAAAAAGGCTCGCAAGGCGCCCCAGTACAGCAAGCGCTAGAGGCGAGCGTGGGCCGACTTTTCGGCACCGACGGTGTTCGAGGACTTGCCAACAGGGACGTAACAGCGGAGCTCGCCGTCGATTTGGCGGTGGCCGCAGCGCATGTGCTCGGCGATGTCGGTGCGTTTGACGGTCATCGACCCTCAGCGGTCGTGGGTCGTGACACCCGAGCCAGTGGTGAGTTTCTTGAAGCGGCGGTTGTTGCGGGACTCGCCAGCGCCGGTGTCGACGTAACGGTTGTCGGGGTTCTGCCCACACCGGCGGTGGCGTGGCTGACGTCGGAGCTCGATGCAGATCTAGGCGTCATGCTGTCGGCTTCGCACAACCCGATGCCCGATAACGGGATCAAGTTCTTCGCCCGAGGTGGTCATAAGTTGGCCGATGACATCGAAGACGCAATCGAACAGCGCATTGGCGAAGAATGGGAGCGACCCACGGGCTCAGACGTTGGTCGGATAAGCCATGACTCACGTGCAGGGGATCGCTATGTGGATTTTCTCGAGGGCACCCTCGACACCCAATTGGATGGGCTACGGGTTGTCGTCGATTGTGCGAATGGCGCGGCGTTTGATGTGAGCCCACGGGCACTCGCGCGTGCTGGAGCTCAGGTAACGGCTATCCACGCGCAGCCGAATGGCTGGAACATCAATGACGGTTGCGGGTCGACCTACATGGAATCCCTGGTCGCCGCCGTTCGGGACGGCGGCGCTGATGTGGGGATTGCCCACGATGGCGACGCAGACCGGTGCCTCGCTGTTGCCGCCGACGGCTCCATTATCGATGGCGATCACATACTCGCCATGTTGGCCATGTCAAAGAGAGATAGCCACACCTTGGCGCACGGCACAGTTGTTTCCACCGTGATGGCCAATCTGGGTTTCAAGATTGCAATGCAGGATGCAGGAATCACCGTGGCGGAAACGGCGGTCGGGGACAGGTACGTCCTCGAGGAAATGAGCGCTGGCGGCTTCGTCCTGGGTGGAGAGCAAAGCGGTCACATCGTGATGGCGGACCTCGCGGCGACAGGTGACGGAGTTCTGACGGCCTTGCACCTTCTCGCGATCATGGCGCAGACCGGCCGCTCTCTTACCGATCTTTCGTCGTGCGTGGTCAAGCTTCCTCAGGTTCTAGTGAATGTCAGTGGCGTAGACAAGGACGGTGTGGCCTCCAGTGATGCGGTGACGCAGGCCGTGGAGGAGGCGGAGTCGGCACTGCAGGGCAAGGGGCGAGTGTTGCTGCGTCCATCGGGAACCGAGCCGGTGGTGCGCGTCATGGTGGAAGCGCCGAGTGTCGAGGACGCACAGCGACTGGCCGATTCCATTGCGGATGTTGTTCGGGTGGATCTGGCCCTGGGCTAAGCCTTGGGGCGGCCGCCGTCCCAAGGATTCTTGGCGCAACGCATCGTTCAGGTGGACCGCTGATGTCGGTGGAGCAGGCGTAGTCTTGCCGCCATGTGCGGGATTGTCGGGTACGTCGGGGAAAAGCAAGCCCTGGAGGTCTTGGTAGACGGGCTGCGTCGCCTCGAGTACCGCGGTTATGACTCTGCCGGCGTTGCGGTGATCAGTGAGGGGCGCCTCGAAGTCCGGAAGAAGGCGGGCAAGCTCGTCAATCTCGAGACCCTCATCGGCCAAGACCCTCTCCCGCAGTCCACCACTGGTATCGGGCACACCCGGTGGGCCACCCACGGAGGACCAACCGATCACAACGCACATCCTCATGTCAGTGACGACGGGAGGATCGCCGTCATCCACAACGGCATCATCGAAAATTTCGCGCCGTTGAGAGACGAGCTCATCGCTGCTGGTGTGATGCTGTCTTCGGAGACGGACAGCGAGATCGTTGCTCACTTGCTCGCACGTGCTCTTCCCGAGGTCGATCAGGACCTTGCGGCAGCGATGCAGTCGGTCTGTCCTCGCCTCGAAGGTGCCTTCACACTCGTGGCGATGGATCCGAGTGACCCGTCGTTGGTCGTAGGGGCGCGACGTAATTCGCCTCTCGTGGTCGGTTTGGGCGAAGGTGAGAACTTTCTGGCAAGCGACGTTGCGGCGTTTGTTTATCACACACGTAACGCACTCGAACTCGGTCAAGACCAGATCGTTGTCGTCCGGGCCGACGGAGTCGAGGTGCGCGATTTCGCCGGCACCCAGGTGGAAGCCAAGCCCTACGTTGTGGATTGGGACGCCTCAGCGGCGGAAAAGGGTGGGTACGACCTGTTCATGCTGAAGGAAATCGCAGAACAACCCAAAGCCGTCGCCGACGCGCTTCGTGGTCGGATCGACCCGGAGCAACGCATTCAATTGGATGAGACAGCACTCGATGACACGGTGCTGCGCGACATCACCAAGGTCGTCGTGGTTGCCTGCGGGACTGCGGCTCATGCCGGCATGGTGGCGAAGTACGCCATCGAGCATTGGACACGACTGCCCGTCGATGTCGAATTGGCGAGCGAGTTTCGGTACCGAGATCCGATCGTCGGACCGGATGCCCTCGTCATCGCCATCTCCCAATCCGGTGAAACGATGGACACCCTCATGGCTCTCCGTCACGCGAAAGCGCAGGGTGCTCGTACGTTGGCGATTTGCAACACGGTGGGATCGACGATTCCGCGGGAGTCCGATGCCGTTTTGTACACCTACGCTGGGCCGGAAATCGCGGTCGCTTCGACGAAAGCGTTCCTGACCCAAATAATCGCCTCCTACCTGGTGGGTCTGTATCTGGCGCAGGCGCGCGGAACCATGTTCGAAGATGAGATTCGCGCGATCCTCAGCGACCTTGGTGATATGCCCCAAAAGGTTGATCTGGTCCTAGATACTGTCGAACCGATTAGGGACCTTGCTCGCCGATTCGCAGACTCTCCATCTGTTCTTTTTCTCGGGCGTCATGTGGGCTACCCCGTGGCGCTCGAAGGGGCCTTGAAGCTCAAGGAGCTCGCATACATGCACGCTGAGGGATTTCCGGCGGGAGAACTCAAACACGGCCCCATTGCCCTAATCGAGGAGGGAATTCCCGTGATCGTGGTGGTGCCTTCGCCTCGGGGGCGGGCGGTGTTGCACGACAAGATCGTCTCCAACATCCAGGAAGTTCGGGCCCGCGGAGCGTCGGTCATCGCGATCGCCGAAGAAGGCGACGAAGCCATCGTGGGAGTGGCCGATCACGTTATTCGGGTTCCGGAAACTCCTACCCTGATGCAGCCCCTCGTCTCGACGGTGCCCTTGCAGGTGTTCGCGTGTGAACTAGCAACGGTCAAAGGTCACGATGTCGATCAGCCGCGAAATCTTGCGAAGTCCGTCACGGTGGAGTGATGCGCGGGCTCTACCCGGTCGAGGTTGTTCGTGAGGCCGAGAACGCTCTTATGAAGCGAGTCCCCGATGGCTCGCTCATGCAACGTGCTGCACGTGCAATAGCCGTCGAATGCGTGCGACGGGTTCGAGAACGTCGTGGCCGACTGATGGGCGCGCACGTTGTCCTCCTTGTGGGTTCCGGCAACAACGGGGGTGACACCCTGTTCGCAGGAGCCCACCTGGCGCACCGAGGACTGTCGGTGAGGGCTATCTGTGTCGCTTCTTCCTGTCACGATGCCGGTGCGCGCGCTTTCACAGCAGCCGGAGGACGTTTTGTCTCCGGCGATCTGGATCCCAGCACCCTCGAGCAGGAGTGTGTGAACGCCGATCTGATTGTGGACGGCATTGTCGGCATTGGTGCCCGGGGAGCCTTGCGCGATGCGGCGGCCCACGCGGTAGAGATGGCGAATTCTTCGGGTGCTGTGCGATTGGCNGTGGACCTTCCCAGCGGAGTCGATGCCGACACCGGTGATATCGACGGTGTCGGCTTCGATGCTGATGTCACGGTCACCCCCGGGTGCCTCAAGCCAGGGCTCTTTCTTGTTCCCGCACGCAGCCATGTGGGGGAGGTGCGCCTAGTGGACATCGGACTTCAACCTGAACTTCCCGAACCCGGCTATTGGTTGATCGATCCGGTAGACGTCGCTGACGTGGTGAAGAAGCCAAAGGACAACGACCACAAGTATCGGCGGGGGGTGGTTGCCGTTGCTNCTGGTAGTCGCATCTATCCGGGTGCGGCCATCCTGGCCGTCGGTGGCAGCAGATATTCGGGTGTGGGAATGGTGAGGTTCCTGGACAGGGCGGATGGTGTTGCAGAGCAGGTCGTGTCGGTTTACCCCGATGTCGTTTGTGACGGTTCGGACCTTCGATCTGATGCAAGGGTTCGCGCATGGGCCTGCGGACCCGGGTTCACCGAGTCCGACGCCTCGACGGTGCAGATGGTCTTGTCCTCTGACGTACCGGTAGTGCTGGATGCGGGGGCTTTGCGATCGTTGGCTACCGATACCGAGTTGAGGTCCGAGTGCCGTCGCCGAGTGGAGCGAGGGTGCACCACGGTCATCACCCCGCACAGTGGTGAGTTCGCACTTGTAGCGGGCGCCGATGGCGAAGCGATGACGTCTCAGCGTCTGGCACGCGAACTGGGTGTGATCGTCGTTCGCAAAGGGCCGGGAACAACCATCACCGCTGCGAGTGGACCCTCGTTCATCGACACTGCCGGTGTTCCCGATCTCGCATGTGCCGGCAGCGGAGATGTGCTCACGGGGCTGATGGCGGGAATGCTGGCCGCTCGTCCTGATCAGGATCCGCTGGTTGTCGTGACTGCAGCCGTGTGGCTGCATGGCGTGGCCGCCCAACGCGCCGGTCGTCGACAGCGCCCGGTCGTCGCCACGGATGTTCGAGATTGCCTTGCAGAGGCGATCGCTGCCGCTCGAGCGGGAAACCTGGAAGGGTTGTGCGTATGACGGCGTCTTTCAGTCGGGCGCGCGCGCGGGTCAATCTGTCGGCGATATCCCGTAACTACCGACGCCTCACGGCGTGCGGGGTACCGGTGATGGGAGTGGTCAAGGCGGACGCTTACGGGCATGGTGCCGTCGAGATCGCCCGTACCCTGCGGGCCGATGGAGCTGACTGGTTGGGCGTGGCGCTGCTGTCTGAGGCTGTGCAATTGCGCGCGGCCGGAGATCGGGGCCGGATGCTCGCCTGGTTGTGGGCGCCGGGAGATCCCGCGCTGAGTGAATGCCTGGAGCTTGATGTTGATGTTTCGGTGTCGAGTGAAGGGACGTTGGCGGAAGTTGTGGCCGCCGCTGTGCATTGTGAACGACGAGCTCGCGTGCACATCAAGGTGGATACCGGCTTGAACCGGAACGGCGTTGCTCGATCTGAGTGGACGCGGGTTTTCCAGGCTGCGGAGCGTGCGCAGCAGGATGGTGTCATCGACATCGTCGGGTTGTGGTCGCACCTGGCCAGCGCCGATGATCCGAGCGATGCTTCGAACGCCGAGCAGCAGCAGATCTTTCGGGATGCCTGCGACGTCCTGGCGTCATTCGGGGTGGAACCGCCGATACGTCACCTGGCGAATAGCGGGGCAACGTTGAATCAGCCTGATTCTCTGTTCGACCTTGCCCGCGCGGGAATCGCCGTGTANGGCGTGAGTCCTGGTGAGGGATTGGGTTCAAGCGCCGAGCTCGGGTTGGTTCCTGCGATGACGCTGGTGGCTCGTTTGGCGCACGTAAAGCACATCGATCCCGGTGCGCGGGTTTCCTACGGAGGTACGTGGGTTGCCTCGGAACCAACATGGATCGGACTCGTGCCGGTCGGGTATGGGGACGGAATACCGCGGGCCGCGTCCTCACGAGCGGAGGTCCTCATCGGCGGTCGACGGTGCCGGGTGCTCGGAGTCATTGCGATGGACCAGATGGTCGTGGACCTCGGCCCGGAGACCGAAAGTAGACCGGGAGATGACGTGATTGTTTTCGGCGCTGGTGATTGGGGCGAACCGACAGCGGCCGACTGGGCGCGATGGTCGGACACCATCGGCTACGAGATCGTCACGCGGATCTCGCCGCGCATCCCCCGGGAATATGTGACCGTAGAAGCCGANTGACCGATGTTCAGTGGAGCACAATAGGGCCGATGGATCTGTCATCTGCTGTACGCGTCGCCGGTCGCGGGGCCGCTGCGTTCGGAGTCGTGGCTGCTGGCGCCGCGGTTGGTGTGCTCGCCGAACGGGNTTTGGTGCGCAGATCGGCCCTCTCGGCGGATGACGAGCCGCAACTGGGTGCGCTGCGTGGTGAGGTGCGCGAGATCGTGACCCCTGACGGTACCGCTCTTCACGTGGAAGTGGACGAGCCCGAAGACATGGACAGTAGTGACGTCACCATCATTTTCTGCCACGGGTACGCCCTCACGCATGACTCGTGGCATTACCAGCGCGAACACCTTCGGGGATCAGCCCGGCTTGTCTTTTACGACCAGCGCAGTCACGGACTTTCGGCGAAGGCCTCGGACGCTTCCCACCACATCGACNAGTTGGGTCGCGATCTGGCAGCGGTTATCGACGCAATCGCACCCNGCGGCCCCATCGTTCTCATCGGCCATTCCATGGGGGGAATGTCGGTCATGGCGTACGCCGATCAGAATCCTGAGGCCTTCGGCTCTCGCATTCGTGGCGTCGCCCTGGTCGCCACGACAGCCGGAAATGTGCAAGCGAACTCGCTCGGTCTCCCGGGCCCGTTGGGCAAGATTGTGCAGTCGTGGGCACCACCCATTGCGCAATTTCTGGCCGAGCGAGAGCACTGGGTCGACGGTTGGTCGGACAGCGATCTTGGGCTGCTCATCACGCGGCTGTATTCCTTCGGTTCGCCGACGTCCGATCACGCTGGCCGATTCGTGGCTCAGATGCTGGCCAATACCTCGCTTGAGGTCGTCGCGGATTTCCTTCCTGCCCTGCACGTGCACGACAAGCACGATGCGTTGCCGGTCTTTCAGAAGGCTGAGTTGCTGGTGATCGTCGGATCGGCTGATCGCCTGACGCCACCGGAGCTGAGCGAGGAAATCGTCGAAGCAGTACCGGGAGCCGAGTTCGCAGTTCTGGGAGAGAGCGGCCACATGGTGATGCTCGAGCGACCGGTGGAAGTGAACGAACTTCTCGACGGCTTGATCGCGCGAGTGCGCCGAGACCTGGTGAGCAGGCAAGGGGTCGCATGACGGCATCGGTCGATGGACGCGATGTTTTGCTGGAGAGCTCTTCGCCCGACGTCACCCGTGCCATAGGTGAAGGCTTCGGGCAGGTTCTTGGACCGGGGGACGTCGTCGTGCTGGAAGGCGACCTCGGTGCTGGCAAGACAACCTTCACGCAGGGCCTTGCGCGAGGAATGGGTATCGGTGACGCCGTGACTAGTCCGACATTCGTACTGGCGCGGGAGTTGGGTCGAGAAGAAGGGTTTATTCCTCTCACGCACGTCGATGCGTACCGGTTGACGTCTCTCGGTGAATGGGATGATCTGGATGTCGATATCGAGAACTCCGTAGTGGTGATCGAATGGGGTGAGCGAATCGAAGACGTCCTTCCTGTGGATCGGGTGCATGTCAGGTTGACGGAAACCGGTGACGCACGCGCAGTGCGGATTTGGGCGCCGGATGATTCCCAACGTCGCTTGTTTGAAGCGATACGCGCGGCGGTGGCGTGACCATGCGAGTGTGCGCGATCGACACATCAGGGCCTGCAACGTCCATTGGCTTCGGAGACCCGCACGGTCCTGGACCTGTGGTCACCGTCGAGGGAGCGCGGAGACATGCAGAGGTAATCGACGAGGTCTTCACACGAGCCTTGTCGGCAGCATCCGGAGAGCCGGCCCAGGCAGTGTGTGTCGGTGTAGGCCCCGGCCCCTATTCGGGCCTTCGGGTCGGCGTCGCGTTCGGCGTTGGGCTGGCGCGCGCGTGGTCGGTGCCGGTCGTCGGCATGTGTTCGCTCGATGCCATCGCGTGGGAGATCGGCGAATCGTCCACGCCCGGTGGGTCAAGGGGCGACGACCGCTACACAGGTCATGACGGCAATTCGGATCCTGACCGTGAATTCGTCGTGACGGCAGACGCGAAGCGCCAGGAGATCTATTGGGCGCGCTACGACGGGAATGGAAATCGGGTGGAAGGGCCGCAGGTCACNCTTCGCGACGATGCGAACTTCACCGTCCCCACCATCGACGGCATGAAGCCAGACCCTGCGCGGATGGCTCACCGCGCAGCGCTACTCCTGGCCGCGGGTGACGGACCCGTCCCAGTGCCCAAAGAGTGGGGTCCGCACGGATCGGACGGCTCGGCGGTGGGTGTGCCCGCACGAGCGCTTCTGGCCCCACGACCGCTGTATTTGCGGGCACCGGACGTCACGTTGTCACCCCGCCTATCGCCGGGTGGGTCGTGATGACGGGCGAACGGATACGGGCGATGCGGTGGTGGGACATCCCGCAGGTGCATGACATCGAAGTTGAATGCTTCCCCGATGACTCGTGGAGCATCGATCAATTCTGGCGAGAACTGGCCGGTGCCACCCGCGAGTACTTCGTTGCGGTCGATGACGATTACGCGGTGGTCGGCTACGCAGGAGTTTTTGTCTTGGCACCCGACAGCGATCTCCAGACTGTTGCCGTTCGGTCAGATCGACGGGGGCAAAGGATCGGCCGCGAACTGCTCGACGCATGCGTTCACGTGGCTAAACACCGGGACGCCACCTCGATGATGTTGGAGGTCCGATCCACCAATGAGGATGCGATCGGCATGTATGAAGAGTCCGGNTTTCAAGCCATCGCCACTCGATCGGGCTACTACCCCGACGGTGGGGACGCCGTGATCATGCGACGAAGACCCTTGGAGNTATCGCCATGACCTCCCCTCGCGGTCCGGTGGTCCTGGGTGTCGAGACATCGTGCGACGAGACCGGAATAGGAATCGTCATCGGTGACCAACTGCGCGCAAATGTGATCGCTTCGAGTATCGATGAGCAGGCACGTTTCGGTGGCGTTGTTCCGGAGGTGGCAAGTCGGGCGCACGTGGATGCGTGGGGGCCCGTGCTGGAAGCCGCTCTTGAGGAGGCCGGAATCCGGGTAACGGATATCGATGCGGTCGCGGTCACGGCGGGACCTGGACTCGTGGGAGCCCTTTTGGTCGGAGTCGCAGCCGCCAAAGGTTTGGCCGCTGGCATCGGCGTTGATCTGTACGGGGTGAATCATCTTGCGGCCCACATTGCCGTGGACGAGATGGAGCACGGGGAGTTGCCGGATCCGGTCATTGCACTGTTGGTTTCGGGGGGTCATTCGTCGCTCGTCCTGATGGAAGGTGACGACATTGAGCCGCTGGGGCAAACATTGGACGATGCCGCGGGCGAAGCATTCGACAAAGTGGCTCGTCTTCTCGGTCTGCCGTTCCCGGGTGGCCCTCACATCGATAGAACCGCCAGCCAAGGCGATGCCCAGGCGTACGAACTTCCGCGAGCGCTGATGCACGACCCCGAACACCCCTTCGATTTTTCGTTCTCCGGGTTGAAGACGGCGGTGGCACGCTTGTGCGGGAGCCTCGGAGACCAGGGGCGTGCTCGTCACGTGAACGACATTGCCGCGAGTTTCCAGGAGGCCGTGGCCGATGTCCTGACCAGGAAAACGGTCGAGGCATGTCGGGTCCGCGGTGTCGATCACATCGTCCTAGGAGGTGGGGTCGCGGCTAACTCACGGCTGCGAGCCNTGATGGAGCACCGGGCCCAGAAAGCAGGCTACGAACTTCGAGTGCCAAGCCCCTCCCTGTGTACGGACAATGGAGCGATGGTTGCCGCGTTGGGCGCCAGGTTGATTCGGCAGGGGGTGCCCGCCTCGTCGCANGGCTTTCCGGCGACGTCTCACATGCCCGTCACGTCCGTTGCCTTCGGATGATGCGGTCGAGTTTGTTATTGAACTCGCTCAACGAGAAGAGCGTCATCGAGTCCGGCGGCCACAACGACGGCGTACCTGTTGCCGTCGGGTAGTCCGATGCCCTCGCGCAGATCGGAGATCGAACGGCGTGACTCCCGACATTTGATGGCGACCGCATCGATGCCGTGAGCGTGCGCGNCGCTCGCGATTTGTTTGACCGGTACCGCCTGAAGTAGCCGGTACCAGCGGACTCCTTCGATGGTCGGTTGGGCACTGGTAATCCAANGACTGTCCGGGTGGACCNCATGGGCGGTGGTGCCGCACAACGCTGCGAGCGAGTGACGGAAAACCGGGTGGGGTTCTCCGAGGTAGTCCTCGAGTGGACCTGTCGATGGGGGCACTGATGACAGGTGTGATGGTGCCGGTGGCCCGTCGGCGGCGTAGGTGATCTCTGAGTCGAGGGCGCTGGAGAGCAGTGTTGCNTGATGAGTGGCGACAAAAGTCGGCGGCGCNGTGGAATACACAGAGCACTCGACAATGTGGTCGCGCACGCCGAGCCACTCGCACGCCCACGCAGCGGAGGGGACGAAAGAGCCGGGGGCTTTAGCTGCAATGAAATCGAAGTGCGAACGAAGCGAATCAACGAAGGACCACGGGGGAGACCAGCGTTCTGGGTCCCGTTCAGGGCGAGCGCGGGACCCGTCGACGGGTCGAGTGCTACCTCGACGTGACGGGTCGACGAAAACGGCAACGGGAGCGGGCAAGTGCTGGGCAAGAGATGCGAGGAGATCTGGTTCAGTGGCATCGGCATTGATGACGTTGGCAGGAGCGTCGATTTCCGACAGGGTTGCGGTCAGATTGGCGGCGCAGACTTCTGAGGTCACCGTATCTTTCTCGACGGCGACCACGTGCATGCCACGGTGAGCGAAGGCGTGGGAGTCCACGCCGATTCCAGCGGTCGCATCGACCACGCTGCGAACACCGGCTGCTGCCAGCATGCTCGCTCGACGGAGAGCAACCTGTGGCCGGCTGGCTTGCTGGAGGCCGACGGGGGTGGTCATCCACAAGCCGTTTGCGTCAATGAGGCCCTTGTCCGCTCCAGCGAGGAGCAGCTGCTGCTGGGTGACCAGAGCCGAGCACAGGCTGGGGTCGAGATCGGGGTGCTCACGGCGAAGTGTGCTCACGGCGGCGAGCGGGTCGAGCGTTGGCAGGGACAGGGCCGATGTGAGGAGGGCTTGGCGCTCGGGGAGGGGCTTGCGGGCCAATTGGACCAGTCCCGAGACAGCCTGGTCGTCGTCCACGAGGTGATCCTGACAGCCGACGCGCTTGGCACTCGAATTGACAGAGTGCTAACTCACGCGTAATCTCTGCTATTGGCACTCTCCCCGTGAGACTGCCAACTGTCCTAGCCGTTACCGCCCGCAAGGGCGGCCGCCGACTCATCCGGAGGATGCAACTGTGTCGGTTTCCATTAAGCCACTTGAGGACCGGATTTTGGTCCAGACCCTCGACGCCGAGCAGACAACTGCCTCGGGTCTTGTCATTCCCGATACCGCCAAGGAAAAGCCCCAAGAGGGTAAAGTTCTAGCCGTGGGCCCGGGCCGCTTTGACGAGGATGGGGACAAGCGAGTCCCACTCGACATCAGCGTTGGTGACGTCGTCATCTACAGCAAGTACGGCGGTACNGAGGTGAAGTACAACAACGAGGACTACTTGATCCTCTCCGCGCGCGACGTCCTCGCGATCGTGGAGAAGTAGTTCCGATTCACCGTTGTCTCGCCCGGACATCAGCATGTCGTGAGCCCCGGACCCCGTACGGGGCTGGGGCTCACGTTTTGTCCGCGCCGACATCTCCACCGAAACTCCCACGTTCCACTCGAACTGCCCGCCAGTTCCCTGATCAACCCCCCACTCAACCCACGAAGCAAGGAACAACATGGCCAAGATTCTNGAATTCGACGAGGACGCCCGCCGCAGCCTCGAACGTGGCGTCGATGCACTCGCCGACGCCGTCCGCGTGACGTTAGGCCCCAAGGGCCGCAACGTCGTTATCGACAAGAAGTGGGGNGCTCCCACGATCACGAACGATGGCGTCACTATCGCTCGCGAAATCGAGATGGAAGACCCCTACGAGAACCTTGGCGCTCAGCTCGCCAAAGAGGTCGCCACGAAGACAAATGACATCGCTGGCGACGGGACGACGACGGCGACGGTTCTCGCTCAGGCGATGGTGCACGATGGGCTCAAGCAGGTGACTGCTGGCGCCAACCCGATGTCGCTCAAGCGTGGGATTGACCAGGCCGTAGCTGCCGTCACGGAGAAATTGGTCGAGATGTCGCGCGAGGTCAACGGCAAGGAAGAGATCGCGCATGTGGCGACTATTTCCAGTCAAGACGCTGANATCGGTGGCATGATCGCTGATGCATTCGACAAGGTAGGTAAAGACGGGGTTATCTCCGTCGAGGAGTCCAGCACGACGGCGATGGAAATGGACTTCACCGAGGGAATGCAGTTCGACAAGGGCTACATCTCTCCGTACTTCGTNACCGATGCCGATCGCATGGAGGCCGTCCTCGAAGATGCGCGCATTNTGCTNGTGCAGGGCAAGATCGCCGCCGTCAACGAGATCTTGCCGCTACTCGAGAAGGTGGTCGAGGCTGGCAAGCCGTTGTTGATCATCGCTGAAGACGTGGAGGGCGAAGCGCTGTCCACTCTGGTCGTCAACCGGATCCGCGGCACGTTTACCTCCTGCGCGGTGAAGGCTCCGGCCTTCGGTGACCGCCGGAAGGCGATCTTGCAGGACATCGCAATCTTGACCGGTGCGCAGGTGGTTTCCCCGGAGGTCGGGTTGAAGCTCGATCAGGTCGGTCTCGACGTGTTGGGCTCTGCTCGCCGCATCGTGGTGACGAAGGACATCACAACCATTGTNGACGGGGGTGGCGAGTCTGGCGCGGTGGAGGATCGTGTATCTCAAATCAAGCGCGAGATCGACGCGTCTGATTCAGATTGGGACCGTGAGAAATTGCAAGAACGGCTCGCGAAACTTGCCGGTGGTGTGGTTGTCATCCGCGTTGGAGGCCACACCGAGGTGGAGTTGAAGGAGAAGAANCATCGCATCGAAGACGCCGTATCGGCGACCCGCGCCGCGATTGAAGAAGGCATCGTCTCCGGTGGAGGAACTGCGTTGGTTCAAGCAGCATCGGTTCTCGAAGGCGGCCTTGGCCTAACAGACGATGAAGCGACCGGTGTCGGTGTTGTTCGGCGCTCAGCGGCTGAGCCCCTGCGATGGATTGCCGAGAACGCAGGGGAGCGGGGCTACGTCGTCGTGTCGAAGGTCGCAGAGATGGCTCCTGGCCACGGACTCAATGCGGCATCGGGTGAGTACGGAGATCTGATTGCCGCCGGAGTCATCGACCCGGTCAAGGTCACGCGGTCGGCGCTTGAGAACGCCGCATCAATCGCTGCGATGCTGCTGACCACCGAAGCCCTTGTCGTGGAGAAGCCGGAAGAGGAAGACGACGGGGCCGGTCACGGTCACGCGCACCACGGTCACGCGCACTAGACGCTCCGCAACCGACCAATAACGAAGGGCGCCGGAGANCCGGCGCCCTTCGTTGTGTGAGGGGGGGGATGCGTGAATGGAAATGTGTCAGACAGCGTGTGGGAGATCACGACGGCCGGCGTAGACGGCATCGCGGTCGTCTTCGGAGAGGCCGCCCCAGACGCCATACGGCTCGCGGACAGCCAGAGCGTGGGCTGCGCACTGCATCATGACGGGGCAGGAAGCGCAGATTGCCTTGGCAGCGGATTCGCGCGCCGCGCGGGCCGGGCCGCGTTCACCTTCCGGATGGAAGAAGATCCCGGGATCTTCCCCGCGGCAGGATCCTTCGAGTTGCCAATCCCAAATGTCCGCGTTGGGACCTGGAAGCCTGGATACGTCGGCCATGGTTTACCTCCCTAATCAGGTGTGAAACGATATCAATCGCTTCACACCTTAGTCAAGTAATTAAGTTGAATAATTTACGAAACGTTTCTAGGTGGTTATATGTCCCATTTAGTGGTGCTTTGTACCTGCAGATGCGAAACGCGCCAGCACCTCGCAGAATACGCGTGTGGTTAGTGAACTCCGTTCCAGTGAAAATGCTGATCAGGAGAGATCCACGTCACCCGGTCTGACAGTTGCGGCAGTTGCCCGCCGGCTAGGTGTGGCGCCGGCCACTTTGCGGACTTGGGATCGCAGATACGGTCTCGGGCCGAGTGAGCATCGGGCGGGTGCTCACCGTCGCTATTCGGCCGTTGACCTCACGCGGCTTGAGCACATGCGCCGCCTAAGTCTCGCGGGCCTGCCTCCCGGTGATGCAGCCCGGGAGGCGCTCGCCCTCGACGTCGACCCTTCGGCGCTTGCCTCGGTGACCGAACTGGCGATGGCGTCTTCGCCCGCGGACGCATCCACTCAACCGACCTNCGATCCCGCCTCCTCGCGCAGTGGTGGCGGTCAAGTGATTCCTATTCCGGGAGGTACGCCTGCGTCGCGCGGCCTCGCGCGTGCTGCCCTCGCGCTCGACGGGCTCGCCTGCCAGCAGATCATGCGAGACACCATTGAAAGGCGGGGCGTAATTTGGAGTTGGGATCACCTGTTGGTGCCCGTTCTCACCGGAGTCGGCCAGCGCTGGGAAACCTCTGGCGGAAGTATCGCCGTCGAGCACATTCTCAGTGATTCTGTGCACGCGGTCCTCGCGGAGCGCGCCCGTGAATTGAAGGAGCCGCAAAACGCTCGGCTCGTGATGCTCGCCGGCGCGGATGAAGAAACCCACTTTCTGCCGCTTTGGGCCGTTGCCGCGGGGTTAGCCGAACGCCGGGTCGGCTGCCGAATGCTGGGGGCCCGAGTGCCGCAGGAGACGCTCCTGCAGTCCGCTCGCCGGACGGGTCCGGCGGCGGTTTTCGTCTGGGCCCAAATCCCCGGGTCAGCACAGACGCAGACACTGGCGGACCTGACGATGTTGCGTCCTGCCCCGACCGTTGTGGCGGGAGGCCCTGGTTGGAGTGGGTCGACACCACCGGGAGTGGGTCGGACCATGGATCTCACCGAGACCGTGACGCGTTTGGCTCGCTCCCTGGGAATGTGAGTAGCCTGAGGCCGTGAAGAGCCCGGCCGACGATGGCAAGTTCGCCCTGCGCGGGCTGACATTCGACGACGTCCTGCTGCTTCCAGGAGAATCCACGATCGTCCCCGGTGACGTCGACACGGCCAGCCGCGTGACACGGAATATCGGCGTGCGTCTGCCCTTGGTATCCAGCGCCATGGACACGGTCACGGAAGCACGTATGGNCATCGCGATGGCGCGGCAAGGTGGAGTGGGTGTGCTCCATCGGAACCTTCCGATCGAAGAGCAAGCTAACCANGTCGATCGCGTCAAGCGTTCCGAGGCAGGAATGGTCCAAAATCCCATCACCTGCGGGCCGGAGGACGCGCTTGCCGATGTCGATGCCCTGTGCGCGAAATACCGGATTTCCGGAGTGCCCGTCGTGGACGGCTCCGGAACCCTTCTCGGGATCGTGACAAACCGCGACATGCGCTTCGAAGAGGACATGTCGATCACCGCACGCGAGGCAATGACCGGTATGCCGTTGGTCACGGCTTCGGTGGGTATCGACCCGGAAGAGGCACTCGCGTTGCTCGCCCGGCACAAGGTGGAGAAGCTTCCCATCGTCGACGCCGACAACAAGCTCCAGGGGCTGTTCACCGTCAAAGACTTCGTCAAGACCGACAAGTATCCGCACGCCACCAAGGACCCCGAAGGTCGCTTGGTGGTGGGTGCCGCAATCGGTGTCGGCGANGATGCGGAGAAGCGGGCCGACGCNCTGATTTCCGCGGGCGTTGATTTTCTTGTCGTGGACACCGCGCACGGGCATTCTCATGCGGTACTGGAGATGGTTCGACGGTTGAAGAAGGATTCCCGCGTCGACATCGTCGGCGGCAACGTGGCGACGTATGAAGGCGCGCAAGCGCTCGTCGATGCAGGTGCCGACGGGGTCAAAGTTGGCGTGGGTCCCGGATCCATCTGCACGACNCGGGTGGTCGCTGGTGTTGGGGTTCCGCAAATCACAGCGATCAACGAGGCATATCGCGCCTGCGCTCCGGCTGGAGTTCCTGTCATCGGAGACGGCGGCATCCAGTACTCGGGCGACATAGCCAAGGCGATCGTCGCCGGTGCCAGCACGGTGATGCTCGGATCGTTGCTCGCCGGATGTGAAGAAGCACCGGGCGAGGTGGTCTTTGTGAACGGCAAGCAGTTCAAGTCCTACCGCGGGATGGGCTCGTTGGCCGCGATGCAATCTCGCGGACAGGCGCGGTCCTACAGCAAAGACCGCTACTTTCAGGACGACGTTCTCAGTGACGACAAATTGGTTCCCGAAGGCATCGAGGGAATGGTCGCCTATCGAGGACCGCTGGCGGCAGTNGCTCATCAACTCGTGGGAGGTCTGCGTGCCGCCATGGGATACGCCGGAACCGCAACGATGCCGGAATTGATCTCTCGTGGTCGCTTCGTGCAGATCACGGCGGCCGGGTTGCGCGAATCCCATCCGCACGACGTGCAGATGATGCTCGAGGCGCCCAACTACACGGGGCGATAACCATGGCCGATGTGCTCATCGGCGGCTCGAAAGCTGCCGCCCGCTCCTATTCGTTCGATGAAGTGGCGATTGCCCCGAGTCGGCGGACCCGCAACCCCGAGGACGTCTCGACCGCATGGAACATCGACGCCTACTCGTTCGAAACCCCCCTTCTCGCGGCCCCGATGGACTCGGTCGTGTCTCCCACCAGCGCAGTCGAGCTCGCGCGGTGCGGGGCCCTAGCGTCCTTGAACATCGAGGGCTTGTGGTCTCGCAATGAAGACCCCGAGCCACTGCTGGCGAGAATCGCCACCGAGGACCCAGCGGCGGTCACGCCCTACCTGCAGCGCGTGTACTCCGAACACGACGTACAACCCGAACTCATTACACGTCGCATCGGGGAGATGAAGGCGGCAGGCATCACGGTGTCTGTGGCGGTCTCACCGCAACGGACGACCGAATTGGCACCACTGGCAGCCGGCGCTGGTGCCGACATCGTCGTCATCCGTGGAACGACCGTGTCCGCCGAGCACGTGAACTCGGATGGGAACGAACTGAATCTGAAGGAGTTCATTCACGATCTNGACGTCCCGGTNATCGTCGGTGGATGCAGTACTCGGCAGGCGGCGTTGCACCTGATGCGTACCGGTGCGGCGGGTGTCCTCGTTGGATTCGGTGGAGGAGCGAGTCACACCACAGCCGACGTCATTGGTGTGCGAGTGCCCATGGCAACCGCTGTCGCTGAGGTNGCTGCTGCGCGACGCGACTACCTCGACGAGTCCGGTGGTCGCTACGTCCACGTGATCGCCGACGGATCTATGGGTTCGAGCGGAGATGTTGTGAAGGCGTTCGCTTGTGGCGCCGATGCTGCGATGGTCGGCTCGGTTTTTGCGCGGGCGACGGATGCCCCGGGTCGCGGAGCGCATTGGGGGGCGGAAGCCTGGCACCGGAAACTACCGCGGGGAGAGCGTCACTTGATGGATCAGGTGGGAACGTTCGACGAGATCATGCGCGGGCCGTCCACTCGAGCCGACGGCACGGTCAACATGGTGGGTGCCCTGCGTAAGGCGATGGCGACGACTGGATACTCCGACCTGAAAGAGTTTCAGCGCGTCGACATGGTCGTCAGCTCGTAGGGGCCGTTGTGGATTCGGATCGACTTCTTTCGTCTCTGCTTGCCTCGGGGCAAACGACCGACATCATCGAGCCGTTCACCGGCGCCACCTTGTACTCGCTCCCGACAAGCACCGAGGACGACGTCGATGCCGTTTTCGACGAGGCCCGCCGGGCCCAGAGGATGTGGGCAGATACCCCCGTTTCGGTGCGCAGCGCGATCATGCTGCGATTTCACGATGCGCTGCTGGACGATCGTCAATCCGTTTTGGATCTGTTGCAACGAGAGACGGGCAAGGCCCGGAAAGACGCGAATGAAGAAGTCCTCGACGTGTGCATCACCGCTCGGCACTACGCCCGAGATGCCCGACGGCTCCTTCGGCCACGCCGACGACTCGGCGCACTTCCGGGTCTCGTGGGAGTGGTCGAGCGCCGCGTTCCGTTCGGTGTCGTGGGAGTTATCGCCCCGTGGAACTACCCGCTCACGCTTGCAATCAGCGATGCGATACCAGCGATGATGGCGGGAAATTGCGTTGTAGTGAAGCCCGACGTGCAAACAACACTCTCGGNACTGTGGATCGCCGACCTACTAGAGCGAGCCGGCCTTCCTCCCGGAGTGTTCACTGTCGTGGCGGGAGAGGGATCGATGGTGGGCCCGCTGGTCATCGATCGCTCCGACTACGTGATGTTCACCGGATCGACGGCGGTGGGCCGACGTGTAGCCGCTCAATGCGGGGAGCTACTCATTGGATGTTCCATGGAGCTCGGTGGAAAAAACGCAATGATCGTTCGAAGCGACGCCGACATCGCAGCGGCGGCGGCGCTTGCCTGTAGGGCGAGCTTCTCCAACTCGGGGCAACTGTGCATCTCGATGGAGCGGATGTACGTCGATCAATCCATTATCGACGAGTTCCTCGATGCCTTTGCCCGTCGAACGCAGGCTTTGCGCATGTCGGCACAGATCGGCTGGGGTGCCGATTTCGGGTCACTGGTATCGCAGCGTCAACGTGATCGGGTGGCTGCCCACGTGGAGAACGCGGTGCAGCTCGGAGCCGAGGTGATCGTGGGGGGTGAGCCGCGACCGGACATCGGCCCGTACTTCTTTGCACCCACCATTCTCACCGGAGTGCAAGAAGACATGGATGTTTGTCGTGTAGAAACCTTCGGACCCGTGGTGTCGGTGTATCCGGTGGGCTCGGACGCTGAGGCCGTTGCCCGGGCCAACGACTCCGAGTACGGCTTAAACGCTGCCATTGCCAGTCGAGATACCCGTGCTGCCCGGTCNATGGCGCGATCTCTGCGGGCGGGAACGGTCAACATCAACGAGGGGTATGCGGCCGCGTGGGCTAGCAAGCGAGCGCCCATGGGCGGCATGGGGGCGTCGGGGCTGGGCAGGCGTCACGGTGACGAAGGCCTGTGGAAGTACACCGAGTCGCAGACGATTGCGACCCAGCGGGCGCTCAACTTCGATCCACCGTTCGGGTGGTCAGACGAGCAATGGGGTGACACCCTTGCCCAAGCGATGGCTGTTATGAAGAACTTGGGACTGAAGTAGGAGGGCTGATGGCGGCGCCTTTGAGTGACCCTGTGGTCTTCGACACCGATGTCGCAGTCATCGGGTCCGGGTTTGGCGGCTCGGTGACTGCTCTGCGGCTTGCGGAAAAGAACTACCGTGTGACGGTTTTCGAAGCGGGTCGTCGTTTCGCTGATCATGAATTCGCCTCGACCTCGTGGGATCTTCGACGTTTCCTGTGGGCTCCGATGCTCGGAATGTTCGGCATCCAACGGTTCCATGTGATGAAGGACGTTGCCGTCCTTGCCGGTGCCGGTGTGGGTGGTGGATCGCTCGTGTATGCCAACACGCTGTACATCCCCGGGGGTCGTTTCTTCTCGGATCCGCAATGGGCCGACATCACGGATTGGGCTNGTGAACTCGCGCCCTACTACGACCAGGCCGGTCGCATGCTCGGCATCGAAGACAACCCTCGGATGACGCCNTCGGACATCGTNATGAAGCAGGTGGCCGACGACATGGGAGNGGGGCACACCTTCCGCATGACGCCGGTGGGTGTCTACTTCGGCACCCCAGGTGTGACCGTCCCGGATCCGTACTTCGGGGGGCGCGGACCCGCTCGAACAGGGTGTGTTGAGTGCGGTGAGTGCATGACCGGTTGCCGGTGGAACGCGAAGAACACGCTGCCCAAGAACTATCTGCACCTCGCCGAACTCGCCGGGGCGCGAATACTGCCAATGACCACAGTGATTGGCGTCGACCCGTTACCCGGCGGTGGGTATCGCATCGAGACGAGGGCCACAGGATCGCTCGGCAATCGACTTCGCCGGTGGTTCACGGCCGAACACGTGGTGTTTGCGGCAGGCACCTACAACACGCAGCGACTGCTGCACAAGATGAAGGACGAAGGTCGGTTAGCTCGGTTGTCGCCGATGCTCGGTCGCCTATCGCGTACCAATTCAGAATCCATTCTCGGGGCGGTGGCTCAAACGACCTCGGTGACCGGAGCCGACTTCACCGAAGGGGTCGCGATCACGTCGAGCTGGTATCCGGACGACAACACGCACGTCGAGCCCGTGCGGTACGGCAAAGGCTCAAACTCGATGGGGCTGCTGCAGTCTGTTCTCACCACGCCGGTTGCTGGAGAACCTCGGTGGCGTGTGTGGCTCAGAGAATTGGCTCGACAGCCAGGAATTGTGCGGCAGCTGCTGGACGTCCGTGGGTGGTCCGAGCGCACGGTGATTTCGTTGGTCATGCAGCCGGTCGACAACTCGTTGACATTGACCGGTAAGCGACGTGGACTCGGCCCGTTCTCGCGGTGGAGGCTGACTACGGATCAAGATCAATCCTCACCGGCTCCCACCTACATGCCGGTTGCCCAGGATGTGGTCCGTCGTGTCGCGGACAAGATCGGCGGCGTTCCCGGTTCGAGTGTCTTCGAAAACATCGATGCGGCGCTCACCGCCCACTTCGTTGGAGGGTGTGTGATCGGGGCCGACGCCGATGTCGGAGTCGTCGATGCCTACCACCGGGTCTTCGGATATCCGGGGATGCACATCGTGGATGGCTCGACGATCACCGCGAACTTGGGTGTCAACCCATCGCTGACCATTACCGCGCAGGCGGAGCGAGCGGTGGCTTTGTGGCCGAATAAGGGTGAGCCGGATGCCAGGCCCGACCTCGGCGCAGGCTACGAGCCGGTCACTCCCATCGAGCCGGCCCGTCCGATAGTGCCGGCCGACGCACCGGGGTCACTGCGCTTGCCGCTGGCAACCTGACGTCGAGATACCCGACGTCAAGGGGTACGGGATTTGCCGTTAGACGCGACGAGAGGGGCGGATCCGAAGATCCACCCCTCTCGCAGAGTGTTGCTGTGTCGCTGACTACGAGGAGATACCGGCCGCCGTTGCTACCGCCCGCTTGGTGAGCACNGTCACCAGATGCTTGCGGAACTCGGCATCGGCGTCCTCGTCGGCGAACGGCTCCAGACCGTCTGCCGCCTGAGCACATGCGGCCTCGATCTCGGCCATGCTGCTCGCGCCCACGAGCGCCCGCTCGGCAGGGGCCTAGTGTTCGGTGTCGTGACGGCGGATGACCCCACCCAGCCACGGACGCACCTGGTGTGGTCGATNNTCNCGGCCGCCCTGTTCTTCTTGCCCCTGGGTCTNATTGCGGTGGTGTTCAGTTGGCGGACGGNCGTGTGGAAGCGGCGNGANGACCTCGCCCGGGCTCGCAGGAACTCGCGGCTCGCCGTCGTCTTCATTATCGTGACGATCGCTGTGGGCGTGCTCGTCTACGGAGGGCTCCTCGGTGCGCTCCTGGCCCTCGGAGCGTTCAGTTCCCCGCAGTAGACTNCGNGGAGTGGAGCAGTCGCGTCGCACGGAATCCCTCGGAGCCCGTCCCGTTCTCGTCGTGGATTTCGGTGCCCAGTACGCGCAGTTGATTGCGCGCAGGGTTCGCGAGGCCCATGTCTATTCTGAAATCGTCCCCCACTCCGTCTCGATGGAGGGTGTTCGGTCAAAGAACCCGTGCGCGATCATCCTCAGCGGTGGGCCCTCCAGTGTGTACGAGCCACATGCTCCCTCGTTCGATAGCCGAATCTTCGATTTGGACGTTCCGGTATTCGGGATCTGCTACGGATTCCAGGCCATGGCTCAGGGGCTTGGGGGTTCCGTCGCTCGCACTGGGGGGAGCGAGTACGGCGGGACGACGCTAACGGTTTGCGCCCCTGGGACCCTGCTAAACGGCCTACCCGAGACGCAGAATGTCTGGATGTCGCACGGAGACAGCGTGGATGTTCCGCCGCCCGGCTTTGAAGTACTAGCCAGCACCCCTGGAGCGCCGGTAGCCGCCTTCGAGAACGTCGAGCGTCGGATGGCCGGAGTGCAGTTCCATCCCGAAGTCATGCACACCGCTCACGGGCAACGCATCCTCGAGCACTTCCTGTGGCAGATCGCCGAGTGCGAGCCAACTTGGACGATGTCCGGAATTATCGACGAGCAGGTTGCGCGAATTCGAGATCAGGTGGGGGACTCCCGGATTATCTGCGGCCTGTCGGGGGGAGTTGACTCGGCCGTCGCGGCCGCTCTCGTGCAGCGAGCCGTCGGAGACCAGTTGACATGCATNTTCGTCGATCATGGCCTGCTTCGAACAGGAGAGGTCGAGCAGGTGCAGCGCGACTTCGTCGCCGCCACCGACGTTCGCCTGGTGACCGTAGATGCGCGGGAGCGCTTTTTGAGCGAGCTCGAGGATGTCGAGGAGCCCGAGACCAAGCGAAAGATAATCGGGCGCGAGTTCATCCGGGTCTTCGAAGAGGCCGCCCGCCAGGTCGTCGCGGAAGCGGGGTCGGGCGGCAGTGTCGATTTTCTGGTCCAGGGGACGCTGTACCCCGACGTCGTGGAATCCGGTGGCGGATCGGGCACGGCGAACATCAAGAGTCACCACAACGTTGGCGGCCTCCCGGACGACCTGGAATTCACCCTGGTGGAACCGCTGCGAACGCTCTTCAAGGACGAAGTGCGCCAGGTCGGTCTCGACCTCGGGCTGCCAGAAGAGATCGTCTGGCGACACCCCTTCCCGGGTCCGGGTCTGGCAATCCGCATCATCGGATCGGTCAGCGAGGAACGACTGGAGATTCTTCGAGCGGCCGATGCGATCGCACGGGAGGAGTTGACCACCGCCGGGTGCGACCGGGACGTGTGGCAGTTCCCTGTGGTACTTCTGGCGGATGTCCGCTCGGTCGGTGTTCAAGGGGACGGTCGAACCTACGGGCACCCGGTCGTTCTGCGGCCGGTTTCGAGCGACGACGCGATGACGGCCGACTGGTCCCGGCTGCCCTACGAGGTCGTCGCGAGAATCTCGACCCGCATCACCAACCAGGTGCCGGAGGTCAATCGAGTGGTTCTCGATGTGACGAGCAAGCCGCCGGGCACCATCGAATGGGAGTAAGCCGGATGGGAGTAAGCCGGATGGGAGCAAGTCGGATGGGAGTAAGCCGGATGGGAGTAATGGCAGCAATCGCATTTATAACCGACGGGAGTAGACGGTCGGGCCTGGCGCGAGGAAGGGAGAGGGCCGGATGTACGACGTTGCGTTGAGCGTTGCCGCATGTGCACGCGCAGGCACGCGAGCGGATGTCGCCTGGATGATCTCGCCGGCAGCCAGTAAGGAAGCCTTGATGATCACGCCGGGAGGAGGGAACCTGGGTGAGCTCGCCAACGGAGCGTTCACCGGCCTACTCGCGGATGCTGCCGCGCGACAACTTCCGACGGGGCGTCGGGTTCGGCATCGTGTCGAGGAGTGGGAAGCGAGCACGAGCGGACTGCCAGCGGGGTCAACTGTGGAGTTTCTGGTGGTCCCGGCCGCCCAGTTCCCTGGGGAGGTGTGGCCAGCGCTAATGGCTCGCGAGCCCGTGATCATCGACGGCGTGCTCNACGGTGACGACGTAACCCAGATAGCGGTGACGACCTCGGCATCGGCGACCAGTGAGGAGGCAACGGCATTCGGAGCCGGCGGGCCGACGGTCGACATCACGGATTCCCTCGTGCGCACGGTGCTGGTGCCTGGCGTGACGATGGTGATCGCCGGCGGCGGCCCGATCGCGGACGCACTGGTCGCCCAAGTGAGCCTTCTGGGGTGGGATGCCGCAGTCGAGACGCGACCGGACATGGTCGAGGGATTGACGACACGGCTGTCCAGCGCGGACGCCGTCGTTGTCATGGGTCACGACGTCGAGACGTCGAGCCGGTGCCTGCAGGTGGCTTTGGACAGTGACGCCGGCTACATCGGCGCCTTGGGCTCTCGGGCGATGCAGCAGGCTCGCGCTGACTGGTTGGCCTATCGGGACGTGACCGACCTTTCGCGGGTCCATGGCCCGGCGGGACTCGACATCGGAGCATCGACTCCGGAGGAGATCGCGGTTTCGATCGCCGCTCAAATCGTTTCAGCACGAGGTTGACTTGTGAGGGAATGATCAAAGTTCGGTGAAGCCCTTGCGGAGTCGGCCATCTGGGTGTTGAGTAGCGGTCTCGGACCGGCTGGCAAAATTATTGTGAGGGAAGAGGTTCGCATGGCAATCGAGTCCACGGGTCATGAAGGTGGAAATCCACGCATGTTCGCTCTGGTTGAGGACTCCCCGAAGGAAGGCCCCGCGCCGACCGTGTGGGCCTGGCCGCAGTTCATTGACTTCCTCAAAGTCGCCGGGCAGCCGGTGCAAGGGCCGTGGCCTCCGCATCAGGAGCCTCGACCTGACCCCGACGCAGACTCGCTCCCCGTCGCCGTGCGCGACACGGAGTCCTGAAGCGTCAACATCGAAACCGAGACACACAACCCCCGAGTCTCAAGCCCTAGCCCGTAAATCACGCACACAAACTGACAAGGAACACGTATGTACCCCAACCGTTTCGACTATGAGTCGCCTAAGTCTGTGGAAGAGGCCATTGCCATCCTTGACCGTAGCGGCGGCGAAGCGAAAGTTNTGTCGGGTGGCCAGAGCCTGATTCCCATGCTGAAACTCCGGTTCGCGGCGCCCGCAATGATCGTCGATATCAATAATGTCCCCGGTCTGGACTACCACCACGTCGACGACGAGGGGAACCTGCACNTTGGAGCACTGTGCCGGCACGTTGACTTGGAAGAGTCGACAACGCTGGCAGATACTCACCCGACTCTCGCCGCGGCTGCCGAATTGGTTTCTGATCCCATCGTCCGCACCCGCGGAACGTTCGTGGGGTCGGTCTGTCATGCGGACCCGCAGGGCGACTGGCAAGCCACCATGTTGGCGCAGGACGGCTATGTCGTCGCGCAGGGCCCCAACGGACGCCGCCGGATTGAGATGCGTGATTTCGTCCTCGGGCCATTCGTTACCGCTCTCGCGTACAACGAAATTGCGGTGGAAGCGGTCATCCCTGGCGCCAATGGCACGCCACGCGGCGGCTACCTAAAGCTCGAGCGCCGAGTTGGAGACTTCGCGACGGCATCGGTGGCGGTCTCGCTTGACATGGATGGTGATGTCATACGCAATGCCGGCTGCGCCCTCGCGGGCGTCGGCGGTCGGACGATCGACGCCAACGATGCAATCTCCTGCCTGGTGGGTAAGACGTTGACGGAGGACAGCATCGACCAGGCCTCGGACGCCGTAGCGGGCGTTGCTGAACCCCGCACAGACCATCGAGGGTCGGACGCCTACAAGCGGCACATCGTCCAAACTTTCGTGAAGAGAATCCTGACCAACCTTGCCCGATCCGAGCAGAAGGCGGCCTGACATGACGAGCTTGTACGACGAGGTACAGACACCCACGGACGGTGTTCCCACACGTCGAGTGACCATGATGGTGAACGGCGAAAAGCGCACCGTCGATGTGGAGCCACGGTTGCTTCTGGCGCACCTTCTGCGTCAGGGCATGCAACTGACGGGGACCCATGTTGGCTGCGACACGACGAGTTGCGGCGCATGCACGGTGCTGTTCGACGGTCGACCGGTGAAAAGTTGCACGATGCTCGCGGTTCAAGCAGACGGCCACGATGTGGAGACGGTGGAAGGGATGGGCTCGGCGAGTGAGCTTCACCCCGTCCAGGAGGGGTTTAAGGAAGAACACGGCCTGCAGTGCGGTTACTGCACTCCAGGAATGATGCTCGCCTCCAAGGCCCTCCTAGAGCGAAACCCTGATCCAACCGAGGACGACGTCCGGTGGGCGTTGTCCGGCAATTTATGTCGATGCACCGGCTATCAGAACATCGTGAAGTCCGTGCTGTGGGCCGCGGAGAAGATGCGTGCCGAACGAGGAGAGGATGCGTAATGGCGCTCGACGAACTGAAGATCGGCGGCATGGGGGCGAACCGCCGCCGCGTTGAGGACAACCGGTTCATCCGGGGCAAGGGCAAGTACATTGACGATGTCGTGGTTCCCGNCATGCTGCACATGGAGGTTCTGCGAAGTCCGGTCGCCCACGCCCGCATCAAGTCGATCGACACCTCTGCAGCGTGGGAGGTGCCCGGCGTTCGTCTCGTCCTGACCGGCGAAACCATGGCAGCTCGCAACCTTGCGTGGATGCCGACCCTGTCGTACGACACACAAGCCGTCATCGCCACCGACAAGGTTCGCTTCCAAGGCCAAGAGGTCGCTGCGGTTGTCGCCGACGATCCGTACATCGCCAAAGATGCGTGCAGCAAAATCGTCGTGGAGTACGAGCAGCTTCCGGCGATCGTCAACCCCGATCAGGCGAAGGATGCGAGTGCGCCTCTTATCCGGGACGACAAGGTCAACCAGGACTCCAACAAGATCTTCGATTGGGAGATCGGCGATAAGGAAGCCACGGCGAGGGCCTTCGCCGAGGCGGATGTCGTGTCGAGCCTGGATCTGCACTATCCGCGGTCCCACCCGTCGCCACTTGAGCCGTGCGGCTCGATCGCGGATTACGATCGCGCAACGGGCAAGTTGACCGTGTATATGACCACGCAAGCTCCGCACATCATCCGAGCGGCGGTGGCNATGGTGGCGGAGTTGCCGGAGCATCAGATCAGGATCATCAGCCCCGACCTCGGCGGTGGTTTCGGGAACAAGGTCCCGGTGTACCCCGGCTATGTCATTTCGATTCTGGCGTCGATCCTCACCGAACGGCCGGTCAAATGGATCGAGGACAAGTCCGGCAACTTGATCTCGACGGGATTCGGACGCGACGTCTACCTGAAAGGGGAGATGGCGCTCCGCAAGGACGGGAAGATCCTCGGAATGCGGATGCACACNACGTCCGATCATGGAGCCTTCTTCGCNGANGCCCAGCCGACCAAGTTCAANATCGGCCTCATGCACTCGACGTTCGCGTGTTACGACGTCCCAGCGGCGTATCTGACGAGCGACGGGTACTACACAAACAAGGCCCCCGGCGGTGTCGCATACCGATGTTCGTTTCGCGTGACGGAGGCNATGTACTTCCAGGAGCGGATGNTTCACGCCGCGGCGAACGATCTGGGAATGGATCAGGCGGAGTTCAGAAGGGTGAACCTCGTCAAGGACGACATGTTCCCGTACCGAACAGCCTTCGGGTTCCTGACCGACTCCGGTCAGTACGCCAAGTGTCTGGATCTGGGCCTGGAAGCCATCGGGTATTCGTCGTTCGAGGCCGAGCAGGAGGAAGCGCGAAAGCGCGGCAAGTTGCTCGGTATCGGAATCTCGACGATGACCGAGCCGCTCGGAGCCGGCAACAGTCGCGAGTACGACATCATCGGCATCAAGATGTTCGACTCCGCTGAATTGCGGGTCCACATGACCGGTAAAGCTATCTTGCGCACGGGAGCCAAAACCCAGGGTCAGGGTCACGAAACCACCTGGGCGCAGATCGTTGCTCACGAGCTCGGTATTCCCGCCGACGACATCGTCGTTGAGGAAGGTGACACGGATACAGCCCCCTTTGGCATGGGAACTTACGCATCGCGCTCGACCCCCGTCGCCGGCGCTGCGGTGGCCATGGTTTCTCGCAAGATCCGTGCCAAAGCCCGCAAGATCGCAGCGCACCTGCTCGAAGTGTCCGAAGAAGACATCGAGTGGGAGTTGGGTCGCTTTTACGTTCGAGGCAACGAAGAGCGTGGTGTGACGATTCAGGACTGCGCACTCGCGGCATACAGCAACGTGCCGGACGGCCTGGAGCCGGGCCTGGAAAACAACGCCTACTACGACCCGCCCAACCTGACGTGGCCGTTCGCCGCCTACATCTGCAAGGTGGAGGTGGACCCGGAGACGGGCGTGTGGGACGTGTTGAAGTTCGTCGCGGTGGACGATTGCGGTGTTCGAATCAACCCGATGGTGGTCGAAGGTCAGATCATGGGTGGCCTCACCGAGGCCTACGCAATGGCCAACATGCAATACATCACCTTCGACGAGGACGGGAACTGCATCGGGGCGAACTACATCGATTACCTGCTCCCAACCGCGTGGGAGACCCCCGGGTTCGAACTGCACGAGGTCGTAACTCCGTGCCCGCATCACCCGATCGGTGCGAAGGGTATTGGCGAGTGCGCGACGGTGGGCGGCCCGGCTGCTTTCGTCAATGCTGTTATGAGCGCGATCGAGCACACGGGAGTGCGCAACGTCGACATGCCGTTGATGCCCAACCGGGTCTACGACGCTGTTCGGAATGGCCAGGACATCAGCGGAATGCCACCGGTCAGGGTCGACTGACGTGACCAACGGTTCTCGGGCAGCCGATGGCGCGGCCGTGATGGCGCGCGCTGTCGAATTGGTGGAAGCAGGTGAGTCCTTCACCATGGCGACGGTCGTTTGGCGACAGGCACCGTCGTCGGGGCAATACGGCTCCCGCGCCATCGTGACTGCCGAGGGCGAGTTGTTCGGCTGGATCGGAGGCGCGTGTGCCGAGCCGGTCTTGATGCGCGAGGCTCGGCGGGTGCTCGAGGAGGGCAGTGCGTCCCTGGTGTGGCTCGGTCAGCCCGAGGACCTGGAGAAGATGCACGTGCCCGAGGGTGTCATGACCATTCCAATCTCCTGCCAAAGTGACGGGGCGCTGCAGATCTTCATTGAACCGGTGATGGCGGCGCCGCATGTCGTGATCGTGGGGCGCTCTCCGATGGCGGTGACACTGCTGGACCTGGTCCGTGACCTTGGGTGGCGGGGAGATCTGGTCGACGGCGGTGAGTTCGAGCCCGGGAACGTGTCGGCGTCCTCCGCGGTCATCATCGCGACGCAGGGTCACGGAGATGAAGACGTGCTTGCCACCGCCGTAGAAACCGAAGCCGCGTTCATCGGTCTCGTCGCGTCGGCCAAGCGGGGACGCGTTGTTCGGGAGTTTCTTGCCGAGCAAGGTGGAGACCAGGACAAGCTGGCGCGCGTCCAGGTGCCCATCGGGATCGACCTCGGTCATACCGGTCATCGGGAGATCGCGGTCTCCATCCTGGCGGATCTTGTTCGGCGTCGGGCCCTGGGAGAACTGAAGCCACGCAGCGTCGCCCGACTGATCGTCGAGCCGACTACAGCGATTGACCTTGTGTGCGGCATGACGGTCGATGCGGTGGACGAGAACCGCCCCTTCGAGTACGGGGGCGTCACCTATTTCTTTTGTGCACCGGGGTGCCGCAAGGCATTCGAGAAGGATCCGGATTCATTCATCATCACCCAGCAGGAGGCTCCATGCTGATTAATCATTCGTTCCAGGTCGATCAACCGATCGATCAAGTATGGAACTTCTTCGACGACGTTCCGCTCGTCGCTGCATGCGTTCCCGGCGCCGATCTCACGAAGGAGATCGGTGATGATCAGTACGAGGGGGACGTCACCATTTCTGCGGGTCCGGTGAAGTTGGAGTTCTCGGGTGAATTGAAGATCAAGTCACGCGACAACACGAAGAAGGTCATCGTTCTCGAGGGCGCCGGGGCCGACAAGAAGGGCCGCGGCGCAGCGACCGTGGTCTTGGACGCATCGCTTAACTCACTCGGTGGATCGACGCGTGTCGATCTGGCGATCGACCTGACCATTTCAGGAGCCGCTGCTCAGTACGGTCGCGGACTCGTGGCGGACTTCACCGAGGTGCTCATCGACCAGACGGCGAATTCGATGAAGACCCGCATGACGGCTATCGCCGAAGGCAGAGACCCGATGGCGGTGGGTGCACCACAGGCAGCAAGCGGTTTCTCGATCGCCTTCTCAGCCTTCACGCTGGCCGTCAAAAGGGTCTTCGCTCGATTCTTCCTGCCCTATCAACCGGCCCCGAGCCGCTCGTAAGGAGGCGTTCATGACTCTCTGGGGAATCGGAAACCTCATCCTGCTCATCGTCATCGTTCCGGTGCTCGTGGCCCTGCTGAATCGTCTACTGGGCGCCTTGGAGCGAATTCGAGGCGCATCGAAGGACGCGCTCGATGGTGGTGTCGCGCTGATCGGTGAGCTCGACACCACGCCGGCCTTACTCGAAAAGACCGACGACGTCATCAAGGAAGTTGCCAACGGATCGGTGCGATACGCCGGTCCCGTCTCGAAGCTGCTGGGTTAGGAGAGCACATGTCGACTGATGCAATCATCACGCTCGTTGTGGCGGCCTTGATCGTCGCTGCTGCCGCGCTCGGTCTCTTGCGGGCCATCTTCCATCTGAAAGCAACGGCGGACACGCTCGATGCCCTCGATGGCGGCGTCCAGGTCATCGTGGAGAAGACCTCGACGGTCGAGCCGGTTGTCACNTCTGTCAACGCGAGCCTCGCTCCGGTTCGCTCGTTCGCGGAATCGATCTAGGAGGGCACGTGGACTTCTCTGGACAAAGCGGCTGGCTCGCCGGCTACATCATCGGACTCGTCGTAGTCCTCGTCGTCGTGGTGCTGGTGGTGTCGATCTTGGCTCTGGCCTGGCGCATCGGTAACCAGGCGGGATCCATCCTGGATGGACTAAAGCAGGCAGAACGAAACACCGCCGGACTCGCCGGATTGAATGAAACCATCGCATCGGCCCTCGCCATCATCGACGGGTTGAAGCGTGGACGAGCAAAGTTGGGAGGCTGACATGGACTCGCAAGTAGAGAACTTGTGGACGATCGCCAACGTTCTCGGCTCCGTTGTCGTGGTTGCGGTAGCCGCACTACTGACGATGCTCGTGATCTTCGTGCATCGGATTCACAAGCGGGTAGCAGCCATCAAGGAGACCTTGACCGCTACCAAGGCCAACACGGCTGACACTGAATTGATTACAACAACCGCCGGTGGCGTCGAGGCCGTGTTGGCGGAGGGTCTGGAACACCACCTGTTCCTCGGACGCGTATTGGACAAGGTGCGGTCATGAGTTCATTAGCACTATGGTCAGTTATCAACATCGTGGCGCTCATCGCGGGCCTGGCGATTTACCTGTTCATCGTGAGCTCGCAGTTGAAGAAGGTTGCCACGAATCTGGAGGACTCGGCCGATCTCGTCTGGGACATCAAGAAGGACGCGGAAGCGATCGCGCCTGGCTTGACGTCCATCAATTCGACGGGACGTGTCGTCGCCGGAGCCCTTCCGCTCCTGTATGGCATGGGTGAGGGAATCGTGGTCGGCGCGACGTTCCAACACGACGAGCACGTGCCCGATGACGTCGCGCGACCCGCCATGGGTACGCGCCGGTCGCGCATGATGGAGGCAGTCGGCGTTTCCATGGACGACTGAGGTCCTTAATAGACGTGCCGGTGCGGGCTTAGCGCGCGTCGGAGCCGCGTCCCGTGTGAGATTTACCTAGGGCGCTTGTCGGTCGTGAGGGCTGTTGTCACGGGAGTCTCGTACTCACCGATCCATTCCGCTTTCCAGGCCTTATCGAACTTGTCGATGTTGCAACTCGGCTCGTAGATGGCGATCAACTCGTGCGATATCTGCTCGCGGTGCGCACGGGTTCCTCCTGGGACTTCCAGCCAAGCCACGTGCAGGTTGTATTTGCTGTCAGCGCGCTTGATCCACGCGTTCGATCGCGCGTGACGGAAGGGGAAGCCTTCCGTCGTCAGATCGTCGGAGTGCCCGACGAAGATCACCGAGAATTCCTGCGGGCGGTCGGGGTTGGACTTGGNGAGAACCGCGTAGACGGCCGGCTTGGCCGGTGGGGTCCAGCCGGCCAGGGCGCGGGGGCCTTCGAATGAGTAGCCCGCCAGGCTGCCGAGTCGGATCACGGGAGTTGATCCTCGAGTTCGGCGTAGTCGTCGTCCTCGCTCACCGACTCGGCCTTCACGACGGGCCAGGCCGGGAGAGACGTGGTCGCTACGGCGGTCGCAAACTTCTCCAATGCAAGGTCCACGGCGGCGTCGGAGTTGTCCGCTTCCACGACGATCTGGGCCCCGTAACCCATCGTCCCGTACCCGGATGCGATGCCCTCGAGGGTGGCAACGGCGTCGGCTAGTTCGACGACTTCCTCCAAGGAGACCTCTCGATCACCCTCTGCGTACAAGGAGATGCTGTAGCGCANGTCATCCCACCTTCGATANTCGGTTGGCTAGGCGCTCGAGGCTAGCGAGGTTGTGCCCGGAGTGCACCTCGTCGATGTAGGGGTCAGCAATGATCATCCCCATAGCCGCCGGCACCCATTCCTCATCGTCGGCTTTGTGGGGGTTCACCCATAGGACTCGATGGGCAATCCGCGACATGCTCTCCATCGCCTCGGCCAGGTCCTGCGGGTCCCCGCGATCCAGGCCATCGGAGCACACCACCACGATCGCTCCGCGGCCGAGTCGAGCCCGCCGAGCCTGACGGGTGAAGCTCTTGATCGATTCACCGATTCTCGTTCCACCGTCCCAGTCCAGGACCGCTTCTCCCGCCAGTCGCATCGCCTCGTCAGGGTCCCGGCGGTCGAGTGCTTTGGTGATTCGCGTGAGTCGTGTCCCGAAGCAGAAGACGTCGACCTTCGCGTTGACCCGTCGGGCGGAGTAGGCGAAGTGCAGAAGGTTGCGCGAATAGTCCGCCATCGACCCGGAGACGTCGAGGATCAGCACGAGGGGACGCAACTTATGTTTCCTGGTCTTGTAGTGAAGATCTTTCGGTTCTCCCAAGTGACGCATCGAATCTCGAGCCATGCGACGCATGTCGAGCGTGGATCGGCGGCGGGTGGATGTTGTGCGGTGGGTCTTCTTCTTCGGAGGCGTCACCCGCATCCTCGACATGAGCCGACGAAGTTGCCGCATCTCAGCATCCGAACAGTCGGAGAATGCCTTGTGCCGGTAGATGTCTGAGGTGCTCGCGACGTATCCCAACTTGACTTCGTCAGGGCTTAACTCTCCCGGAAGCCCCTCCTCGGTGTTGGGAATCTCGAGGGTGGCCCCGGCTGTCGAAGAGGACTTCATCGTCTTCTTCAGGGCATCTTCCGCCTCGGGATGGAAAGCCAGGAAGTAGCGCTGGAATACCTCGTTGTAGATCGGCACCTGTTCGCGGCGCCGGACCAGTGTGGCCCGGCCGCTCCAGTAGACGTCGAGGAGATCCGTCACGTCGAGTTCGGCCACCGCCGTGGTGAAGGTGAGAACGTCGTCGGTCCCGACGGTGATTGTGGCGTCCCGGAGAGCCTGGCCGAAGCCGATGAGGAGTTCGTCCACGCTCTCGGTGGGAGCGTCAGGAGAGGACATCCTGAATGCTTCGTGAGGTGTATTCGAGATCGTCGCGATCCTTGACGACGGTGCCGAGAGTATCAAGAGCGGACTGCTCGTCGAGGTGCATGGCGCCGACGGCGTTGAGCCCCTGAGCCCAGTCAATGGTCTCCGCAACCCCGGGCAACTTCTCGAGGTCCATTTCGCGAAGGTGGTTGACCGCGGCGACGACCTGGGCTGTGAGTTTTTCTGAAACGCCGGGCAACCTCGAGCGCACGATGTCGATCTCACGGTCGGGTTCGGGGAAGCCGATCCAGGTGTATAGACAGCGGCGCTTCAACGCGTCGTGCAGTTCGCGGGTGCGGTTCGAGGTCAAGATGACAATCGGCCGGGACTCGGCTTCGACGGTGCCCACCTCGGGAATGGTGACTTGGAAGTCGCTGAGGAGTTCGAGCAGGAACGCCTCGAACTCGTCGTCNGCTCGGTCGATCTCGTCGATGAGTAGAACGCAGGAATCGCCCGCTCGGACGGCCTGCAGGAGAGGACGTTCGATCAAGAAGCGTTCTCCGAACAAATCGTCCTCAGGGCTCTGGATCCCTGCGTCGCCCAGCGAGCGAACGTAGAGCATCTGCCGGGCGTAGTCCCACTCGTAGACGGCGTGGTGAATGTCGATGCCTTCGTAGCACTGGAGTCNGATGAGTTGGCGGCCGGTCATCCGCGCCACGGTGCGCGCCAGCTCTGTCTTGCCGACCCCGACTTCACCCTCGAGCAGCAGAGGCTTACCTAATTGAAGGGCGAGGAACAGCGACGTGGCGAGCCCTCGATCGGCGATGTAGTCCTCTGCCCGCAGTTGGGTGATGAGGTCGCGGATTCCACCGGCACCCTCGGCCTCGGTCATCGGGCGACGCTAGCTTTGATCGCCGTTGACGAGGTCGGCGAGGCTGCTGCCGCCGAGTTTGCCCTCCTGAGCGAGGGTGTTGCGCCAGGCGGCTTTGACGTCTCCACCCTCATCTGCATATCCGTCGAAGGTGACGTCCTTCATGTTTCGGCAGACTTTGGTCGGGCTGCACTCGGCGTCGAGATCCTGGAGGTTCTCGGTGTCCTGCTGCCAGATGCCGCGGAGCACGTCGGTGGACGGGTCGCTGGTCTCAGCCATGGGGTGCTCCTCTGCCAGTTATGGATTGGTGGTTACGCGCGCCCACTGGCGCACCCTCCACAGTATCAAGGGTCCCGGGTCGGTGCAGCCTCGAAGGGGTGGTCGAACCCCTAGCATGGGGTGAGGTGCAACGCGCCGTCTCGGGAGGTTCCATGGACATCGTCTACGACATCATCCTCATCCTGCATTTCATTGGTCTCGCCAGCGTGGTTGGTGGATTTCTCGTTCAGATGAAGTCCACGGATAGGGGGGGGTCAATCCCGCCATGGTGCATGGAGCGCTCACCCAGTTGGTGACGGGTCTGCTCTTGGTCGGCCTGCCTGAGATGGGAGTCGCGACCCCCTACACGGGCTGGGAGGCATGGGATCACACCAAGATCGCCCTCAAGTTGATTCTTACGGTGATCATCACGATTCTGGCGTTCGTCGGGCGCCGCAGGCCGCGACCCCAGACGGGCATCTGGGGGGCGATCGGCGGACTGTCGATCGCGACCATCGTCATCGCTGTCGTCTGGTAGCCCGCGGGAGCGAGCGCGAGCGTTTCGGATGCCGTGCAGTGGGGCAGCGAGAGGCGACGTGAGCAAACGTGCGTTGTGCTGCACGATGCGCGGTCGGCAGGCGCCGTGAGGACGCGGTGTCAGGAGATCGTGACGACCTGGAAAGTCTCGGCCAAGCGGCCCTCAGGTAGCCCCGCCTCGGCCGCGGCGGCGCTCAACCACTCGCGCACCTTGTCTTCGACGATCTCCGGGGCAGGTAGCTGCGACGCGTGTGCACCGATAGCCCGCATCTTGTCCTCAAAGGAGCCCGTGACATCGACGAAGTGGTTCGGGTTCGGTGACGCCATCATCCACACTTCGGGCACGACCCAGTCTTCGAGACCCTCGTCCTGAAGCAACGTCGGGTGGGCGAAGGGGTTGCGGGCATCGGGATAGACGGCGCGGATGGCAGCCTCCCCGGCGGCCATGTGGTCCGGGTGCGATGCGGGGATGTGCTCCCACTTCCGATCGGGCGACTGAATGAGCATGCGCTGGGGACGAATTTGTCGGATGAGCCGACTGATGTCCCGACGAAGGTCCTGCGATGGGTTGACGTCACCGTCCGCGTATCCCAGGAAGTGAACATCGGTCACGCCGACGACGGCCGCGGCTGCCCGTTGCTCCTTTTGTCGGATGCCGGGAATCTCCGCGCGGGGGATGGCAGGGTCGAAGCCACCGGCATCGCCGTCGGTCACGATNCCGTAGGTGACCGAGATTCCCNCCCTGTTCCACAGGGCNATGGTTCCGGCGGCACCAAAGTCGACATCGTCTGGGTGGGCCATCACGACGAGTGCCCGCTNGACCTGAGAATCCTCGAGCATCACNGACCTTTCTGAGAGAAATATGCGACGCACCCCGCCCCGAGTGCCTNGTCGTGACCTTTTCGTGACACAGTAGGAAGGTGCTTCCCCGGCTTCCCCGGAGTGCGCGTCATTCTGCCGCGTCCCTCCCACAGCGACACTCACGGGTGGCCCCTCGGCCGCTGTGGCGCGTGGGGGCGGTGCTCGCTGCGTCTTCGGTGCTGGCGTCGTCCTTGATCGCTCCGGCCCTGGCGACCCAAGGGCAGGTCATCTGGCAACCCACCACGTGGACCGGCCCTGCGGCGGGCCCCCCGGTTCCGGGCGAAGGCCTTCCTGCAGCGCCGGTGCCCGCACCTCTACCGCCGCTACCGCCGGATGTGCCGGTGACCATTGAGTACGAGCCGCAAACAACCTGCGAAGACTCACCCAAGCCCGGTGCGCTCCGGTTGGAACAGATCATCAAATCGACGTACGGCGCGAACCAGTACACCTGGATTCCTCGCGATTGCGATAAGGGCGGGCGCAGCGAACACAAGGAAGGCCGGGCGATCGACTGGATGGTCGACGTGCGCGATCCCCAACAACGCGCCACCGCCGAGGCTTTTCTGGGGTGGCTTCTCGGCCCCGACGCAGGCGGCCGTCCCTACGGCAACGCGTTGCAGTTGGGAATCATGTACATCGGATGGCACGACCGGTTCTGGCGTGGGTACTCGATGGATCGAGGATGGACGGAGTTGAAGGGCTGCTTCTCGAAGACGAGGGAGAAGTACGACAACTACTGCCATCGCAATCACATCCACATCTCTTTGACCTGGGCGGGCGCTCGCGCAGAAGTCCCTGGTTACCCGGTCGCTCCGGTACCGACCCCGCCCGGGCAACCAGCCCCAGAGCAACCAGCACCTGAGGAACCGGCACACGAGCAACCGCCACCGCCGGAGGCCGCCGAGGACGGCTTCTACGGCATTGGCTCGGAGCTCGGCTACGAGTCATCGACCCTGGGCGCGATGCAGCCGAATGAGGTGCGCACCGTGGGGCTGAATGGCGTCATCGCCCAGGCGACGACAGCGCTGGTCGCGGTTACGACACGTGCGGCCGAGCGCAAGGGCCGGCTTCGCATCGGGGTCGGCACCGAGAAGACCAACAGCGCCGGAGTGAAAGTTCGCAAGCGAGGGGCGCGCACCACCATGCGCGTAGTTCCCGTTTCGGGTGGCGCGGTTCAAATCAAGGCCCCCAAGAAGACCCCGGTCCAGGTGCGGGTGGATGTCCTCGGGTACGCGGTCGGCGCGGAACCGACGAACGCAGTGGGGTTGCCACCGACGCGCCTGTACAGGGGTCGCTTGTCCGCGGGCGAGGTTGCGGTAGTCAAGGCACGGGGTGTGGGCCGAGTCCCAAAAAAGAAGAAGAAAGTGACCGCAGTCATTTTGCAGGTGACTACCACGGGCAAGGGCGAAGCTGGTCGGTTCGCCGCCTACGCCGTGGGTGGGGTGGACCGGGGGACAACGTCGGCGTTAATTCCAGCCGAAGGCCGGCACACCTCTCTCCTTGTCGCCGATATCGGCGACAAGGGATTGATCGCCTTGGCAGCGTCCGCAAAGAGCAAAGCCACCGTCAAGATCGTCGGATATATCCGGCGCTAGCTACCTGGCCTTCGTCGATAGTCGAGGGTCGGTTGGACGATCGTGCTGTCGCATGACGCACCTAAGATCGGGTGGTAATGAAGCCCGACTCATTGGTCGATGACCTCAATCCGTCGCAGCAGGCTGCGGTGGACCATCGAGGTGGGCCTCTGTTGATCATCGCCGGTGCGGGGTCCGGCAAGACCCGGGTACTCACTCGGCGCATTGCACACCTGCTCGCCACGGATGACGCGTCTCCGGGGCAGATCATGGCCATCACCTTCACCAACAAGGCGGCTGCGGAAATGCGGGAGCGGGTGGTGGAACTCGTGGGACCGGTGGCGCGAGCGATGACGGTGTCGACGTTTCACAGCGCGTGCGTTCGGATTCTCCGCAAGGAGGCTGGACGCCTCGGCATGTCGACGTCTTTCAGCATCTACGACCAAACCGACTCGCTGCGGCTGATGCAAATGGTGATCCGGGACCTCGACCTCGACCCCAAGAGATACCCCCCGCGTTCTTTCCTGAACCACGTGTCCTCGGCAAAGAACGAGTTGATTGACCACGAGACGTACGCAGCGCGCGCGAACAATCAGATGGAGCAAACGATCGCGGAAGCGTACGCGGAGTATCAGCGGCGCTTGGCGCGAGGCGGAGCCTTTGACTTCGACGATCTGATCGGGTCGACGGTGGCTCTGCTGCAACTGTTCCCTGACGTATCTGAGCACTACCGCCGACGCTTCCGTCACGTTCTTGTCGACGAGTATCAAGACACCAACCACGCCCAGTACGTACTGATACGCGAACTGGTCGGAGCCGGTGACGACCCGAATCTTCCGCCTGCTGGCTTGTGCGTGGTGGGAGACGCGGATCAATCGATCTACGCGTTCCGGGGGGCGACGATCCGCAACATCGAGGAATTCGAGCGCGACTTTCCGAATGCGACCACGATCTTGCTGGAACAGAACTATCGATCGACCCAGAACATCCTGAGTGCGGCCAACGCCGTCATCTCTCACAACTCCTCTCGACGGGAGAAACGCCTGTGGACCGATGAAGGTTCGGGCGAGCCGATCGTCGGATACGTGGGTGATGATGAACATGATGAGGCCTCGTTCGTCACCGAGGAAATCGATCGACTTGTGGACGATGCCGGATACCGCCCCGGTGACGTGGCCGTCTTCTATCGAACCAATGCTCAGTCGAGGTCGGTTGAGGAGATCTTCATTCGGATGGGGATGCCCTACAAGGTAGTTGGTGGGGTGCGCTTCTATGAGCGGCGTGAGGTGCGGGATGCGCTCGCGTATCTGCGGTCGATAGCGAACCCGGGGGACGAGGTATCCCTGCGACGGATCCTCAACGTTCCCAAGCGAGGTATCGGAGATCGCGCAGAGGCCGTCGTCGAGCAGTTGGCCGAGCGCGAGCGAATAACGTTCGACGAAGCCCTCCATCGGGCACAAGAAGCCCCAGGCCTGGCCACACGCTCGCTCAATGCGATCACCGCGTTCGTCGAGATGATGGATGCGTTGCGAACTCTGAGCGACTCCGGTGCCGATGCGCCGACGGTTCTTCAGGCGGTCCTAGAGCAAACCGGGTACGTCAGCGAACTGCAGCAATCGGCCGATCCGCAAGATGAAACGAGAATCGAGAACCTCGCGGAACTCGAATCCGTCGCCCAGGAGTTCGCGGTCGCGAATGAGGAATCCACCCTGGTGGAATTCCTCGAACAGATCGCGCTCGTTGCCGATTCGGATCAGATTCCCGACGACAACGCGCACGGCGGCGTCGTCACCCTGATGACCCTGCACACGGCCAAAGGCTTGGAGTTCCCGGTGGTTTTCCTCACGGGAATGGAGGACGGAATCTTTCCGCACATTCGGTCCCTCGGGGATCCCGGAGAGTTGGCCGAGGAGCGTCGGCTCGCTTACGTCGGGCTCACTCGGGCCCGGCAGCGCCTCTACCTGACGCGCGCGGTGAGTCGATCGGCGTGGGGAACGCCGGCGTACAACCCGGCCTCACGGTTCCTTGATGAGATCCCCGAGGCCTTGATGGAGTGGAAGCGAGAAGAGCCGGTGGCCCGGCCGATCGGCTCCGGGGGCTTCGGGGCGGCACCGTCGTCGAGTAGTGCCGCCGTCAAGCTTGGTGACCGGATCGTTGGTGGCGGACCGGTGGTGTCGCTGGAGGCCGGTGACCGTGTGACGCACAGCAAATTCGGGCTGGGCACCGTCGTCTCGACATCGGGAATCGGCGACAAGGCCGATGCCATGATCGATTTCGGCTCCGCGGGAACCAAGAGACTGCTCTTGCGCTACGCGCCGGTGGAGAAGTTGTAGCGAGAGACTCGTCGGCTGAGCCTCTAAGCGGTTGCGGCGACCACGGCCTCGGCGACGGCTGGTGCGACATTGCCGTCGAAGACACTTGGCACGATGTAGATACTTGAAAGTGCCTCATCGGAGACGACCGCTGCAATGGCGTGAGCCGCGGCGATCAAGGCCGCGTCGGTGATCCGGTGGGCCCCGGAATCCAGAAGTCCTCGGAATATACCGGGGAAGGCCAGCACGTTGTTGATCTGATTTGGGTAGTCGCTGCGGCCGGTGGCAACAACCGTCGCGTGCTTGGCGGCGATGACGGGGTCGATCTCGGGGTCGGGATTCGCAAGGGCGAAAACGATGGCGTCCTCGGCCATGGCTTGGACATCCTTGCCGGTGATCACGTTGGGCTGACTTAATCCGATGAAGACATCCGCTCCCTCCAGGGCTTCGGTCACCGAGCCGTCGTGCTTGCGAGGGTTGGTGATGGCGGCGAGGGCTGTTCGTTCCTCGTCCATCCGATCGCGACCGGGATATAGCGGACCCTTGGAATCGAAGATGATGATGTCTTGGACGCCGGATTCCATCAAGAGTCGCGCCACGGCGACGCCCGCGGCGCCCGCCCCCATCATGACGACTCGAATGTCCGACGTGTCCTTCTCGACGAGACGCAGTGCGTTATGCAACGCAGCGAGAACAACCACCGCCGTACCGTGCTGGTCGTCGTGGAAGACGGGGATGTCCAAAGACTCCCTCAGGCGCCGTTCGATTTCGAAGCATCGGGGAGCCGAGATGTCCTCGAGGTTCACGCCCCCGAAGCCTGGAGAGATTAGCTCGACGGCTCGAACTATCTCGTCGGTGTCGGTGGTGTCCAAGCAGATCGGCCAGGCGTCGACGCCGCCGAACTTCTTGAACAGGGCGGCTTTGCCCTCCATCACCGGCATCGCCGCCTTGGGTCCGATGTTTCCCAGGCCGAGGACGGCGGAACCGTCGGTCACCACCGCGACCGAGTTTCTCTTGATGGTCAGATTGCGAGCGTCTGCCGGGTTCTCGTGGATGGCCATACAGACCCGGGCGACACCGGGGGTGTAGGCGCGGGCAAGATCGGTGCGGTTCCGCAGCGGCACTTTAAGGTCCATGGTGATCTTGCCGCCGAGGTGAATCAGGAAAGTCGAGTCGCTGACCTTCTCCACCGAGCATCCGTTCAGCTGATTCAACTTGTTGCGCACCAGTTCCACGTGCCCGGAATCCAGCGTCGTGCAGGAAAGGTCGAGAACAACCGAGTGATGCCCAGGGTCGACAACGTCGAGGCCGGTAATCACCGCTCCGGCGCTCGCCACAGTGGAAATAATGGTTCCCGAGGCGTGAAGTTCGGGCGTGGCGATCAGGCGGAAGACGTTGGAATAACCGGGGCTTGAGGGCACGGCAGAAGCCTATGTCGCTCGCGGAGTCGCCCGTGGTCAGGGGACGTCAGGGCGTCTGGCCGTCCGCGATTTCGCTCGAGGTGTTCAGCGTCGAGCGCATAGTCGCGAATTCGACCACCTGTTGACCGATCGTGCGCAGCTGTTCGGCGGCGGCGGCATCCGAAGTCGACCCATCTTCGGCGAAACGGGTATCGGCGGCGTTGATGGTGGCACCGAGTGGTGTTGGCCAGCCCCGCAGAGCGTGGGTGATTTGTCGCAACTGCTGCAGCGTCGAGACAGTCGCTTGCCAGCCGTAGGCGACGGCAATACAGCCGACGGCGCGACCGTGTAGGTACGGGGGATCGTGCGATGCAAGATCTTCGATGTAGTCCAACGCGTTCTTCATCATGCCGCTGACCCCGCCGTGGTAGCTGGGGCTGGCGACCAAAAGGCCGTGTGCTCCCCGAACGGCCTCGACCAGCGCCAGGGCCTGCGGCGTCCGATCGGAGGTTTCGGTGTCGTATATCGGGAGCATGAGTTCACGTCCGGTGATGGTGGTCACGTGAGCGCCGGCATCTCGGGCGCCACGGGCGGCGAGCCGCACCGCGCGCTCGCTGGAGGAATCAGGTCTCGTGCTACCGCCGATCGCGACGATCGAGATTGTTGAATCGGTCATGTCGCCACCTCTCCTAGCGATCGAGGACGCTCGTGTTGGCGAGCACCTGCTGGCGGGCCGCCATGGCAGCGCGTTCGCGTCCCCTTGTGGTCGTGCGCGTGAGTGCGACGCTACCGAGTCCACCACCGGCCCGGAAATCCACGGGGGTGTCACGGCGTATGCTCGTGCCCGCTGTCGACCGAAGTCAATCGACCATGCGCGAGTGCTCACGCGCACAGGCCCAGTAGCGTTGGAGGTGGGGGGTGACCAGACCGATCAGGGTTGTCGTAGCCAAACCCGGCCTCGACGGGCACGACCGAGGCGCCAAGATCATCGCCCGCGCGCTGCGGGATGCGGGCGTCGAAGTCATTTACACCGGCCTGCACCAAACACCGCAGCAGGTCGTCGACGCAGCCATGTCCGAGGACGCGGACTTCATCGGCATGAGCATCCTGTCCGGCGCTCACATGACCTTGTTTTCCGAGGTCATGGACCTGTTGAAGGCCAACGAAGCGACAGACATCGTCGTCTTCGGCGGCGGAATCATCCCCGAGTCAGATATTCCGACGCTGGAGGCGCTGGGAGTCGCCCGAATCTTCACTCCCGGGACGCCCACCCAGGCCGTCGTCGACTGGGTCAATGACCGTGCTCGAGCATCCGACGTTTCGCCAACCCGGTAGCACCAAGGAGAACTGTGGACCTCTACGAGTATCAGGCCAAGGAACTCTTCATTCGACATGGCGTGCCGACCACTGAGGGGGATGTGTGCACGACACCGGCGGAGGCCGACGCCGTAGCTGCGAGGGTCGGTGGTCCCGTCGTGGTGAAGGCGCAGGTGAAGACTGGTGGTCGAGGCAAAGCGGGCGGCGTGAAGCTTGCGGAAAGCCGACAGGATGCGCGCGAGAAGGCCGAGGCGATTCTGGGCATGGACATCAAGGGTCACACCGTTCATCGGGTATTGGTCGCCGAAGCCTCGGACATCGCCGAGGAGTACTACGTGTCCCTCCTCCTCGACAGAACGAATCGCTCGTTTCTCGCGATGGCGAGCATCGAGGGTGGTGTGGACATCGAAGAAGTGGCGGCAACCAAACCCGAAGCCCTCGCGAAGATCCGCGTGGATGCCCTCGAGGGAGTGACTCCCGCGCTCGCGCGTGACATCGCCGATGCCGCCCACTTCCCGGAGACCATTCGCGCAGACGTAGCCGACATCCTCGTCGAACTGTGGCGGACGCTGGTGGATGAGGACGCGACTCTCGTCGAGGTCAATCCGCTGGTGCAAACCCCCGACGGCCGGGTTCTCGCCCTCGACGGCAAGGTTACTCTCGATGAGAACGCGGCCTATCGTCATCCACATCACGAAGCGTTCATCGACATCGAGGGCACGGACCCCATCGAGTTGCGCGCGGGGGAGCTGAACCTCAACTACGTCAAGCTCGACGGTTCGGTGGGAATCATCGGCAACGGCGCGGGGCTCGTGATGAGCACCCTGGACGTTGTCTCCTACGCGGGGGAGGAGTTCGGAGGGGTTGAGCCCGCGAACTTCCTCGACATCGGTGGTGGTGCATCGGCGGAGGTGATGGCCAACGGCCTGGACATTGTCCTCAACGACCCTGACGTGCAAGCAGTCTTCGTGAACGTGTTCGGTGGCATAACCGCGTGCGATGCCGTGGCGAACGGAATCGTGAACGCCATGACCATGCTGGAAGAGAAGGGCGAGCCGGTGACCAAGCCGATCGTCTGCAGGATCGACGGCAACAACGCAGAAGAAGGTCGGCGCATTCTCAACGAAGCCGAGCACGACCTCATCGAATTAGTAGAGACCATGGACGACGCGGCACGTCGAGTCGCAGAGCTCGCGGCAAGCCGCGCGGCCGGAAAGTAGGAAGCAACCTCATGGCTATCTGGCTCGACTCGAAGAGCAAAATCCTCGTCCAAGGAATGACGGGCTCGGAAGGCACCAAGCACACCCGACGGATGGTCGCTAGCGGCGCCTCGGTTGTCGCTGGTGTGACACCCGGCAAAGAGGGACAGGACGTTGACGGAATTCCGATCTATAACGACGTCGCCGCTGCCATGGCACACACCGGAGCGAACGTTTCGGTTGTCTTTGTTCCTCCGCGTTTCGCCAAGGCGGCCGTGGAAGAGGCGGTCGACTCCGGCATCCCGTTGGCCGTCGTCATCACCGAGGGAATCCCGGTTCACGACACCGCCCAGTTCTTCCAGTACGCACAAAACTCCGGCGCAACGCGAATCATCGGCCCCAACTGTCCGGGCATCATCAGCCCGGGTCAGTCGAACGCCGGGATCATCCCCGCGGATATCACCCAGCCGGGGCGGATCGGACTGGTGTCGAAGTCGGGAACGCTGACGTACCAGATGATGTACGAGCTTCGCGATATCGGTTTCTCCACCTGTGTCGGTATCGGCGGCGACCCGATCATCGGAACCACCCATATCGATTGCCTCGCGGCCTTCCAGGAGGATCCCGACACCGATGCGATCGTGATGATCGGCGAAATCGGTGGTGACGCCGAGGAGCGAGCAGCTGCATTCATCGCCGAGAACGTGTCCAAACCTGTTGTGGGTTACGTGGCTGGGTTCACCGCACCCGAGGGAAAGACCATGGGCCATGCCGGGGCGATCGTGTCCGGCTCGGCCGGTACCGCCTCGGCCAAAGCCGAGGCGCTCGAGGCAGTAGGCGTCAAAGTTGGTCGCACTCCGAGCGCAGCGGCTCGTCTGATGCGCGAGGTCATGGGTGGCTGACCTGTGCGAGTTGCGCGGCAACGAGTAGCACTTGCCTGAAGTTTGGACCCCTCTCCTTATCGGAGTCGTCGGCGTCGCGATTGTTCTGTACGGGTTTTCGAAGACGGCGATGCCCGTCGCCGCGGTGGTCGGAGGCCCGATGCTCGCCGCCGCCTTGGGGCCGACGGTCGCCGCTGGGTTCGCTCTACCGTTGTTGATCCTAGGCGATCTCATCGGACTGCTCTATTTCCGACAGCATGCGAATTGGCGACTCATCGCCAAGGTGGTGCCCGGTGTGATTGCCGGCATCGTGATCACCGCACTCTTGTTCGCCTTTGCATCGACGAGCGTGGTGGCACGCGTCATTGGCGTCTTGCTGTTGGTTTCGGTCGGCCTGGAGATCTACCGACGGCGCAGCCTGTCGCTGGAACGCCGTGATCAAGACGCGAGTGTGCGCCGTCTCGAAGCCGGGTTCTACGGGACGTTGACGGGCGTGACCACGATGGCCGCGAATGCCGGAGGGGCGGCAATGACCCTGTATCTGGTGAAGATGCGGGTTCCGATGCTCACCTTCATGGGCACGAGCGTGTGGTTCTTCTTCATTTTGAACGTGATCAAGTTGCCCTTCGTGATTCCCCTCGGCCTGATCACGAGGGAGTCCCTACTCATCGGCCTGTGGTTCATCCCGGCTCTGGTCGTAGGTGCGCTGCTCGGAATCACCGCGTTTCGGCGAATGAATCAGATCTGGTTCGAGCGCAACGCACTCGCCCTGAGCGCGCTCGCGAGCCTGTGGCTGGTCCTCCGCGGCTAATGCAGTCCCACGGCTCATGCAGTCCCACGGCTCATGCAGTCCCACGGCGTTGGCAGCGTGGCGGTCACCGGCCATCCGCGCTGATCCTGGCAGCCTTGATCCGTGAGTGCCCCCACCGACGATCGTCCTGCATCCACGGTGGAACCACAGCGATTGCGGCCGCATCTTCGACTGATCGCCGCCGTCGGTCGTGGGTTGCTGGGGGTCCGTCGCGTCGTACGCGGTATCTCCCGGGGTGTGGGGCACACGTCTTCACGAATCGGACGCTCGCCCCTGGTGGCCTCGCTGCTCGCGTCCGTCTCCATCGCGGTCGTGGGCCTGAGCGTGGCCGGTCTGGTTGTCGCGAGCGCGTGGTGGGGAGGAGTAGAAGAGGCCGGGACGTGGCAAGACGCCGTGTCCATCACCGGGAGCGTATGGGTGATGACCTTCGGAGTGCCGATTCGCTTGTTGGGAGTTGACTACTCGCTGCTGCCCTGGGGTCTGATGATCATCCCCGGATGGCTGGGTCATCAGGCCGGCCGATGGCTGGCTCGGGTCGTGCGCCCGTCACGACGTCGAAGCCTGACCGCCAGCGTGGTTCTCACAACGGTGTTCTCGTCGGTGTTCGTTGCCGGCGTATCGGTCGTAACGGATATCCCCGAGGTGCAAACGAGTGCCCGTCGAGCGCTCGTCATGGCCGGCGCGGTTACTTTTGCTGCCGTCGGCTCGGGTATGTGGCGCTCGAGTCCGCTTATCCGCGAGTCGATGCATCGCACGCCGATGGTCGTCCGCGTCATCGTCAGAGCGTCCTTTGTCGGGGTCGCGGCGCTCGCGGGAATGGGAGCTTTCGTGGCAACGGTGGCCGTGGCCTCGTCCTTCGGATCCATTACCGAGCTGCTCGTTTCTTTGAACCCCACGACGTTCGACGCCCTCGTCCTTCTGGTTCTAAGTCTGGGGTACGTGCCGGTACTGGTGAGTTGGTCTGTCAGTTACATCGTCGGTGCCGGTGTTTCACTCGGGCCCGACGTGCTCATCTCACCGTTCGTGCCTGTCGTCCCGGCGACACCTCTGCCTGCTTTTCCACCTCTGGCGGCGGTGCCGGAGACTGCCGGCCCCGGAAGTTGGGGATTACCTGCCCTCGTCCTCGTGTCCGGGGCGCTTGTCGGTCTGCTCGTTTCCCGCTTCGCCTTCCGTGAAGGCCCGCTCGTGCGACTGTCCTTGGCCTTTGCGGCGTCGGCGCTGGCAGCAGGGTGGGTGTTCGTTCTGCTGCTCTTGGGCGCCGGGTCTCTCGGTGACGGGCGGCTTGCCGTCATCGGCCCGGACCCGGGTGCCGGCGCCCTGCTCGCAGGTGTCGGACTGGTCGTCGGTGCCCTACCCACCAGTGTCATCCGTGCCCGGCGGAAGCCCCGAAAACTCGCGTCCGTATCCACGGAGTCGCCGACCGCAATCGTGGGAGCCGATTCCTGATGGACGGAGAAGATCCGCGGACGCTCGTGCGCAGCGCAGCGGCCTGGGCTCTGGGCACCTTCCGTCGCAATCTGCTCGCCTTCGTTGCCCTCGCGGCGGTCGTCACGGCGGTGCAATTCCTCCAGCAGATAAGCCTGCGCCCCCTCAACGACGTTGTCGACCAATGTGCCGACCCGCAAACTGAAGGACAGCAGGCGGCGTGCGCGAGTGAACTTGCGACGCGAGCCCTGACCTCGGGTGCCCTCACCCTCGTCTTCGCCATCGTCACCGTCATCGTCACCGTGGGTGTGATTCGCGCAGCACTGCGGTCCACCCAGGGACGCGAGCCCGGCTTTGATGCGCTCCTGGATGGTCACAATCTCGGTCGGTACCTGGGCTTTCAGTTGTTGTACGCGATGATGGCGGGCCTCGGGATTCTGCTGTGCGTTATCCCGGGATTGCTAGTGATCTTCTTCTTCCAACTCGGTCCGTATTTTGTGTTGGACCGCGGAATGCGCATCGGCGAGGCCTTTACGGCCAGCGCGCGACTTATCCGGCAGAATCTTCCGGCCGCGTTTCTGATGACAGTCGTGAACGCGCTCGTGCTGTTGCTCGGCGGTCTCGTCTACGGAATTCTCACCCTGGTCACGTTGCCGCTCGCGACGCTGTTCACCGCGTATCTGTACCGACGGTTCAATGACGATCCAGTTATCGGATAAGTGATCGACAAGTCTCCGCGCAGTCCGCACTAGGCTCCACGAGTGCCGGATCTGCGAATCGTCGTGCTCGCATCGGGAGCAGGCACTCTTCTCCAGGCACTGCTTGACAGTGACATTGGCAGGCGCATCGTCGCGGTCGGCTCCGACCAGTCGGAGGCCCCCGCGTTGGCCCGAGCACGGGCCGCCGACGTCCCCACCTTCGTCGTCCCGATGGCCGAAGACCGCGAGGTCTGGAACATCGACCTCGTCCAGCATCTGCAGGCCCACGAAGCCGACTTCGTGGTCACCGCTGGATTCATGCGGGTCCTGGGCGGAACGGTCATCGAGGCATTCGAGAACCGGATCATCAACTCCCACCCGGCGTTGTTGCCCTCCTTTCCCGGTGCGCATGCGGTGCGTGATGCTGTGGAGAGCGGCGTGAAGGTGACCGGCTGCACGATTCACATCGTCGACGAGGGTGTAGATACCGGCCCGATCATCGCTCAATGTCCGGTACCCATCGACGACGGCGATACGGTCGAAGTTCTACACGAGCGAATCAAGGAACACGAGCGAACACTCCTCGTCGACGTGCTGGGTCGCATTGTTCGCGAGGGAGTATCCGTAGACGGAAGAACGGTGGCATTCGGGTGAACGATGACGTGGGGCGCCGAGACATTCGGCGAGCGCTCATTTCCGTATACGACAAGACCGGCCTGGAGGATCTAGCGCGTGGCCTGCACGCGGCCGAAGTGGAGATGGTCTCCACCGGGAGCACTGCGCGAGTAATCGCCGCCGCCGGACTACCGGTTACGCCGGTCGAGGAGATCACGGGTTTTCCTGAGTGCCTTGACGGTCGAGTGAAGACACTGCACCCGAAGATCCACGGTGGATTGCTGGCCGACGTCCGCAAAGCCGATCACCGATCGCAGCTCGACTCTCTCGATATCGCTCCCTTCGAACTCGTCGTCGTTAATCTGTACCCCTTCACCGAGACGGTGGCTTCGGGGGCGTCGGTGGACGAGTGCGTCGAACAGATCGATATCGGTGGACCTGCCATGGTGCGAGCGTCGGCGAAGAATTATGCGAACGTCGCGGTCGTGGTGTCGCCTGCGCGGTACGAGGACCTCCTGAGTGCCGTCACCTCGGGAGGTTTCACGCTCGCCCAACGAGCGGAGTTGTCGGCGGAAGCGTTCTCACACACCGCCACCTATGACATTGCCGTTGCCACTTGGATGGCGGCGGAGGTCGTTGGCGAGGACCCGGACTTCCCCCGCTGGCGGGGAGCGTCGTGGACGCGGCGGGACGTGCTGAGGTACGGAGAAAACCCCCACCAGGGTGCAGCGGTGTACGAAACCAACCCTCCGCAGGCGGGAGTTGCCACGGCGATTCAGCTTCACGGCAAGCAGATGAGTTACAACAACTACGTTGATGCCGATGCCGCCCTTCGTGCTGCCTTCGACTTTTCCGAACCAGCGGTCGCCATCATCAAGCACACGAACCCGTGCGGCATCGCTGTTGCCGAGAGCGAAGAGCAGGCCTATCGCAAGGCGTTTGCGACCGACCCGGTGTCGGCTTTCGGGGGAGTGGTCGCGGTCAATCGCACGGTCTCGCGCGCACTGGCGGAGGCGATGGCGGAGGTGTTCATCGAGGTCATCATCGCTCCGGACTTCGAGCGGCCGGCGCTCGACGTGCTCCAGCAGAAGAAGAATCTCCGAATCTTGCGCATGCCCGGTCCGGGCTCCGGTGAAGGCACGGAAGGGCGAATCGTCGCCGGGGGCATGCTCGTGCAGTCGATCGACGAGGTGTCTGCGGAGGGCGACGATCCGAGCAGTTGGTCTCTTGTGGCCGGAAATGCCGTTGATGCAGACACCGGCAGGGACCTGCACTTCGCCTGGAGGGCCTGCCGGTCGGTGAAGTCCAACGCCATCTTGCTCGCCCACGACGGTGCCGCCGTGGGTATCGGCATGGGGCAGGTCAATCGCGTGGACTCCGCCCGACTCGCGGTCGAACGTGCCGCCGGTCGGGCGAAGGGAGCCGTCGCTGCTTCGGATGCCTTCTTTCCCTTCGCGGATGGGCTTCAGGTGTTGATCGAGGCCGGAGTACGGGCCGTTGTCCAGCCGGGGGGCTCGGTACGAGACGACGAGGCGTTCGCGGCGGCTCAGGAAGCGGGCATCACGATGTACACCACCGGCACCCGGCACTTCTTCCATTGATGGCTGATTGCATGAACGGGGCAGGGCCGCGTCGATGAGCGGCGGCGCTCGCTCGTGGATTCCGTGGTTAGCGGCCGCAGGAGTCGGCTCTCTGACGGCGGTGCAGTCCCGAGCCAACGGCTCACTCGGAACGATTCTGGAAAGTGGCCTTCATGCATCCGTGGTGTCTTTCGCGGTGGGACTCACCGTATTGACCGTTGTGGGGCTGACGGTGACGCGTATCCGGCTCGGATTGGTCTGCCTGCTTGCCGCGCTTCGATCCGGTGAGATGCCTTGGTGGTGCGCAATGGGAGGGGTCTTCGGGGCCCTGTTCATTTTTTCCCAGAGTTTCACGGTGGGCATTATCGGTGTGGCGCTCTTTGCGGTGGCGTTGGTCTCGGGTCAGAACCTCGCGTCGCTGATAGTGGACGCCGTAGGGTTAGGCCCCCGCGGTAGACAGCCCGTATCCGTTGTGCGTATTGCTTCTTCCACGATCGGCATCGTCGCCGTCGGCATCGCTGTCTCTGGGCGCGTCGGGGAGGACTCACTGTCCGTTCCCGCCGTGGCGCTATGTGTCGTCGCCGGCATTGGCGTTGCCATTCAGCAGGCGATTAACGGGAGATTGACAACGATTTCTCGCGAACCGATGGCTGCAGCTTGGGCGAATTTCGCCGTAGGCAGTCTCATCTTGACGTTGGCCCTGCTGATGATCACTGCGACAGGAGCGCGTGCACTTGAGCCTCTACCCGCAGGTCCGTGGTGGCTTTACCTCGGAGGAATTATCGGCGCCATCTTCATCGCCACTACGGCCTGGGTGGTGGGAAAAGTAGGTGTATTGGCCGTAAGTCTCCTGGTGACGGCAGGGCAGCTAACGGGAGCGCTTGTGCTCGACGTCGTCATCCTCGACGTCGTTGACGGACCGCTCATTGCGGGCGTGCTTCTTTCTTTCGGGGCCGTCGCGTTGACGGCTTTGGGCACGTCAAGAAATCGCTCGTCGATGACGTCGGATGCGCCGTGACCCTTGTGCGGATGCCTTCGCCGATCAGGCGAGCATCTTCGCCGGCTGCTCCAGCAGACGAATGAGCTCCCGCATCCACTGGGCCGCGGTCGCCCCGTCGACAGGTCGGTGGTCGACGGAAAGCGACACTTTCATCACCGAGCCCACCGTGACGTGTCCATCGGCCACGATGGGTTGTTCTTTAGCTGCGCCGACTGCCAAGATTGATGCGTGCGGTGGATTGATGATGGCATCGAAGTCTTCGGTGCCGAACATTCCGAGATTGGTGACCGATGTCGATCCCCCTTCGAGTTCCGCCTGCTTCAGACCTCCGGTGCGTGCCCGCTCGGCATAGTCCTTGGCAGTTGCGGCGATGTGGCGAACCGACATTTCCTGAACGTTGCGTAGTACCGGCGTCACTAGCCCGGACTCGGTAGCGATGGCTACCGCCACGTCAACTGTCTGGAACTGTCGAATGGCGTCGGCAGTCCAGATCACGTTCATCGCCGGAACCCGAACCATCGCGGCGGCCACCGCCTTGATCACCAGATCGTTGACAGAAACGCGAACGTCCTCGCCGTCGTTGATCTCAGCTCGCAGAGCCATCAGGCGGTCGACCTGTGCTGAGCCGCGTAGGTAGAAGTGTGGAGCTGTCGTCTTGCTCTCGACAAGCCGATTGGCGATGGCGCGACGCAACCGCGAATGGGGGATGTCCACGAAACCTGAGGCCGGTGCACCGCTGATAGAGGGTGCCGGGGAAACCGGGGTAGTCGATGGCGCTCCGGATATTGCCGCTTCGACGTCGCGACGTCGGATGCGGCCGTTGGGTCCGCTCCCTGCGATTCCGGTCAGCGCGATACCTGCCTCTTTCGCGAGTCGACGGGCGATAGGGCTGATAAAGAGTCGGCCGGTTGGCAGAGCGGCCTCTGACGTGGCCTCGGCAGCAGGCACGGCAGCAGGCACGGCAGCAGGCACGGTGGAAACGGGCGCCGGATCGTTGGCCGGTGAGTCCGGGACCGGAGCCGACGTGGGGGCAGCAGCCGAGTTGATGCCCGAGTTTGAGTTAACGCCGAGGCTGGCGAGCGCGGCGTCAATGTCCCCCACATTCTCTCCCGGAGCTGCCATCAAGGCGATGGGATCGCCGATGGTGACCTCTTGTCCTTCTGTGGCGATGAGATGCACGAGGGTTCCATCCGCTTCCGCCTCGACATCGACCACGGCCTTGTCGGTCTCGATGATTGCGATCACATCGCCGGTGGAAAAGGATGCGCCGGCGCCTGTCGGCCATTGGGACAAGACGGCGCTCGAGGCTCCGGCGGCCACCTCGGGCATGCGAAGGAGTTCAGCCATGGGTCACCTCCAACATCTCGCGGAGAGCGTGGGCGACTTCGGCACCTTGGGCGATGGCGGCGCGCTCGAGCACCTTGCTGATGCTCGGGGATGCCTCACCTCCGGTCACGCGTTGAACGGGCTGGTCGAGCCAGTCGAAGAAGCGTCGCTGAATCTCGTCGGCCAGCCACCCCCCGTAGGAAGTCCCGAGGGCACCCTGCTCCGCGATGAGGACGTTGTTCGTCTTTTTGATGCTCTCGCCGATGGTGTCCCAGTCGATGCTGGCGCGATCAAGCCAGCGCAGGTCGATGACGTCCGCATCGACGGAGTCAACCTCGTCGAGGGCTTGGAGCACGTAGTTGGTCATGGCGAGGTAGCTGATCACGGTGATGTCGTCGCCAGAGCGACGAAGAGATGCTTTCCCGACGGGCAGGTAGTAGTCGTAGTCCTCGACGGGACCCATTCCGGAACTGGTGTAGAGGTCGACGTGCTCAAGAACGACAACGGGATCGTTGCAGGCCAGTGCGGTATTCATCAGCCCCGCGTAGTCGAACGGATTTGACGGTGCCACGATTCGCCAGCCGGGATTAGTGACGAAGACACCGGCGGGGTCCATGGAGTGTTGGGAGCCGTAGCCCGTGCCCTGGGCAACTTTGCTGCGCAAGACCACGGGTACGTCGCCGGTCCCGCCGAACATGTGCCTGGCCTTACCGATCTGGTTGAACAATTGATCGGCGGCCACCCACATGAAATCCGCGTACATGAACTCGATCACCGGGCGAAAGCGACCATCGAGCGCCATGCCGCCACCGAGCCCCGTGAACGCGTTCTCACTGATCGGGGTCCCCAGAATTCGATCCGGGAATCGATCCTTGAGCCCACGGGTAGCGCCATTCGTTCCACCATTGAGCCGGTGGATGTCCTCACCGAGGACCACGATGCGATCGTCGGTTTCCATCCGACGATTCATCACCCCAGCAACGGCGTCGATGAACTTGACCTCGGCCGTTTCCCCGGAGAAGTCCTCACGATCGGACCAGCGCAGCCCTTCGAGTTCGCTGAGATCCCCGCGAACGCCGATATCCACAAAGGCTGGGTCGGGCCACTCTGATTGCTTGATCTGGCGCTCGTCCGGCTTACCGCCGGGAACGGCTTCGGTCAGTTCGCCCAGAATGCCGGCCATCAGATCCTTCGCTCGGGCGGTGACATTCTGAACCTGCTCGTCGTTCATGATCCCGCGTCGGACCAGGTGACGGGCAACCTGATCTATCGGATCCCGCGCTCGCCACTCGGCCTCTTCCTCCTTGGACCGGTAGCGGAAAGCGCTTCCGGGGAAGGGCCCGTTCTGGTGGAAGAAGCGATAAACGTCGGCTTCGATTAAGGCGGGTCCACGTCCACTGCGCATGTGCTCGAGGGCGTCTTGCATGGTCAGGTACACAGCGAGCGGGTCCATGCCGTCGACCTTCCAACTTGCCATGCCGAATCCCGGACCGCGGGCGGACAATCGCGGCTCACCGGTGACCTCTGAGACATGAGTTGAGACGGCGTAGAGGTTGTTTTCGACGAAGAAGCACAAGGGCAGATCCCAGGCTGCGGCGAGATTGAACGTCTCGAGCGTCGATCCGATGTTGGCCGCGCCGTCTCCGAAATAGGTGACCGCGACATTCGTTGTGTCGGCGTGCTTATGGGCCCAGGCTGAACCTGCTGCGAGTGGAACACCACCGCCGACGATCGCGTTCGTGCCGATGGCGCCGGCCTCCTCCCACTGCAGGTGCATGGAGCCTCCGCGTCCGTGGCTGAAGCCCCGGTCGAGCCCGCAGATCTCAGCCATCGTCGTGAGCAGCACGTCACGGATGTCGGCGGCGAAATCTTCCCGAGGATCGATGCCGTGTGGGGCGACGTGAGCGAGGACTTTGGCGATGAATTGATGATGACCGCGATGGGAGCCGTTGGCGGTGTCGGCGCTCGTCAGCGGCAACACCGATCCGACCGCGCCGCCCTCCTGGCCGATGCTGGAGTGAGCTGGGCCGTGGATGTTTCCCTCAGCAGCCAGTTCCAGTGCCGCCTCTTCGAAGGTCCGAATGAGAACGAGCTGGCTAAGCATCGAGGTGAGCAGGGAGGGCTCGGCCTCATCCCAATCGTGCTCCGTCGTGGAAATCTGGATCCAAGGAGCCTCGGGGGTGAGGTTGGCTCGGCTAGTCATAGCGGCAGATTGGCATGCTTTGGATCCAAAAACAACCTAAACTTGTAAATTTCACTAGAAGTATTGGTAGTTTGGATCCATATTTGGGGAGCCGACGGAAGGAACTGCCATGGCCCTGCCTGGTGTACGACGCCTGGATCACATCGGTTTCACGGTGCCCAACCTGGCGGAGGCGGAAGATTTCCTCGTCAACGTCTTGGGATGCGAATACATGTATCCGCTGGGTCCGTTCGTCCATGAGGATTCAGACTGGATGCTCGAGCATCTGAACGTTCACCCTCGGACGGTGATGCGCAGACTTCACTTCTTCCGGCTCGGCGGCCAAGCGGTTTTCGAGGTTTTCGAGTTTCAGGCCCCGGATCAGCAGACACAGGTCCCCAAGAATTCGGACGTCGGGGGGCACCACGTGGCCCTGTATGTCGACGATCTCGATGCGGCGGTCGACTATCTCAAGAGCAAGGGCGTCACGGTGCTGGGGGAGCCCACGGTCAGCAAGAACGCCAGCGAGGGTCAGCGCTGGATCTACTTCCTGGCTCCGTGGGGAATGCAGTTCGAGTTGGTGTCCTATCCCAACGGCAAAGCCTTCGACCACGATCCCGAGCGCTTCGCCTAGACCATGTCCGACGCGCCAGCGGAGTCCGCTGCGAGTTCGCGAATCGCGCAGGCGCTGCGCGATGACATTTTGAAGGGCTTAATCGCACCAGGGCAGCGCCTGCGTCAGGAAGATATCGCCGAACGCCTGGGCGGAAGTCGTTTGCCAGTGCGTGAAGCATTGCGCATATTGGCTGCCGAGGGCTTGGTTCAGATTGAGCCGAACAAGGGTGCGCGAGTGCCATCGCTGGATCCCGGGGAGGTCGAGACGTTGTATCGAATGCGCGAACGCCTCGAGCCGCTTGCGTTATCGGAAAGTATGGCGAATCTGAGTTCGGCGGACCTGGCTGAAATCTCCGACATTCAACGCAGAATCGAGCAAGGGGTGGATGTCACGGAGTTTTTGATACTGGATCGGGAATTCCATATGGCGACTTACACCGGTTGTAGCGATGAACAGCTCATGTTGTCTGTGGTCCGGCTGTGGAATTCAACTCAGCATTACCGACGAGCCTTCATGTCGCTCACCGGATCAGGTCGCGCACAGATCGTGAACGCAGAACACCGACTCCTGATGGAAGCGATGGACCGTCGCGACACCGAAGACGCTGAGCTGTATCTGCTAGGCCACATTCGGCGAACGAGAAAGGAACTCGTGCGCCATCCAGAAATCTTTAGTACGGGTTCGTAACGAAGAGTTCCTCGGCGGGGAAGAGCGTCAGCAATTCTGCACCCGTTTCGGTGACGACCAACTCTTCCTCGATACGTGCAGCGGAGTGACCGTCGCTGGCTGGCCAGTACGTCTCCAGAGCGAAAACCATTCCCGGCTCTATCTCGACAGGGTTCTCCAAAGAGTTCAGGCGACTGATGACGGGGCGCTCGTGTAATCCGAGCCCGAGGCCGTGCCCGAATTGCAGGCCGAAAGCTTCCATTTCGGCGGAGAAGCCGAATTCTTCAGCGGTAGGCCAGAGGGCGGCGATCTGGTCGGTGGTGACACCGGGCTTGACCATGGCGATTGCCGAGTCGATGAGCTCGCGGGCCTTCTTGTATGCGTCACGGTGGGCGTTGGTTGCGCGCCCAACGGCGAACGTGCGGTAGTAGCACGTTCGGTAACCGTTGAAGGCGTGAATGATGTCGAAGTACGCCTGGTCGCCGGGTCGGATGAGGCGGTCGGAGAAGACGTGGGGGTGCGGTGAACAACGCTCACCGGCAATGGAGTTGATCGCCTCCACTTGCTCCGACCCCATCTCCAGCAGGCGGCGGGTAGCGAGGGCGACGATGTCGTTCTCGCGAATACCGGGCTTGAGCGCTTCGGAAATATCCTGATACACGCCATCGACCATGGCAGCCGCTTGACTCAGGAGTAGAATTTCGTCCTTGTTCTTGATCTGTCGGGCGTTCAACATGACTTGCTGGCCATCGTTGACGGCGATCCCTGCGGCCTCGAGTTCGCGAAGCATGGGCATCTCGATGACGTCGACGCCGATCGGCATGCCCGCGACGCCCTCTTCCGTCAGAATCGAGGCTATTTGCTGAGCGGTGCCCTGAGGAAGCCCGGATGTGGGACTGATGGCGCCTTGCAGACCGTTGTTTCCGCCGTTGGACTGCTCTGGCTTCAGCCACGGGGAGTGGAGCCGGTGGTTCTTAGCCGCTGACCCGAAGTCCCAGATCCATGGCTCACCGGTGCGGGTGAGCAGCGCCCATCGTTCGGTCTTGTTGTAACCCCAGGTTCCGATGTGCGTGGCGGTCAGGTACCGAATGTTGGAGGACTCGAAAACGAGGAGGGCCCCGAGGTCGCTAGCTTCGAGAGCCTGACGCGCTCGGGCAAGCCGGTATTCCCGCAAACGCGCATAGTCGACGCGCTCCTCCCAATCGACGCCGACGATGCCGGGTGCGGCAATTGACGTCTGGGCGAATTCACTGGCGGGGGCGATAGTCATTAGTGGTGCTCTCTCGGTGAGTCGGTGTGGAGAAAGTTTCTTTGGGGGAGTACCAGCCGTCACGATACCGGTCGGAGGTGGGCTGCGTGAGATGGAGATCCCACGCAGCCCACCGGCCGCTTACCGTGAAGGTTGCGGCACGTGAGTGCGATTTACCACTCAGGTGCTACGTCGGATGAATCCCAGTTATCGATCGTGACAACCGGGTTCGGCATGTAGAGCACCGAGGCGTCGTCGTCGCGACCGAGGCTGGTGTCACCGGTCATGGCACGGTAGATGCCGACCACCGCGTTCTCCCCATCCCATGAGGATGACTGGAAGACGGTGCCGTCGAGCTCACCGGACGCCACCAGCGGGTTCCCGAGGAACGTGTTACCGATCGACGTGATGATCAAGCCGTCGACGTCCAGGCCCTGGGCCTTGGCTGCGTCGATGGCGCCGGCCACCATGGTGTCATCAGCGGCGTAGATGCCCTGAACGTTGCCCTGGTTAGCGGTGAGCATCTCGGACGCAGCCAGCTGCGACTCGTCCTTGTTCCAGTTGCCGGGCTGCGAAGCGAGGATCGTCACGTTCGGGCACAGGTCAGCAACCGTCTCGCTGAAGCCGTTTCCGCGCAGCGTCGCCACGGAGTTGCCGGTGAGGCCGTTGACCTGGATGGTTCCGATGTCCTCGCCATCAGCGAACTCGCAGAACATCTCGGCGGAAGCAGCACCCTGGCCGTAGCTGTCGGTACCGGAGTATCCGTAGGTGAGGTCCGTGTCCTCAGGATTGACGTCGGCGTTGGTGATCCACACCGGGATGCCGGCATCGTTGGCAGCCTGGAGGCACGGGCGAATGGAATCCGCCACTGCCGGCCACAAGATGATGCCGTCGGGCTGTGCAGCAACGGCGACCTCGCACTCGCTGGCCTGCTTGTCAGCGTCGTACTCGGAGTTGGTGATGGTCAGGTTGATGCCGAGCTCGGCAGCCTTAGCCTCCATCGGGGGCAGGTACGTCGTGCCGTACGGCTGGTCGTTGCCCTGGGGGAGCAGCGCGTAAACCTCGTAGGTTTCACCGCCAGCATCAGCCGTATCATCAGCAGCGTCATCAGCAGCGTCGTCTTCGACGACTTCCTCCGACGCAGTGTCGTCGCTTCCTGAATCCGCACTGCTGGAGTCGTCAGACTCTCCGCAGGCGGCCAGAGTAAGCGCCGCAGCAGCGAGCACGCTGGCTGCGAACGTAACGCGAGACCTTCGCATTTCTTGCCTCTTTTCGTTGATTTCTTCTGGTCAGCCACCAGCGGTGGCAGGGGTCCGGATGGCGCTAGCCGTCCGGGGTTTTCATGCGACTCTGACGGAAGGTCCTAAGACTCCCGCGAACCGCACGAAGACTGGTGGGATCGGTGGTCACCGCGAGCAGCAAGATGAGACCGATGTAGATCTGCTGAATAGGTACTTGGACACCCGAGATGGTCAGCGCTACTTGCAGGATCCCAAGTGATGCGGCGCCGATGAGTGTCCCGACGATCGATCCTCGACCACCCTTGAGGTAGTTGCCGCCGATGATCGCTGCGGCGAAACTAGCGAGCAGAACGGTGGAACCGGCGGTGGGATCGGCTGTTGTGCGTTCGAGGGTGTTGATGACGCCAGCGAGGGCCGCGACGAAGCCGGAGATCATGAATCCGGTGAAGATCCTCTTGTTGACCGGTATGCCTGCGTCCCGTGCGGCTTGACGGTTGCCGCCGACGGCGAAGAATTCACGGCCCGTCTTCACTCGCGAAACGAAAAGCTGGATGGCGATGAACACCAGAATGAAGAGCAGGATGCGGGGCGTGAGTGGCCCGACAAGCGGTTGGCCGAAGGCGATTCCGGCGTCTTTGTTTGCCAGACTGACGGGGGCTTCGTTGGACAAGACGAATGCGAGTCCGCGTAGCGCAAATAGTGTGCCGAGTGTCGCGATGAAGGAGTTGATGCCGATCACCGCGACGAAGAATGCGTTGATGACACCGACCACGAGTCCGGCGACGAGAGCCGCCACTATTCCGAGCGCAAGGTCGGGGATGCTGGCCATGATGACGCCGGCGACAGCCAAGGTGCTGGCCACACTCAGGTCCAGTTCACCCATCAAGATGACTGCTGTCAGACCCAGAGCGACGATGCCGATCAAGGCGATGCGGCCCAGTGTGACGTCGTAGGCGGTCAAGGCGAGCGGCTCGAGAAGCGCGACCATGATGATGATGAAGGTCAGCAGCACGATGCCGCGTCCCTCGGTGCGTCGCGACGCAGTTCTACGAACGCGACCCCACGTGCCCGTCGACTCGTCGGTGCCCAGAGAAATAGTGCTACTCATCGCTGGGCGACCTTGCGTGCGAGGGCGTCCAAGGAGACAGCGAGCACGATCAGCACACCGAGCGCCACCTGCTGGTATCCGAAGCTGATGCCTGAGAGAACCAGGATGTTTGTCAGCACGCTGACGAAGATCACTCCCAGGAACGTTCGATAGACGCTGCCTCGGCCACCGAACACGCTCGTCCCTCCGACGATGATCGCTGCGAGGGCCCGGAACTCGTACCCGACTCCGTCATTCGAGACCGCAGTGTTGGAGAAGGCGGCGAGGACGAAGCCGGCGATCATCGCAGCGACGGCCGTCACCAGGAAGGCTCCGATGATCACCAGAGCCGTGTTGGTGCCACCGAGGCGGGTCGCGGACTCGTTAACGCCGAAGGAGCGAACGAGGAAGCCGAAGTTGGTCCGGTTCAGGATCAGCCCGAGGACGATCGTCATGATGATCAAGACGATGGCCGAATACGGAATCGGTCCGATCTTGCCGAGACCAAACGTCCTAACCGGCCCATCGGGTGGTCCGAAGAAGATCGAACCTCCGGAGAACAAGCGCAATAGTCCTAGCCCGATGAAGGTCGTGGCCAACGTCACGATGACGGCGTTCGCCTTGAAGATTCCTACAGCCGTGCCGTTGACCAATGCGAAGAGCGTGGCCGCTGCAAGGGCCGCGAGGATGGCTGGGAAGAGTCCGTAGTTGTTACTGACCGCAATCAAAATCACGCCGGACGTTGCCACCTGGGCGACAACCGACAGGTCGAGGTAGTTGCCGCTGATCACCACGAACGTCATACCCACCGCGACAATCCCGATGGGAGCTGCCCGGTGGAAGACGTCGGTGATGTTCATCAGTGAGCCGAATCCGTCCACGAAAATGAGCGCGAACAGGATCAGGATTGCGGTGAAGATGAAGATGCCGTTTTGGGACATCCAGGTGAGGACGCCGGCGAGCCTTGAGGATTCGCTTTGCGTCGGTGCCCCCGCCTCCGACGGCGCTGTTTGCTGGGCCATCACGCGACCGCCTCTGCTTCGCCAGCGGCAAGAGTCATGACCGACTGCTCCGTAGCGTCCTCGCGTGCCAGAGATCCGGTGATGCGTCCATCCCTCATGACGTGGATGACGTCGGACAACTCCAGAAGTTCGGGTAGATCGGAACTGACGACGAGAACCGCGGTGCCGTTGTCGGCCATCTCTTTGACGAGGCGGTGGATTTCTGCTTTTGCACCAACGTCGACCCCACGCGTTGGTTCATCGAGAACCATGAAGTCCGGTCGGCGGCCGAGCCACTTCGCCAAGACGACCTTTTGCTGGTTTCCACCGCTGTATTGCCCCGCCTCCCGCTCGATCTCTGGCGGCCGCAGGCCCACTTTGTCCGCGAGTTCCTGGGCGAACTCCGCGATTCTTCGCGGGGCTTTAATGCCGAAGCGTGAGAGTTGCTGCCGGTTGGGCAGTCGAATGTTGTCCGACACGGTCATGATCAGGGCGAGGCCATCGGTGCGGCGCTCTTCGGGGACGTAGCCGACGCCGTTGCGAACGGCTGACGTGTAGCTCGAGAGTGTGACGCTGCGGCCGTCGCGTGTGAGGGTCACGCGGCCGGCCGTCCGGTTGTCCGCGCCGATAATTGCGCGGACAAGTTCGGACCGACCAGCGCCGACTAGTCCACCCAGGCCCACGATCTCTCCGGCTCGGACTTCGAGGCTGACCGAGTCCACGCGGGGAGCTTCGATGTCGGTGGCCCGGAGCACGACCTCACCCGGTGTCGCATCGCGATGGGTCTGCAGGTCCTCCTTCAATTCCCGGCCGACCATGTTGTCGATGACTTCTTGAGGGGTGAGGTCCGCGATCGGTGAGGTCAGGACCTGGCGTCCGTCTCGCAGAATGGTCACGTTCGACGAGATCTCGAAGACCTCAGGAATCCTGTGGGAGATGTAGGCGATCGCCATGCCGCCGTCGGCGAGACGCGACAACATGCGAAGGAGGTAATCGGTCTCTGCGGGTGTGAGCGTGGCCGTGGGCTCGTCGAGGATGAGGACTTTTGGTTGGCGAGCAACCGCACGGGCGATTTCCACGAATTGCCGGAGCGCTACTGAGAGGCGGGACACTCGCTCATCGAGGTCTACCGAAACACCGATCTCAGCCAACGCGTTGGCAGCAATCTCTTTGAGGTCCTTGTAGCGGGTGAACCCGAAGCGCGTGGGGAAAGCGCCCAAGAGGATGTTCTCTGCGACGGTCATCTCCGGAACCAAACTGAGTTCCTGGTGGACGAGGGCGATGCCAGCGTCGATCGCAGCCCGAGTGCCCGGGTCTACGGGCGCTCCGAACACCTCGACCGATCCACTGTCGGATTCGATGATCCCGGCCATGACGCGCATCAGGGTCGATTTCCCGGCACCGTTCTCGCCAACGATCGAGTGAATTTCACCGGGCGCGATCTGCAGAGAAACGTCGTCCACGGCTAAGGCGCCGCCGAATCGCTTGGAGATGCCGGTGGCGGCAATAGCGATGTCGGCCGAACTCGTGGTGGTCACACGCGACTCCAGAGTGTCCATGAGGGAAAACAGATAAGCCGAAGATACGTGCCGCGGCCGACGCCGATCAACCAGGATCACGCAAACTTTCCCAAAACGTTATTTTCTACATAACAGGGCGGTAACTACATGTGGCGGGGCGCCCCGAACAGGCGTGAAGTGTCCGATTCGTCGGAATGGCTCTTGTCCAGCGTCCCCTCATCGAGGACGAACCAGATCGCCACAACCTCTTCGTCTGACTCGTTCCAGAAGCGGTGGGGCACGTTCGACGCGAAGGAAATCGAGTCGCCGGGTGAGAGGACGGCTTCGTCGTATCCGACCTGAACATTGAGGTGACCCTGAATAACGGTTCCCCACTCGCGCGACTGGTGGTGCAGGAAGTCGGGGAGTTCCTCTTTGTCAGCTCCGGGTGCGTAGTGGACCTCCAAAAATTCCGCCTCGCGCAGTGGAGAGCGACTGGTGAGGCGCTCCCAACGCCGACTCCCAAGGTGGATGGTAGGGCGGTCCCCCTTGCGCAGCACGATGCCGGATTCATCGAGGCGCGTCCTTTGCGGCTGGGGGGCGTCGGGAACCACTTCGAGCTGGGGTGAGTTCTCGTGGGAGGCCCCCCACTTGGCGTCCTCGAACAGGCTGTCCATGCTGATGTCCAAATGGCTCACCACGCTGTAGAGGGCGCGCACGCTGAAGGATGCCAATCCCCTCTCCACGTTGGACACATGGCTCGGCGATACACCAATGCGCCGCGCAAGTTCGCGGACGCTGATTCCTGACGACTCGCGAGCGACCCTGATGCGCTCACCGACGATGGTCCATTCGGACTCGGTGCCGTCCGGCGGTGAATTTTCCGAAACCATTCCTGTCCTCCCGAGTGGGAGACTACTGACATCGCCCTGAGTCTCTTTCCCGCCCATCCAGGCATTCGACCAAGATCCGGAAAATTCGTTCTCTCACACAGAACGATGCCTTAGTGTTCGAGTCCACGTGTTGTCAGCCCGAGCCTCGAGCCGGAGCGCAGAAAGGAATCGACGGTATGTCGTCTGATCGTCTAGCAGGCAGAAAAGCCCTGATCACAGGGGGCGCACAAGGAATGGGCGCCGCAATCGCCAAGGACTGGGCTTCTCTTGGGGCCGAGGTGTGCGTTGCCGACATCAATGAAGAGGGCATCGCCGCGGTTGCCGAAGAGATCCGCGCCGCCGGTGGCAGCGCAACTCATATCTCGTTGGATGTGACCAGCGAGGAGCAGGCCAAGGCCGCGGTCGCTCACGTGGTCGCCCAGTTCGGAGAAATCAACCTCTTGCTGAACAACGCCGGGGTCAACAAGCCGACGATCTTCCCCGACACTCCGCAGGAGAACTACGACTTCATTATGGGCGTGAACGCTTGGGGCAAGTTCAACGTTATGAAGTGGACGGCGCAGCAAATGATCGACCAGGGGAAGCGCGACTACGTCTACAAGATCATCAATGTCGGGTCGATTCTCTCCCGCGAGGCGTTCCTGGACGTCATCCCGTACTCGATGTCCAAGCACGCTGTCCTCGGGCTGATCAAGGGCGGAGCCAAGGCTCTCGTCGGTCACAACATCACCGTGAACGGCTACGGCCCGGGTGTCGTCCGCACCGAATTGTGGGAGCAACTCGACAAAGATCTGGTCGAGATCGGCATGTTCGAGAAGGAAGGTGAGTCCATGGACTCACTCGCGGAGGACATGATTCTGATGAAGCGTTACTCCTATCCCGAGGACGTGCTCGGAACAGCGAGCTTCCTCGCCAGTGCGGACTCCGACTACATGACCGGCCAATTGATCATGATCGACGGAGGCATGGTTCTGCACTAGGGGCCGGTGAGGGTGTCAGTGCGGCTGATGGCGTCCAGTGTCGGGGCCCTGCCAAGATGAGGGCGTGACGGCGACAATCCTGGATGGCAAGGCGACCGCTGCGGCGGTCAAGGAGGATCTCGCCGTTCGGGTTGCGGCGCTGAGTGAACGCAGAGTCATTCCCGGGTTGGCAACGGTCCTCATTGGTGACGATGCGGGTTCGCATGCGTATGTCGGCGGGAAGCACAGGGACTGCGCCGAGGTGGGTATCGAGTCCATTCGCGTCGATCTCCCTGCCGACACCACCCAGGAGCAACTCGAGGAGCATGTTCGGGATCTGAACGCAGATCCCGGCGTGACCGGCTACATCGTCCAGTTGCCTCTACCGGCGCACTTGGACGCGAACCGTTTTCTGGAGTTGATGGATCCGGCCAAAGACGCCGACGGTCTGCACCCGATGAATCTTGGTCGGCTGGTGCTGGGAGTGGATGCTCCGTTGCCGTGCACACCTCGAGGCATCGTCGAACTTCTGCGCAGGTATGACGTCCCGATCAACGGCGCCCACGCAGTGGTCATCGGGCGCGGGGTGACGGTCGGTCGACCCTTGGGACTGTTGTTGACCCGGCGAAGCGAGAACGCGACCGTCACTTTGTGCCACACCGGAACACGCGACATCGAGGCCGAAATCTCGCGCGCCGACATCGTGGTGGCCGCCGCCGGGGTGCCGGGCATGGTTCACGCGCAAGCGGTCAAGCCGGGAGCGGCTGTCCTCGACGTAGGAATCACCCGAACCGACGCAGGTCTCACCGGCGACGTCGCGGCGGACGTCCTCGAGGTCGCCGGCTGGGTCGCCCCCATGCCGGGTGGCACCGGCCCCATGACGCGAGCGATGCTGCTGGCCAACATTGTCGAGACCGCTGAACGAGCAGCGAGTTAGTCGATCGAGGTATGTCGTCAACAGGCTCAGACAACGTGCGGGAACTGCACGCCCCTCGGTGGTGGAGGCAGTGGCCGACCATCGTGGTGCTGTGCGGAGTGGCGGTGGCCCTCACCCTGGTGGGCCTGGACTATTTCCGTCGAGGTTCGGTTGTGCTCGCCGGGAGTGTCCTGCTGGCGGCNTTCCTNCGGCTNTTCCTGCCCGAGCGTGAAGCCGGGCTGCTCGTCGTCCGATCNCGGAANGTCGACGTGCTGGTGCTCGGNGTNNTGGGGGCGCTNCTCGCCCTTTTCGCCTTCTGGGTACCACCTCCCCGCTGAGTCCGGNGNCCGCCNGNGCAGGTATCTTGACGTCAAGATTTCTTCCCCCTGGACGTGAANGGTGCGCAATGGCTCGCAGTGGCAAGGTGACCGTNGTGGGAGCCGGTTTCTACGGCTCGACAACGGCGCTACGACTGGCGGAATACGACATCTTCGAGACGGTCGTGCTGACCGATGTCGTGGANGGCAAGGCCGAGGGGCTTGCCTTGGACATGAANCAATCTCGCTGGGTGGAAGGCTTCGAAACCAAAATCGTCGGTCAGACAACGGGACCCTCGGGCGAGGGTTACGAGGCNATNGCGGATTCGTCGATCGTGGTCATCACCGCCGGGTTNCCGCGCAAGCCCGGGATGAGCCGCATGGACCTGATCGAAACGAACGCCGCCATCATGCGGCAAGTNGCNGAGAACGTCGCTCGGTACGCGCCCGANTGCGTCGTCATNAACGTNGCCAACCCACTCGATGAGATGACTGCGTTGGCCCACATCGTGACCGGTTTTCCGCACCAGCGAGTGCTNGGTCAGGCNGGAATGCTTGATACCGCTCGCTTCACCCANTTCGTCGCCGAAGAACTCGGCGTTCCGGTCNGGTCGGTCACGACGCTGACGCTCGGCTCCCATGGCGACACNATGGTGCCGGTGGCNTCGGTGTGTNCGGTGNACGGCAAGCCGCTGACCGACTTGGTNTCCGCCGAGANGGTNGATGAACTCGTNNAGCGCACCCGCAANGGTGGTGCGGAGATCGTNGGCCTACTNAAGACCGGATCGGCGTACTACGCCCCATCCGCTGCAGCCNCCNGGATGGCTCGCGCNGTGCATGAAGATTCAGGNGCCGTCATGCCGGTGTGTGCGTGGGTGGACGGCGAGTACGGGCTNTCGGGTGCNTACNTGGGAGTCGAAGCNGAGCTCGGCAAAGAAGGTGTNCGCANGGTNNTNGAAACTCCCNTGACCGANAGCGANAAGGCGCTNNTGGTCGAGGCATACGAGGCNGTCAAGGCCAAGCAGGCCGACGTGAAGGATCTGTGAGGAAANCCATGTCCAAGATCAAGGTGGAAAACCCCGTCGTCGAGCTNGACGGCGACGAGATGACCCGCATCATCTGGCAGTTCATCAAGGACGAATTGATCCTGAAATANCTCGATGTCGATCTGAAGTACTACGACTTGAGTGTCGAGTATCGNGACGAGACCGACGATCAGGTCACGATCGATGCNGCNCATGCCATCCAAGANCACGGNGTTGGNGTGAAGTGCGCGACGATCACTCCCGATGAGGCNCGNGTNGANGAGTTNGGCCTNAAGAANATGTGGCGGTCGCCGAACGGCACTATCCGGAACATTCTNGGCGGCGTCATCTTCCGCGAGCCGATCATCATCGACAACATNCCGCGACTGGTTCCCACCTGGACCAAGCCGATCATCGTCGGCCGCCATGCGTTCGGTGATCAGTACCGGGCAACCGACTTCAAGGTCGAGACCGCNGGAACNTTGACCATGACNTTCNCGCCCTCNGACGGNTCCGAGNCGATGGAGTTCAANGTGTTCGACTTNCCTGCCGGTGGNGTCGCCATGGGCATGTACAACCTCGACGAGTCCATCCGGGANTTCGCGCGCGCGTCTTTCCGGTACGGCCTGGCCCGNAANTACCCCGTCTACATGTCTACGAAGAACACCATCCTCAAGGCNTACGACGGACGNTTCAAGGATCTGTTTGCGGAGGTNTTCGCNGCNGAGTTNGCGGAAGATTTNGAGAAGGCNGGCATCACGTACGANCACCGCCTCATCGANGACATGGTGGCGGCCGCNTTGAAGTGGGAAGGCGGGTACGTCTGGGCCTGCAAGAACTACGACGGCGATGTTCAGTCCGANACCGTGGCACAAGGCTTCGGNTCNCTGGGGNTGATGACNTCGGTNCTGATGACNCCGGACGGCAGGACGGTCGAAGCNGAAGCCGCTCATGGAACNGTGACNCGGCANTACCGTCAGCATCAGCAGGGNAAGCCGACCTCAACCAACCCGATTGCGTCCATCTTCGCGTGGACGCGAGGTTTGGAGCATCGGGGGAAGCTCGATGGAACACCCGCGGTCAGCGAGTTCGCCCGCACACTCGAACGCGTCTGTATTCAAACCGTCGAAGAGGGCAAGATGACGAAGGACCTGGCGTTGCTGATCGGACCTGATCAGGCGTGGCAGACGACGCAGGAGTTCTTGAGCTCGATCGACGAGAACCTGCAGAAGGCGATGGCCTAGGGCTTACGCATTTCTGTCGCAGCGTTGTGGGCGCGCTTGTGTCGCATCAGCCCTTCTTGAACCACAGACGCGACCAGGACACCGCGCTCGTCGTAGAAGAGACCTCGGGCGAGCCCGTGACCGCCGCTCGCTGTCGGAGTGTCTTGATCGAACAAGAGCCACTCGTGAGTGTCGACCGGAGCGTGGAACCACATGGCATGGTCAATCGACGCGATTTGCAGATTCTCCCGTTCGTCACGATGCGGACTGGTAGCCGTAGTGACCATGCTGAGGTCGGACAGATACGTCAGCGCGCAGGCTTGAACGAGAGGATCGTCGGGCATGGGTTCGGTAACTCGAACCCACGCCATCCGTTCGTACTTCCCGTCGTCCAGGTGCAGGGGGCCGTCGGCGGCCAGCGTCCTCATCTCAATGAGTGCGCGATCGGGAAAATCGTAATCGGCTGGTGAGGCTCCCTGGGGGATCGCCCGAGCTGCTATGTCGACGTTGCGAGCTGCACCGGGGTCCACCGCCGGCGGCATGACGAATTGATGATGGGGTCCAGGGTCGACCACGGAGAACGACGAAGTCATCATGAAGATGGTCTCGCCGTGCTGCACGGCGCGCACGATTCGCGTCGAGAAGGAACGACCGTCTCGGGGCCTGTCCACGAGGTAAGTAATCGTGTCTTTGGTGCGCCCCGGTCGCAGAAAGTACCCGTGCAGCGAATGAACGCGACGATCGGGTTCTTCAACCGTGCGACCCGCGGCCATCAGTGCTTGCGCGGCTATCTGTCCGCCGTAAGCCCGAAGCGGTGCCCCTGAATGGCAGATGCCGGTGAAGATGTCCCTGTCGATGGGGGTCAGAGCCAACCGGTCGACGAAATGCTCCCGTTGGTCCGGTTCTGTCACGAACCAGACCCTAGTCTTGTCCTGCGGGTCCGTTTCGAAGCGGAGCCGCCCGTGCGACATCGAGGGAGCAGCGCGACCGAGTGAACCAAATCTGGATCAATGTTCTCGTCGTTTTGTTCTTCGTCCTGCTCGGAGGCTTCTTCGCTGCGGCCGAACTCGCGCTCGTCTCACTGCGAGAAAACCAAGTCCAACGGCTCGCAGAATCCTCTCGGCGCGGTCGGCGCCTTGCCACCCTGACGGCGGACCCGAACCGATTTCTGGCGGCGGTGCAAGTCGGCGTCACTCTTGCCGGTTTCGTCTCTGCGGGCTTTGGAGCCGCCCGGATCGCACCGGAGTTGGCCCAGCCGTTGATGTCGGCCGGTTTAGCCGAGGGTGTCGCGCAGACGGTGGCGTTCGTTGTCATCACCGTTCTCATCGCCTATCTCTCCCTTGTACTCGGCGAACTGGTGCCTAAGCGGATCGCCTTGCAACGTGTGGAGAGGGTTGCCCTCTTCACTGCGGCTCCGATCGACTTCATCGCGCGGCTGTTCCGTCCGTTCATCGTGGCTCTGTCGTTCTCCACCAACGTGATCGTTCGCATTTTCGGCATCGATCCCACGGCAGGGAAGGAATCGATCAGCGGAGAAGAGCTGCGCGATCTCGTCGCTGGACACGAGGAATTGAGCGAGGAAGAGCGCAATCTGATCGATGACGTCTTCGAGGCGGGCGAGCGCGAATTGCGGGAAGTGATGCTCCCTCGCACGGAGGTCGACTTTCTCGAGGCACGCCTGCCGGTGGCCGACGCGGTGCCAAGGGTCGTCGATCAACCACACTCACGCTATCCGGTGATCCGCGGATCGGCAGACGACGTCGTCGGCTTCGTCCATATTCGCGACATCCTCGACCCCGACGCGTCGAATCGGGGAGAGTACGTATCGCAGATGTGCCGACCGGTCGTGGCTTTCCCGGGCAGCAAAGTTGTCCTTGAGACGTTGACGGAGATGCGTCGCGATCGCCATCACTTGGCCATCGTTCAGGACGAATACGGTGGAACAGCGGGCATCGTCACCATGGAAGACCTCGTCGAGGAACTTATCGGCGATATCAAGGACGAGTACGACGTCGATACCAGGCCACGACAGCCGAGGGTGCTCGGGCAGGTGGTGGTCGATGGCCTGTTGAACCTCGAAGACTTCGAAGACGAGACCGGCGTCGTTCTCCCCGACGGGCCGTACGAAACTGTCGCGGGTTTCCTCGTTGCCGCGTTGACGCGGCTACCGGTCGTCGGCGACACCGTGGTCGAGGGGGACAACGAATTTCGCGTCGTCGAACTCGATGGACGGCGCATCTCTCGGGTGAGTGTCACGAGCGTGCAGCCGGCAACGCCGGTCGCCGAATCCGCCCCAGATTTGGAAGACTGATCGCATGACGAACGATTCACGCCCTCGGGTGCTGTCGGGAATCCAGCCGACCGCTGATTCCTTCCACATCGGCAATTACCTAGGAGCGTTGCGTGAGTGGGTGCGCCTCCAAGAGACACATGACGCCTTCTATTGCGTGGTCGATCAACACGCCATCACTGTGGAACACGACCCGGAGCTTCTACGGCAACGGACCCGGGCCTCTTTTGCTCAACTGTTGGCGGTCGGCCTTGATCCCGATCGCGCCACGATCTTCGTGCAAAGTCACGTACCGGCCCACAGTCAACTGTCCTGGGTTCTGGAATGCATCACGGGTTTCGGAGAAGCCGGCCGGATGACCCAGTTCAAGGACAAGAGTGCCAAAAGTGGATCAGACCGCTCCACGGTGGGACTGTTCACCTACCCGATCCTGCAGGCAGCCGACATCTTGATCTACCAGGCGAATGCGGTTCCCGTGGGTGAAGATCAACGGCAGCACCTGGAACTGACCCGCAATCTTGCTCAACGCTTCAATGCGCGTTTCGGGGAGACGCTCACGGTTCCCGAGCCCATGATCGTCAAAGAGACTGCGAAGATCGTCGATCTGCAAGACCCGACCGCCAAGATGAGCAAGTCGAGTCCATCGGGCTGCGTCTTTCTCCTCGACGAGGACGTCGTCAATGCCAAGAAGATCAAGTCCGCGGTAACCGACTCTGATCGAGACATCCGGTTCGATCCGGAGACGAAGCCGGGTGTGTCGAATCTGTTGACGTTGCAGCAGGCGCTGACCGGTAGCGACATGGGTCGAATAGTGGACGGCTACGCGGACAAGGGGTACGGAGATCTGAAGACCGAAACAGCCCAGATCGTCCTTGATGCGGTGGGGCCGATTCGAGCGCGGACACGCGAGTTTCTCGACGATCCCGGGGAGCTCACGAGGATCGTTCACCAGGGTGCGGAGAAGGCACGCGCCGCAGCCACATCCACGCTAGAGGCGGTCTATCAGAAGGTCGGATTCCTCGGCGACTGATGCGTGCCGAGCCGATCGCGTATCTCGTCAGGTCAGTGCTCGTCGTTGTTTGCGAGTCACGATTCGCCGGATCAGGCTGACCAGAGCCAGAACAAGGGCGATGGTGAAGACCGTCAACCATCCCCATGACGTGGGGGAGAGCGACGACAACTCGGGCTCCGCGACAATTTCCTGCCGTGAGGACCCGCGCACGGTGGTGGCCACCGGAGTCGGTACGGCCGGGACGACCGTCTCCTCCGTCACTGTGGGCTCCATGGTGGACAACGGTGGAACGAGTTCGCCGATGGGGACGATCTGCCCGCGATTCTTGAAGCCCCAATTCAACAGTTTGCGGGCGGCATCGTCGCTCGGTTCTCGGATGCCCATCAGGCTGACGATCAACGTGGTGTTGCCGCGTTGGGCTGCCCCAATGAAGGTACGGCCCGCTTGGCTCGTGTATCCGGTCTTCACCCCTATGGCACCGCGATAGTTCTTCATCACCAGATCGTTCTGGTTGTAGATCGTGATGGGCTTGCCTTCTTTTCCGTTCTTCTTTGGCGTGCGCGGGTTGGGGAACTCGGCGCTCTTGGCGCCGGCGTACGTCAAGAAATCGTCGCGCGCGATCGCGGCCCGACCGATCAAGGCGAGGTCGTACGCGGTGGAGAACTGACCCTTGGCGTCCAGGCCGCTGGGATTCCTTGCCGTGGTGTTGTAGGCCTGTAGATCGAGAGCCACTTGGTTCATCTCGGCCACGGTGGTGCTGACCGTCGAGTGGGCCTGGGCGAGGGCAATGGCCGCGTCGTTGCCGCTCGGAAGCAGCAACCCGGCGAACAGTTCATCAATCGTGTACTCGCGACCTTTCCGGATCCCCACCTTGCTTCCATAGGTGTTTTGGGCTCGCGCGGTGCCGGTCCACGTGGCGTCGGGCTCCAACTGCGGGAGCAGGGTCAATGCCGTGAGCGTCTTGAGCGTGCTCGCAGGCCGACGAGCCTTGTGCGGGTTCTTTGCTGCGAGGACCTCCCCGGTGGTCGCATCCGCGATCAGCCAGGTGCGTGCCTTGACCTTCGGCAGTTTGGCGGCGCCGGCGCTCAGATCAGCCACCGCACCGCGCTTGCCGAGTTGGCTCCCGCCCAGCACGTCCGAGGCCGGCGACAGCGCAGAGTTAGACGGTGTGGAGTTCTCCGACAGCGACGACGGAAGTGACGATGTGGGAGAGGCTGAGGGGGAAGCCGACGGGCTCGCCGTGTCGTCACCGAGGTCGACTAGGGGAGCCGGGACGGGTGTCGGATCCGCGGCCATCGCTGATGGAGTGACGACCGGGAGCACGCCAATAGCCACGCCGAGAACGGCAGCGATTCCTCGTCGCGAGAGGGGAGTCATAACTCCGCCATGGTACGTCTGTGCGTGGCCAGCACCCGACATCCACTCGAGACAGCACCGTGGTGGGTGTCACAGTCGGTATGGCCGAGAAGGGCCCCTGCGCAGACTCCAGCGACGCTAGCCTTCACCCACCGAATGCGGGAAAGGACCGTCATGGCGATCAGCCTGCCTGAGCGCACTCCCACCGGCCTCTTGATCGGTGGCGATTGGCTCACGACCGCCACGCATCTTGAGGTGGTGAACCCGGCGACGCTTGGCACGTTGGCGGAGATCGGGGATGCCTCGCCTGCCGAGGGCGTGCAGGCGGTCCAGGCCGCGCATGATGCGTTTGCCGACTGGGGTTCATCCTCCGCGCGCTTCCGGGCCGAGATCCTCCGCAAAGCCTTCGACATCATGACGGCGGAAATCGAAGACTGCGCCCGACTGATCTCTCTGGAGAACGGCAAAGCCTGGAAAGACGCGATGGGGGAGGCGACGTACGCGGCCGAATTCTTCCGGTGGTTCTCCGAAGAGGCCGCCCACGTTCAGGGTGACTTCCGGTACAGCCCGTCGGGAGATAAGACCATCATCACCGACTACCGACCCATGGGAGTCGCCTACCTAATCACTCCGTGGAACTTCCCCGCAGCGATGGCCACACGCAAACTTGCTCCGGCGATGGCCGCCGGGTGCACGTCGATTCTCAAGCCCGCGCAAGAGACCCCCTTGACGGCTCTGTGGGTAGCCGACGTTCTCGAGCGAGCCGGCGCTCCCGCGGGTGTCGTCAACGTGATCACCACGTCCACGTCCGGGCCGGTGTCCGAGGCCATCCTCTCCGATCCGCGCGTCGCGACGTTGTCCTTCACCGGTTCCACCTACGTCGGCAAGCTGCTCCTGGAGCAGACCGCCCAACGGGTGCTTCCCTCGTCCATGGAACTCGGTGGCAATGCCCCCTTCTTGGTTCTGGAAGGAGCCGACGTGGACTCGGCCGTCGAGGGGGCGATGGTGGCGAAGATGCGCAACGGTGGGTCGGCCTGCACGGCGGCCAACCGGTTCTACATTCACGCGTCCCTCGCAGACGAATTCACGACCAAGTTCGAGGCCGCCCTTCGAGGCTTGAAGATCGGACCGGGTGTCGATCAGTCGAACGACCTCGGTGCCATGGTGTCGGTCAAGGAGCGAGACAAGATTCTGGAATTCGTGCAGGCGGCCGAGTCGGAAGGGACAACGCCGACGATGGCCGGCGATGCGCCGAGCGACGGTGCGTTCATCGCTCCGTACATCGTGCGAGGGGTCGAGCACGGCTCCACGCTCACGCGGAACGAGATTTTCGGCCCGGTTGCTCCCATCGTGATCTTCGAGGATCCTGCCGACGGAATCCGCATGGCCAACGACACCGAGTACGGACTCATCTCCTACGTGTTCGCCAAAGATGCGGGCGAGGGCATCAAGGTGGCGCGGCAGATGGAATCCGGAATGGTCGCCATCAACCGCGGTATCGCCTCCGATCCGGCCGCCTCATTCGGGGGAATGAAGGAATCCGGACTCGGGCGCGAAGGCGGCTTCGACGGGATCCACGAATTCCTCGAAACGCAGTACTTCGCCGTCGACCTCTAGCCCCGTTCGCCGGCGGCTAGGAATCGATGACGGGGAATTTCTCGTAGGGCTGCCCGAGGGCTTCCGGACCCATGGCGCTGTAACCACCGTCGACCGCGAAGTCGCTTCCGGTGACGAATGATGCACCGTCAGAACAGAGATAACAGATCGCGTCGGCGACTTCCTCGGGCTCGGCCATCCGCCGTATCGCGTGGAATTCCCCAGCGAAGTCATCCGCGTACTCACGACTGCCGTAGCGCGCTTCAATGTTGCGACTCCACGTCCAGCCTGGTGACACGCTGTTCAAACGAATGCCGAGGGGTGCGAGGGCTTGCGCCATATTTCGACCGAAGCCCAGAAGTGCGGCTTTCGTCACGGGGTAGACGATGCGATTCGGTTGCGACGCCTTGCCCGAGATAGACGTCACGAGAACCGCCGCTCCGGCGCCCCGCGCCTGCATCAACGGCACAGCCTTCTCGATGAACATTGCCGAGCTCGCAACGTTCACATCGAGCGATGTGTGCCACTGCTGGCGCGTTGTCTGCAGATACCCGCACCCGAAGATCGCGTGGGCGCTGACCGCGAAATTCACCCCGCCGAATTCTTCGACGGCGGTAGCAAGAAGCGCGTCGAGATCTGCATCCGACGTCACGTCGGTGCGCACGAAGCGCCCGGCATCGCCCACGTCGGATAGGACGTCTTGCGCGTGGTCGGTGGTGAGATCACCGAGAACGACAGAGCCTCCGTTGGCGACGAATTGACGTGCCAGAGCCTCGACGATCAGGGATGCGCCACCCGTCGCGACCAGGACTTTGCCGTCAAACTCCGGGTAGAGCGCCACCGTTAGACGCCGGGACGTTGATGCTTGGACTCTGCCTCGTAGGAAGCACGGGCTGCGCGAACTTCGGCTCGGTTGCTCACCTCGGGGACGCCGACTTCCCACCAGGTTCCACCACCGACCCAGTCATACTGGGCTACGTCGATCACCATCACGTATGTCTTGTCCGATGCTTTGGCCCGGGCGTAGGCGGCGGGGATATCGTCCAGAGACTCGACCTTCTCCGCGTTCGCTCCCATGGCCGCGGCGTGCGCGACGAAGTCCATCTTCTCCAGGTTGGTGTGCTTAGTAGTCCTCAACAGGTTGTTGAACTCCTCTCCACCTTGGGCGACCTGGAGCCGGTTGATGACGGCGAAGCCCTCGTTATCGCACACGATGAAGATCACCTTGTGACCGGTCAGAACGCTGGCGTAGATGTCGCTGTTCATCATTAAGTACGAGCCGTCGCCCACCCACGACACGACATCGCGGTCCGGAAGCGCCATCTTGGCGCCGACAGCGCCACCGATCTCGTAACCCATGCAGGAGTAGCCGAACTCGCAATCGAACGTATTGGGGTCTTTTGCCCGCCAACCGGCGAAGAGTTCGCCGGGAAGCCCGCCCGCGGCGGACAGGATGTAGTCGGAGTCGCCACACACCTGGTGAACACGCTGAATGACCTGGTTGTAGGCCGGAGGAGAGCTGACCGCCTGGCCGCAGTCATCTAGGTGTGCATTCCACGCCTGCTTCTCAGTCTGAGCGCGACCGAGCCAGTCCGCCGGTGCTGCGTAATCGCCCAAGGCGCTGTCGATCTGCTCGAGGGACACGCGTGCGTCGGCCACGACCGACGTCGCACGCTGTTTCGTCGCGTCCCAGCGGGCCGTGTTGATTGTCACGAGCTTGAGGTTGGGGTCCTTGAACAATGCCCAGGATCCGGTGGTGAAGTCCTGGAGTTTGGTGCCGACGGCGATGACGACGTCGGCGTCTTCTGCGATCGCGTTCGAGCACGCGTCTCCGGCGATTCCCAGGGATCCCGCGTAGTTCGGGTGGGAGTCGGAAAAGGCGGCCTTGCCGGCGAAGGTCTCCACGATGGGGATGTTGCGCTTGGCCGCGAGATCGCCGAGCGTTGCGGCGGCTTCTGAGTACAACACTCCACCGCCGGAGATGATGAGTGGCTTCTTCGCCGTGTTGATGACGGAAGCTGCGTTGGAGATCTCCCGAGGATCGGCCTGCGGCCTTCTGATGAAGTGGACCTGTGGCTCGAAAAACATTGCCGGATAGTCGTAGGCCTCGGCCTGGACGTCTTGCGGGAGAGCGAGAAAGGCCGGCCCGCAGTCGGCGGGATCGAGCATGACGGCGAGGGCTTGGGGAAGCGACTTCAGTAACTGTTCCGGCTTGACGATCCGGTCCCAGAAGCGAGTGACCGGCTTGAAGGTGTCCGCCGCGGTAATCGTCGGGTCGCCGAACTGTTCAACCTGCTGGAGTACCGGATCGACGATCCTGTGGGCGTATGTATCGCCGCTGATCAGCAAGAGGGGAAGGCGATTCGTAATGGCAACGCCGGCGGCCGTGACCATGTTGGTGCACCCGGGTCCAATGGACGACGTCGCCACCATGATCTGCTTGCGACGCTTGGCCTTGGCGTAGGCGACGGCTGACAGGGCCATCGATTGTTCGTTGTGTCCTCGCCACGTGGGGAACTCGTCCTTCACTTCGGCGAGCGCCTCGGCCAGGGCCGTGACGTTGCCATGTCCGAAGATGCCGAACGCGCCCGGGAACAGGGGGACCACCTGGCCGTCGATCTCGGTCTTTTGGGCGGTGAGCCAACGGACGAGGGCTTGGGCCATGGTCAAGCGGATGGTCTCCACGGTGTCCTCCTGGAGCGGATCGAAAGTAGGGGTCGAAACTCAGCGGGTGCTATGCCATGCTAGTTGTTGGCACGTTCCAACATAGGGGTTGGAACGCCCCCTGGACAAGGAAAAAGATCCAGAATCTTGAGCCAAAGGCCGTGAAAGGACCGCTATGAGCGACATGTTGGGCCGGGTCGCGGGAGCCCCCATCACCTGGGGGGCAGATGCCTCCGCTGGGTGGGGCTACATGATGGATCCGGCCCGCGTGATGTCGGAAATGCGGGAAGCGGGCTTGAGCGCCACCGAACTGGGACCCGATGGCTTCTTGCCCAGCGACCCGCAGGAGTTGAAGGACTTCGTCGCCGGCTACGACATGTCCATGGTGGGAGGATTCGTTCCCGCCATCTTGTATCGAGACAAGGACATGGACGCCGACGTGCAGTACTTCGAACGGGCCAGCGACCAATTAGCCGAGGCAGGAGCGTCGAACGTTGTCCTGGGCCCTCGTTCCCACTACGACGGCTATGACACCGAGATCGATATGGACGATGATCAGTGGGAGGTCTTCCTGCGGAATCTTCGACGCTTTCAAGACATCACCGAAAAGCGTGGATTGCAGACCGCACTGCATCCGCATTGGGGCATGGCGATCTCACGACAGAATCAAGTGGATCGATTGCTGAATTCGTGTGATGTAGGGATGTGCGTGGATGCCGGCCATCTGTTCCTGTCCGGTGTCGATCCCCTGCAGGTGGTCAAAGACGCCGGAGACAGGGTTCTGCACGTCCACATCAAGGACCTCACGAACGAGATGGCCGCGAAGGTGCGCAGCGGCGAAGTGCCCTTCCGGCAAGCGACGATCGACGGCATGTTCGTCCCGGCCGGGTCGGGTGACGTGGATCTGGCGGGGATCATCAGGCATCTGGAAGGTCGCGGATACCAGGGCTGGTATGTGCTGGAGCAGGACTGCTCCCTGACGGGAGATCCGGCTCCGGGTACCGGGCCCATCGAGGACGCCAAGGCAAGCGTCGAGTTCCTGAAGAAGGTCGCCGCGACGTTGTGAACCCCGACGTTCGGGTCCTAGGGAGCCAGGTAGCCAAATTGGGTGAGTCACCCCTGTGGTCAGGGCGCGACTCCACGTTGTACTGGGTGGATGTCGACGGTTGTTCCATCCAGGCGCTGTCGTGGGGAAGCACTGAGCCGGCGACGTGGGCACTGCCAGGTAGGCCATCGTGTATCGCCATGACCGAGCACGACTCCTCCTTCATCGTCGGTATGGGCGCGGGCATCATCGAGTACAACCGGGATTCCGGCGAGTGGGTGGAGCTAGTGGCGCTGGAGAGCGATCCGTTTGTTCGCATGAACGATGGCCGCACCGACCCCGCTGGCCGATTGTGGATCGGCTCGATGGATGAGAGAGCTGACGACGAGCCAGATTTTCCAGGCGGGCACCTCTTCCGAGTAGAGCGGGATGGTTCTGTGGCAGCCGTGAGGGACCGTGTTGGCACCTCTAATGGTCTTGCCTTCGCTCCTGACGGCTCCGTCATGTACTGGACGGATACCTGGCAGCAGGTGGTGTGGGCATTCGATTACGACGTCGATACCGGGAGTGCGCACAACCAGCGTCCGTTGATCGATTTTTCCCCGTTGCCCGGAAAGCCCGACGGAGCATGCATGGATGCCGATGGCTGCTACTGGGTTGCATGCGTGTATGGCTGGTCGGTGGTGCGCATCACGCCGACAGGGAAACTAGATCGACGCGTCGAGCTGCCGGTGCACAAGCCTTCGATGCCCGCCTTCGCCGGGCCAAATCTCGAGACCATGGTGGTGACGTCGATCAGTTCTGGCGGGAGGCACCCAGCCGAGGAAGGCTCGGTACCCGCCGGTTCTCTCGTCGCGTTCGAGCCAGGCACCCGCGGGTTGCCCGAGCCGGTCTGCCGCGTCCGCGTGTGATCAGTAGGTGCTGGTGATCGTCTGGGCCACCGTGCCGCGGGCAGTAGCCAGATCCTCGCCCACCTGCTTGCGTAGGGCGACGACATCCGCGCTGACGGTGACCATCGCGAATCCTTGATCCATGCGCTTGTCGCATAACGCCGCGGAAGCGTGAACCCCGGGAACAACTCCATTGCGACGGCATCCGGCGACAATCTCCCGCATCGCCTCATCAAGGCGAGGATCGGTCGTGTTCGGTTTTATCCCCAGGCTGATAGATAGGTCGTTCGGACCCACATAGATGGCTTCGATGCCGGGCACGCTGAGGATGTCATCGATGTTGTTCATTGCCTCGCGGGTCTCGATCATGGGAATGACACAGATCTGATCACCAGTGAAGTCGAAGTAATCGTCACCCTCCACCAGTACTGCTCGGGTGGGACCGTAACTGCGTTCACCATCGGGGGCGTAGCGGGTGAAAGACAAGGCCTGTTCGCAAGAGGCTCGATCGTTGACCATGGGGACGATCACGGCCCGCGCGCCGGCGTCGAGTGCCTTGCCGATGTGGCCCGAATCGCAGGACGGAACGCGGACCATCGGAGTGGAAGCTCCGATCGAGAGCACCTGAAGCATTGGCAGCATCGCGGAGTAGTCGATCGCTCCATGCTGGGTGTCGATGACGACGTAGTCGAATCCCGCGGTGGCCATAATCTCGGCGTTGATGGTGGAGGAATTGGAAATCCAACCGCCGATGGCGGTCCCACCCGCTCGAATGGTTTCCAGCCACGGATTCGCACGCATCTCATACCTCTCGCTTGACACCGTATGGTGAGGCTACGCGTTGCATCGGCGCGTACGATTGTGGGGTTCATGGTGAACGGTGACGTGGTCGTCACGTGGCCGGCGTATGAGGCCGATGGGCCGACGACCGGTGCGCTACTGACGCAGGCAGGACTCGGAATCCGGTTGCAACCAAGAACCGACAATCGAACGCCGGAAGAACTCGCGGACATCCTGGGTGATGCGGTAGGCGTCATTGCGAGCACAGACCCATTCGACGCCAGTGTTTTCGCGGCCTGCCCGAATCTGCGAGTTATCGCCCGCACCGGAATAGGTGTGGATGCCGTCGATCTAGACGCCGCCACGTCCGCCGGCGTCGTCGTCGCGACGACACCCGGGGCGAACGGCGAAGCGGTGGCCGATCACGCTCTAGCGATGATCCTGGCTCTGCAGCGCCGACTATCGGAGAACGACGCCGCCATTCGTGAAGGTCGCTGGGACCGGGCGGGCACATTGACCCCGAGTGATCTCTACGGTGCGACCGTCGGTCTGGTGGGTTCCGGCGCAATCGGACGCGCGGTTATCCGTCGATTGAGTGCCTTTGGTTCGTCGGTCATCGTGCACGATCCGTACCTGGATACCGCTCCCGAAGGCTGTGAACTCGTCGATCTTGAGACCCTTCTGGCGCGCAGCGACGTCCTGACGGTGCACGCGCCACTGACCGACGGCACCCGTGGCTTGATCGGTGCCGATCAGTTCGCCGCGATGAAGCGAGGCGCGTTCGTCGTCAACGTTTCACGCGGCGGCATCATCGACGAGAGCGCACTTGCCGACTCGATTCGCTCGGGCCATCTCGCCGGTGCGGGTTTGGATACCTTCGGACGAGAGCCCATCGGTGAATCGCCCCTGCGCGAACTCCCGACCGTCATCATGTCGCCGCATATCGCTGGGTTGAGTCATCGGACGATCGACGACATGACGCAAAAGGCGACTCGGGCTGTCCTCGATGTACTGGAGGGCACGTTGCCGGAAGGTGCCGTCAACCCAGAGGCCTTGAACTTGGAGGCCTAGATCTTGGAGGCCTAGAACCAAGAGGCCCTCAACCCCTGACCGTTCGCCGAATTAGACGCGGCGGAAGATCAGCGCCCGCTTGACTTCCTGAATTGCCTTCGTGACCTCGATGCCGCGCGGGCAGGCATCGGTGCAGTTGAAGGTGGTGCGACAGCGCCACACCCCCTCCTTGTCGTTCAAGACCTCGAGACGCTGCTCGAACCCTGAATCCCGACTGTCGAAGATGAAGCGGTGCGCCGCCACGATCGCCGCCGGCCCGAAGTACTGATCATCGGTCCAGTAGACCGGGCACGAAGTCGTGCACGCAGCACACAGGATGCACTTGGTGGTGTCGTCGAAGCGCGCTCTGTCCTCGGCCGACTGCAGGCGTTCCCGACTCGGCTCGTGGCCTTCGGGGATGAGGAAGGGAAGCACTTGGCGATAGGCCGCGAAGAACGGCTCCATGTCGACGATCAGGTCCTTTTCGACGTCAAGGCCCTTGATGGCTTCGATGGTGATCGGCTTGTCCGTGTCCAGATCCTTGACCAGCGTCTTGCACGCGAGCCGGTTGCGGCCGTTAATGCGCATCGCGTCCGAGCCGCAGATCCCGTGACCGCACGAGCGGCGGAAACTCAACGTGCCGTCGAGTTCTCCTTTGATCTTCTCCAAAGCCGTGAGAACCCTGTCCGTGGGGAACAGCGCGACGGTGTAGTCCTGCCAGTGTGGCTCGGAGTCGTGCTCGGGGAGAAAGCGGCGAACGCGGAAGGTGACATCGGTGGCGACCGGTATGTCCGCCTCGGGGGGCGCTGCCTCCTCGATGACCGCGGCCATCAGTACTTGCGCTCCATCGGCTCGTACCGGGTCATCGTCACCGGCTTGTAGTCCAGGCGCACGTAGTCCTCTCCGCTGACGTCCTCGGACTTGTACGCCATGGTGTGGCGCATGAAATTGACGTCGTCACGAGTCGGGTAGTCCTCGCGAGCGTGACCTCCGCGGGATTCTTTGCGCTCCAGGGCACTGACGACGGTTACCTCGGCGAGATCGAGAAGGAAGCCGAGCTCGATCACCTCGATGAGGTCGGTGTTGTAGCGCGTTCCCTTGTCCTGGATTGACACGTTCGCGTAGCGAGCCTTGAGCTCCTGTACGTCGCTGAGGGCTTGCTTCAAGGTGGCCTCGGTGCGGTACACCTGCGCGTTCATGTCCATCGTGTCCTGCATGTCCTTGCGCAGTACGGCTGTTCGTTCGCTTCCTGATGCGGAGCGAAGACGTTCCACCAGCGCGATGGTCGTTCCCTGGGGATCGTCAGGGAGCTCGGCATGCTCGACGGAGTTCGCGTACTCGGCGGCCGCGATGCCGGCGCGTCGACCGAACACGTTGATGTCGAGCAGCGAGTTGGTGCCCAGGCGGTTGGCCCCGTGCACCGACACGCAGGCCACCTCTCCGGCGGCATACAAGCCGGGGACGACGTGCTCGTTGTCTCGAAGAACCTCGGTGTCGACGTTCGTGGGAACGCCACCCATCGCGTAGTGGGCGGTCGGGAAGACCGGCACCAGTTCGGTGATCGGGTCCACGCCGAGGTAGGTGCGGGAGAACTCGGTGATGTCGGGCAGTTTGGATTCCACCTGCTCAGCAGGCAGGTGGGTGAGATCNAGGTAGACGTAATCCTTNTTCGGGCCGGCTCCGCGACCTTCGCGCACCTCCTGCACCATCGCTCGAGCGACCATGTCACGGGGGGCGAGGTCCTTGATGGTGGGTGCGTAGCGCTCCATGAAACGTTCACCGGAAGCGTTGCGCAGGATTCCACCTTCGCCACGCGCACCCTCGGTCAACAGAACTCCGAGGCCGGCCAGGCCCGTGGGATGGAATTGGTAGAACTCCATGTCCTCCAACGGCAGCCCGTTGCGCCAAATGATGCCCATTCCGTCACCGGTGAGCGTGTGGGCGTTGGAGGTCGTCTTCCAGACCTTCCCGTAGCCACCGGTGGCGAAGACCACGGACTTCGCTCGGAATACGTGAATCTCGCCGGTCGCCAACTCGTAGGCGACCGCGCCAGCGGCGACAGGTTCGCCGGAGTCTTCGTTCAAGATGATGTCGAGGACGTAGAACTCGTTGAAGAACTCGACGCCTTCCTTGATGCAGTTTTGGTAGAGGGTCTGCAGGATCATGTGGCCGGTGCGATCGGCCGCGTAACAGGAGCGGCGGACGGCGGCCTCGCCGTGGTTGCGCGTATGACCACCGAACCGGCGCTGGTCGATACGACCTTCCAGCGTCCGGTTGAACGGCAGCCCCATCTTTTCCAGGTCGAGTACAGCGTCGATGGCTTCCTTGCACATGATCTCGGCGGCGTCTTGGTCGACCAAGTAATCGCCGCCCTTGATGGTGTCGAAGGTGTGCCACTCCCAGTTGTCTTCCTCGACGTTCGCGAGGGCTGCGCACATGCCGCCCTGCGCCGCACCTGTGTGCGAGCGTGTCGGGTAGAGCTTGGTCAGCACCGCCGTCTTGGCTCGGGTGCTCGACTCCAGGGCGGCACGCATACCGGCGCCGCCGGCGCCGACGATGATGACGTCGAAAATGTGGGTCTGCATGGTTCTGTGATTCCTCCCGCTAACCGATGTTCGGGTCGAAGGTGAAGATGACGAGCGTCCCGAGAAGAATGATGAAGGCCGCTGAGACGTACAGCAGCATCTTGAGCCAGAAGCGCGTCTGGTCACGCTCTGCGTAATCGTTGATGATGGTGCGCATGCCGTTCGTGCCATGAAGCATGGCCAGCCACAACATGATCAAGTCCCAGGATTGCCAGAAGGGGCTCGCCCACCGGCCGGCCACGAAAGCGAAGTTGATGCGCTGGACTCCGCCGTCGAGCATGTTCATGATGAACAGGTGACCGAGGACGAGGAAGACGAGCACTAAGCCCGAGATGCGCATGAACAGCCAGGAGTACAACTCGAAGTTGCTCCGTTGTCCGGTGCGACCCCGGCCCTGCGGCGAGCGGGGGGTCTCGATCGTTGGTGCGGTCATGGTGTGCTCCCGACGAGGGCTTCCACGGTATGAGTCATCATCCGGTAGGTGCCCGGGATCATCACGACCAGCCAAAGGCCGGCGATCACCCAGGTCATCGCGCGTTGGTAGCGAGGCCCTTGGGCCCAGAAGTCGACGAGGATCACCCTNATGCCGTTCAGTGCGTGGTAGAGCACCGCCCCGACGAGGCCGACTTCGAGCAAGGCCACGATCGGGGTCTTGTAGGTCGCGATGACGAGGTCGTAGGCCTCGGGGGACACCCGCACCAGCGCGGTGTCGAGGACATGGACGAAGAGGAAAAAGAAGACTGAGACACCGGTGATCCGGTGCAGAACCCATGTCCACATGCCGTCGCCGCCTCTGTAGAGCGTGCCGACAGGCGTCGTGGTGGCCACGGCTTTTCCTCCTTGATTGCACGGGAATTGCGGGCACCACCGAGAAGGCAACCCGTTGGGGAAATGGTAGCCCCGCTTCCCCTGTCTGGCTCGGTGGGTTGCCCCGGGATCGGGTGCTGTTCCTCACGTCCCGGGGGAGTCGTGGCGCGGGGACGCCCCCTAGGGTGATCCGTATGGCCTCCGAGACAGAATCCGGCCTGCCCATCNAACCGGTTTATGGCCCGTCGTCGGTGCAGGAGTGGGATCCGGCGAGCGAGCTGGCGGAGCCCGGGGAGTATCCGTTTACCCGCGGGATCTACCCNTCGATGTACACCGGTCGGCCGTGGACGATGCGGCAATACGCGGGATTCGGGACCGCGCGGGAGTCCAACGAGCGGTACAAGAAACTACTCGACGCGGGAACCATGGGCTTATCCGTCGCGTTCGACCTGCCCACCCAGATGGGCTACAACTCGGACCACCCTCTGGCCCACGGCGAGGTCGGCAAGGTCGGCGTCGCCATCGACTCGATCGAGGATATGCGGGTCTTGTTCGACGGTATTCCGCTCGACCAGGTGACGACATCGATGACCATCAACTCCCCGGCAGCGATCCTGCTGCTGCTCTACCAGTTGGTCGCGGAAGAGAAGGGAATCTCCGCGGGCGACATCGGCGGAACGATCCAGAACGATGTTCTCAAGGAGTACATCGCTCGTGGCACTTACATCTACCCGCCGGCGCAGAGCCTGCGACTGATTACCGACATCTTCACGTATTGCCGAGCCGAGATTCCGAAATGGAACACGATCTCCATCTCCGGCTATCACATGGCCGAGGCGGGAGCTACTCCCGTGCAGGAGATCGCCTTCACGCTGGCCAACGGGATCGAGTACGTGCGAGCGGCCGTGGAATCCGGCCAGGACGTCGATGATTTCGCTCCACGCCTGGCCTTCTTCTTCGTCTCTCGCACCTCNATCATCGAGGAAGTGGCCAAGTTCCGGGCNGCACGGCGGATGTGGGCGCGCATCATGAAGGAGCGATTCGGGGCCAAGGGCCCGAAGTCCTGGATGCTGCGTTTCCACACGCAGACCGCCGGCGTTCAACTCACCGCACAGCAGCCCGAGGTGAACCTGGTGCGGGTCGCGGTGCAGGGGCTCGCAGCGGTCCTGGGAGGCACACAATCGCTTCACACGAACTCGTTCGACGAAGCCATTGCCTTGCCGACGGAGAAGGCGGCCCGACTTGCCCTGCGAACGCAGCAGGTTCTGGCGTACGAGACCGATGTAACCAAGACCGTTGATCCGTTTGCCGGCTCGTACGTGATCGAGTCGCTCACCGACGAGATCGAAGACGCTGCGATGGCGTTGATCGAGCGCGTCGATGAATTTGGCGGTGCGGTAGCCGCGATCGAAGAGGGATTTCAAAAGTCCGAGATCGAGAATTCCGCTTACCGAGTTGCGCAGGAGATCGACGCGGGAGACCGCGTGGTGGTGGGAGTGAACAAATACACCATCGACGGCGACGAGCATTACGACCCGCTGCAGGTCGACATGTCCATCGAAGCAGACCAAGTAGCGCGGCTGGCAGCGTTGAAGGCGGACCGCGACAACGACGAGGTGGAGCGCCTGCTCGGGGTTNTCCGTGACGTCGCAGCGGGGCAGGAGAACCTGCTGTACCCGATTCGGGACGCTCTTCGAGCACGAGTGACCGTGGGCGAGGTATCGGATGCGCTACGAGACGTGTGGGGGACGTATCAACCCAAGGACGCCTTCTAGTCAAACAGAAGGCAGTAGCGTCCGGACATGGCTGAATCACACGTCGACATCGACTGGAACGCTTTGCGGGCAGCGGCCGAAGATGCCCGCGACCACGCCTACGCGCCGTATTCCGACCACCCCGTTGGGGCTGCCGCGCTCACCAACGACGGTCGGATTATTTCCGGGTGCAATGTGGAGAACGCCTCGATCGGCACCACGCTGTGTGCCGAATGCGGCTTAGTTAGTGAGCTCGCGAAATCCAGTCCGGCGGGTCGACCGGCCCGATTGGTCGCCTTCGCCTGCGTTGGGCCTAACCCCGGTCCGCTGTTGCCGTGCGGACGGTGCCGACAACTGCTGTGGGAGCACGGTGGCCCCGATCTGATCATCGACCGCGCCGGCGGTCCGACACCGTTGTCGGTGCTATTACCCGACGGGTTCGGTCGCGAAGACCTGCCCGAGCACCGTTAAGTTGCGTGCCGTGAGTTCGGGAGCACAGGAAGCGCAGGAGGCACAGGAAGCACNGGGCGCACTGGGAGTCATCGCCGGCACGGGCTTCTACGCACTCGATGATCTTCGTGGTGCCGAGGACGTCACTGTAGAGACGGCTTTCGGGCCCACCCGAGCGCGGATCGGCACCTTGCATGACAGGCGCACGGTGTTCATCTCGCGGCACGGATACGACCACTCGGTGCCTCCACACATGGTGAACTATCGGGCGAACATCCGGGCGATGGTCGACCTTGGAGTCTCAGAGATCCTGGCAATCAACGTGGTGGGTGGCGTGGGAACAGACTCCGGCGATCTCGTCATCGTTGATGACTTCATCGACTTCACCAAAGCTCGACCGGTGACGTTCTTCGACGGTTCCACCCCGGAAGGCGTCGTGCACGTGGATGTGGGCGAGCCGTACCACCCGCGGCTGCGCTCGGCGTGGAAGCAGGCGGCCGACAATCTCGACGTGGGCGTTATCGATCACGGGGTGTACGGCGCCTATGAGGGCCCGCGCTTCGAGACGCGAGCAGAAATTCGACTCGCCGCACTCGCAGGAGTGACTGTTGTGGGGATGACGGGCGTCCCCGAGGTTGTGCTGGCAATCGAGAAGGACCTGCCCTACGCGAGTCTGTCGCTGGTCGCGAACCCGGCTGCTGGGCAAGGCACCGAGCCCATCACCATCGACGACGTGCAGGCGGTTGTCGCCGATGGGGCGACGACGGTGACACGGATCCTCTCAGAAGCGGCCCGGTTACTGGCGTGATGAACTCTGCAGCGGTGGACACCGTCATCACCGGCGCTCGCTACGTGCTCACGTGTGACGACACTGGCTCAGTCCACGAGCGAGCCGGCATAGCCGTTCGCGACGGACGCATCGTCGCTGTTGGCGACGTGGACTCCTTCGATGCCCATCGACGGATCGACGCGACGGATTGCCTGGTGCTCCCGGGCTTGATCAATCTGCACACCCATCTACCGATGACTCTCCTCCGGGGCGTCGCCGAGAACGTGGATCTGCAGGGCTTCCTCGAACGAGTGTGGGCCGAGGAGGCGCGAATCATGGGGCCGGCGGGCACCTACCTCGGTGCCCGGCTCGGCTCCCTCGAGGCTCTCCTCGGCGGGACGACGACGGCGCTCGACATGTACTTCCACCCCGAATCCGCTCACCGGGGTGCGGTGGAGGTCGGAATCCGGCACGCGATCGGTCCGGTCTTCTTCGATTTCCCGGGACCGGATGGTCTCGAATGGAGCCAGCGGCNCGACCTTGCGCATCGATGGCCGGGGGTCCTCGACTCCTTAGGTGGTGCGTACGTGCCGAGGTTCCTNATGCCGCACAGTCCGCTGATTGTCAACCCTGACCACTTGGCCGACATCGACGGCTTGGCCCGGGGAATGGACGCTCGGATTCACACGCACAACTCCGAGAANGACAAAGAGAACGACGCCACCGTGCAGGCTCACGGGGCCCGGCCGACAGCGCTGTTGGAGCGGGCGGGCCTGCTGGATGCTCGTACCGTGTTGGCGCACTGTGTGCGATTGAGCGACGATGATCGTGCAGCTCTTGCGTCGGGTGGCGCGAGTGTGGCACACAACCCGGGGTCGAACCTGAAGTTGGCCAGCGGTGCGATGGACCTCGTGGGGTATCGGGAACAGGGCATCCGAGTCGGTCTCGGAACGGACGGGTGTTCGTCGAGCAACGATCTGGACATGTTCGCGGTCATGAGGCTGGCGGCGAATCTCGCTCGACTGGTGCGTGCGGACCCTGCCGCCATCAGTGCTGAAGATGTCGTTCGCGCAGCGACGATCCACGGAGCGCAGGCGTTGGGGATGGCGGATCGAATCGGCAGTCTCGAGGTTGGCAAGGAGGCGGACCTGATCGTGATCGATGCTACGGCTCCGCACCTGACACCGCTTCATGACCCGTTTACTGCGCTGGTGTTCGCGGCGGGGAGATCGGATGTTCGGGACGTGCTCGTCGCCGGCGATGTGGTCGTCGCCGATCGACAACCGACCCGGGTGGATGTTCGTGATATTCGGGCGAAAGCACTGGAACACATCGGCGGTGCGTAGGAGTGGTCAGCGACGTGCAGGGAAATCTTCAGAGCATGACCGCGGAGCAGATCATCGATGCTCTGGGCCTGGAGTACCTTGACGGGGAAGGCTGTTGGATTCGACTGCTGTGGCGAACCGCTCACGCGAACGCCATCTACGCACTCCTGACCCCAACTGATTTCAGCGCCATGCACCGTCTTGTCGAAGACGAAGCCTGGACTTTTGTGGCGGGCGCGGCCGCAGAGATTCTGGTGTTGCACACCGATGGGACTCACGAGGTAGTCCAACTCGGCGGTGATCCATCGGTCGGGCAGGTGGCGCATCACCGCATACCCGCGCACACCTGGCAAGGCTCGGTTTCCCTGGGGGAGTGGACGCTGGTGACGTGCGTGCTCGCGCCACCCTTCAGCGGATTTGAGTTAGCTGATGCGGCGACCAACTTCGCCGGGTGGCCGAACGCAGAGTCCGCGATCAAGCGTCGAATGAGGTGAAGCCTGTGAGTCAGGGTCAGGTNGTNGTGGTGACGGGTGCGTCCGGGCACCTTGGCAGCGCTATCGCTCGAATGTGCGCCGGGCGTAGGTTTTCGGTGGCTGTCCATTACCGATCGAACGAAGATGCCGCGAAGGCCGTCGTCGATTCGATCGTGCGATCGGGGGGCGTAGCCGCGGCCTTTCCAGCTGACCTCGGGGCGGCGTCTGATCCGGACGTCGGGACGCGCCTGATCGACGATGTCGTTAACCAGTGGGGGCGTGTGGATGGGCTGGTTCAGTGCAGCGCGATGCAGTCGCTGCAACCCTTCGATGAACTCCACGATAGCGACTGGCAGGCGATGTGGGAGGCGAACTTTCTCTCCGCGACGCGTATCTCGCGCGCTGCTTTGGCCGTNATGGCACCCGGAGGGTCGATCGTCACCATCTCGTCCGTCGAGGCATCGGCGGCTTTTGCCAACCACGCGCACTATGCGGCGTCGAAAGCGGCGTTGGAATCTTTCACTCGTTCCCTCGCGCGCGAGATCGGACCGCGGGGGATGCGAGCGAACTGCGTAGCTCCAGGTTTGATCGCACGAGAGGGCTTGGAACAGGACTGGCCACAGGGATGGTCCTGGTGGAGTGAGGTGGCGCCGTCGGGGCGTCCGGTGAGCCAGGACGAGGTCGCCGGCGTGGTCTCGTTTCTGCTCAGCAGCCAAGCGTCAGGAATCAACGGCGCCGTGATCCCCGTCGATGGGGGTTGGTCAGCGAGCGCGCGAANGACGTTCTGAACGCTCTACGTTCTGAACACATACCGTCACATGAGCAACACCCGTAACGAATGGGTAACGGCCTGTATTACAAGTTGATTGAGACTCGTCACCATTGTTGAGCCGCTGTCCCTTTTGGTGCTGCGGGCGATTAAGGTCTTCCCACGACGTCTCGCCCTCAATAGTGTGTGGCGAGGACCCGACAGAAAGGCATACGCATGCATCGCAAGCTATTGGTTGCGGGCTTCGCGGCTGCGGCTCTCGTCCTCGCTGGTTGCAGCAGCGACTCCGACGGTGACGCGGCTGAGACGACCGCAGAGACGACCGCAGAGACAGNTGAAGAAGTCGAAGCCGAAACAACAGACATCGAAGAAGTTGAGGAAGAAGTAGCCGACGAAGTCACCAGCGACGAAGAAGCCGCTGCGGGCCCCACCACAGATGACAGCGACTGCGCGGCAGAGGAAAATATTTGCATNGGATTGGTGACGGACACCGGTAAAGTCGATGACAAATCCTTCAACCAGGCAGCTTGGGAAGGCACTCTGACCGCTGCGGACACGACTGGTGGTTTTGCTAAATACATCGAGACCGTTGATCCCAAGGACTACGCCAACAACATCGGCCAGTTTGCGGCGGCCAACTACGACACCATCGTCACCGTCGGCTTCCTGATGGCCGAAGCAACTATTGCGGCTGCGAACGAATACCCAGACATTGATTTCATTGGTGTTGACCAGTTCCAGGGCGAAGCGATCCCGAATTTGGCAGGCCTCGTCTTCCGTGAGGACCACGCTGGTTACGCCGCCGGATACCTCGCGGGTCTCATGACCCAGACGAACAAGGTTGGCACCGCGTTAGGAACCGATACGGTTCCGCCCGTCAAATTGTTCGGCGAGGGCTTCAAGGCCGGTGCAATCGCAGCGAACCCCGAGGTGGAAGTTACCCTCGTNTACCACGAGCCAAATAACGCGTTTGGTGACCCCGAGTGGGGTGCCGCGGAATCGCGGAAGCAACTTGACCAGGGAGCGGACATCATCTTCGCCGCCGGTGGAGCGACCGGCAACGGTGGCTTGATCGAAATCGCCAAGGATCCAGGCGCCGGCACGACGGTGTTCTGCATTGGAGTGGATGTCGATCAGTTCTACACGGTTCCGCAAGCGGCACCATGTCTGATCACCTCGGCCGAAAAGAAGCTCGTCGCTGGCACGGATGCGCTTGTGAGAGCCTCTGTGGCGGGTGTTATGGCTGGCGGCAACTTCGTAGGCCCGACAGGTTTGGCGCCGTACCACGACACCGCAGCCGCGGTGCCCGATGACGTCAAGGCAGCGGTCGACGAAGTCCTGGCAGGACTCGAAGACGGCTCCATAGATACCGGTTGTCCAGCCTGCTTGGACAACTAACGCTTAAGCGGCACACGCGCGAGTGGATGGGGGTGGCTTCGGCCACCCCCATCTTCACTGTCAGACACAAGTTGAGTGAATAGATTCACGTTTTGGCCACCGACGTCCGTTTCCCCTGGAAGGATAAAGACTTGTGTCGGTAACTGATCCAGCCCAGACCGACCTCGGGTTCACTGACCCCGACCCGCGACGCGAAACACCCTGGTCACGGTCCCAAATCTTTGTGACACCCATCGCATCTGTGTTCCTGGCACTTCTGCTCGGTGGCATTCTGATTCTTATCCAGGGGGTCAACCCACTCACCGCATACTGGGTGTTGTTCTCTTCTGCGTTGGGCGATGTTGACGGCCTAGTGACGGTTATGCAAAAGTCCACGCCCCTGATTCTCACGGGGTTGGCGTTCACTGTCGGTCTGCGCACTGGGCTTTTCAATATTGGGGCGCAAGGACAGCTCCTCGTGGGGGCAATTGGTGCCGCGTGGGCCGGCTACAACTTCCAAATGCCAGCGGTAATCCACTTACCTTTCGCGATTGTCTTCGGCATGTTGTGTGGAGCTGCGTGGGCTTCAATCGCGGGTGCCTTGCGGGCCTACAGAAGTGTTTCCGAAGTCATCACCACCATCATGCTCAACGCCGTAGCGATTGCACTTGTTGATTATCTCGCGAGTAAGCCGCTCCAGGAAGAGGGCCAGCCGCTGACGCGAACTCCGCTGGTGCAAGCCACCGCAGCACTTCCTGAATTCGGGGTGATTCCTTCTGGATTCGTTGTTGCCCTTTTCGTGTCGCTAATTATTGGCTGGATGTTGACGCGCACTACTCAGGGTTTTCGCTTCAATACGGTGGGTTTAAATCCGAGTGCTGCGAACTATGCGGGAATTGGAGTGAAGAAGACCATTTTCCTTGCTATGGCCGTGAGTGGCGCGCTCGCGGGCATGGGCGGAGCGGTGGAAACGCTCGGGATCACGGGTCGCTTTGAACCATCCTTCAATGCTGGACTCGGCTTTGACGGCATCACGATCGCACTATTGGCCCGGGCTAACCCGATAGCGACGATTCCCGCTGCAATTCTAGTCGGGACGATGCGTGCCGGTGCGGCCTCGCTGCAATTTCAAACGGGGATAGAACCCGAAGTTGTCGATGTGATCTTGGCGCTGACACTGCTCTTTGTCTCAGCCCCAATTGTTGGACGTTTACTATTTCGCAAGCGCGCGATGAAGCAGGCGTCGTTCTCCTCCGGTTGGGGTGGCGCATGAGAGCCCGGTACGCCTACACCCTCACCATCGCCATCCTGGCGGGAATCGTCGTTGCCTTCGTTTTCGATGAGAATCGAACTGTCTCGGTGTTGTCCTTCTCCTTGAGGTACGCCGTGCCGCTGATCCTGGCCGCAATGGTCGGTATTATTTGCGAGCGCAGCGGCATCATCAACATCGGCATCGAGGGCCAGATGCTGATGAGTGCTTTCGCCGGCTTCTTCGGAGCCGCCATTACCGGGAACTTGATTTTGGGAACCATGATCGGTGTCGGCACCGGCATGATCATGGGAGCCTTCCTCGCGACCGGGGCCGTCACGTGGAAGATGGATCAAATCATCGCGGGCGTGATCATCAACATCATCGCCACCGGTCTGACGTCTTTCTTCTATTCCCAGGGCTATGTGCTGCCGGCAATCACGCCGAAGCTGCGCATCCCTGTCTTGGCCGACATACCGCTTCTTGGACCAGTGTTGTTCGACAACGGCCTGTTCACCTACGCGGCGCTGTTGACCGCAGTGCTGTTGTGGGTGCTGCTGTTCAAGACCATCTGGGGTCTGCGAACCCGATCCGTCGGCGAGAAGCCCGGATCGGCCGACACCTCGGGCATCAATGTGCAGCGCACTCGTTTCTGGAACGTCACCCTCGCGGGCGGCCTCGCGGGCCTCGCGGGCGCATACTTGTCCATCGAGGCTGCGAGCACCTTCGAGCGAGGATTGACGGCGGGGCGAGGCTTCACCGCCTTGGCGATCATGATCTTCGGGGCGTGGAATCCCATCGGGGCCCTCGGCGCAGCCCTCTTCTTCGGCCTTGCAAACGGCCTCGCAAGCCAACTTCAAGCAGATGAGGTCATCGACATTCCGCAGCAATTCATCAACATGCTTCCGTACATCCTGACCATCGTCTTGCTGGCAATCGTGTCCGGACGCGTCAAGCCTCCAGCAGCCATCGGCAAACCGTACGAGAAGGAATAGGGGAGAACTATGCCTTCATACGACCCGACGGGAACACCGGTTCTCGAAGCCCGCGGCATCACCAAGCGCTTCCCCGGAGTTGTCGCCAACAACAACGTGTCTCTGACTATCCACAAGGGTCAGATCGTTGGGTTGCTGGGGGAAAACGGTGCGGGTAAGTCGACCCTGGTCAAAATGATCTACGGGCTATACGAGCCGGACGAGGGCGAGATCCTCATGAACGGCTCGCAGATCACCTTGAAAGGTCCGCGCGACGCCATTCGCCGCGGCATCGGCATGGTGCATCAGCATTTCCAGCTGGTGCCGGTCTTCACGGTGGCGGAAAACGTCATTCTCGGNGACGAACCGCACAAGTCAGTTTTNGTCAACATGAAAAAGGCGACGGCAGAGGTGGCACGACTGTCCGAAGAGTACCGACTCAAGGTCGATGTCAACGCCAAAGTCGAAGACCTCCCCGTGGGTGCCCAGCAGCGGGTGGAAATCTTGAAGGCTCTATACCGAAAAGCGGAAATTCTGATCATGGATGAGCCCACCGCGGTTCTCACGCCGCAAGAAACNGACGAGCTCCTCAAAGTGATGCGTGGGTTCGCGGACAACGGAGTGGCGGTCATCTTCATCACCCACAAACTCCGGGAAGTTCTTGCTCTCGCGGACACCATCGAGGTGCTTCGGGGAGGAGAGGTGGTCGGCACCACGACCCCGGCCGAAACTGACCAAGCCGGCCTAGCGCAGATGATGGTGGGCCGGAGCGTGTTGCTGAGAGTCGAAAAGAAGCCGGCGATGCCGAAAGACGTNGTGCTCGATGTGCAGGNCCTCAACGTCGGCGGCGGTCTGAGTCTGCCAGCGGTCAGCGACGTTTCCTTCTCGGTGAAAGCCGGAGAGATTGTCGGCATCGCAGGCGTGGAGGGCAATGGGCAACGGGAACTGGTCGAGGCACTGACAGGTTTGCGTAAGTACGAGGCGACGTCGGTGATGATCAACGGATCGGACGCGCTGGGGCTCAACCCCCATGACGTGCACGATCTCGGCGTCGGACACGTCCCGGAAGATCGTGAGAAGGACGGGGTCGTCGGGCAGTACTCGATTGCCGACAACATGGTGCTGAATCGATTCGATGAGAAGGAGTTCGCGTCGAAGGGTGTGCGCAACAGCAAAGCCGTGAACAATCTCGCCACGGAACTCGTGGAGGACTATGACGTCCGCACGCCGTCGATACAGACGTCGGCGCAATCGCTGTCCGGTGGCAACAAGCAGAAAGTTGTCATCGCCCGCGAACTGGCTGCCGACCCTCGTCTGCTCATTGCGTCTCAACCGACACGCGGAGTCGACGTCGGCTCCATCGAGTTCATTCACTCGCAGATCGTCAAGGCCCGAGACGGTGGCGCCGGGGTTCTGCTGATCTCTGCCGAACTCGACGAAGTGATGGGGCTATCGGATCGAATACTGGTGATGTACGACGGTCGAGTCGTTGCGGAGCTCGACGGCGATGGTGCGGATCGCAATCGCATTGGGCGACTGATGGCCGGCGGCGAGGACACACACCCGAGTTCCACCTACTCCGCATGAGCGAGGACTTCGCTCCCGTCGACATCATCATCGCCAAGCGCGATGACCGGGAGCTCTCCAACGAACAAATCGACTGGGTTGTCGACGCCTACACCCGCGGCGTCGTCGCCGACGAGCAGATGAGTGCGCTGGCCATGGCGATTCTGCTTAATGGCATGAACAAGCGAGAAATCGTCCGGTGGACCGAAGCGATGATCGCGTCCGGCAGTCGGATGGACTTTTCGGATTTCGATGCCCCCAGTGTGGATAAGCACTCAACCGGGGGAGTCGGCGACAAGGTCACGCTGCCGCTGGTACCCATCGTTGCTGCGTGCGGAGCGGTTGTTCCGCAGTTGAGCGGTCGTGGGCTCGGCTACTTCGGGGGCACTTTGGACAAGATGGAATCCATTCCAGGATGGCGTGCCCTGCTGTCCAACGAGGAGATGGCGGATGTCATGCGCGCCTCGGGTGGTGTGATCTGCGCAGCCGGCGACGGCTTGGCACCGGCCGACAAGAAGCTGTACTCGCTTCGCGATGTCACGGGAACCGTCGAGGCGATTCCGTTGATCGCCTCGAGCATCATGAGTAAGAAGATTGCCGAGGGCGCGGACGGTCTTGTCCTGGACGTGAAGACGGGCAACGGAGCATTCATGTCCGACCTCGCGCGAGCGGAGAAGCTCGCCCGCACCATGGTCGAGATCGGGAACGATGCTGGTGTGCGCACGCGGGCATTGATCACCGCCATGGATGTTCCTTTGGGACTGGCCGTCGGTAATGCCATCGAAGTCACCGAGTCGCTGGAGGTGCTGGCCGGTGGCGGCCCTGCAGATCTCATTGAACTCGTGATCGCCCTGGCCAACGAGATGCTTGATATCGCTGGCATCGACGCTGACCCGCGGGAGGCGATCACCAGTGGACGGGCGATGGACCATTGGCGGCGCATGGTGAGCGCCCAGGGCGGTGACCCCAACGCCCCGCTCCCGGAGGCGCGTCACCAGCACGTCATCACGGCGCCCGTGGCGGGGCCTTTATCCACGCTCGAGGCCTACGGGGTGGGAGTTGCCGCCTGGCGACTCGGAGCGGGACGAGCGCAAAAAGAGGACGAAATCATCCACGGCGCCGGTGTCCAGCTGCACGCCAAGCCCGGAGACGTGTTGTCTCAAGGTCAGCCGATCATGACCTTGCTCGCCGACGATGAAGCCCGCCTACCGGCCGCCATCGCCGAATTGGAGGGATCATGGGAGGTCGGTGGTGACCCGATGGATCGTCACCCGCTGATTATCACCCGCATTGCCCCCTGATCTGGAGCGCGCCCCGACTACTTGCGGGGGACTACGGGACGAACGGACTTCGCAACCTTCACCCCGAAGTCGCCTCCGCCAAGGTCGGCTCCGTGGTACATCAACCACTTGTTCTTTCCCACGCGGACGAGATCCGGGTCTCCTCCGCCCGCAATGACGGATCGTTCGTCGGTGAAGGTGATGCCGTTCTTGCTGGTCGAGACCAAAATCCCGTAGAAGGCGTCGCGATCGCCCGCGTAGTAAAGCGCTATCCGACCCTTGTTGATCACCGCGAATGGATGTGAGCCACCGGCCTTGAGGGGTCCTCGCTTCTGAGTGATAACAGGTCCCATTGTCCAATTAAGCATGTCCGAACTGGTGGCGGTTCGCATAATTCGCTTCGTTCGCTCGCCAGGCTTCTCAAGATTGGAGAAGTAGGCGCGCCACGTGCCCTTATGTCGGATGATGGTGATTCCGCCGGGTTCGAAGCCTGCCTGCGCCGTCGTGATGACAGGCCCTTCATCGGTGAACGTAAGGCCGCTGTCCGTAGACAGCGCAGCGTTGATGTTTCCCTGAGCGACGTAGAACAGTCGCACGGTGNCCCCACCGAGTGAGATTACGCGCGGTTGTCCAGCGGGAATGCCCGGAAGGGGCGTCGTTGCGTCTGCGGCGAACCGCGTACCGGTCTTGGAGGTGGAAGTAGCGCTCAGGGTTCCAGGCAGAGTTTCGGTCGAGTTGACGAAGGCGAACAACCGGATCCGGCCATCCTGCAAGCGCAGGCCCGTGGCGTCGGCAACTTGACGCCCGTTTGAATCGAACGTGGAAGCGTCGAGGGCAGTGCCAATCACTTTGAAGTTCTTGGCCTTTTTCACCGACGAAGAGCCCTGCGGCGGTAGGGGTCCTTCGAGCACCCATATACCCATCTGGCAGGTCATCGCCCGGCCATCGGCGGTCGTCGAGACAGCTCCCTTGGGGTTGCAGCTATCTCCGGGGCGGGGCTGAGCCCACGCGGGGGGTGGCTGCAGACGCCGTTAGCAGTGCTGCGGAAGCCAGGGCAACGATTGAGCGCATCATGCGAAGGAAGGTAGCAAAGATCGCCGAGTGGTAAACAGGGAATATTCTTCGCGTATGCCGCACTTAATCGCAAAGCCCGTCTCGATTCCGGTTCCGGGCGGGAAATCCATCGAGGAGTTCGTCGGCCTGCCATCTACGGGGGATACTGGTGTTTCTGTGGCTGTGATGGTGGCGCCGGCTGGATGGGATGAGCCCTTCCAAACCCCCACCTTCGATGAGTTCACGGTCGTGTTGGAGGGGGAGCTCCTCGTCGACCATGGTGATGAGACCTCTGCGGTGGTTGCCGGTCAGGCGATCATCACGCGGGCCGGTGAGCGCATTCGCTATCGCACGGACTCCGGGGCCCGCTACGTCGCCGTCTGCCTACCGGCCTTCGCCCCCGAGCAAGCCCATCGCGACGAGTCGTCGTGATGCAGTGCGCGAGCGGATGCCACCACCGCTGCGCCATGGCCGCTACATTCCTGCCATGACCGGTGCCTTGTCTGCGGCAACGATTGCCCAGGCTCCCAAAGTCCTCCTACACGATCATCTGGATGGCGGACTTCGGCCACAAACGGTCATTGATTTGGCTGAGTCCGCGGGCTACCGAAAACTTCCCAGTCAGGACGCGGCCGATTTAGCGCGCTGGTTCTCCGAAGCCGCCTACTCCGGATCGTTGGAACGGTATCTAGAAACCTTTCAGCACACGGTCGCAGTCACCCAGAGCGCTGAGGCTCTCGCTCGGGTTTCTCGTGAATGCGCGGAGGACCTCACGGCAGACGGCGTCGTCTACGCCGAAGTCCGCTTTGCTCCCGAACTTCACGTGGAGCAAGGACTGTTACTTCGACAGGTGGTCGAAGCGGTTCTCGACGGCTTCGACCAAGGCACCACCCGCTCCATAGGTGGCGGTCGATGGATCCGGATCGGAGTCTTGCTGACGGCGATGCGGACAGCCACGCACTCCAAGGAGATCGCGGAACTCGCGGTGGAGTACCGAGATCGCGGGGTCGTCGGCTTCGATATCGCCGGGGCTGAAGCCGGTTTCCCGCCCACGCGCCATCTGGACGCCTTCGAGTATCTGCGGCGCGAGAATGCGCACTTCACCATCCACGCGGGCGAGGCTTTCGGTCTGCCGTCTATTTGGGAAGCCATCCAATGGTGCGGGGCTGATCGACTCGGGCACGGGGTTCGCATCGTGGATGACATCGACATGGCCGATCCTCACGAGCCGCAGCTGGGCGGACTCGCAGCCTACGTCCGCGACCGACGGATTCCACTGGAGTTGTGTCCATCCAGCAATGTGCAAACCGGAGCCGCCGCATCCATCGCGGAACATCCGATCGGGTTGCTACGTCGACTCAACTTCCGAGTGACGCTGAACACGGACAACCGTTTGATGTCGGGCACATCCATGTCTCGTGAGATGGAATTATGCTGTGAAGCTTTCGGGTGGAACTTGAACGATCTGCAGTGGCTGACGGTGAACGCCATGAAGAGCGCCTTCATCCCTTTCAACGAAAGATTAGACATCATCAACAGGCGCATAAAACCCGCGTATGCCGCATTGCAAGAAGCTGAATCCGCGACAACAAAGGAGTAAGTGCGATGTCGGTCATCGATGCTCTCAGCGAAGGTCAGGTACGAGTAGAGGAGTTTCGCGACGAGTTGGGCAAGGTTCGCCATGTGTTGGACAACACCGATGTCGTGCTCGGAATGGCAGACGAAACCCTTCAAGCAGCAGAGGAAGCTCTCGAAGAANCCCGACGAGCCATGCCGGTGATCATCGCCGTTGCCGTTGTCACCACAGCGGCAGNGGTGGGCATCTATCTGTGGCGTCGACGGTCATCGGATCGTGAGAGAAACTAGGTCGTGATGCTGTGGCGCGGCAACCGGGTAGAGACNACGTCGGCGCCTTCGTCAAACGACGCGCGGGCACCGATACCGGGGTATTCGCGTTCGAGGCTGCTGGGCTCGCGTGGCTTCGCGAGGCCCACGAGGAGCATCAGGGAGTGCCGATTCCCCGGGTGCATGACTTCGACCGTAACCACCTGACGCTGGACTTCGTCGCGACGTCGGCGCCGAGCCCGGAGGCGGCACGGGTGTTCGGCGCTNAATTAGCCCGCACGCATCGGTCTGGAGCCGGGATGTTCGGCGAGCTCCCCCCGGGATCAGATCAATCCTTCATCGCCGAAGTGGAGCTACCCCCGGGGCAGTGGGAGACCTTCGGAAGCTTCTACGCACAAGCTCGCGTTCGCCCCTTGGCCGATCTGGCCCTGTCACGGGGCGCCATCAGCAGTGCGCAGGCTCGGGACTTCGCCGTGTTGTGTGATCACCTCGAGTTCGAGGATCCGCTACTCATCGGCCCCCCCGATCCGATCGCCCGCCTCCATGGAGATCTATGGAGCGGCAATGTCCTGTGGCGTCGACGTGATTGCGTCCTGATCGATGCGTCAGCCCATGGTGGGCATCGGGAGACTGACCTGGCCATGTTGGCGCTCTTCGGCCTGCCCTACCTCGATGTGGCGCTCGAGGCGTACTGCGACGAGTGGCCGTTGAGTGACGGCTACGCAGCACGTGTCGAACTGCATCAGGTCTACCCATTACTTGTCCACGCCATCCTTTTCGGCGGGAGTTACGCAGCCGCCGCAACCAGAGCCGCTCGTCAAGCGGTGGCTAGGGCTCGTTCGTGACGAGGGTGGCTGAGTCCGAGGCCCTACCTCGCCCACTGATCAGGCGATCGGTCGCCCAGAAGACAAGACCGAGCACGATGCCCAGAGCCGCCACCCCGGCAATGTTCGTCAGTACCGCAGGAAGTCCGTAGGTGACCACATTGACGAAGTCATACGGGTATTTCTCGATGAAGTGTCCTCGGATGAGGGTGTAGGCAACCCAAATCATCGGGATGATGCCGGCGGTAAAGATTGACACGAAAGACAGCTGCCGGCGCGGGCCGACGATCAACCAGAGACCTACCGTCATGACAGGCACGATGATGTGCTTGAGAGTGTTGCCGATGATCTCCAGTCCAACGACTTGAGCGTTCGACGCCAGGACAAGTGCGTAGATTAAGCCAGTAATCGAGATCATCACCAGTGAGTCCATGCGCACGGCGTGCCAGACGCGTCCGCCCCGGTCGGGGTTTCGAGCAAGCATCGTGAACACGATGGCGACGANGATGTTCGAAAGATTGGTGAAAGCGCTCATAGAGTCGACAACGCGCCCGACGAGACCCGCGAGACCGTCCGGATTGACCCCGAAAAGTCCCGGAGGCACATTCACCGGCGGATAGACGTTGAAGGCCGTCAGGATCAAGCCGAGGCCCAGGCCGAACCAAGTGATGCCTGCCGCGATCGTGTAGGCGCGTCGAATGCTCATGAGCGCAACCGTTGCATCAAAATCACACACCCATGGGGTGCCACACCGTCTTGACCTCGACGAAGGCCCGCATGCGAGACAGGCTCGGGGTCGCCTGCCAGTCTGCGTGGGGAGCGGCTCCGCGCACTCGTTTCACCGTTCCGGCGGCGCTTCGCTCAAGGTCGGTCGCCACCCCTTCGTCGACGATCCCGGTGAGGTCCAGGGCGTTGACATCCGCGTGCTCGGCGAGCCATGGCATGACTTCTGCCGGCGCCCCCGTGAGGATGTTCACCACACCTGCGGGGACGTCGGAAGTGGCCAAGCATTCGGCGAGGGTGATAGCCGGGATCGGTCGCGACGAACTCGGCATGACGATCACGGCGTTGCCGGTGACGATGATCGGAGCAACGACGCTGACCAGGCCGGAGATGCTGGCGTCCTGCGGTGCTACCGCCGCCACGACTCCCGTGGGCTCGGGTACGGAGAAATTGAAGAAGGGTCCGGCGACGGGATTGGTGTTGCCGATCACTTGGGCGTATTTGTCCGCCCAGCCCGCGTACCAGACCCACCGGTCGATGGCGGCGTCGATGTGGGAGCCCGCCTTCCTCGATGACACACCCTCGGAGTCGGATACCTCCGAGATGAATTGCTCGCGGCGGCCTTCCATGACCTCGGCGATCCGGTAGAGAACCTGCCCGCGGTTGTAGGCGGTGGCCGCCGACCACTTGGCGACGGCGGAGCGCGCCGCCAACACCGCATCCCGGGCATCCTTCCTGCTGGCCAAAGCCATGTTGGCCAGGAATTGTTCTTTGGAATCGGTGACCTCGTAGGTGCGTCCCGACTCGCTGCGCGGGAAAGCCCCTCCGATGAAGAGTTTGTGCGTCTTACGAACATCGACTCTGCTCATGACGGATCCTCCACGTTGAGGTACGCACCCAAACCTTGCACTCCACCCTCTCGGCCGAAGCCCGACTCCTTGAAGCCTCCGAAGGGGCTCGCGGGATCGAATCTGTTGAAGGTGTTGGCCCAGACGATCCCGGCGCGCATCTGGTTCGCCATCCATAAAATGCGGCTGCCCTTCTCGGTCCAGATTCCTGCCGAAAGCCCGAAGGGGGTGTTGTTGGCTTTCGCAACAGCCTCCTCGGGGGTACGGAACGTGAGAACCGACAGGACGGGACCGAAGATCTCCTCGCGGGCAATCCGGTGAGCCTGAGTCACGTTCGTGAAGAGCGTTGGTGGGAACCAGAAGCCTTTTTCGGGGATCGGACAGGTGGGGCTCCAGCGTTCGGCTCCTTCGGCCTCACCGGAGGCGGTGAGCTCTTCGATCTTGCTCAACTGCATGGACGAATTGATGGCCCCGATATCGGTGTTCTTGTCGAGCGGGTCTCCGAGGCGAAGGGTCGTCAGGCGGCGCTTCAAGGAGGCCAACGCCTCGTCGGCGATGGACTCCTGGAGCAGAAGCCGACTTCCGGCGCAGCAGACATGTCCTTGGTTGAAGTAGATGCCGTTGACGATGCCCTCGATGGCCTGATCAATGGGAGCGTCGTCGAAGACGATGTTGGCTGCCTTGCCGCCGAGCTCGAGGGTGAGCTTCTTCTTGGTGCCAGCGACCGCTCGCTGAATGGCTTTTCCGACCTCGGTCGAGCCGGTGAAGGCAACCTTGTCCACATCTGGGTGTTCGACGAGCATGCGCCCCGTCTCGCCGGCACCGGTGATGATGTTGACGACGCCCGGCGGGAGTCCGGCCTGTTGACAGATGTCGGCGAACGCGAGAGCGGTGAGTGGCGTCGTTTCCGCGGGCTTGAGCACCACCGTGTTGCCGCAGGCCAAGGCGGGAGCGACTTTCCAGGCAAGCATCAGCAATGGGAAGTTCCACGGAATCACCTGCGCGGCGACGCCGAGAGATTTCGGGTCGGGTCCGTAGCCTGCGAACTCGAGTTTGTCGGCCCAGCCCGCGTGGTAGAAGAAGTGTGCGGCCACGAGCGGTAGGTCAACGTCGCGGGACTCTCGAATCGGTTTTCCGTTGTCCAAGGTCTCGAGGACCGCGAGCTCACGAGAGCGCTCCTGGATCAGACGGGCGATTCGGAAGATGTACTTGGCGCGGTCCTTGCCGGACATCTTGGACCAGGTTTTGTCGTAAGCCCGGCGGGCGGCTGCAACGGCGGCGTCCACGTCGGCCTGGCCGGCTTCGGCGACCTCGCTGAGCACCTCCTCAGTGGCCGGATTGATGGTCTTGAAGAACTCGCCGCTGGTGGGTTCGGTGAAGGATCCGCCGATGAAGAGTCCGTAGTTGGATTCGATGTCCACGATGGAACGCGATTCCGGTGCGGGGGCGTAGTCGAATGGCATGGATTGTCCTCGTGATCTGTCTAGTCGATCGTCACGTAGTCGGGGCCGGAATAGTGACCGTCGCGCATGCGCTGACGTTGCATGAGTAGGTCGTTGAGCAGGCTCGAAGCTCCGAAGCGGAACATGTCAGGGTTGAGCCAGCCCTCGCCCACGGTCTCGTTCACCATCACCAGGTAGCGAATGGCATCCTTGCTCGTCTTGATGCCTCCGGCTGCCTTAACCCCGATGCGGGTACCGGTCTGGTCACCGAAGTCGCGGACGGCTTCGAGCATCAGCAAGGTCACCGGCAAGGTGGCCGCCGGAGACACCTTCCCGGTGCTGGTCTTGATGAAATCGGCGCCGGCGTGCATGGCGAGCCAACTCGCCCGACGAACGTTGTCGTAGGTTTTCAGCTCTCCGGTTTCAAGGATGACCTTCAGGTGGGCGTCCCCGCACGCCTCCTTCACCGCGACGATCTCTTCGAAGACTTTCGCGTAGTTGCCGGCAAGGAAGGCGCCGCGGTCAATCACCATGTCGATCTCATCGGCGCCGTCTGCGACGGCCTGCTTGGTGTCCATGAGTTTCACGTCCATGCTGGCCCGGCCGCTCGGAAAGGCGGTGGCGACCGCTGCCACGTGGATTCGATCTGCGACGCAGGCGCGCGTGGTCGCCACCAGATCTCCGTACACGCAGACCGCTGCCACTGCGGGGCAGGTCGGATCTGTGGGATCGGGGTGGAGCGCCTTCGCGCACAGGGAGCGGACTTTGCCATCGGTGTCCATGCCTTCGAGCGTGGTCAGGTCCACCATCGAGATGGCGGTGTCGATAGCCCAGATCTTCGAGTCCTTTTTGATGGAGCGAGTGGCGAGCGTGGCGGCGCGCCCTTCAAGCCCTACTTGATCAACGCCCGGCAGCCCGTGAAGCAGGCTTGTGAGTTTGCTGTTATCCACCGCCGCGTCGCTTTCTTGGTTCGTGATACTCGTCTGGTCGGCTATGAGGGTATCGCCATCGGTGGTGTGCGGTCGCGCCGGAGCCTGGCTGGTTGTTCCGCGTCCAACGGGCGTCACTTATGTGCTGAAACGCTGTAAACGCGAAGATTCGAGGCTTGACTGCTAGCCGGAGAACCACTGTCCGACATCGTCCGCTAGATCGTCTAGTTGACGCTCAGCGGTCTCGCGGGCATCGTCGATGTTCGATCCCACCTCCACGACCACTTGCAGATAGGCCTTGATCTTGGGCTCGGTGCCACTTGGCCGCACGATGATGCGGCCCTGCGCGGCGAGAGTGAGGACGAGACCGTCGGTCGGGGGAAGATCCGTTCCCTGTTGAAGGTCGACGATCGCCTCTACCTCCCGCTTTCCCACGGTGGCTGGGGGCTGACTGCGCAGCGACTCCATGATGTTGCGGATGGTCGAGAGATCAGCGACGCGCAACGACACCTGGCGGGTGGCGTACAGGCCGTGTTCACGGGCCAGATCGTCTAAGAGGTCCAGCATCGACCGGGATTCGGCCTTTAGTTCAGCGATGAGGTCCACCACCGCGAGCGCGGCGGTGATTCCGTCCTTGTCGCGCACGGTTTCGGGATCGACGCAATAGCCCAGCGCCTCCTCGTAGCCGAATCGCAAGGTGGGGATCCGGCCGATCCATTTGAAACCCGTCAACGTTTGCTGATAGTCCAACATTGATGAATCTGCGATCGCCTTCAGCATTCCGCCGGAGACAAGCGACTGTGCCAACGTGCCTCGGCTCGAATCTCGCCGACTGGCCCACCACCCCAAGGCGTAGCCGACCTCGTCACCAGACAGCATGCGGTGTGCACCGTCGGGAGTCGGGACTCCGATCGCGCACCGATCCGCATCGGGATCGTTCGCGACAATCACATCCGGTCGCACCCGCTCGGCCATCGTGAGTGCGAGGTCCATGGCGCCTGGCTCCTCAGGGTTCGGGAAAGCTACCGTGGAGAAGTTGGGGTCTGGGTCGAATTGAGTGTCGACCCGCACGCCGGGAGCAAAGCCAGCATCACTCAACAGTTGCTCCAGGAGTCGACCACCCACACCATGCATCGGAGTGATGACACTGACCACGTCGGCGCGCCGACCCACCTCGTCGGGGCCGAGGATCTCAAGTGCGCGCTCTGCGTAGCTGTTCACGATGGATTCATCGAGTGTCTGCCAGTCGTCATTGGTCGGAAGTTCATCCACGCGCATCGAGGAGGCCACCGAATCGATCATCGAGGCGATCTGCTCATCCACCGGCGGAACGATCTGGCATCCGTCCTCCAGGTAGACCTTGTACCCATTGTCTTGCGGCGGATTGTGGCTCGCGGTGACCATCACGCCCGCGGACGCCCCGAGGTGCCGAATGGCGAATGCGAGGACCGGGGTGGGCAGCGGGCGGGGGAGCACGAAGGCTCGCACTCCGGCACCCTGCATGATCGACGCGGTGTCGTGGGCGAAGACATCGGAGTTGTGCCGGGCGTCGTATCCGATGACGACAGAGCACCCCGGTGCAAAGTGCTCCGTCAGGTAGCGAGCCAGGCCCGCGGCGGATTGAAGGACGACGACTCGATTCATGCGGTTTGGTCCGGGCCCGAGCGGCCCCCGAAGGCCGGCCGTTCCGAAGTGCAGGCGCCCGGCGAAGCAGTCAGCCAGCTCGGCATCGTCCGCCTCGATGAGTCGTTCGAGTTCGCTGCGGGTCACGGGGTCGGGGTCTTGGTCGAGCCACGCTCGAGCCATGTCGTGGAGGTCCATAGAACAGTGGCGTCCTAGAGGGCGCGGATGACCTTGCTGAGAAGATCGCCCATGCGCGTAGCCGCTGCCTGGCCCGCCGCGAGGACTTCCTCGTGGTTGAGAGGTTCACCTGTCATTCCCGCGGCGGCATTGGTCACCAGGGACAGGCCGAGAATCTCCATGCCCAGACTGCGCGCGACGATCGCCTCCAGCGCGGTGCTCATTCCGACGAGAGTTCCATCCATCGCGGCGACCATGCCGATTTCCGCGGGCGTCTCGTACATCGGGCCACGGAATTGGCAGTAGACACCCTCGGGGAGACTCGGATCGATCGTTCGGCACATCGTGCGCAACCTCGCGCTATAGAGGTCGGTGAGGTCCACGAAGTGCGCCCCGTGCAGTGGGCTCGCACCCGTCAGGTTGATGTGATCGCGGATCAAGACCGGTGTCCCGGGCGACCATGCTGGATCAAGGCCGCCGCAACCGTTCGTCAAGACCACCGTCTGACATCCCGAGAAGTGCGCGGTGCGAACAGCATGCGTGACGGCATCCACGCCGCGTTCCTCGTATAGGTGGGTGCGCCCGAGGAAGGCCAGCACCCGGGTGCCATCCGAGTTGATGCTGCGGAATCGACCGGCGTGGCCCTCGACGGCGGGGGGAGCGAAGCCCGGCAGGTCCGTGACCGGGAACTCGCTGGTGGTCTCGCCGAGTAGTTCCGCTGCTGGCACCCATCCCGAACCAAGGATCACCGCAACGTCGTGGCGATCGACCGCGGTCAGTGTCTGCAGGCGTGCTGCGCCCTGCTGGGCGGACTCGTTCGCCGCGCGCGTTGTCTCGTCAGTCACCCGAGAAACCTACTGCGTCGCGTGCATTCGGCGGGCCGCTTCCGCAACAGATCCGGACAGGCTCGGATACACCGTGAAGGCCTGCGCGAGCTGATCGACGGTCAGACGGTTGTCGACAGCGAGCGTGATGGAATGAATGAGTTCACTGGCGTTCGGAGCGACCACAACACCACCCGCGACAATCTGCGAACCTTTGCGAGCGAAGAGTTTGACGAAACCATCGCGATGGCCGTGCATCTTCGCTCGCGCGTTCGTGCGAAGGGGCAACAGGACGGTGGTGCCGCGAAAGCTCCCGCTATCCAGATCTGCTTGTTGCAGGCCGACCGTCGCTATTTCAGGTTCGGTGAAGATTGTGCTGGAGATTGCGGTCGACTCCAACGGAGCAACCGCATCACCCAATGCGTGATACATCGCAATTCTTCCCTGCATGGCGGCGACGGACGCAAGCATGTTCACCCCCGTGCAGTCTCCGGCGGCATAGATGTGACGTGCGCTTGTTCGTGACACACGATCGACGGTGATGAAGCCCCGAGAGTCGGTCGAAACGCCAGCTGATTCCAAGCCCAGATCATCGGTGTTGGGCAGCGAACCAACCGCCATCAGCACGTGACTGCCCTGAAGGGTGCTTGAGTCATCCAAGGTCACGATCACTGAGTCGTCTACGCGCCGGGCAGCAACGGCGCGAGAACGCGAACGGACGTTGAGCCCACGACGCGTGAATACATCCTCGAGCACCCCAGCGGCGTCGACGTCTTCGCCGGGGAGAACTCGATCACGTGATGAGACGAGCGTGACGGTGCTTCCGAGAGCATGAAAGGCGCTGGCGAACTCCGCCCCCGTCACTCCCGAGCCCACCACGATCAGGTGCTCGGGGAGTTCGTCGAGTTGGTAGATCTGCTCCCACGACAGGATGCGTTCCCCGTCGGGGGTAGCTTCGGCAAGCACGCGGGGTCGCGCTCCGGTGGCGAAGAGAATCGTGTCCGCGGCGACGTCCCACGATGCATCGTCGTTGGTCACCTCGATGGTGGCCTCAGACGTCAACGTGCCCCGACCGTGGACGATCTCGACCCCTGCCTGTTCGAGGTGTTGACGAATGCCGGCACTTTGCGCGTGGGCGAGTTCGAGGATTCGCTCATTGACGGTGACGAGGTCGACGCTGAACGCCGACCGGTCGGCGGGCCTACCGTCGATGCGAACCCCGAGGTAGCCCGACGCGGCCGCTTGATCGATCGCCTCCGACGTTGCGATCAGTGTCTTGCTGGGGACGCAATCGGTCAGGACGGCCGAGCCACCGATCTGGCCGGCGCTGACGAGCGTGACGTCTGCGCCGAGTTGACGAGCGACCAGCGCCCCTTCGTATCCGCCCGGGCCATCGCCGATGATGACCACGCGAGACGACTGGGACACGCCCCCATTCTCTCGCGGACCTTCTCAGCGGCCGCCTGGGTGCCTACTGTGAGCCCATGGCCCTCTATGCCGCCTACGGGGTGAACCTCGACCCTTCTCGGATGGCCGAGCGTGCGCCAGCCTCACCGATGGAAGGCACCGGTTGGCTGCGGGGGTGGCGGCTGACCTTCGCGGGTGAGGAACTCGGGTTCGGAGGCGCCCTTCCGACGGTGGTCGAGGACACCGAATCGGCCGTCTTCGTCGCCGTCTACAACGTCACCGAACTCGACGAGCAGCGTTTGGATATGTGGGAAGACGTCGAGATCGGCTTCTGGCGAAAGGTGCGGGTCCGGGTGGACACGCTGGACGGTCAAAGCCTCGCCTATCTATACGCGCTCGACGCGTACGAGGGCGGCCTGCCGTCGGCTGAACATGTCTTCGCGATTGCAGACGCCGCGTCCGCGGCCGGGGCCCCGGGGGACTACGTCGAATGGTTGCGCTCGCATTTGACGCAGTAGGCATGTAGCGCGGGCGCGTGCGAGGACACAGGGGTGCGCCCGCAGGTGCGTTTGACCGCAGGTTGCTAACGCAGCCGTGCGATGTCCGCGTCTGAGAGGTGCTGCGGCTAGTCCTTCAAATCGCAGATGACCGACCCCGGCGTGACGGTCGCTCCGACGTCTGCGCTGAGGCTGGTGACCGTGCCCGACTTATGCGCCGTCAGTGGTTGCTCCATCTTCATTGCCTCGAGCACGACGATGAGGTCGCCTTCGTTCACTGCGTCACCCTCAGCCACTTCCACTTTGACGATGGTTCCCTGCATCGGGGCGGCCACAGCATCCCCGGTCGCCGCCGCTCCCGACGCAGCGTTCTTTCGGCGAGGAGCCGCCTTCTTGGTGCCGTGTGCTGGAGCGGGACTGCGAAAGCCTGTGGGAAGCGTGACTTCGATCCGCTTGCCATCGACTTCGACGACAACGGACTCACGGCCCCCGGATGGTTGATCGGCGACAGTGGTCGCGTCGTAGGCCGGAATCTGATTGTCGAACTCGGTTTCGATCCAGCGCGTGTGCACACGAAAGGCGGTTCCGTCCGCGGGAGCGAAGTCGTCCTCCTCCACGACGACGCGGTGGAAGGTGAGAGCCGTCGCGATGCCTTCGACTTCGAACTCGGCAAGAGCGCGACGTGCCCTTTGCAGAGCCTGGGTGCGGTTCTTGCCCGTCACCACCAGCTTGGCGAGCAAAGAGTCGAAGTTCCCACTGATGACGTCTCCCGCGCGAAAGCCGGCGTCGACTCTCACACCCGGACCGCTGGGCATCTTCCACGTGACCAGGGAGCCGGGAGCCGGGAGGAAGCCGCGACCGGGATCCTCTCCGTTGATCCGAAACTCGATCGAATGGCCGCGAACCACCGGGTCATCGGTGTCGATCACCTCGCCTCGAGCAATGCGGAACTGCTCTCGCACGAGATCGATCCCGGTGACCTCCTCGCTGACCGGGTGCTCTACTTGGAGTCGAGTGTTGACCTCGAGGAAGGAGATCACACCGTCTTCGCCGACGAGAAACTCACACGTTCCTGCTCCGTAGTAGCCGGCCTCTTTCACGATCGCTTTGCTCGCTTCATACAAGGACTTTTGTTGCTGCGGAGTCAGGAAGGGTGCGGGCGCCTCTTCGACGAGCTTCTGATGCCGTCGTTGCAGCGAACAGTCGCGTGTGGACACCACGACGGCGTTACCGTGCTGGTCGGCGAGCACCTGCGTTTCGACGTGACGCGGGCGATCGAGGTAGCGCTCCACGAAACACTCCCCGCGACCGAAAGCTGCCACCGCTTCACGAACAGCCGAGTCGTACAACTCGGGAATCTCCTCCAGGGTGCGAGCCACCTTCAATCCTCGACCGCCGCCGCCGAACGCTGCCTTGATGGCGACCGGAAGGCCAAATTCCTGTGCGAAAGCAACAACGTCGTCTGATCCAGCGACAGGGTCAGAGGTTCCTGGGACCTGCGGCGCACCAGCGCGCTGCGCGATGTGTCGAGCGGACACTTTGTCCCCGAGATCGCGAATCGCCTGTGGCGGTGGCCCGATCCAGGTAAGGCCGGCATCGATGACCGCCTGCGCGAAGTCCGCGTTCTCGGACAGGAAGCCATACCCGGGATGGATGCTGTCTGCCCCAGACCGTGTCGCGGCGTCGACGATCTTGGCGATGTCCAGGTATGTCTCCGCGGCCGTTTCGCCCACGAGAGCGAATGCCTCGTCGGCCATCTGGGCGTGCATCGCGTCGCGATCGGGGTCGGCGTAGACGGCGACCGACGTCAAGCCTTCATCGCGACAGGCGCGAATGACCCGCACGGCGATCTCGCCCCGATTGGCGATCAAGACCCTCTGCATGAGGCCGGACTCTATCGGTGGGGGTGGGCTACCCGAGCTTCGTATTCCACAGCGCGGTCCACCTGAAACCAAGGTCGGCAAGCAGATTCCGGAGCGTGGGCAGCGAGATTCCCACCACGGTCGAGGGATCGCCATGAATGGACTCGATGAAGGGTGCCCCGAGCGCATCCAAGGTGAAGCCGCCCGCGACTTCGAGGGGTTCACCGGTCGCGAGATAGTCGTCCATCTCCTGCGACGTCATCGTTCCCATGGTGACCGTCGTGCTGGCGGTCGCTTCTGCGCGCTGGTTCGTTGCCGTGTCGATTACGCAGTGGCCGGTGTGCAGGATCCCGTTCTTACCGAACATCTGCTGCCAGCGTTCGCGGGCAACCTCCCTGGTTCCGGGCTTGCCGTAGGGGCGTCCGTCGAGTTCGAAGACCGAGTCGCAGCCCACCACGATCGCCGGGCTGGTGAGTGCGCCGGCTATTGCTTCGGCCTTGGCGCGGGCAAGGATTTGCGCGAGCTCGGCCGGCGGCGCATCGGGCATGGACCCTTCGATCGCTTCTTCGTCTACGTGGCTGACGATCACCTCGGGCTCCACGCCGGCGGCACGCAGCGTTGCGAGTCGGGCGGGTGAACGTGACGCGAGCACGAATCGAATGGGGGTCTCGTGATCGCTCATTGCCCTGAGCCTAGGTGTCACGTTGCGTTAGCGTGCGGGCATGGCGTACGGCGAAACCCGGTGGTCCATCTGGCCTGTGGCGCGACTTGTCACTTCGGTCTTCGTGCTGATGGTGGCGAGCTACTACCTAGTTGTCGCCTTCGACAACATCACCAACCCCACTAACCCCAACGCCAGCAATTGGCCGTTCGTGCAAGGGGTGCTCAGTGGCGATGGGGTTCCCGCCGACAGTGGCTTCGAATGGCGCTTCATTGATGCCACGTGGTTCCAAGCTGCGTCGTACATCGGCATCATGGCGATGGAAGCGATCACCGGTGTTCTCCTACTTTTCGCCGGAGTGCTGGGACTACGGGCTGCGCGATCCACGTCGGGGTGGGCCGCGGCGCAACGATGGACCTACGTCGGTGGGCTGGCAGGGCTTGCGGTCTTCTTCTTCGGTTTCATGGTGGTGGGCGGCAATTGGTTCATCATGTACCTGAACTCGAAATGGAATGGCCTTGAGCCGGCATTCCAGAACTCGGTCGCCACGTTACTGATGCTGGTGCTCGTGACCGGCGTTCTGATCGGTAGCCAGATGTCGTCGAATCGATCGGACAATTCCGACTGATAGCTGTGCCGGGCGTTGTGCAGCGCGCCGCTACTGCTGGTGTGGGAAAGCTGAGGCGCGCCAGGCACCGGGGCCCGGATGGATGGGGCGGCGCATCATTCCCGCTCGGTTCGACCAGTAGCTCGGTGGATTCGGCTGCTCGGGTTGCACTGCGGGCAGACTCGAGAGCACGGACACCACGACGGCGAGTTCTTGCTCGGTCGGGTTACCAGCGAGCACGTCAAACGCGACCGCGTCGACGACAGGACCGTTGCCCGTGCTCATAGCGGAATGTTTCCGTGCTTCTTCGGCGGTCCCGATGCCCGCTTACCGCGCAGGGCACGTAAGGCTCGAACCAATTGCAGCCGGGTTTCGTGCGGGAGGATCACGCGATCCACATAGCCACGCTCAGCCGCGACATAGGGGTTAGCGAGGGTGTCGGTGTATTCGTCGATTAGTTCTGCTCGACGGTTTTCGGCATCGTCGGCTGCGGCGAGCTCTTTGCGGTAGACAATGTTGACCGCGCCTTGCGCACCCATGACCGCGATCTCTGCCGTCGGCCACGCCAGGTTGATATCCGCGCCGAGGTGCTTGGAGCCCATGACGTCGTACGCGCCCCCGTATGCCTTGCGCGTGATGACCGTGAGAAGTGGGACCGTGGCCTCCGCGTAGGCGTAGATCAGCTTCGCCCCCCGTCGAATGATGCCGTTCCACTCCTGCTCTGTCCCGGGGAGGAAGCCAGGGACATCGACGAAGGTCAAGACGGGCACGTTGAAGGCGTCGCAGGTGCGAACGAAGCGGGCCGCCTTCTCCGAGGCGTCGATATCCAGCGTGCCCGCGTATTGCATCGGCTGGTTGGCCACGACGCCGACTGCGTGACCCTCGATGCGACCGAAGCCGGTGATGAGGTTCGGCGCGAACAGCGGCTGGGTTTCCAGGAATTCATCGTCGTCCAGCACCGTTTCGAGGATCCGATGCATGTCGTACGGCTGGTTCGGTGAGTCGGGGATGATCGAATCCAGGGTGTGATCTGCGTCGGTGAATTCCATGTGCGCCGGTGTTGGGAAGACCGGGGGATCGGACAGGTTGTTGCTGGGAAGGTAGGACAACAGGGAGCGCACGTAATCCAGGCCGTCGCTCTCGTCGGAGGCCATGTAGTGCGCGACACCTGATGAGCTGTTGTGGGTGCGGGCTCCGCCGAGATCCTCGAACGAAACGTCCTCCCCGGTGACCGTCTTGATGACGTCGGGGCCGGTGATGAACATGTGTGATGTCTGGTCGATCATCACTGTGAAGTCGGTGATTGCCGGCGAATACACCGCCCCGCCCGCGCACGGCCCCATGATCAGGGACACCTGGGGGATCACGCCGGACGCTTGAACATTGCGGCGGAAGATCTCCCCATACAAGCCCAGCGAAACGACTCCCTCCTGAATCCGGGCGCCGCCGGAGTCGTTCAGACCGATGACCGGACATCCCGTCTTCATCGCAAGATCCATGATCTTGACGATCTTCTCGCCGAAAACCTCGCCGAGGGATCCGCCAAAGACGGTGAAGTCCTGCGCGAAAACACACACGGGTCGGCCGTCGACCGTGCCGTAGCCGGTTAGTACCCCATCGCCGAAGGGACGATTCTTCTCCTGCCCGAAATTGTGCGAGCGGTGCCGGGTCAGTCCGTCGATCTGTTGGAACGAACCCTCGTCGACAAACGCCTCAATCCGCTCGAGAGCGGTCATCTTGCCCTTGGCGTGCTGCTTGTCGACCGCTGCTTGACGCTTATTGGCGGCGTCGGTGCGGCGCGCCTTGAGAATCTCCGCTTTTCCGGCGGTGGTTCTGCGCTCGGCGCCGGTTGGTTCAGCGATCTCGCTTGGCTCTGCGCTCATTCACCGTTCCTTCACCGTTTCGTCGTGCCCGACCATTGACCGACTATTGATCGACTACTGATCGAGGATGGTGCGTACTTTAGCCCCGTGGAGCCGACTGTGGACCTTCCTGACCCCATCGTTGTCGAGGGGATTCTGCATGCCCGCGGCTGCCCATGGCCTCGTCCGCACGTGGTCACGACCACCGGATCGACGAATGCCGATGCTCTGGAGAGTCTGAAATCGGGAGCCGACACGGGGTTATGTGTTGTCGCGGGAGAGCAAACGGCCGGTCGTGGCCGTCGAGGTCGCTCGTGGGTGAGCGACCCGGGGGCCGGCCTGTGGAGCAGCACAGTCGTTCGCGGTTATCCGCGGCCGGCTCGACTACCGCTGCTGGCGAGTTTGGCTGTTGTCGATGCGGCGGTCCAGATCGGCGGTCCAGTCGTGCAGGTGAAGTGGCCGAACGACGTGCTGGCCGACGACGGACGTAAATTGGCGGGGATTCTCGTCGAGGCCGCTGCACGTGAGCCGGGTGTCGGATCGACCGACTCTGCCGTGGACGGATCCGGAGTCGGAGCCGTTGTCGGTATCGGCATCAACATGGATCACGTGGAGGAATCTCTCCCGGCTCCGGGCGCGACGTCGTGGCGTATTGCGCACTCGGTAGTCCCGAATCGCAGCACTTTGCTGGCGGAATTGCTGGTTGCCCTGAACAAACGGTTGACTACCGAGTGGTCCCGGTCTCTCGCGGACTATCGACGCTGGTGCTGCACCCTGGGCACGGGTGTCGTGATCGATCTCCCCGGTGGCGACCGCATCGAAGGTCGAGCGTTGGATGTCGACGACGAGGGGCACCTACTCGTGGATGACGGCGAATCACTGCGAACTATCGTCGCTGGGGACGTGGTTCATGCAACGATACGGACGTGACGTACCCCGATAAGCTTCTTGCCCCCGGCGAAACCGTGGCATTCGAGTTGAAGCCGCACTGGCGGGCCCTCACCGCTCCCGTGATCGTGCTGGTAATCGAAGTGTTCGTCGCCTCCTGGTTGTTCTTCTCTATTTCGGTCAGTTGGTTGCGCTGGGTGATCTTGATCGCCGTCGTCGTGATCACCATCTGGCGGGTGCTAGTGCCTTTCGGTCGGTGGATGACGACGCAATACGTTTTCACCTCTCGGCGCATCATCGTTCGGCGCGGGCTCATCACCAAACAGGGTCGCGATATGCCGCTGAACAAGGTCAACAACGTGTCCTTCCACATCAGTGTGCTCGGACGCATACTCAACTACGGCGCACTGGAAATCGAGTCAGCAAGTGATGACGGTGACCTCGCCATCAATGACGTTCCGAACGTTCAGGACATCCAACGCAGGGTCTACGAACTCCACGAAGTCGACGATTCGCGTCGGCGTGATGGCGCAGCAGGCGATGATCCGCTCCCACCGATGACGTGACCGACTCGCCGGTCCCAGACGGCTAGATTGGGGTGCGTGACTTCCAAAGATCGACCGCGCGTAGGCATGGTCGGTGGTGGTCAATTGGCGCGCATGAGCGCGGCTCCCGCGGCGGCCCTGGGAATCGACTTTCGGATCTTGGCAACGTCGCGACATGAATCGGCCGCCCAGGTGGTGTCCGACGTCTGCCTAGGGGCGCACGATGACGAGCACGCTGTCCTGGCGTTCGCCGACGGATGCGATGTGGTCACGTTCGATCACGAGCACGTTCCCGCGCCGATTCTGGAGAAGTTGGAAGCTCGAGGAGTCGCCGTACGGCCGGGGCTCCGTGCCTTGATTAATGCCCAAGACAAAGCCATCATGCGCCGAACCCTCGAAGGTGTCGGGGCACCGGTGCCTGCCTGGCGCACCGTCGAGTCTCCAACGCAAGCCCAGGATTTCGCCCAAACAGTGGGTTACCCCTTCATCGTGAAAACCTCTCGTGGGGGATACGACGGCAAAGGTGTGTGGCGGGTCCAAAGCGCAAGCCATCTCGACGCGGTCATGTCTCAACCCCTCCCGCCGGGAGCTGTGTGGCTCGCGGAGGCGGCGGTTCCCTTCACGCAGGAACTCTCGGCGCAAGTGGCGCGCTCACCGAGTGGTCAGACCGCTGCCTATCCCGTTGTGCGCACGGTGCAGACCGGCGGAATCTGCAGCGAGGTCGTCGCGCCGGCTCCTGGCTTGGATCCGGAGAGGGCGGTGGACGCGCAGCGGATCGCGCTCGAGATCGCAGGGGCGTTGGACGTCACCGGCATGCTGGCCGTGGAGATGTTCGACACGGGACATGAGATCCTCGTCAACGAGTTGGCTATGCGACCGCACAATTCCGGTCATTGGACCATCGAGGGTGCCGTCACCAGTCAATTCGAGAACCACCTCCGTGCGGTGCTGGACCTGCCGTTGGGTTCACCGAACGTGCGTGAACCAGGCGCGGTGATGGTAAACATCCTCGGAGGCGACGTGGGTGACCTGTACTCGGCGTACCGGCACGTGTTTGCCCGCGATCCCGGATTGAAAGTTCATCTGTACGGCAAGGACGTTCGCCCTGGCCGTAAAGTCGGGCACGTGACCGCCGTCGGAAGTGATCCGCATAGCCTGTTGCTTCGTGCTCGTCACGCCGCTGACTACTTCAGGGGGGCGATCAATGAGTAAGTCGGATGACGCCCGTGTGGGCATCTGCATGGGTAGTGACTCGGACTGGGCGACGATGGAGGCGGCCTCAGCGGCCCTCGCTGAGTTCGATGTCGCGCATCGGGTCGACGTCGTCTCCGCTCATCGCATGCCAGAGGAGATGATCGAGTACGGAAAGTCGGCTAGATCTAGTGGACTGCGCGTCATCATCGCCGGCGCCGGCGGAGCCGCCCATCTGCCAGGGATGCTTGCTTCGGTATCTGTCGTCCCGGTCATCGGAGTGCCGGTCAATGCGACCCCACTGGGCGGGATGGACTCGCTGTTGTCGATCGTCCAGATGCCTTCCGGGGTTCCCGTCGCCACCGTTGCGGTTGGTGGCGCGCGAAACGCCGGGCTCTTGGCGGTGCGCATGCTCGGGATCGCCGATGAGTCACTGGTGGACCGCATGGAGGAATTTCAAGGGGAGCTGAATGCGGCCGCACGCAAAAAGGGCGAGAAGATCCGACGCGAGCGCTAGGTGACCAGACGCGCATAGTCGATCGCTGGGCAGCGATCCATCACCATGAGCAGTCGGGCGTCCATCACGCGTTGCGCTGCGTCTGCGTCGATAACATTTAACGGGATCCAAACGGCTACGGCACCTACATCGATGGCGTCATCGGCAAACTCACCAGCTCGATCGGATCGAATGAAGACATCGACGACGTTGGGAGGGCCATGGACACGACTCGCGTCTGCGATTGATGCGAAACCCTCGTTTCCTTGAACTGTCTCGGCTCGCGGATGAATCGGGACCACGGTCTTGCCGAGATCAAGCAGAAAGCGAGTCAGGCTGTAGGCCCGGTCGCCCGGGGCTGATGTCCAAGCGCACGACGAACCACAGGCGAGTGTCGGTGAGCAGATCTCGAATCTGATCGTCGGTCGCCAGGCTCCCGGTCATGCAGTGGGACGGCCGAGTGCGCGGTAGATCCAACCGGCGGTGCGCCACAGGTGCGGATCCAGGACGTTGCGACCGTCAATGATCACCGCATTGCGAACCTTGCCTATCAAGGATGCCGGATCGAGATCTCGGTATTCGAGCCATTCGGTGCCCAGGATCAAAAGGTCGCTTCCGGTCGCAGCGTCATCGAGGTCGCTGCGGTAATCCATGTGCGGATAGACGCGTTCTGCGTTCGGCAACCCTTTCGGGTCGTGGACGCGCACGTGTGCCCCCGCGTTGTAGATGGCTACAGCAACATCGAGGGCCGGGGAGTCTCGCACGTCGTCGCTATCGGGCTTGAACGTCGCGCCGAGCATGGTGACGACTTTGCCCCGTAGATCTCCGCCGAGTGTCTTGCGGGCGAGGTCAACAGTGTGCTCGCGCCGGCGCAGGTTGATCTGATCCACCTCGCGCAGAAACGTCAGCGCCTCCTCGGCTCCGAGTTCACCAGCCCTCGCCATGAACGCCCGGATGTCTTTCGGCAAGCAGCCACCCCCGAAGCCCAGGCCGGCGGACAGGAAGCGGTTGCCGATGCGAGGGTCGTGGCCGATGGCGGTGGCGAGCATGGTGACGTCGGCCCCCGCCGCCTCACACACTTCGGCCATCGCGTTGATGAACGAGATCTTGGTGGCCAGAAAGGAATTCGCCGCGACCTTGACGAGTTCTGCTGTGGGGAAGTCGGTGACGAGGAAGGGCACGCCGTCAGCAATCAGCGGTGCGTACACGGTGCGCATGACCTGCTCGGCTCGCTCGCTCGCCACGCCGACGACCAGCCGGTCGGGTTTCAGCGTGTCCTGCACAGCGAAGCCCTCACGCAGGAATTCAGGGTTCCACACCACGTCGACCCCACTCGCCGCCGTGTTCTTGAGTTGATCGACGATCTCGTCGGCGGTTCCGACCGGAACGGTTGATTTGCCAACGATCACGTCGGGGCTCGACACGTGGGGAGCAAGGGACGATATCGATCCGAACACCTGCGACATATCCGCTGCGTAGGCACCCGGTTGCTGGGGAGTGCCCACGCAGATGAAGTGGACGTCGGCTGCCTCACCGGCCTCGCCGAAACTGGTGGTGAAACGCAGCCGACCGGCGTCGATGTTTCGCTTCAGCAGATCATCGAGATCCGGCTCGAAAAAGGGCACGACCCCAGCACTTAGGGATGCCACTTTGTCGGGATCGACATCCACGCCGATGACGGTGAATCCGAGCTCTGCCATACATGCTGCGTGGGTAGCACCGAGGTAGCCGGTGCCTATGACCGACAGCACGGGGGTAGCAGCGGAGGGGCGGTCTTGCGGCATGCCACGAGCGTAGCGAGAGCGCCTCTACTCTTGCTGCATGGCAAGTCCCTCGGTGCCGGGAACCCGAGTACGCCGACGCGCGGGCGCGTCGACGGAGGCGGGAGCCCGCTGGATCGTGCGTGCCGACCATATGGGCGCCCTGCGAGCCTTGGTGACCGCCGCCATCGGCACCGAGCCAGTCGGTGCCGTAGAGGTGGAAGTGGACACCTGGCGTCGCCCGCACATGGGGTGGACGGGAGACCCGGGCATCGCAGGAGTGCACGAAGTTTCTCTGCGGACGAAGAAGGACGGTGTTCACGTTTCTCTCGTCCTACGCGAACCGCGCGACGCGGGGGCGGTTCTGTCCGCGATGGTGCGGATTCTGCAGCCGACGGTGTCCGGCTTCCCGGCTCCGAGCTGGTTACCCGGAGTCCCGGCCAACGGCATGCTCGCTGAGCACGTGCGAGATGCGGTTATCGAACACGACACCGACCCGCACGTTCGGCGCACCGATGTATTGCTGGCCCCAACCGATGCGGTGGTTGACGACGACAACGCGGACATCGTTGTTCGCGTCGGTTCGAATTCATGGGGCGACAACGACGTCCTGGTGGACCCGTCGATTCACCGCCCGCACGGCCGGCGTAGCGATGTGATCGGCGACGTATGCGGCGCCGTGGAGATTCTCGACCGCTACGGCGATGGGATCACAACAACAGACGTGAAGCCTCTGCGTTCCATCTCGGCGGTGACCGATGCGTCGAGCCTGCCGCTGAACGTGCGAACACAACTTGCCGCTTGTGGCGTGGTGCTGGCTGAGTCCGACGACGAACTCCCGGGCCCCGGCGATTTTCTGGCCTGGCAGCAAGCCTCGGTGACCGGTCGCCGGAATGCGCTTCGCCGGCACTCTCCGTGGCCGGCGGTGGCGCCATGGCCGACCGTGAGCATCCTGCTGTCCTCTCATCGTCCAGACCGATTGGCACACGCACTCTCGATGGTGCGGGCCCAGGAATACCCGAACCTTCAGGTGATCGTGGTGCTGCACGGTGATGATGACTTCGTCTCCCACCACACCCCGGATGTTCAACAGTCCCTCGCTGGGTGGAACAGCGACCTGGTGGTCATGGGTGTCTCACCCGAGCAGAACCTGGGTCATGCTCTCGCGGCAGCGAGCGCCCGGGCCGAGGGAGAGCTCCTGGCCAAGATGGATGACGACGATTTCTACTCGTCGACGCACATCTGGGACCTCGTTCTTGCTCGGATGTACTCCGGCGCCCAGATCGTGGGCAAAGCCCTGGACTGGATCTACCTGACCCACGCGGACACCACCGTGTTTCGTCCGACCTACCCGGCCGAGCGGTTCGCGAAGTTCGTCGCGGGCGGAACCATGCTCATCTCCGCCGGTGATCTCGCCCAGGTGGGAGGTTGGCGACCGGTGCCCAAGTCCGTCGATCGGGCGCTGCTGGATCGCGTGCTCGACGCGGGCGGCTTGGTGTACCGAACGCATGGCCTCGGCTACACCTACGTTCGCAGTGCGGCCGACGGTTCAGCGAACACGTCCCAGGTAAACGAGAGTCATTTCCTGACCAAGACGACGGCAACGTATCCGGGCTTGCTTCGTTCACACGCCCTTGGAACTGCGGAGTCCGCGACGTGACGACACCACTACCGAGCGTCAGCGTCGTCATGCCCGTGGTGAACGAGGAGCGGCACCTCGGTGCTGCGGTGCGACGGATACTTGACCAGGACTACCAGGGGAATCTCGAGGTGGTCCTCGCCGTGGGCCCGAGTCGTGACGACACCGCAAGCGTTGCCTCCTCACTCGCAGCGGACTTCACCAAGGTGCACGTGGTCGACAACCCGAGTGGATCCACGCCCGCAGGATTGAATGCCGCCATCGGCGCTTCGACTGGCGAGGTCGTTGTCCGGGTCGACGGTCACGCCTTGATCCCGTCGGATTACGTCTCCACCGCCGTTGCGGTGCTCGAGCGCACGGGAGCGGACAACGTCGGCGGACTAATGGCCGCAGAGGGAACGGATCCCTTCGAACAAGCCGTGGCAGCAGCAATGACATCGACGTTCGGTGTTGGAGGAGCGTCGTTCCACGTGGGTGGACACGAGAGCCCCGCCTTGACCGTCTACCTCGGGTGCTTTCGCCGCGCGGCACTCGAACGCGTCGGTGGATACGACGAGACGATGGATAGAGCGCAGGACTGGGAATTGAATCTGCGCATTCGCAATTCCGGAGGGGTGGTGTACTTCACGCCCGACCTCACCGTGACCTACCGACCACGTAACTCAATCAAAGCTCTCGCACGTCAATATTTCGATTACGGGCGGTGGCGCCGCGAAGTGGCTCGCCGCCATCCCGAGACACTCTCGCTGAGATATCTCGCCGCACCGGTGACCGTCGCCGCCGTTGTAGGCGGGCTGGGGGTCTGCATTGTCGGGGTAGTGACAGGCCGCAGCGGCCTGGTCGTGGCGGGTGTGGCTCCGGCAACGGTCTATGCCGTGGGCAACCTGGTCGCCTCCGCCTCTGTCGCCTCGCAATCGACAAACGCCTCGCTGTTTCGACGGTTGCCAACGGTGTTCGCCACGATGCACGGGGCCTGGGGTGCCGGGTTCTTGCGTGGGGGAGCTGGTCGCTGATGCGGGTGCTGCGCGCCATCAAGGATCGACTATCGGGCTTTGGGGCAGATGCCTATCGCTGGACGATCATCACGTCGGCACCGAAAGGTGAAGCAGGCGAGCGGTGGGGCGACACCTGGTTCGCTCGAGACGTAGCGGCAGCGTTGCGACGTCAAGGGCAACAGGTTTCGGTAGTGCCCCGCTCGGGAGCAAACCAACCACCGCGGTCGCACGATGATGTGGTTGTCGTCCTTCGTGGACTCAGAGGCGTCGATCCGCCGCCAAAGCGAACCGGCGTGTGGATCTTGTGGGTGATTTCCCACCCGGAGCTCGTCACCGAAGCCGAAGCTCGCGCATATGACATGGTTTTCGTCGCGAGCAAGACGTGGAGTCCGCCCGGTGGAGTGCCCTCGACGCCGCTCCTGCAAGCAACGGCCTCCGATCGATTCTTACCGGATGCTGCGCTCCCTGATTCGGGAGCGGCGCTGCTGTTCGTTGGCTCGACGCGCGGGCAGTTCCGTCCTGCCGTCCGCGGCGCGCTCACATCGGATCGTGCAGACGAGTTGTCTGTCTACGGCGTGGGGTGGGAAGAGTTCATCGAGGTCGACCGAATCTCGGGAGAGTTTCTCGACAATGACCAACTACCGGCGGCGTACGCGGGCGCGGGAATCGTGTTGAGCGACCACCATCCGGAGATGGCCGCCGATGGTTTTCTGAGCAATCGTCTCTTCGACGCAGTAGCGACGGGTGCACGTGTGGTGAGCGATAGCGCTGCCGGTCTGGAGGATGTTTTCGGTGACGCCGTCGTCGTGTTCACCGATGAGGACCACCTAGTCGATATCCTGCACACACCCGTCGACGACACTTTCCCGAGTCGCGATCGCCGCGTGGAGGTAGCCATGGCCATCGCGAGAGAACACTCCTTCGATGCACGGGCAGGTGTTCTCATCAACTCTGTTCGGGAATTGAAGAGCGCCCAATGAGCGACGAGCCGTTGGTCAGTGTGGTCCTCATCGGCTTCAACGATGTAGGACGAATTGGACGGGCACTCGAATCGATTCGTCGACAAACGTTGCGCAGCATCGAAATCATCGTCGTCGACGATGCGTCGACGGATGGAACCGCCGAGTTTGTCGAGTCCGTTGCCGTTAACGACTCGCGGATTCGCCTCCTCACACGTGCGGATAACTCGGGCGGATGTAGCGCTCCACGTAACGACGGTCTGCGGATGGCCCGTGCACCCTGGGTGACGTTCTGTGACTCGGACGATGAATACGATCTGCATGCATGCGCCACGTTGCTTCGAGCAGCCGAAGATTGGAACGCCGATGTCGTGTGCGGAACGGCTATCCGTCACGACGTGGCCCGCGATCGAGACAAGAGGTGGCGACCAGAACTCCACGCTGCTGACCGATTGATCTCGAGCCTCGAGCAGGAGCCGGAACTGTTGTACGACACCATCAGTGTCAACAAGATCTATCGACGCTCTTTCCTCCAAGAACACAACATTCAGTTCCCGGACGGCCTGCTTTTCGAGGATCAGGTATTCACTCTGCAGTGTTTTCTTTCCGCGGAACGCATTGGTGTTGTCCAGGCCGCCGTCTACATCTGGAACGTCGACCGCAAAGCCGAGGATGCATCCATCACACAAGGTCGAATGCAGATGAGAAATGTGCGTGATCGCGTGGAGATCAACAGGCGGATGGACGTTCTGCTGCGAGATTCCTCCGACGAATTGCGGTTGGCCAAGAGCGTCAAGTTTCTTCGCCACGAGGGGTACCTGTATCTGTCGGCGATCGGAGAGAATCCTCATCCTGAGGCGGCGAAGGAAGCGGCCGATGAATTCCGCGATTACGTCCAAAATGTCGATCCGCGTGCCTTCGACTTCATCCGCCCGGCTTTGCGCGTCGCTTTCTACGGCTTGCTGACGAATGATCTTGACCTGCTCCGGCGAGCCATGCGTTGGGAGCGCTGGGCATCGGTCGTCGACACTGTTGTGGTCCGGGAAGAATCCGGTGACCACCGACGCGAATTGTGGGCGACTGGATCGGGTGAGCCGGTGCTTAATCGCAGCGCCCGCGAATGGCTGGACATCTCACACCTGAACCTGCTGGACATGCCCTTTTCTGCTCGCCGCTACTTCCACGAACTGCGGGAGATCTCGGTGTCCCGCTCGCGGGTATCCGTCGTGGTGGACACCGTCGATTTCGCGTCCGACTTGGATGGTGATGTCGAGGCGCACCTGGTGTGGTGCGATCGACTGGGGACGGTGATCGCGTCACTCCCGCTGCAACGAGACGCATCGGGGGTGGCGGATTCGATTCGATGGCGCGGCTCGGGTCAACTAACGGCGCACATTCACCGACCGTTGATGAAGCCAGATAAGGGCTCGCTGGGCGTACGTCTGCGCCGGGGTACGAGTGTCAACACCACAGCCCTGAGGGCCCCGAGGGTGCATGTCGACGATGTCTTCGTGCCGATCCCGAGCGTCGCCTACGCCGACCGACCCGCGGGCGCCCAGCTGCTGCCCGGTGAGCGAGCGTCGGTGAGTTGGCGACCTGCTCGGCGCGCTCGGGGGCCTGCTGCGTGGGGACGGCGAGCCGGGCATGCCGCTCGACGCCGACTCCCGGGATCGGGCAACGAACTCTCTCGGGCTCGCCAGGCTCTGCTGCCCGGGGTCACGGACCTTGAGTGCTCGCGACCGATCGTGGCGTATCTCCCCGCCCCCTCGGCCGGAGGACCGCGGAGTTGGCCGCTCGATCTGACCCTGTGGGATCAGAAAATGGCGATGACCTGCTATCTCCTCGTTGCTGGCGAGATCGATGAGACGGTGCCGACACGGGTCTGGGGATCGGTTCGTGATGCGCGAGCGATGCAACTCGGCGAGGTACTCGATGCAGCCGAGTTGATCATCACCGACGATCCGTCCTTGATCGACACGGCCGGACCGTCGCTCGTCTTTCGTCCGGACGCTGGCGCCGGCCGTTACCTCCTTCCCAACTTGCCCGACGGCTACGACGTGGTGGAAACCACAGCCGACCTCATCGATGCTGTCCACGCAGTGTTGGCGGCGAACCGATGACTCGAATCGTTTTGTGTGCAAACAACATCGACGAACTCGGGGGAGCCCAGAAGGTGGTGCGAGTCCTCGCCGACGGGTTCGGTGCACGCAGTCACGAGGTCCTCGTTGTCGGGGTTACCCCCTTCGAGCCGGCCCATCCGTTCCGCGGCGAGTACGAAACTCGGGTTTTGATGCCCGAGACGTGGCCCAAGAAGTCCACGCAGACCGAGAGGATCCGTGCTCAGTTGCGCAGAGAAGCGGTCGCGGGCATGGCGGACATTCTCAAGACCCAGGAAAGTGGGCGCGCGGTCATCATCACAGCGCAGGTGTGGGCCATGGAGATTCTCACGGACGCCCTCGCCGCGGTAAGCCCCGACGTTCGAGATCGTTGGATCGTCGTCGGGCAGTACCACGGTGCCTACGCCGCTGCAGCTTCTGGCCGGGATCTGGACAGGATCCTTCGCGCCTATCGCACGGTGCCGGTATTCACCGCCTTGACCAACGAGGACGGTGCCGCCTTCACGCGTGCCGGCCTGAACAACGTCGTCACCATGCCCAATCCCGTCGCAGTGTGGCCCGAAACCCTCGCTCCGCGAGAGCCCGGTGCGCCATCCGATCGCGGGGGGACGGTGCTCTATCTCGGTCGACTCTCCCCCGAGAAGGGCGTCGACGTCCTCATCGACGCCTGGAGTCTGGTGGCGGATACGCACCCGGGATGGAAACTCCAGATCGTGGGCGATGGCCCGGACCGCGACCGACTGCACGCCCAATCGGTCGATCTTGCCGGCGAAGACCGGATCGAATGGCAGGAAACTACCGACCACCCAGAGAGCGTGTTGGCCGGTGCTGATCTGTTGGTCGCTCCCTCCCGGACCGAAGGTCTGCCGTTGGTGATCGCCGAGGCGCAGGCCTATGAAGTGCCGGTCGTTGCCACCGATTGTTCGAGCGGTGTTCGACAACTCATCGGCGATTGGGGCTTGTTGTCCGTCCGCGAGGACTCCCGAGCCCTCGCGCGATGTCTTGATCGAGCCATGACCGATGATGCGTGGCGCGAGTCTGTGCGAACTCGCGCCCGAAGCGCGATGAGTGACTACCGGTTACCGCTTGTCACGGACCGGTGGGAGCATCTGATCGCTCAGGTGATGCGCTAGAGATACTCGTTGGCGCGGGTGAGATCTTCCTCGAAATCGACCTCGACGGCGAAGAACTCACCGATATCCACGGGCATAACGCGCATCGAATCGTGGCTGATGGCGAGTTCGATGCCACGCTCGAAATAATCAGCGTCGGAGCACTCGGACAGTCGGTCGATGAGAGTTGGCTTATCGCTGGCGCTGACGAAGTTGATGCCGACCGCCTCTCCGCGTGCATTGACCACTTGTTTGGAGAGTTCGTCGACGTACCCGTCATCATCGACCGTGTATTTAACCTCCTCGTCGCCGACTGCCGCGGTGTCGACGCAGATGAAGGACGTGTCCGATTCCATCAAATCGCTGACCTTCTCGAGTACCTGTGGATCGAAGACAACGTCTCCGTTCATCCACAGGACCCCACCCTCTGTGGAGAGTCGAAGAGCCTTCAACAGGCTGCGATTCGTGTTCGTTTGGTCGTAGGCCTCGTTGTAGATGTAGGTGACATCGGGAAAGGCTTCGAGAATGAGATCGAGTTTGAAGCCGACCACGGTGGTGATGCGCACATCGGCCCCGAATACCTGCCGCAGATTGTCGATCTGCTGCTCCATGATCGTGCGCCCGTCACTCAAAGGGGTGAGTGGCTTGGGGAAGGGCCGTCCGAGGCGCGTCCCCATGCCGGCCGCGAGAATGACCGCTTGAATCATGATGCTGTCCCATCTCTCACGGTGCGAATGCGACTCAATGATTGCAGGGCCTGATCGTGTTCTCGAATTGCCGAATCCAGTTCGGCCCAGAATCGCTCCGTGCTCTCCCCGGGTTCCAGGCCGTCGAAGTAGTGGTCACGTATGGAGCGGCGTGAGGCATCGCCACTCGAGGTGACCACGGCACGTAGGTCGTCGGACAGTTGATCGATGGAGTCTGCATCCACGACGTGACATACGGATGCCACGGGCGATTCAGCGAGAAGGCCGGATCGATCCGTGCGTCGGTCGGTGATGACGAGCGGGGCTCCTGGCTTGAGATACAGAAAGTCGAGGCTGACCGAGGAAACATCCGCGATCAATACGTCGGTACTGGGAATGACCGCGAGCATGTCGGCGCCTTCGAGAATGCAGTGGCCTGCGGATGGATCGTCGGATGCCGCTTGGTTGACAGCCGCGACGATGGCTCGGTGTTGGGAACGGATCGCCGGATCGTCGGAATCCGCCACCCGGGGGTGGGGTTTGTAGACGATCCGCGATCGAGGGTGATCCACCATTGCCTGGATGATCCGCACGCCGTAGACGTCGACGGAGGAGTAGTTGTTGGCTTCGTCCTCACCCTCCCACGTTGGCGCGTAGGTGATGGTGGTCCGGTCGGTTGGGGGGAGAGCCGGGCTTACCTCTAGGTCGAGTTGTGGGCGTCCGACACGAACCAAGTGCGACTGATCGAACCAGGCCAGTGCTGCCTCATGGCGCTCGATCGCTGCTTGCCCCGCAACGAAAACTTTGTCGTATGCCTTTGCCTGGTTGCTCACCATGCAGATCTTGTCGCTTTCACCGTGATTGACATGGATGTGAACGGCGCGCTGGAAGGACAGCGCTTGAAAGTTCGTCCACCCGTTGTTGACGTAGACGACGGCTCCGAAGTTGGCCCGGTCGAGCAGAGCCATCAGGTCCTCATACCGGGGAACCAAGATGACCCGCAGTGGCGTTTTGCCGTGTAGTGCGTTGAATGCGTCCACTTGACGGACGATCACGATCGTCGTGACATCGTTTTTGCCTTCGAAGACGGGAAGCCACTGAGTGAGTTGATAGAGCTTGGGCGGACCGTCGGGGAAGTACAGGGCGATATCGGCGCTCGGTACGTCCGCGAGGTCGAAACCAGCCGGGTCGACCTGTCCGAAATCCCGCATCCGGCGGGCAAGACTCCGCGCCGCGCGCTTGCTCTGGCGGCGCAACCAAGAGTCGCTGGACGGGGAGGAATACACAGTTGGCCTATCGTAAACGCCGTGCGTTCAATCTGGGAGCACCGTCAGGTGCTTCGAATGTTGGTCCTACGGGACCTCCAGAAGAAGTACACGCGCTTTCGCTTGGGCTACCTGTGGACGCTTCTCGAGCCTTTGGGCATGTCGCTGGTCTTGTGGTTGGTCTTCTCGGTCCTGCTGGGAGCGCGGGCCCTGGGTCTTCAGCCCTACCTGCTCTTCTTATCGGTCGCGATCTTGCCGTGGTGGTGGTTCAGCACCGGCATCGGAGCGTCGACGAGGATCTGGCGCCGAACAGGAACGCAACTGCGGATAAGCACGTTGCCCACGCAACTGTGGGTGGTTCGAGCGATGCTCGTGTCGCTCATCGAATTCATCTTCTCTCTTCCGGTCATCTTGCTTGGAATCGCGCTGACGGGATTCCTTCCCGGTCCATGGATCGTCATGTTCCCGGTGGCAATCGTTGTGCAGTTCCTGTTGATGTACGGACTGTCACTGCTTATTGCTGCGGCGGCAGTGGTCTTCCCGGACGTCGCGCGTTTGGTTCGGATCGTGCTGCGAGCCATGTTCTACCTATCGCCGGTGTTGTACTCGGTATCGAATATTCCCGAAGGCGCTCAGTTCATTGCGTCGTTCAACCCGTTGGTCGGCGTCCTGGGCCTGTACCGAGTCGGGTGGTGGCCAGAAGAAGCGTCGACAGCGACGGGATACGGAATTTCGTTGACGCTGTGTCTCGTTATCTTCGTCGCCGGCGTTCTGGTGTTCCGAAAGCTGGAACCGAGAATCTTGAAGGAGGTCTGAGATGTCGCGAGTTGCCATCACCACGGACCTGGATGCCGTCGTCGAATTTGACAGCGTGACCATGCGAATACCGCGCCGCCGTCGCCGCAGGGGTTCTGGTCGGCGTCAACGACTTCGCCGTATCGCGGGTGAGGTGCGACGCGAGGAGTTGGAGGTTCTCAGCAACGTCTCGTTTTCCATTCAACCCGGTGAGTCGGTAGCGATCATCGGGCCGAAGGGGCCGGGTCGGCAGGCGCTACTTCGTCTCGCCGCGGGAACGCTCCGGCCAGATGAGGGTCAGGTGCGTCGAGGGCGCCGCATCGTTCCGATGATCGAGGTGGCGCGCGCCTTGCAGCGCTTCTACACCGTGCGACAGAACATCTTCATCGTCGGCGGACTGTTGGGTATGACCCACGAGCACATCGACGAGGCCTTGCCGGGCATCGCCGAACAGGCAGGGGTGTCGAACATGCTCGGGCGTTACATGAATGCCGCCCCACCGGCTGTTCGACAGAAACTCGCGTGGTCGATCGCCATGTCTGTGGATGCTGATGCGTATGCCATCGATCAAACGCTCGTGGTGGGGGAGAGAAGCTTTCGACAGCAGTGCTGGACACATGTCGACAAGTTGCGCGAAAACGGTGCGACCTTCTTGTTGTCCTCGGACAGCCCGAAGCAATTTCGGCGGTTTTGCGGCCGGGCGCTGTACATCGCCGACGGACGTCTCCAGGCGGACACCACCGTTCCCGAAGCGCTGGCGGCGATGCGTGCCGCACGCAAAGAGGCTCGTGACGCCGACGGGGCGGGAGAAGGCACGCCCTGAATCGATAGAGCGGGTCCCGTAGCGAAGGCAACTAGGCTGCCGGATATGTCGCAGGCGCGGATGCTTCCCGATGTGCCGGAGCTGGCAAAGGACTCGGTGTTGCTCCACATCGGAGTCCACAAGACCGGTACGACGGCGATCCAAGCGGCACTAGCCGATGCGCGAGAGAACTTAGCGGCGCACGGCATTCGATATCCAGGAAAGTTGCAAGCGCAACATCGAGCGGCGTTGGCATTGCTGGGCCGACCATGGGGGTGGAACAGTCGGGGCGGGGCGGTCATGGATCGTCGACACTTCGACACCCTGGTACGTCGGACCGCCAACCACGATGGCCGCGTTGTCATCAGCAGTGAGTTCTTCTGCGAAGCCCCGCAAGACAAGGCGGTGGAAACCGTCGAAGCTCTCGGCGGATCGGACAAGGTGACCGTGGTCGTCACGCTGCGAAATCTCGGCGCGTTGCTCCCGAGTTCGTGGCAGCAGTACCTGAAGTACGGACTGACCACCCCGTATGAGAAGTGGCTCGAGGATGTTTTCGCTGAGCCGGGATCATCCAAAATCTCGCCGACTTTTTGGCGTCGCCATGATCACGGCGCCGTCATCTCGCGATGGGCCCACGCCGTCGGAGCCTCTAATATCAGGGTTCTTGTTCTCGAGGATGTCGATAGGAGCGCCCAATTTCGAGCTTTCGCCCAGATGATGGGGGTGCCAGACGAGATCCTGGTGTCGCGGATGGATATGACGAGTAACCGTTCGATGACCGCCCCGGAAGCCGAACTCCTCGTGCGACTCAACAAGCGTGTGAAGAAGCAGATGCAGTGGATGGACTACGTCCGCTTGATCCGGCGCGGCGTCGCGCTGCGCATGGTTGAGGGACGCGACCCCGGCCCAGATGAGCCACGACTGGTGACCCCGGACTGGGCTCTCGATGCAGCGGCGGTGCAGGGCGCGATATCTGTGGAGACGATCGCTTCGCTCGGGGTCGAAGTATTTGGGAACCTCGAAGCCCTCGGGGTGCGCGCCCCGTCCTCTCCGAAACACGCCTCGTCACCGGACCAGATGCCGATCGATGCGGCGGTCGCTGCCGTTGCCGCGGTGATTGATGCGAGTCGTGAGGATCCGAGCAGTCGTGAGCTGGCCGGGCGCACGTGGCGGCAGGTACGCAAGGACGGAGTCCGTTCGCTGCTCGACAAGCCGGACTCGTGACCGAGGCTCCCGTGGATACGGTCACGGTTGTGCTCGGACCTGTACCAACTCCCGCCGCGAAAGGGCAACTTTTCGACCAGGTACCGGCAGTCTTTCTGCATCGAGAGGGCAATGTCATCGCCCAGTTTGCGGAGTTGTCCCGCGTCGTGCGTCGCTCTGCGCGAACGGTGGTCGTGGCTGGGGACTTGACGGTGCCGCGCGTGGCCCTTTCACCCATCGCAGATGATGGTCGTGCACCGACGACGGCTCTCGTGACGCCGGACCCTGAGGGATTGACGACCGTTCGCCATCACACGGTGGTGAGTGCGGGCTCGTCTTTCCATGATGTTCGTTTCCCTAGCCACGAAAGTGTTGGTGCGCTCGTCATCGCACCACCGGATGCTTCCCAGGTAGCGGCCGCGATTGATGATCTATGCCAGGCGTGTGCATCGGGAGAAGTGACTGTTGGAGAAGACCAAGCATTCGATGCTCTGCTCGTTGCTTTGGTCCGCTACGGAGTGGTGGTGCGGGCAACCGACATCGTGGATGTTCCCTGGGCACGGGGCAGCGGCAGTGACGACGTGGCCAGCGCGATCGAATCTGAATCAGACGATCGCATCCGAGGACTCTTGGCTAATCGAGTGGACGATGGCTTCTATTCGACCATGGTGGTCCGTCGAGCGTCCAAACCTCTGACCCGGATGGCCATTCGTGCTGGCTGGAGCCCGAACGCCATCACCGTCGTTTCTCTCATCGTGGGCTTAGCGGCGGCGGTATCGTTCGCGGCTGGTTCTTGGGCGTGGGTGCTCGCGGGCGCGGTGTTGCTGCAACTGAGCTTGGTGATCGATTGCGTCGACGGAGAAGTCGCCCGAGCCACAGGTCGATTCAGTTCCCTCGGCGCATGGCTGGATGCAGCCACCGACCGAGTGAAGGAGTTTGCGGTCTATGCAGGACTTGCCATCGGTGCCGGGGGCAATGGTGATGACGTGTGGTGGGTCGCCATTGCGCTGATCGTTCTGCAGACCTCCCGGCACATGTCGGATTATGACTTTGCACGAATTCAGAAGACTCGTGAAGCGCAGGCGCCGCGCGCCGATATTCGTGATCCGTCCGATCCATTGCCCGAGGGTGAAGGGCGCCTCGCTGGGGCGGTGCAGGTTTCGGCGCGCGTGAACCGACGATCCGCGATCCGGTGGATGAAGAAGATCCTGCACATGCCGATCGGCGAGCGCTGGCTGCTGTTGAGTGTTCTCAGCGTTGTGGCCGGACCCAGGTGGGCGCTCATCGGATTACTGATTGCCGGTGGCGTTGCACTGACGTACGTGGTGATTGGTCGGATCGTGCGCTCCCTGACATGGTCAGGACGCTCAGCAGCAGACGGTGTCCGAGTCCTGCGGGCTCAACTTGATGCAGGACCCTTAGCTGCTGGGCTCGCGCGGCTTATTCCGGGCATCCGGCCGCACCTGGACGGTCGGTTCGGCTGGGGTGTCCCACCTGTCCTTAGGGCTGTGGAACTAGGCGGCATTGCCTGGATCATGGCTATCAGCAGGGTCGGCCTGGCGGCCACCACCTTCTGGTTGCTCTTCTTCGTGGCGTACCACCACTACGACAACTTGTACCGATCACTGCAAGGGTCGGTGCCGCCGCGCTGGCTGACATACATGGGTCTCGGCTGGGAGGGACGGCTTGGCATCGTGGCGATAGCCGCTGCGACTAGTCTCATGGGCTCGCTGAGCGGCGTACTTCTCGTGTGGTTCGGAGTCGTGTTCGGTGTTGTGGCATCGATTCAATGGTTGAGGAGCAAGAGATGAGCGAGGATCGCGTGCAGCGTCCGGCTCGTCCGACGATCAGTGAGATCCGGGACGTCTGCCAGCCGGATGCGGTGCGGATGCGAGCGAATTCCGAACACTGGGTTGCCGACGTCTACCTGCGCCGAGTCTCGCCGTACGTAACCCGGCTCCTCGTGACAACGCCGATCTCTGCGAACGGTGTCACGTTCTTGATGATCCTGACCGGCATCGGAACGGCTGCTGCACTGCTGATTCCAGGACTCCCCGGTGTGCTGCTCGCGGCCATTCTCGGTCAGATGCAGATGCTGCTGGATTGCTGTGACGGTGAGGTTGCGCGCTGGCGTGATACGTCTTCACCGAAGGGTGTCTTTCTTGATCGGGTAGGTCACTACGTGACAGAGGGCTTAATCCCCATCGCGCTNGGGTTGCGGGCGGCAGGNTTCCCGGACGCCGGATGGGCGCANAACTCGTGGGCGTTCATCGGTGCGGTGCTCGCGGTATTGGTCTTGTGGAACAAAGCACTNAATGACATGGTGCACGTGTCNCGTGCNTACNACGGNCTACCNAAGNTGTCGGANGTCNCGGGNGTTGGCANNCCGCAGTCGTCGGGGCTTCGGCGTTTGAGATCCGTCGCACGNNTNTTCCCCTTNTACCGNGCNTACCACTCCGTGGAATTGACCTTGTTGGCTCTCNTCGCGGGAGTGGTNGATGCATTCACCGGTGACCTCGCGGGTACTCNATTCTTGGTAGCCGCACTCGTCATCCTCGGAGTTNTCACCGTCCTGGGNCACCTNGTCGCGATTCTTTCNTCCAGCAAGTTGCGTGCGTGATGTCGGATTTCGGNGTGGTGCTGCTGACCATGGGGCAGCGANCGGNGGAGCTGGATCGNGCNCTTCGCTCTGTGCTGAGCCAACGNGACGTCGANGTGGACATCGTCGTCGTTGGTAACTCGTGGCAACCCGTGGGGCTNCCCGATGGCGTGAAGGCCGTNGGNCTCGCNGACAACCAGGGAATACCCGCGGGNCGTAACGCCGGAGTCGACCACGTNCNGGGCGATNTGTTGTTCTTCTTGGACGANGACGCATTNCTTCCCGATCNGTTCTTCCTTGCCTCNCTGAAGGGACGGTTTGAGTCTGATCCACANCTCGGTCTCGTTCAGCCCNGAGTCGANGATCCAGAAGGNAAGCAGCCNCCAGGNCGTTGGGTGCCCCGNCTGTTCGTNGGTGACCGCACTCGATCNGGACCGGCGACCACTTTGTGGGAGGGAGCCACGGCGGTTCGTCGAGGCGCGTTCGAGGCCGCGGGTGGNTGGCCGGCTGAGTTCTTNTACGGACANGAAGGAATNGACCTGGTGTGGAGGGTCTGGGANGCCNGNTATACGTGNTGGTATGCCGGCGACCTTGTGGTTCATCACCCGGTGATCAANCCCCTCNGGCATGAAGAGTTCTACCGAATGAATGCACGCAATCGGGTGTGGCTCGCAAAGCGAAATCTGCCCGTGGTNCTCGAGCCGNTGTACGTGGGNAGTTGGATCGGCCTGACGCTGGCCCGCACCCGCGACCGNGATGCCTTGCGAATGTGGTTCTCCGGANTGTCCGAAGGAGTGCGCACGGCTCCGGCGCAACGGCGTCCGATGAAGTGGCGGACCGCCTGGCGTCTGACGCGGGCTGGCCGGCCCCCGGTCGTCTGACGCGCGACGACGAAGCTATTCCGTCCGGGGGTGANGAGCCGCCCGTGCGGGACTAGGAAGCGCAGAAGTTCTCGTCGCCGGTGTTGACGTTGGCGCTGGGGTCTTTCGTCGCCTCGGCGATGGATACCGAGCGGGCGGACGTCAAAGGCTCGGTGATGATTATTCGCATCGTCCCTCCTTGCCCCTCGATGGCCTCGGTGTTCTCAATGCCCGTGCTGTAGGTCAGCGTCTTGGCCGAGACATCCCACTCGGGGTCGAACCAGATGGTGTCCTCGGCGGGGTACTCGTCGATGCGTTCGGCCTTGATCTTCTTGACATTCACCACGGTGAAGCCTTCGTTGGTAAGAGCCCTTTTCGCTTGCTTCCCGGTGCCCTTTTGTCCGGTGGCATTGATGATCTCCACCCGCACATCCTGCGGCGCCGCCTTCAACAGTGGCTGATCCGTGTCGGCCTTGGGCGGCCAGGGGGTGTCGTTGGCGATGGCGCTCCACAGCGGCGCCGCACGCTTCTTCGCGACAACAACGGTTGCTCCGTCACCGGACTGCTTCCACGGCATCGTGGTGAAGGTGATGTCCTTCGGCCGCAGATTCTTCAGGCTCAAGGCCAGATCGCGCAGATTCTCGATGTTCGCCAGTTGTGGATCGGTGGTCAAAGACTCGGTGGCGGCGGTCAAAACACCGAGGAGGGATGCCGGGTTCAGAAGGATGTCGCTGCTGAGAACTTTGCGGGCCATGGACGACAGAAACGCCTGTTGACGCCGGATTCGTGAAGTATCCGATCCGTCTCCCAGCGTCTTCCGTGTTCGAACGAACGCGAGCGCCTGTTCACCGTTGACGGTGTGCAGGCCCTTGTCCAAATTNAGTCCACTCAGTGGATCGTTGACATCGTCCTCCAAGCAGATTTCCACGCCGCCGATTGCCTCGGTTATTCTCTTGAATGCAGCGAAGTCGACCACCATGAAGTTGTCGATCGCCAACCCGCTGAGCGACTCCACGGCCTTCAACACGCACCCCGGCCCTCCGTTGACCATGGCTTCGTTGAAGCGTCCCTCGTAGCNATCGACGGTCTTCCCGTCCTTGGTGCAGTCCGGGAGCATCATCAAAGTGTCGCGGGGAATGCTGACGCCCATGGCCTGCGACCGGTCGGCGTTGACGTGGAAGATCATGGTGGTGTCGCTGCGCTCGATGTCGCCGAACTTCTTCAAGCTGCCGTAGCCCTTGTTCCCTTTGCCCTTGCGAGAGTCGCTGCCCATCACCACCATCGTGAAAGCAGAGGTTTCGCCGGTGTCCTCGTCGACCACGATGGACTCGTCTTTGGTGACCGTGGTCCCGGTCTGCTCCGAGACGTCGAGTGCGGTGATATTCCCCTCGAGTTGGCCCATGACGGACGTGACCCCAGCGCCGATCACGGTTGTCACCAGGACGGCCCCCGCGACCACTCCGGCCGCGATGGTCGACCCCAGGCGTACTGCGCTGCGAGAGGACACCGGTCGCCTTCCTGTGGGGAGTCAGGGCTTGAGCTCGCCGGGCGGCGAGNTCCGTCATGGTACGCAGGCGTCGTGTCTGCCTTTGTGCGACGCACCAGGGGGATGGGGGGTTCCGATTTTCGGGCGTGCCGGTGACGGGTGTGATCAATGGGTCGTGTGAGGCTTGAGCCGAAACTGCGGTGTGTGTCTAAAGGCCTCCCATGGCTCGGCACCGCCTCGGAAAGGACACCGATCGTGAGAACGACAGGCCGAACGGCGCGCAGGACGCGCTCGGCGCTGCTCACCGTCTGCGTCGCCGCTACGGCTCTGGTCGCGTCGGCCCTCGCCGCCTCGCTAGCGTCGGCGAACCCTGCGCCGCCGCCTGCNTCTTTCACCCTCGCGGGTGCCGGGTTCGGACACGGTGTCGGCATGAGCCAGTACGGCGCGCTGGCCATGGCGAAAGCCGGCCTTGATGCGTCGTCGATCGTGACCCACTACTACCAAGGCACGAACGTCACGCCCGTTGCAGACGACATGGCGGTTCGCGTCAACCTGGAGTTCAAGAAGAAGCAAATTCGTATGCGTGGTGAGGCCGTCGAAGGTGACGGCANCCTCCAGGCGAACCTGGCGGGAACGATCGTCACCGCAGCACCGGGCGCGAGTTTCGCCTTCACCGGCGACGCAGGTGCGGTGGTAGCGGCCAAGGTCGTCGGCGGAGTACGACAGGAGTTGGGAATCTTCCCGTCGGTGTCACTCACCTGGTCGGGTGTGGCAAATGTTGTAGCGAAGAACGGCTCGTTCGACTCGGCCGGTCATCGGTATCGCTACGGGACCATCGAGATCTTGCCGACGTCGGATCCGAGCCGCACGCGCCTGAACGTTGTCAATTCCCTTCGCCTGCACGAGGAGTACCTGTACGGAATTTCGGAGGTCAGCAGCTCATGGCCGGATGCGGCCCTTCAGGCTCAGGTGCTCGCAGCCCGAACCTACGCGCTATCGGCCATCGCGGCCGGTCCACGCAAAGCCTGTGATTGTCACGTCGACGATGGGCGTGGACCGTATTCCGATCAAGTGTTCTCGGGGTGGTCCAAACAGTCGGGTGCGATGGGCGAACGCTGGGTCGCTGCCGTGAACGCAACGCATGCGTCCCCGGCGGCGGGGATGGCGGTCCTATACGAGGGTCAGCCGATCCGCGCCTTCTACTCCTCGTCCAGCGGCGGCGCTACGCAAGCAAGCGTCGACCAATGGGGTGGTGATCTGCCGTACGTCCAATCGGTGGCCGACCCCTGGTCTTTGAGTGAGGACAACCCGAATCGATCGTGGACGGTGACGGTTGATCAGGCCCGTATGGCCCAAGCCTTCACCGCGGCTTCGGTGCAGCAGGTCGATGTGATCGCTCGCGACCCGAGCGGTGTTGCGAAGACCGTCCAGGCGACCCTTGTTGACGGAACAACGGTGACGAAAAGCGGCAATCAGGTTCGCAATGCTTTGGGTCTGAAGTCCTCGTACATCAACGCCATCGACGGTCGTGCCGGAGTGCCCATCTCCCTACCGCAGGCGCCACCAGCGCAAACACCTCCCACTGAGGCTCCGGTGGAACAACCTGTCGTCAACTACGAACGTCAGGTAACCATGTTGACGCCAGCCGATCGCGAAGTCCGGGCGTTGAAGCCGTTCACCATCCGCGCTCAGGTATCCCCGGAACGCAAGGGACTGCGCGTGTGGTTCCAACGCATGGTCGACGGCGAGTGGGTCACGTTCAAGAAGAAGCGAACGCGCAGCAGTGGCAAGGTTCGGTACCGGGTACCGGAGGCGTGGCCGCCCAACACGACACAGGAATATCGGGTTGTCGTGGTGCGCAAGAAGCAGCCCATCGGCATGGGGGACGTCTTCCGGGTATCCGTTGTTCCCAGCGTCAAACCGCGGTCGGTAGCCTTAATTTCCCCTCCGGTGATGGATGTCCCCGCAGGAAAACCCTTCGCCATCAAGGCCAAGGTGCGACCCAAACGCAAGGGCTTGACGGTGTGGCGACAGTCGTTCGTCAACGGTGAGTGGCGAACCGTGCAGCGCAGCACGACGAAGAAGGGCGGCCGCGTGGTGTTCCGGGTCAAGAAGGCGGCGCCAGCCGGAGCCTCGTATACCTACCGAATTCTCGTCGTCGCTAAGAAGCAGGCCGCCGGTGCAAGTCAAGATGTGACGGTGAACGTTTCTGGCTAGAGCACCGCGTCCACCGGTTCGGAGCCGAAGCCGTCGCCGAATGACTGCCCGAGGATCACCGATCCACCCGTCACCGCCGGCCACAGTGCGGGAAGCCACCACTGGGAATCGTCTTGGTGCAGTCCAAGTCGGGTCACGCCCGCGAGTGGACGGGCAACATCGCGGGCGCGTTCGAGCAACTGGCGTTGAGACAGGCCGTCGAGCGCGAGGGCATCGGAGTAGTCGTTGATGAAGACCTGCTGATCGGGCTGGGCCCGCACCGCGATCGTCGCGTCCTGTGCTCCCGGTGGAAGCGCCGTCATGTCGTCTGGGCCCAGGGGTAGGCCGAAGGGGTGCATCGACACCACGATCACGTTGCCCGTGAGTTCCGAAGCTTGCTTCGGCCCTGCGACAAGCAGGTCGCAATCCGCACCGCCCTGAGGAACAACGACGCATCCCGCCGACCAGATCCCGAGCAGCCAGGTGATCCGTTGCCAATGCCACGGAAGGTGTAAGGCGATGCGTCGTCCCGGATCGCAATCGAATTCCGAGGTGAGCGCGTTGGCGATCTTGGCGGCTGCATTTATGACCGACGCTCCGGACAGCTCCATCCGCCCATCGGATCCGAGATACGTCACGTAGGGCTGGGCGGGGTCGGTGCGTGCGAGAACAGCGGAGCGGATGTCGGTGACCGTCAAGGACATGGCTTCATTGTCCGGCGAGAGACGGTGACCGGGTGTGGCACCCTTGCCCGGTGACCGAAGCCGTGCTGCTCGTAGGAGGCCAAGGAACCCGCCTGCGACCGTTGACGGTGAACACACCCAAACCCATGCTGCCGGTCGCGGGGGTCCCGTTCACGGTGCACCAGATCACGCGTGCCCGCGATGCGGGAGTCGAACGCATCGTGCTGGCCACGAGTTATCGGGCCGAAGTCTTTGCGGAGTTCGTCGAAGGCGTGGATCTTGGAATCGACATCGTGATCGCGACGGAGGACGAGCCACTCGGCACCGGTGGCGCGATTCGACACGCACTGTCGCATCTGGAGTCTGGACCCGACGACCCAATTGTCATCTTCAACGGAGACGTCCTCAGCGGTCTGGACATCAATGTACTCGTGCGCTCGCACGTGGAGACCGCTAGTGATGTCACGTTGTATCTAACCCCGGTAGAGGACCCACGCGCGTACGGTCTTGTTCCGATTGATAGCGACGGTCGAGTCGAGGCTTTCCTGGAGAAGCCGACGACGCCGGAAGAGATCGTCACCGACTTAATTAATGCCGGGTGCTACGTCTTCACCCGTTCGATCATCGAGCAGATTCCCGCGGGTCGCGTGGTGTCCGTCGAACGCGAGACCTTTCCCGGCCTGTTGGCAAACAACGCCGTGGTACGCGGAGTGGTTGATCGCGGCTATTGGCTCGATCTCGGCACACCGCTGGCGTTCGTGCAAGGCAGTTGCGATCTTGTTCGCGGCCTCGCACCGTCTCCCGCGGTTGCCAACACCGGTGAGGCGCTCGTGCTCGACGGTGCCGATGTCGCGGCGTCCGCGGATGTGCGGGGCGGCTCGACGATCGGTGCGAACGCCGTTGTTTCTGCGGGCGCGGTTGTCGATGGTTCTGTCATTTTCGATGAGGCCATCGTGGGCGATGGAAGCGACATTCGTGGCAGCATCATCGGGCGCGGAGCCCGTATCGGTGATGGGTGCTCGCTCGACGGCGTCGTCGTCGGTGACGGTGCCGTGGTGGGCGCTCGCAATGAAATCCGCGAGGGCGCGCGCGTGTGGCCGCAGGTGGCGATACCGGATCTCGCTATTCGGTACTCGTCTGACGCGTAGTGCTCGACGTCAGTCGACGGAAATGATGTAGTCCTCTGCCCGGCGCGGGGGTCGATCCTTGGCCGGTTGTGCAGGAACCCCGACGGCTACCGCTCCCAACGCGGTAACCCGCTCTCCGAGATCGAAATGTTCGCGGACGATCTGCGGGGCGAAGATCGTGGAGGAGATCCACGCCGACCCCAGGCCCTCGGCAGCGAGCCGAATCAGAAGGTTCTCCACGCATGCTCCACCGGCAACCATGAACAAGTCGCGTTCCGCCGCGTTGCGACGATCATCCGGGTAGGTGTGTGCCCCTTTGGCGAGATCGATGAAGGGAATAACCACAACGGGTGCTGTTCGAAGGATGTTGCCGCGCGCGACACGGCGCTCGACCTCGTCCGCGGACTTACCGTCAATGGTCGTCAGATCGTGTTCCCACGCTCTGCGCATCGCGTCGAGCAGTTCGATTCGCCTGTGGTGATGAGTCGGGTTGTCGCTTCGCAGAATGATGAAGCCGAAGGGTTCACTGTGATGCGGTGCGGGAGCCAGAACGGCATCCTCGAGGGCCAGATGGAGAGCGAATGGGTCGACGGGATCGTCGGTGAAGGAGCGAATGGTGCGCCGGGCCGAGACTGCTGCGCGAGCTCCGGCTTGCATCGCCTCCTGGGTGCCGAGGGAGAAGAGGTCTTCCTCGAGAGGGCGCACGATGTCCTTGGCGGTAGGGCCGTCGTCGGCGATCACCAGATGGGAAAGCCCGCGAAGGACGGCCACGGGCGCGTTGTCGAGTTTTCCGGTGGCCAAGTCGACAGCGGATGCAATCTCGTCGGCGATCGCGACAACCGTCATCTCCAGCGTATTTCCGAAATCATCATGGCGGCCGGTGTAGTCGTCGAGCACGTGAACGCCGCTGGATCCGATGGCAACGTCGGTGACGCCCAGCCGCCAGGGACGGCCCATCGTGTCGGTGATGATGACACCCACGGCGACGCCGGTGCGATCGATCACGTGATCTCTCAGTTGTCGAGCGCTGGCATCGGAATCGACGGGAAGGAGGACCACCGTTCCTTGTTCAGTGTTGCTGGCATCGACCCCGGCCGCCGCGAGCACCAAGCCGTGTGAGGTCTGAACGATCTTGGTGACACCACGCGGAGTGTGTTTCACGGCGACGATTCGCTCGGCCTGTTGATCGATGACCGACTCGCGCGATGCTGCCTCCACCACACGGCCTTCGGCTTTAGCCACCACCTTGCTGGTGACAACGATGATGTCGCCGTCGCTGATACCAGTGGATTCATCGGGCCACCGGGTGGTGGACAGGGCCTCGATGACAATGGAGTTGATGTCGTCGCCGGGGGAGAACAGGTGATCGAGGGGCACTGGGAGAACAGTGAAGGTGGACGTCATGGGGCGGCCCAGTGAAGTGAGGTGTCGGTCCGGCGTCCCCGGTCTGCTGCCGCGGCTTGATGTTGAGCGACGGTGCGGGTGGCGGAGGCGTCCAGATGAAGGCCCGAGACGGACACAGGGCCCGGTGTCGTGTCGACGTGCACAGAAGCCAGATCGAGGAATCGCTCCCATGGTCCTTGCGTCCAGCGGACCGATTGGGTGCGTGCGTGCGGAACGAGNGCTGTTCGGCGNGTGATCCGTCCTCGTCGNNTTGCGAAACTGTGTGCGTCCCACCCCACGGCAAGATTCCGCCATTGGATGGGCGATCGCCACCAGGCGCGNCGCGGCGCACCGACCCAGGTGATCGAGGAAGCCCGCAGATCCGGCAGCACCCGCGAAACGATGTCCTGCGCAGNTTCCATCTCGGAGACGGGAATCAGCACGGTGTCGCTGCGCTGGCTTCCGGAACCGGAGGACTCCGAGCCCACGCCGGCGATTGTGACGCGAATGCGGGTCCATCGCCGCCGCCGCCACAGCAAGGGCTCGACGTATTCGATGGCCTGGACGCGGCCGGGAGGCACGGTCCGCGATTCGGTGCGCAGCAATCCGTAACGCAGGCGGAGTCCATCGGGAGACTGCGCGACGGTGAATCCGTAGTAGCGAGTGAATTCCGCCACGACGAGAACAAGGGGAATACCTCCGGTGACGACGGCCACGCCGGTAGCACCCCAGCCTCCGGTCAGATAGCTGGTGACGATGATGATGACGGTGAGCAGGAGTAGGCCGGCCGTTGTCATGCGAAGTGCCAGCGACACGGCCAATTGACGGCCGGACACCCTGACTATTTCGCTCTCCGGCGCTTCAGCGGTCGTGGCAGAGAGTCCTGCCGATCGTGCAAGGACCTCGCGTCGGATCTCACGAGCGTCGTCGAGGGTCACGTACTTGAGTCGAACCCGTGAGTCGTCCTGCCCGGCCACTTCGATCACGACGACGGCCATGGAGAACAGTCGAGCGGCGAATGGTTGCGTCACATCCACGGTTTGGATTCGGGAGAGTTGAACGCGTCGTTGTTGCCGAAACAGCACTCCCGATTGCATTCGAAAGTCACCGTCGTCGTCGAACCAGAAACCGAGCGCCCGCCACTGAAAGTAGTTCAGCGCTGCGACGGCAGCACTCAGCAGAAAGGCGATGACGGNGAAGACAACGATGGCGAGCGCGATGGGTGGCATCCACGCGAGGCCGATGNNGTCGTCCAGGCGCCCNGCCAGCGTGTTAATGCGTTGAATGCCGACGGCGAAGGCGATACCGGCGAGTGCGGGAAAGACCGCTACCGCGTGGACGAGAGGTGAGATCGGGTGCACCTTGCGGTGCCCTTCAGCGTCGATGAGGCGGCTGCCGGGGACGGTCATCCCGAGTCCAAGGTCGTCACCGATGGAACTGGCCGGCGAGCTGGAGCTGGAACCGACTCCTTCGTGCGCGGGTGGATTGTCGTCGCTCGCAGTGTGGGGTGCGGGATCGCTCATTGGGGTGTCACAGTCCGGCCGATCGGGTTTCGCCCCGTCGCGCCAGGCGGTCTCTGAGGTCGGCGGCGATCTGTGGTTCGAGTCCGGGAATGGATGCGTCGGTAGTGGCGGCTGCTGTATGGAGTTGAACAGTTGTGACTGCGAGTGCTCGATCAATCGGACCGGCTTTGACGTCGACGAGTTGCATGCGGCCGTAGGGAACGATGACGAGACGTCGAAACAGGATTCCGCTGGACACCAGAAGGTCATCGCCTCGTTCGCAGTAGGCATACGAGCGCACCCGTCGGCCGATGAGCCACCACCCCCACAGCAGGCNCACCAGTGCAGCGACAGCAATCACGATGGAAACCCAAGCGATTACCCCCAGCAGCGTGAGGACTCCTAGCGCGATCACGGTGATGGGTACCAGCGACACCACAAGGACGATGCGGCGAGCCGTGACCAGCCGTGGTGAGACTGGCACCCAGCGATCACCCTCGCCATCAGAGGTGAAAGCGGTGGCGGTGTCCATAGAAGGCATTGAACCAGCGATCAGGGAGTCGAGCGCAGGCGAGAAGCAAGCCCCAATGTCTCGGCAGCCATCGCGGCCGTCGCGTCGAGATCGGTCATCAGCAAAGGAACGGCCCGAGTGGTGATGCCCGCTTGCTCGATGACCGGTGTCGAAGCGGCATCGGAGGTGTCCACGAGCCAGCCGTCCAGCAGACCGCCACTCGAGCGAGCACCGTAGTGCGCAGCCACGGCTGCGGCGCTGGTCTCGATGCCACTGGCTCGAAGACATGCATCGGCCATGCCTCGGACCGGGGCGCCGGAGATGATGGGGCTGACGCCGACCACGGGGGCGCGGGTCGCGCGAATCTCGTCGGCTATTCCGGGAACCGCGAGGATCGTACTGATCGAGACGATCGGATTACTAGGAGGAAAGACGATGACATCGGCATTGCGCAGGGCATCTACGACACCCGGAGCCGGTTTCGCCTCCTCGATTCCGACGACGACGAATCGGCGCGCTGGCAGTGACGCCCGATAGCGAATCCACCACTCTTGAAAGTGCAGAGCGATATCCGTCCCCGGGTTGTCCGGATCATCAACGATGACGTGCGTCTCGGCGCGGTCATCCGTCATGGGGATGAGACGGACTCCGGGTTGCCACCGCTCGCACAGCGCCTCGGTCACGCTGGAGAGCGGGTAGCCCGCGTTCAGGCTCGTCGTTCTCACCAGGTGTGTCCCGATATCTCGGTCGCCGAGCCCGAACCATGTGGGCTCGACCCCGTACGCAGTGAGCTCCTCCTTGGCGCGGAATGTCTCGTCGAGGCGGCCCCAGCCACGCTCGGGGTCGATTCCGTCTCCGAGGGTGTACATCACGGTGTCCAGATCGGGGCACACCCGCAGCCCGTGGATCCAGATGTCGTCCCCGGTGTTGCCGATCACCGTTATCTCGGTGAGCCCGGTGCCGGCAGTTTCGCCCGATACAGGATCGCTGGTGGCCTGCTGAACGTGGTGACGAAGTCCGCGAAGGAAGCGCGCGCCACCGATTCCTCCGGCGAGAGCGGTGATGCGCATCCGTGCATCCAACCATTGCGGCGCCGTCCGCTGCCTGGCGGAGATCCAGGAGAATGCGACAACGGGATTTCGGGACGAGCAGGGTCTTTGACGCCTGCAAAAGGGGCATTTAGGGCAAAAGACCGCCAATGTGAGGGTGGGGCTTGACGAAAACGAACTACACCCCTGTAATACACATCATAAGCGCGTTCATTAGAGCGTGAGCCGGGGTCGAGGAGGATTCTGCGTGTCCGATCGAGGAACTATCGCTGAGTTGGCGCTCCTTCCACTTTCCGACGTTGAAGAACTTGGCTGGCAAGAGCAAGCGCTCTGTGCGCAGACCGATCCCGAAGCTTTCTTCCCGGAGAAAGGCGGCAGCACGCGGGAAGCCAAGCGGGTCTGCCTGTCGTGTGACGTGCGCAACGACTGCCTGGAGTACGCACTCGCCAACGACGAGCGGTTCGGCATCTGGGGCGGCTTGTCCGAGCGGGAGCGTCGCAGGTTGAAAAAGCGCGCCGTCTGATTCCACTGCTCGTGGGCCGTACTCTGACCTGGTGACCGAGTCCGCTTCCCCTGGCGTCACCGATGACGTTGTATCCGGTGATCCCCGCGTGGATGCTGATTGGGATGCCTTTACCGACAGCCTGATCCTCGACACGGAGCTTCCGCGCCGCGAGCACTTCGTGACGGCCATCGTCGTCAGTCACGACGGAGAGGTCTGGCTGCCGGCGGTCTTAACCACGCTCGCTCGCCAAACCCGCCCGGTGAACTTGGTGGTCGGTGTCGACAACGCCTCACAGGATTCGAGTTCGTCGGTGCTTCGCGAGTCACTGGGATCAGATGCCCTTGTCGAGTTGGAGGCAAACGACGGTTTCGGGGCGGCAGCAGCAGCGGGCTTCGCCTCGGTAGCTGCTCGGCAGCCGACGCTGCCAGACGACGTCGTCCATTGGGTATGGCTGCTGCACGATGACAGTGCACCCGACCCGACCTGCCTGGAAAGGTTGCTGCAGGTGGCGGACGAGCATCCGTCAGCCGATGTCCTGGGTCCCAAGATTCTCGGCTGGCACGACCGCCGACTGCTATTGGAAGTCGGAGTCTCCATCGACGGCGATGGGCGGCGCGTGACCGGTCTGGAGCGACGCGAACACGACCAGGGACAGCACGACAGAGTTCGTGACGTCATGGCGGTCAGTTCCGCAGGAATGCTGATCAGGCAAGACGTCTGGGAAGAACTATCCGGCTTCGACCCCCGCCTTCCCCTGTATCGGGATGACGTGGACTTTTGCTGGCGGGTTCATCGAGCGGGTGGTCGGGTGCTGGTGGTGGCGGACGCTGTCCTTCACCACCGAGAGGCGTCGGCGCATGGTCGTCGTCAGGCTCGCGGTGGTGGCGACCGTCCGCATCGTGCCGACCGCGAAGCCGCTATTCGAGTGCTGCTTGCCCACGCCACGACGGTCGGGATGTTCTTTGTTGCGGTACGCCTGCTGATCGGCAGCGGCATCCGAGCGCTGACATATCTCGTCGGCAAGGACCTTGCGGCTGCACGGGATGAAGTGAGCGCGCAATTCGCTGTTCTGGCGAAACCTCGCCGTCTGACGGCATCTCGATCACTCGTCTCCCGATCGAGTATCGAACCGGCATCGGTAGCCCGATCGCTGCGGCCGACCTCGGTTGACCAGTTGCGCGATGTCGGCGAGGCCGTCGGGGGGCTGCTGACCACGAGTTCGGCTACCGGCCCGTCGAGTGTCAGTGGGCTGGAATCTGGACCGATTGATGACGGGGCCGCGTACCTGCCGGACGACTCCTCCGGAGTTCTTCGCCGTGTTCTCCTGGCTCCCGGCGTTGTCGCGACCGTGGTTCTGGTGGTCGTGGCCGCCATCGCGACCCGTGGATTGTGGTGGGGCGAAGGCGTGCTTCAAGGCGGTGCACTTCTTCCCGTCCCCGAAGGAGCCCGCGATGTCTGGGCGTCCTACGCACGGGCCTGGCATGACGTCGGTCCCGGGTCGGGCACACCCTCGGCACCGTTCCTCATCGTGGTCGGGATCACGGCCACGGTGCTGTTCGGTAATCCCGACTGGGCGATGAACGTGCTGGTACTTCTTGCCGCGCCCATTGCCGGCTGGAGTGCGTACGTCGCGACGCGGGGAATGCTGACGAGCAGGGTGATCCGGGCGTGGATGGCCGTCACGTACGCGCTGCTGCCGGCGATGACCGGTGCTTTCGCGCAGGGGCGCGTCGGAACGTTGATCACCGCTATCGCTTTGCCATTCGCGATTCGTTCTGGTTTTCGTCTGTCACGTCGCACAGGCACCATGCGCCGAGCGGCGGGGACGGCTTTGTTGATGTCCGTGATCCTTGCCGCCACTCCGGCGGTATGGGCGGTGGCTCTCGGCTGCGCAGTGATCGCCTCGATTGTGGCCATCCGTCGTTGGGGATCCGATGCGTGGGCGATCATCACACGGTTCGCCATCGCGATAGTTGTGCCGTTGCTCGCCCTGATGCCGTGGACCGTGCACCTGATAACCAATCCGGCACTGTTCCTCGTCGAGCCAGGACTGAACATTCCGGGGATCATCGATCCCAATCTGCGGCCGGTCGATGTGCTGCTGCTGCATCCAGGAGGACCGGGGATGAACCCGCTCCTCGTGACCGCTGGACTCGTTTTCGCGGCGTTCCTCGCGTTGTTTCGACGCGACACGGCGAGCTACGTGAGTGCGTGGTGGGTCGTGGTGGTACTCGCGTTGGCGATAGGAGTAGTCCAGTCGACGCTCACCACTCTTCCCCCCGGAGCACAAGTCCCTGCCCAGCCGTGGCCCGGACCGATGACGCTGGTGATGGGCCTGGCGATGATCGCCGCGTGCGGAATCGCTGTCGACGGTCTGCGACAACGCTTCGCGGGGCAGAGTTTCACTCTCGGACAGCCGCTGGCCGCCATCGGACTCATCGCAGCCGCGCTGACGCCGATCGCTGCGGCCGTTTGGTGGATCCCCGCGAACGATGACGTTGTCCAGCGTGCACCGCGTCTGGATGTACCGGCATTCGTCGCGGCCGAGGCCGAGGGTCCGCAAGCTCCGCGAACGTTGGTCCTGACCGACAACGGAGAAGGGGAGGTCCGCTACATGCTCATCGGCGGATCGGCCCTGACGCTGGGATCGGCCGAGACCATGCCACCGCCGCAGGTGTGGGAGCCGATCGATGACTTCGTTTCGGCTTTGGCGTCTGGTCGGGGTGGTGGGGAAGTGGAGGCACTGCGCTCGTATGGCGTCCGATACGTCACTCTCGCGGCCAAGTCTTCGCGATCGATTGTCCCGGCACTCGACTCCGAGCCGGGATTGCGCAGGCTTGCTCGCACTGAAGGAGAAGTGTTGTGGCGCATTAGTGGTGTCACATCGCGGGCCCAGGTCCTCGACATCGACGGCGCCTCGGGTGAGTTCCTTCCGATGGCCCTGGACATTGCTCAACCCGGGGATGTCAGGACCGACCCGTACCTCGACGGCGCGCTTCCCGAGGCTGTGGACGTTGACCCTGGCTCGCGGGTCCTCTGGTTGGGCGTGACATCGACAACGCAGTGGTCAGCGTCCATCGATGGCCAAACTCTGGCCCGGGCCGAACTTCCCGAGCCCTTGAATTGGGCGGCGGCCTTCGTTGTTCCGGTGGAGAAAGCGACATCCACGGTCGTTGCGTCTTTCGATGACTCTCTTCGACGTGGGTGGCTCATCTTCCAGGCCATCGTCATTCTCGCCCTGATTGTTCTCGCACTGCCCGAGCGTCGAGTTTTCGATCCTGACCCCGATGACCCAGACCGACCGGATGCTCCCGAAGTGCCCCACTTTCTCGACTTGACGCAGCTGTCGACGGCGTCCGCGGATCCGAGTGATGGAGACGGCGGACACAGCGGCACGAGCGACGGCCCGAGCGACGGCGCTAGCGACGAGCCGAAGGGGGTGAGCCCATGACCCCGGCACGTGACGCCTGGGGTGGAGGACTTTCGTGGTGGGTGCCTCCGTTGGTAGTGCTGGCTGTGGTTGGGAGCATCGTCGGTGTTGGTTTTCTGATCGGTGCCGACTCTGGTGAGTCAGAGACCAGGACGATGATCGCCGAACCTATTCGCTCGAGCGTGTTGTTGTGTCCGGAACCCGGGGCGGGCGGAAATCTGGGCGTTCGGGTCACGGGGGCCGTCATTCCCGGCCAGCCAGGGCAAGAAGGCGAGGGCGAGGCAGGGCTGCGCACCCTCCCGGGCGCGGAATCGGCAAGATCCAACCTCAAAGCACCGGGCGAACAGGGTCAGATCGAGGCGTTCGGAATCGAGTTGCCCGCAGTGGAGGCCTACGGCGAGGGAGCGTTGGCGCCAGGCCTGATCGCCGATCAGTGGGGGCGCGACCCCAGCGGCCGCGGTCGAGGGATGGCCAGCACCGCGTGCGCCCCGGCCGCGTCGGATTTCTGGTTCGTTGGTGGCGGCGCGGTTGCGGGGCGGGTGACGCGCGTGCTGTTGGTGAATCCAGATGTCACGTCAGCCATCGTCGATGTGATCATTCACGGCCCTGATGGGGAGATCGAGACGCCGACGACGCGGGGACTCGTCGTCCCGGGCCAAGACAGGGTCATCGTTCGCCTTGATGAGGTGGCTCCCGGGATCAATGGAACCGCTTTCCACGTGATTGCGCGGGCGGGCCGTGTTGGAGCGTCGGTTGTCGACGAGCAGCGCAGCGGTTTGGACGCGATCGGAACCGACTGGATCCCTGCTGCGGCCGACCCGGCCACCAACGTCTACCTGCCCGGAATCTTGGCCGGTGACGGGGCCCGGGTGCTGTCGGTGGTGTCGACAAGTGACAGTGACGCGATCGTTGACATCCGCGTCCTCGCACAGGACGGGAGCTACCAGCCGTTCGACCGCGGCAGTGTCACCGTTCCTGCGGGCGCGGTCACGACCTTGGATATGACCCCTGCTTTGCCGCCATCGCCAAACGGGATTCTCCCGGCGGCGCTGCAGTTGACGTCCGATCAGCCGATTGTTGTGGGAATGCGGCAGTTCTTCGGCGGCCGCAACGTGCAAAACGAAGCGTCCTTCACCGCCGGTGCCCAGCCCTTTGCCGGTCCCTCGGCGGTCAGTGGACTTCCGGTGCGGAGTGCGACCGATGTGAAGCTGCAGATTTCCGCCCCGGCGACGTCGGTGGAGGTAGACGTAACGATGCTTCCCTTCCGCGGGGGAACGACCATCGCGGAGGAGACAGAACCGGTGCGGGTGTCGGTACCCGCGGGTGAGGTGCGCGTGATCACCTTCGAACCGTCGACAGATGTCGACTGGTTCACGGGCGTGATTACTCCTGTCCCCGGTTCCGGACCGATTCTGGCTGCGCACCGGGTGAAGGAGCGGTCTGACTTTGGTGACCTGATCACCGGCTACCCGTGGAAGCCGTTGCGGGTGCGGGTACCCGTTCCGCAAGTTGTCCCGGATGTCGCGGTAGTCGGCCGCTGAAGCCAACGTTCCAGAATGCGCAGAACGCACGGTGACTCCCCAGAAGGCGGCGCGGCTACACCGGTGACGAGGATCTGACCGCTAGCGTGCCGGACGTGAGTCGTCGCCGCTGCTCCAAGCCGTCCTGCGCTCAGCCCGCGGTCTCCACTCTCACCTACGTGTATGCCGACTCCACAGCAGTCGTCGGGCCGCTTGCTACCTACGCCGAACCGCACTGCTACGACCTGTGTCAAATGCACAGCGACCGTTTGACGGCTCCCCGGGGCTGGGAGGTTGTGCGCATCACGCCGGATCCGGACGCGCTGAAACCAAGCAGCGACGATCTGCAAGCCCTCGCCGACGCAGTCCGAGAGGCCGCCAAGCCTCGATTCGAGATGCCGGATGCGCCGACGGCAGGCGGTACCCACAGCGACGACGCCGCTGTGGACGCGACGCACGGCCGCCGTGGGCATCTACGCGTGGTTCCCGAAGTGGCACACACGGACTTCACTGCGACCACTAAGGACCATCAGGACGCGCAGGGTTCGCTGGACTCCCGGGACCCCCAACTCTCCCAAGGCTCCCAAGGCGGCCAAGACTTCACAAGCGCCGGGCACGCCGATGCTGCGGCCGAGCGCTACGACGATGCCCATCCGGTCTTTACGTCGACTCCGGACGCCGGGGATAAGCCCTTCGACCACGAAGGCCTCTGGTGAGCCCGCAGGTCCGCCAGCCTGGCGCCCGGGTGTCGCTGTGGTTTCGCCGATAACCTTCCGTTGTGCGCGATCTTGACTCGATCATCAAGGCCTACGACGTCCGGGGAATTTACCCAGATCAGTTTGATGAGGCGCTCGCTCATGACGTCGGGGCCTCATTTGTCCGGGTCCTGGGAGTAGCGACAGCCCAGGGCGGTCCAGGAGCGGTTGTCATCGGACACGATATGCGTCCGTCCGGTCCCGACCTGGTGGCGAGCTTCGCCGACGGCGTTCGCGAGCAAGGCTGCGATGTGATTCTCATCGGGTTGTGTAGTACCGACGGCTTGTATTTCGCGTCGGGATCGCTGGGGCTACCGGGAGCCATGTTCACGGCAAGCCACAATCCAGCCAACTACAACGGGATCAAGCTGTGTCGAGTGGGCGCCGCACCAGTGGGGCAGGACACAGGGCTTGCCGACATTAAGCAGATGATTCGATCCGGCATCCCAGAATCCGACGAGACGATGGGTGAGGCCCGATCGCGTGACACGCTCGCCGATTACGCCGGCTACCTTCGCAAACTCGTCGAGCTCTCGGGCATTCGCCCACTGACGGTTGTCGTGGACGCGGGGAACGGAATGGCAGGCTACACAGTGCCTGCGGTTCTGGGTGAGGAAGCTGGCCTTCCGGCCTTGCCGATGTCGATCGATCGCATGTACTTCGAACTCGACGGGACCTTCCCGAACCACGAAGCCAACCCGATCGAGCCGAAGAACCTGGTCGACATTCAAGCCCGAGTCCGCAGCATCGGCGCTGATATCGGATTGGCGTTCGACGGTGACGCCGACCGATGCTTTGTTATCGACGAGGGTGGTCGCATCGTCAACCCGTCGACCCTGACGGCGCTGATCGCCGCTCGAGAACTCCAGCGCAGCCCGGGATCGACGATTATTCACAACTTGATCACCTCGAAGGCCGTGCCGGAAGTCGTATTCGAGTGTGGTGGTTCAGCGGTGAAGACGCGAGTAGGTCACTCCTTCATCAAGGCGACGATGGCCGAAACGGACGCCGTCTTCGGCGGTGAACACTCAGGCCACTTCTATTTCCGTGATTTCTGGCGTGCTGACTCGGGGATGCTCGCGGCGATGCACACTCTTGCTGCACTCGGGTCCACGCCGGAAGGGACGACCATCTCCTCTCTGCTGACCGAGTTCGAACGCTATGTGGCGTCGGGGGAGATAAACACGCCGGTGGAGGATCAGTCAGCGATGATGGAGCTGATCGAGGCGACCTTCACCGGAAACAACGATGTCACCACCGACCACATGGATGGGCTGACCGTCGATGGTGGCCAGTGGTGGTTCAACGTCCGACCGAGCAACACGGAGCCGTTGTTGCGCTTGAATGTGGAGGCGCGAGAGGCGGACACAATGGAAACACTGCGGGATGAAGTTCTCGCACTGATGAGGGGTGGAGCTACGTGAGTCAGTACCCGAACTCCCCGCTGGGTTTGTCTCCGCATTTGTGGGACGTGCTCGCCTGCCCGTGCGAGAAGCACGCTGCGGTCGAGGCCGACGAGGAAGCATCCGAAATCGTGTGTTCTGAGTGCTCCCGACGCTTCCCGGTGCGAGACGGAATCCCGGTCATGTTGATGGACCAGGACGGTGCGGTCACCCACGAGTCGGACCCCGCTTCCGCGTGATGTTCTCGATTCGAGGCGATGTCAAGGATTACGACTGGGGAATCCTCGACGGCCTCACGCCGTGGACTCAGGACTCCTCCGGCGCCCCGCAGGCCGAACTGTGGTTCGGCGTGCACCCGAGTGGACCGTCACCGATAGACGCGGTGGTTCACGAAGGCGAGACGGCTAGCCCGACCGAAAATCTGGCCGACCACCTCACTCGAGAGCAGGCCCCCGTTCTCGCGAAGATCCTCGCGGCGGGTCGACCGCTGTCCGTGCAGGTGCATCCGAACGCGCGCGAAGCGAAGCGCATGTGGGACCAGCAGCAGATCGCAGGCCCGACCGTCCTGGCGGACGCCTACGAGAAGGCGGAAGTTCTGGTTGCCCTCGAACCCTTCGATGCTTTTGTCGGATGGCGCCCGACTTCCGATGCGGCAGAGGTAATCGAGCGCGTCGACGGACTGGCACTGGCGGCCGCGGCCTTGCACGCTGAAGACCGGGTGGCCGCAATTCAGTTGATCCATGAGCAGCAGCTGCAGGCGCAGGCATTCGTGGCCCAGCTCCCCGAAGCGATCGATCGAGCGAATGATGCGGGGTCGATGACGCGGGTGATGAGCGAAGCGGAGATCGCGGCCTACCGGCAGGCGGCAGAAAACTTTCCCGCTGATATCGGTGTGCTGATGACGCCGCTACTGGATTTCGTCACCTTGCTGCCGGGCGATGCGGTGTACTTGGCGCCCGGCATTCCGCACAGTTACGTGCGAGGAATCGGCTTCGAAGTCATGACGAGTTCGGACAACGTGCTACGTCTCGGACTCACCAATAAGCCGGTGTTCGTCGATCGTGCCCTGGACATTCTTGATTTCGATGCTGACCCGCAATTCATTCACGGCTCGGCCTCCATCGCTCCGGTGGGAGCAGATTTTCGACTGGAAGTGGTCACTGCCGGATCAGCACCGTTGGCAGCGGGGGAGTACCGGCTCGTGGTGGCGATCGCCGGCGGCGTCGTGGTGGCGGTTGACGGGCAGACGCGAAAGGCCGCCCAGGGGTCGGGGGTGGTGGTGACCGCGGGAGAGCCCGACGCCGTCGTGGCTGCGCAGGGCATGGCGATAGCCGTAATGGCCCCGGCCGCCCCCTGAGCGAGTCCCGACGCGCGGTGACGGGCCAGTCGTGGCAAACTTATTCCGTCGCCGATGGTCCGGAGCCCTGGTTCCCGTCGAGACGCTCCCGTCGGTGTGGCATTCGAAATAGGGCCCGCAGTCGTGAGCACCAAATATGAAACATCGACAAACGGAGAAAGAATGTCCCTGACCAAAGCTGACGGCACTCCCGACTACAAGGTTGCCGACCTATCCCTCGCGGAATTCGGACGTGATGAGATTCGCCTGGCCGAGCATGAGATGCCCGGGTTGATGGCAATGCGCGAGGAATACGGCGATTCCAAGCCGCTCTCCGGGGCGCGCGTCACTGGATCGCTCCACATGACCATCCAGACGGCAGTTCTTATTGAGACGCTGGGGGCGCTCGGCGCCGAAGTTCGCTGGGCGTCCTGCAATATCTTCTCCACCCAGGACCACGCCGCGGCCGCGGTTGTCGTGGGGCCGAACGGTTCGCCAGAGGACCCGCAGGGGATCCCTGTCTACGCCTGGAAGGGCGAGACGCTCGAGGAGTACTGGTGGTGCACCGAGCAGGTTCTCGACTGGCCCAACGGTGGACCGAACATGATCCTCGACGACGGAGGTGACGCCACGCTGCTCGTGCACAAGGGTGCGGAGTTCGAGAAGGCCGGCGTCGTTCCCTCGACCGACGAGAGTGATTCAGAGGAATACCGGGTCATCCTGCACACGCTGCGGGAATCGCTCGCCAACTCAACCGACCGCTTCACGAAGATCGCGGCTGGCATCACGGGAGTGACCGAGGAGACCACCACGGGCGTCTTGCGCTTGTACGACATGCAAAGGGACGGCTCGCTGCTGTTCCCGGCTATCAACGTGAATGACTCGGTGACCAAGAGCAAGTTCGACAACAAGTACGGCTGCCGCCACTCGTTGGTCGATGGGATCAACCGTGCAACTGACACGCTCATCGGCGGCAAGGTCGCCGTGGTGTTCGGTTACGGCGACGTCGGTAAGGGTTCTGCAGACTCGCTGCGGGGCCAGGGGGCTCGCGTGATCGTCACGGAGGTCGACCCCATCTGTGCTCTCCAGGCCGCCATGGACGGCTACCAGGTGGCAAGGCTCGAAGACGTGATCGGCGATGCAGATATTTTCATCACGGCCACGGGCTGCTTCGACGTCATCACCGCTGATGACATGCAAAACATGAAGCACCAGGCGATCGTCGGCAACATCGGGCACTTCGACAACGAAATCGATATGGCGGGCCTCGCTGCTCTGCCGGACGTCACGCGCAAGACGATCAAGCCGCAGGTCGATGAATGGACCTTTGCCGATGGCCGCAGCATCATCGTGCTGTCCGAGGGTCGGTTGCTGAACCTCGGCAATGCCACCGGGCACCCGTCGTTCGTGATGAGCAACTCGTTCACGAACCAGGTGCTCGCTCAGATCGAACTGTTCACCAAGCGTGACGAGTACCCGCTCGGCGTGTACACGCTGCCCAAGCAGCTCGACGAGAAGGTGGCGCGCCTGCACCTTGATGCGCTCGGCGTGCGCCTGACCGAGTTGGACAAGCAGCAGGCGGAGTATCTCGGTGTGGACGTTGCCGGGCCCTACAAGCCGGACCACTACCGCTACTAGGTCGACTTCGACCGCACAACCTCCCGCGTCGGGGCCGCACCGTGGTGCG
>PBTV01000019.1 GCA_002729215.1 Rubrivirga sp.
CGGTGGTGGGCTCTGGCTCGGTGGTGGGTGGTTCCGATGGCGCCATGCTCGGCAATGGCTCGGTTGGGAGGGGTCCTCCACCGGCCCAGGCTGTACCAGAACCAAGCGGGAGCATTGCTATCGAAATGAGGAGGACAGCTATGCGTGCGAGCCCCCTCGTACGAACCTCGTTCATCTGTGCTGTAGCTCGCTAACTTGATTGCGATGGTGGCCCAAGGCGTCGCTCAAGTTCCGAACGCATCTGTGTCATGGATGCGAGGAAAGAGCGATTGGATGCTTCCACGCGGGCCGATTCTGCTGCTGCTGTGTCCATCGCCGTGAGGATTGTCTGGAGAGCTCCGTCAATCGCCTTGCGCATTGAGCTGGTCTCATGCAGGAGGCTTGTCATGTCATTTTCCTGAACACGGATCTCATCGAGAGAGGTTCTGAGTGACCCTCGGGCTTCGGATCGCGCGTCATCCCGCAAGGAATCTGCCATTGACCGAGCCGCCTCAACAATCTGCCGTCCTTCATCGTTAGCAGCACTGACTGCTTCATCAGCAGATCGAAGCGCCACTTCCAAACGGGTTTGAGCCTCGAGGACTAAGGCGTCTGAAATCCTTCTAGCCTCACCTCGAATGCGTTCTGCCTCAGCTTGAGCAGAAGCCGTCATGGCGTCAGCCTCTGTTCGCACGCGCCCCAAGATCTCTTCCGCGGCCGCCTGCGCTTTAGATGTTGTTTCTGAGCTGGCAGTCTCAGCGTCTGTGACGAGTTCAGTTGCGCGGTCTTGAGCACGCGCGAGAGCGGCCTGAATCTTCTCACTCGAGTGCGTTTGTTGCTCCTCCATTTCGTGTCGAATCTCCGCCGCCTGCGTTTGCGCGGCCTTGATGATGTCTCCAGCCGCTCCGACAGCAACGAGCGAAAGTTCGTCAGGACTGAGGTCTTGAAGTCGCCTGTTGTCGTGAACTGCGGCCTTGGCGTCCGCAAGTTCCCGCTCCAATTCCTCCACGCGGTTTTGCAGTTGCTCAAGAATCTGCACAGGGGTCACGGAATCCCCCGTGCTTACAGGCGTCATTGCCACAAGTCCTCCATTCGACCGGACCCCGATACTACCGTTAGCAGTCCGCGTGTCGCCACTAGGTTGAGGTTCTCAGGCCCTACAATCAGCGCNCGCNACTGCTCCACAGGTCCCATTCGCGGTCCAGAAGACGGGCATACCGCGGGTCGCTGGCGTCGAGATGCGCTGAACGGCCCTCACGACTCGTTAGTGCGTCTTTGGCCGCGCGACGACCCTCTTCAGCCTCAGAGCGTCTCCGTGTCTCGTTGACGAGGCGCTCCCGTGTTTCTTCCAACTCAAGGCGCACGGATTGAAGCTCTGACCTCACTGCCGCCAATTCGTCTCGGTCCACTGCGGCATCCCGGTGGCCTGCCTCTGTAATCAACCGCGCCTCAACCAATCGGGCACGCTCATTATCGAGAGAGACTGACGTTTTCTCCAATAGATCTCGCTCTTTGGCCAACTCATCCTGCAGGGTTAAAGCCTCGTCTTTCATTTTTCGGGCTGCATTTTCAGCGCTGGAAAGCTCATGTTCGCGGCTCTCCTTATCCTGCAGCCGGGCAACGCGCATCTGCTCAAATTCAGCCTGCGCAGTATTCAACTCTGCCGCCTGCGCGTCAACATCGTTCTTCCACTCCCTTAATGACTGTTCGCGCACTTGGAGATCATTCGAAAGCCGGCTCAATTGCTCTTCCCGACTCTGGGCCGAAAGCCGCTTCTCATTGAGTCCGTCCTCCTGCTCCTCAAGTAGTATCTCTCGGTGGCGCAGTTCATCCGACCGTTGGGCTAAGTCGTCGTCACGAAGCGACAAAGCTGCCCCACGTTCAGAAAGTCTCTCTTCAAGTTCACTTACGGCTTGTTGCCTCTCACCCAAGTCGCGTGACAGGTCAGTCGCTGATTTCTCACGTCGCTCAAGCTCTTGCTCTCGAGACTGCATCTGGTCCTGTTGGGCGAGAAGCGAGGCTTCCCTGCCTTCTAGATCACTGAGCCCCTGCCGACTTATTTCCACCTGCTGCTCCAGGGCAATTCTGTCCTTTNGCAGCTTTTTCTCCAAAAGATCCATTTCGGCCGCATCGGTCAGCAACTTCTCACGAGCCGTTTGCATTTCGTCCCGCAAATCTTCAAGTTGCTCTCGCAGCGACTCAATATTGGCCTGGTCTCGTACGATCTGGACACGCTCATCCTCCATCGCAGAGCGTGTCCCTTCAAGTTCAGCGCGTAGTTCGCGCAATGCACGGCGCTCCGTACTGAGTTCGCGCTGTTCACGTCCCATCACTCGATGCTGTTCACCTAGTGCATTCAAAACGGACGACGAGTCGTCATCCCTTTCGGACGTAAGCGAACGCTCTCTAGCAAATGCCAATTTCGCTTGCTCAAGGTCGGCGCGGTCCTCTGCCAGTTGTTTTTCTTTCGCCTTCAATTCCACGTAGAAGTTCCGGATCTTTTCTTTAAGTGCTCGAAACTCCGGACTGGCCTCGCTCGTGGCATTCACGCTGGTGTCATGAACCTCGTCCTGGAGAGAATCGCCTTGGCTTTGGTTCTGCACCTCAGCAGATGTTTCTTCTGGCTGGGAGTCTGCTCCTGCATTCACGTGTCCGGCGTCACGTCTGTTCAGGCTTCGACGCTGTTCGACAATTCGAAGAACGTGAGCTCGAGCTTCCTCGGGTGAAGAATTCTCGACAAGGTCGTTCACGGTAATCTGCTTGGGCCCCGACTCCNCTTGAACTTGTTCAGTGCCTGTTTCTGANTCTACGGACATNGGCTCGTCGTACCCTGGCACCGTTGGATTCTCCTCATGCGGTGCCGGCTCGTCGGACCCAGCACTGTTATCGCCGCCAGGAACTGTCGTGGGACAAGCCGGCAACAACTGCTCAGGCGTTTCCTCAGAGTCGCGGTCGGCGTCAACGGCTACATCGGATGTGGCGGCCGGGGTATCGCCCCCAACCAGTCTCTGCTCTAGGGACACACGTTTGGCTCGCCTCCTGCGACGGCTCACAAGCAGGTCGGAAATGATGAAAACGAGAGTAGCCAGCAAAATCAGCGACAAGATGAGGTTACTCGCGATAAAATCAATNGCACCGGACATCAGTCACTCCAGTCTCAACAAACGTTCTTTTGACAAAGCCCACAAAGTATGCCGTATCCCTCCGGGATTGGTGAAAGGACCCCGAACGGCAGGACTCGTTCGAAAATGATCGCTGAACTGCGACGCGCCATCGGAGAGGGCTAACGAGCGAACTCGCCCCGGTAGTACTCGAAGAGCCAGCCCACGATGCCCAGCAGTAGCACGGCACCGCCGAGAACGATAACCCATACGGCGAAGACCAAACCCATGGCGATCGTTGCTGCCCCCAGGGCCACCACGAGCGGCCACCACGAATGGGGGCTGAAGAATCCGTACTCCGGGTCGGCCTCATCAATTTCGCCATCGGACCGGTCCTCGGGCCGGGGGTACACCCGCTTGGCGGTGTAGAGCACGTAGAAGGCCACCAGGAAGGCGAGTGCTCCGGTCAGGACAAGAAGGGTGGTGCCCACCTCGTCCCGACTCAGGTACCAGTAGGCGCCGCTGATCGCCCAGAAGAAGAGGAATCCGAGCGCGAACGTCCAGCCTTCGATCTTCACGAGGGGCCGCCGCCAGATTGACTGGCACTCGTGCTGATTTGGGGTTGTGACCGTGCACTGGGCGGTGCCAACTCCGGGTGGTGGAGATCGAAAGCCGGGCGCTCAGAGCGGATACGGGGCAGCGACGTGAAATTGTGCCGCGGTGGTGGACAACTCGTTGCCCATTCCAGCGAGCCTCCCCATCCCCACGGATCATCGACAGTGACCTTCGGGGCGTTCTTCATGGTCGTCAAGACATTCCAGATGAAGAACAGAGTCGAGATGCCGAGGATTGCCGCACCGACGGTCGAGACGATGTTCAACGTGGTGAAGCCGTCCACGGGTAGGTAGTCCCCGTACCGACGTGGCATGCCCTGCACTCCGAGCCAGTGCTGGACCAGGAACGTGACCTGGAATCCGATAAACAGCAACCAGAAGTGGATTTTTCCCAGACGCTCGTTCAACATCTTGCCAGTCATCTTGGGCCACCAGAAGTACAGGCCCGCGAACATGAGGAAGACCACGGTTCCGAAAACGACGTAGTGGAAGTGCGCGACAACGAAGTAGCTGTCGGACACGTGGAAGTCCAGCGGCGGAGCCGACAAGATGATGCCCGTCAGGCCTCCGAACAAGAAAGTGACCATGAAACCCATCGTCCACAGCATGGGTGTGTCGAAAGAGATGGAGCCTCGCCACATGGTCCCGATCCAGTTGAAGAACTTCACGCCCGTCGGGACGGCGATCAGCATCGTCATCAGGGCGAAGAACGGCAGATAGACAGAACCCGTGACGTACATGTGGTGCGCCCACACAGCGAAACTGAGAGCTCCGATCGCCATGGTGGCGAAGATCAAGCCCTTGTAGCCGAAGACGGGTTTACGAGAGAAGACCGGGATGATCTCGCTGGCGATGCCGAAGAACGGCAGCGCGATGATGTACACCTCGGGGTGACCAAAGAACCAGAACAGGTGTTGCCACAAGATAGCTCCGCCGTTTTCGGGCAGGAAGACGACCGAGCCGAAGGTTCTGTCGATGAACATCACCACGAGAGCAGCGGCAAGAACCGGGAAAGCAACCAGGACGAGCACCGACGTGATGAAGATCGTCCAGGTGAAGATGGGCATCCGGAACATAGTCATGCCCGGTGCGCGCATGGTCATGATCGTGGTGACGAAGTTGACCCCACCCAGGATGGTGCCGAGGCCACCGACCGCCAAGCCGATGAACCACAAGTCTGCGCCGGCGCTCGGGGAAAAGACAGCGTTGCTCAGCGGTGCGTAGGCGAACCAGCCGAAGGACGCGGCTCCGCCGGGGGTTAGAAAGCCGGCTCCCACAATCAGGCCACCGAAGAGGAACAGCCAGTAGCCGAACATGTTCAGCCGGGGGAAGGCGACGTCCGGGGAGCCGATCTGTAGCGGCATGATCACGTTGCCGAATCCGATGAACAGCGGCGTTGCGAATAGCAGCAGCATGATGGTGCCGTGCATGGTGAACAACTGGTTGTACTGCTCAAGGGAGATCACTTGCAGCCCCGGAAGGGCGAGTTCCGCTCGGATGACCAGCGCCATGAGCCCGGCGATGAAAAACCAGATCATCGAGGTGAATATGTACATGTAGCCGATGGTCTTGTGGTCGGTCGATGTCACCCAATTAACGATCGCCTTGCCAATGCTCGGCCGGCGCGGGGTATAAACCGGCGCTTCGGTCGTCCTGCTCGTGACGGGGGGCTCGTTCAGAAGAGTCATAGCCTGCGCTCCTCGGGGCGTTGTCCATCACTGTTGATGCGATCACTATCGAGCTTCCCTGTTTGACCCTTCGCGCGCAGCTCACCCATTTTGGCGTCGAACTCGTCTCGCTCGACGACCTTCACCTGGAACAGCATCCGGGCGTGGTCGACGCCGCACAACTCCGCGCACTTGCCGGCGTACGTGCCGATCTTGTCCGGGGTCAACTCGAAGGCATTAGTTTTCCCGGGGACGACGTCCATCTTGAACAGGAAGGACGGAACCCAGAAGGAGTGGATGACATCCGGTGAGTTCAACTCGAAGCGGATCTTCTCGTCGACCGGCAGGTACAGGGTCGGTGGCTCACCGGGCGACCCCTCGCCGTAGGGAACACCGACGTCGTAGGCGTCTTGATCGACATAGTTGAAAGCCCACGACCAGCGGAAGCCCACGACACCGACCGTCTGCTGCTGATCATTGTCAAGGGTCAAGATCTCACTTTGGTCCCGAGCCGTGAACCAGAAAAGGCCGAGGATCATGATGAGCGGGACGATCGTGTAGAGCGCCTCGAGCGGGAGGTTGTACTTGGTTTGCTCCGGCACCTCGTTGGCGTGCCGACGCCGGTACGCGATAGCGGCCCAGATCATCAGCCCCCAGGTGACGATGCCGACAGCCCATGCGGCGATCCACGATCCGTTCCACAGGTTCTGGATGATGGGCGCCTCCACCGAAGCCGGCTCCGGGAGGTCGAAGAAGAACGCCTCGTTGGCGGTGCAGCCGGCGAGAGCGAGACCCGTGAGCGCGAGTGCTGCGGTCCCGATGAGAGCCCGGCTCGACCGGGATCGCCCGGTCTTCGCACGCAGGCGGGCAGCCACGTCGTGATCCACGAATCACCCTTNTCGTCCAGCGCCAACCCGAGTCTTTTCCAGGAGAAAAACCTCTCCGAACAGTAGCGCACCGAGCACCCTCGAGCCCCCCGGGGAGAGGGAGAAAATGGCGGATGGAAGGTGACATCCACCACTCCCGCTAGCGTGCGCCTATGTCCGATCCGCACTCGCCGGTCTCCGCCCCTGAGACACCCGAAATTTGGCCGAACCCCGGACCGGCACCGCTGGTCGGCTACCTCGATGCCGTCGCAGGCCAGCCCGTCCTGCCGGTCGCAACCCAGGCCCTGGTCGCAGCTCTGAAGCAAGGCTGGTCCGACCCTGCTCGGCTGCACCACCACGGCCGTCGCGCGGGGCTGGTTCTCGACACCGCGCGGGCTGCGATCGCCGAGTTTCTGCGTGTGCCGGTGGCCTCCTGTTTCGTCGGAAGTTCCGGGTCCGACGTGTTGCGGGCAGCCATCATGGGGCTGTACCAGGCCCGCCTCTCCGCCGGAGCCCCCGCGCGCATCCTCGTTGGNGCGACCGAATCCATGGCCGTGACTTTCGCGACCCGCGCCTGCCCCGGGGTGGAAACCGTCACCATTCCGGTCGATGCGTTCGGCCGCATTGACTCCGAAGCATTCTCCGCCGCCATCAGTGATGGCGCGGCTCTGGTCTGCGTTCAGCAAGCCAATGCCGAGGTCGGGACGGTGCAGCCGGTGCAGGAAGTTCACGCTCTGTGTCGGCACGCGGGGATTCCGATGGTCAGTGAAGCCGTTCAAGTGGCCGGTCATCGGGCCATCGGTGATGCCTGGGATGTCCTGGTCGCGGTTCCTCGTGACTGGGGCGGGCCCCCGGGGTGCGCGGCGCTGGTTGTCTCGCCTGACGTTCGATGGCGACCGGACGAGGCTCCCGACCGCGGATGGGTCGGCGGCTTCCCCGACGTCGCGGCAGTCGCCGCAGCGGCTGCCGCGGCGGAATTCGTCGAACCCCACTGGGAAGCACAAGCNNCGCACCACACGGCCATGATCGATCGGATTCGATCTGCCGCGGCAACGTGGCCGGGGGTTCAGGCTGTCGGCGATCCCGTAGACCGACTCCCCCACATCGTTACTCTCGTCGCTGACGGGGTCGTCGGCGAAATCGTCGTCACGGAGTTGGACAAGCGCAGCATCGCGGTCGCCAGCGGATCCGCGTGCACCGCCGACACCCGTATGCCCAGCCACGTTCTCGAAGCGATGGGCGTCTTCGATCCGAGGAACTCGGGAAGCCTGCGCATGTCCTTGCCCTACGGATGCGCCGACGCATCAATCGACGCCTTCCTCCGCGAAGCTCCCCTGATCATCGCGGCCGCGCGCGGCTAGAAGCGATCGGTCGCGGTGTCGCCGCCCAGACACGGTTCTTCGTTCAACAAGGCGGCCACTTGCACAAGGTACTCCGCGCGGGTGATCTCGATCGCACCGAGGCTCGCCAGATGATGGGTGCACCACTGCACGTCGATCAACCGTTCGCCCGGGCAGGCACGCAAGATCTCTACCANTGCGACGAGTGCGACCTTGGACGCGTCGCGTCGTCGGTGAAACATCGACTCCCCCGCGAACAATCCACCCACTTCGACGCCGTANAGGCCGCCAACAAGTTCGCCGTCCTGCCACACTTCGATCGAATGCGCATAGCCCCGTCGATGCAGTTCCACGTAGGCGTCCACGAATTCTTCGGTGATCCAGCCATGTGGTCGGTTCGGGTCCGCGCATGAGCGAACGACGTCTACGAAGGACTGATCCACGGACGTGTCCATGTGCCGCACGGATGACGCCAGGGACCGCGACACGATCAGGGATGCAGGGTCGAGCACACCCCGCGGATCGGGTGACCACCAGCCGAGCGCCTCGCCCCCACCGCTGCCGTGGCCGGTGACGGCGACGTGCATCGGAAACAAGCCGGTCCGGTAGGCGGACACGAGTGTGCCGGGATCGAGCCCCCCACCGATTGCCACGAGGTCTTCCCCGGGTTCGGCGACGGAGGGGTCGACCAATCCCCACTCGGCGGGTGGCAGGGGCTCGGACANNTCGGCCGACCNGACGCGCAACCAGNNTGNGTNANGGGCGNGGNCAGGACACGTGCTGGTCGATNTCGGCGGCAGCATCGTCNCCGTACGCCGTGGCCAGCCGCTGCACGAAGTGTTGCTGCGCGAGTTGNTACTCCTGGGTGCCGATCGTCTCGATCACGTANGTNGCGACCANNGACCCGACCTGGGCTGANCTCTCNTCAGAAAGNCCCCANGATTGGCNNGCGAGGAAGCCGGCACGGAACGCGTCTCCCACACCAGTCGGGTCGGCCTTGCTCTCCTCTTCCGGAACGCCGACGAGAACGGGGTCGCAGCCGCGTCGCTCAATGCGGGCGCCTTCCGGGCCGAGCGTGATGACGCGAACATTCACAATGGCGGCCAGGTCAGCAGCCGTCCAACCGGTCTTCTTTTCGATCAGGGCTGCCTCGTACTCGTTCGTGAACAGGTACTCCGCTCCCTCGATCAGGGGCTTGATGTCTTCACCGTCCATCCGGGCGAGCTGCTGGGACGGGTCGGCGGCGAAGGGATACCCGCGGAAGCGACATTCGTCGGTGTGCCGGCGCATTCCCTCCGGATCGTTCGCCCCGATCAGCACCACGTCCGCGCCCCCGACCTGATCGACGATGGGCTTCAACTCAATGTTGCGGGCTTCAGACATGGCCCCGGGATAGAAAGACGCGATCTGGTTCTGCTCGGTGTCCGTCGTGCACACGAATCTCGCCGTGTGGTGCGAGTCGGACATGTGCACACCGCGAGTATCAACGCCGTGTCGCTGCAACCAGGACTCGTAGTCGGCGAAGTCAGGACCGACGGCACCGACGAGTACGGGGCTGAGTCCCAAGCACCCCATACCGAAGGCGATGTTGGGTGCGACACCGCCGCGTCGGATCTGCAATTCCTCCACGAGGAACGACAGCGAGACTTTGTCGATCTTGTCGGCAACCAAGGAGTCAGAGAACTTCCCGGGGAAGCTCATCAGGTGGTCGGTTGCGATGGATCCCGTGATCAAAATAGCCACGAGCACGGATCTTACCTGTGATGGCGCCGATTAGCCGCCACTCACACGACTGCCATTCGCACGGCCGGTCCNGAGTANGCGCAGCCTCCGTGGCCGTCCGCGCCAGTACCAGTAGCGAGGAGCNCTTTAGTGGAAGGAGTCCCCGCACGCGCACGAACCTTGGGCGTTGGGGTTATCGATAGTGAACCCCTGCTTCTCGATCGTGTCGACGAAGTCGATCGTCGCGCCACTGAGGTACGGGGCGCTCATACGATCGGTGATCACCCCGACACCGCCGAAGTCCTTCAGGACGTCTCCATCGAGGTTGCGGTCGTCGAAGAAGAGTTGGTAGCGAAGGCCCGAACAGCCACCGGGTTGCACGGCGATGCGCAGCGNCAAGTCGTCGCGACCTTCGGCCTCCAGGAGGGTTTTCACCTTGCTGGCAGCTTCGTCGGTCAGCACGATGCCGTCGGCCGTCTCGGTCTCCATCACGTCGCTCATGTATTCGTCCTTTTTCGTCTNACTGTTTCGTGCGCCTCCAGGGGTGATAACCGCCCGCGACGCCGGAATANCCCCACTATTGCATGATCCACGACNAGGGGCCAGCCGCCCTGCCTGCCGGCGTGCCCGGTTTGGCACACTGACTCCATGGCAGGCACATTCGTCGAACCGCAGCCGACCCCGCTCGCCCTGCTCCTCCTCGGTCAGCAGTCGGATCCGGATAGCGAACGAGGGGTCGAGTGCCCCGGAGACCTCCCCGCACCGTCGGACCCCGACCTTGCCGCGCGAGCTCNNGCAGCACAGCAGGCACTGGGCGACCGGCTCTTCATCCTGGGTCATCACTATCAGCGTGACGAGGTCATTCAATTCGCCGATGTCACGGGGGATTCGTTTAAGCTCTCCCAGCAGGCCGCCGCACGACCAGAGGCAGAGTTCATCGTTTTCTGCGGCGTGCACTTCATGGCGGAGAGCGCNGACATCCTGACGAGCGATGACCAGAAGGTGATCCTTCCGGACCTGGCGGCCGGATGCTCCATGGCGGATATGGCGGAGATCAGCCAAGTCGAGGACTGCTGGCGCACTCTCGAGCGAGCGGGCGTTGCCGACAAAACGATTCCCATCACCTACATGAACTCCAGCGCCGCCATCAAGGCCTTCACCGGCAAGCACCAAGGCTCGGTGTGTACCTCGAGCAACGCCGAGCGGAGTTTGACCTGGGCGTTCGAGAAGGGAGACAAGGTTCTCTTCCTCCCCGATCAACATCTCGGTCGCAACACTGCGGTGCGTGATCTAGGCCTGTCTCTCGATGATTGCGTGGTCTACGACCCTCGGAAGGACAACGGTGGCCTGAGCCATTCTCAAATCCAGGATGCCCGCGTGATCTTGTGGCGTGGTCACTGCTCGGTGCATGGACGATTCACCGCCGAATCCGTGGACGATGTCCGCGAGCGCGTGCCGGGAGTGACCGTGATCGTGCACCCCGAGTGCGACTACTCGGTCGTGGCCAAAGCTGATCAGGTCGGTTCCACCGAGAAGATAATCGCCGCCATCGATAGTGCCCCGGCCGGATCGACGTGGGCCGTGGGTACCGAGTTGAACTTGGTCAAGCGGTTGGCGCTGAACAATCCGGATAAGGAAATCGTCTATCTCGATAAGACCGTGTGCTTCTGCTCGACGATGAACCGCATCGACCTACCCCATTTGGTGTGGGCGCTGGAGAGTCTGGCGGCTGGCCATGTCGTCAACCAGATNGATGTCGATTCCGATACCGAGCATTGGGCGAAGGTCGCGCTCGATCGAATGCTCGCNCTTCCCGGGCCCACTCCCGCACGCGACTAGCGGCGCCNACACGTCTACAGGCCGGGGGCGTTCCACACAGCAAACCAGCGTCCGAGGTTCTTCTCCATCGGCAGCTCACCCTNGAGCAGGTCTNGCACCTGNAGCTCCAACACGTTGTTGCGCTGCTCGTCGCTGCCCTGGGTGGGCGCGAACGGNTAGAAGGTGCCNGCCTTGAACANATACACGAGGGCGAGTTGCCGGTCGTCCGGTCCACGGAAAGACACCAGGGAGCACAACAACTGCGGGCCGAAGCCAGCCTCGACCAAGGAGACATTCACCGCATGCGCGTCAGTGACAGCGGTCACGACATCGACCGGATCCGTGGCGAGAACCACCCAGTCGTAGCCGAAGCGGTCTTCGGTGATCTCGACCGGCGGGCCTGCGTCGGCATCGAGCAGGGCACGCACATCGGCTTCTATCTCCGCGAAGGCACGCCCCTCGGGGGCTCGGAAGGCAACGGCCGCTCGGCCCGTCGGGATAAAATCGAGTGCGGCCTGCACGGTAATCGCGGCGGACGGCACCGCGAAGAGGGAGTCGAGGTTGGGCCCGACCGGCTTGCGGCGACCGAAGACGGCGTCCAGAAGACCCATCAGTTCGCCGCCATCAACGGTGCCCGAGCTCCCCGGCGATGCTTGCCAACTGCGCCAGACGCTTTTCCAGCGGTGGATGGGTGGAGAACCACTGCTCGAGCGTGAATTCGCGCTTTCCAGCGACAGCCGGAGCGAAGGCGAAGGCACTCACCGCCTCCATCTGTCGGATATCCCGAGTGGGGATGGTCGACATATCTCCAGAAATCTTGGTCAACGCACTGGCCAGGGCGCTGGGTTTGCCCGTCAAGAGGGCAGCACCTCGGTCCGCTCCCAACTCTCGATATCTCGACAGCGCGTTGATCAGCAAATAGGAGACGCAGTACACGATGACGCTGACCACCATCACGCCGACGAAGACCAAAGCCGTGCTCTGATCGCGTCGGCCACGCATCATCGATCCCCACATCGCACTGCGCACCATGAAACCCGCCAATATCGCGGTAAAGGACGCCACCGTCATCACCGTGACGTCTCGGTGAGCAACGTGGGAGAGCTCGTGCGCCAGCACTCCTTCGAGCTCGTCACGGTTTAGGCGCCGGAGCAAACCAGTTGTCACCACGACAACCGATCTGTTCGGAGACCGTCCCGTGGCGAAAGCATTCGGCGCCTCACTATTGGCGATCCCCACACGGGGCTTTGGCATATCCGCCATGGCGCACAGTCGGTCGACAACGGCGTGCAGCTGCGGAGCCTGCTCCGGGGTCACTTCGACGGCCCGCATCGCCTTCATGGACAAGGTGTCCGAGAACCACCATTGCCCGAACAGCAGTACGCCGCTGAGCCCAAGAATGAGGATCGCACTGAAGCCGAGGGCATACAGGGCAGCTGCAAGCACGACGTACAACAGCCCGAGGCCGAACAGGGTCCCGAACATGCGAGTCGTCAAACCCCGATCGGTGCCGTATCGCGTGCGCGCCACAGCGTCGGACCCCTCTCTTCGCTACCGCTGGTGCAAACCGAACTCAGATAGCGCTCGTGAGCTAGTTCTCGATCTCGGGTTTGCTCTCTGACGAACCCAGTTCGTTCTTCATCGCCGCCAGTGTGGATTCGACCTCTGCCTGGCTGGCCATCTGCTCGAGTTCGGCGGTGATGGAGTCCTTACCCATGCCCATCGGGTCTTCGAGGGCGCCGGTCGCCATCAATTCGTCAATGGCTCCGGCCCGCGCTTGCATTTCTGCGGTCTTGTCTTCGGCGCGCTGGACGGCCATGCCGACATCGCCGAGCTCGTCGGAGATACCGGCGAAGGCCTCGTTGATCTTGGTGGTCGCTTCGGCAGCAGAGTAGGTCGCCTTGATCGTCTCTTTACGGGTCCGGAACGACTCCACCTTGGACTGCAATTGCTGTGCGGCGACGGTGAGCTTCTCCTCTTGCTGCTGCAGCTGCGCCAACTGACCCTGCAGGTCAGCGATCTGCTCATGCAATCCGCTACGGCGAGTCAAAGCCTCGCGGGCGAGATCCTCACGACCCTGCGCCAGTGCAGCTCGGGCTTGCTCTTCCAGCGTGCTTTCCTTCTGCGACAGGCCCTGGAGTTGCAGTTCGATGCGCTTGCGGCTCGTCGCGACGTCCGCCACACCTCGTCGGACCTTCTGCAGCAGCTCCAGTTGCTTCTCGTAGGAGTAGTCGAGGATTTCGCGAGGATCTTCGGCACGGTCGAGTGCCTTCGATGCCTTCGACTTGAAGATCAAGGTAAAGCGCTGCCACAGACCCATGGGTCCCTCCTCTGTCGTGCACGCCAGCGAATACGCGTAACTGATAACAGCCTAAGTGGGGACGTCGATGTTGACTGTCCCCGCCCCCGCAGGTGGCGTTCAGCGCATTAGGCTAATCGCATCATGGCTGGTTTTCCGAAGTTCTGGGGCGACGCGGAGCCCACGCCGAGCAGTGAGCCGCGGCCCGATCGCGACGACTCGCGTGCACCCAAGGGTCGCGCGACTCCCTCGCGCAAAGAAGCCGAGGCGGCTCGCAAACAGGGTCTTCGTGCATCGAGCCGGGGGCGCACAACCAAAGAAGGCAAGAAGGCCTCCCGGGGGGCCGAGCGTGAGGCGCGCTCTCGCCAGCGCGCAGGAATGATGGTGGGCGACGAGCGCTACATGCCGGCACGGGATCGCGGTGCGAACCGTCGATTCGTCCGCAACTTTGTCGATGCTCGCTTCACCATCGCCGAATACTTCATCTTCATCGCCATCGCGGTCCTGCTCTTGGGATTCGTTCAAAATCCCGCGATCCAATCATTCGTCTCGCTGGCGTTCTTCGCCGTGACCGCCCTGATCGTCATCGATACCGCCATCCTTCTCATTCAAATGAATATGCGGGCGAAGAAGGAATTCCCCGATAAGTCGGATCGTCGCGGGCTGATGCTGTACGCGGTGATGCGAACGCTGCAACTTCGACGGCTTCGTCTTCCGCCACCGATGGTGACGCGTGGAGGCAAGCCGATCAAGCGCGGTGCCGACGGCAAACCGATCAAGGACGCCTGAGCGGCACCTGTCGCCCTGCACGAGTTTCCCCACGCAAGGTGCGGACTACCCTGAAGTCGTGACGAGCACCGACGACGCGAGCGCTCCCAGCCAATGGTGGCCCGCTCCGTTGGCACACACTGCCGTCGATGCTGCTGTGCAGGTTCCGGGATCGAAATCCATGACGAACCGGGCGCTCATCCTCGCGTCACTCAGTGACGGCCCCAGCACGATCAGGCACGCACTGCGCTCACGAGACACGGAATTGATGATCGATGCCTTGAGGTCGCTGGGCGTGGAGATTTCTGTTCTCGTCGGGGATTCCCACGTGAACATGACCCTGGAGGTGGTTCCTCACTTCCTCGGATCCGTGGACTCTCGATCGATCGATGCCGGCCTGGCCGGCACTGTCATGCGATTTCTGCCTCCGGTCGCCGGACTCACTCAAGGCGACGTGATGTTCGATGGTGATCGCGCTGCTCGCCGGCGTCCGATGGCAACGTTGATTGAAGCGATGCGTGATGTGGGCATGGAGGTCGACGACGCCGGCACGGGCACGCTCCCCTTCCTGATCCATGGTCGAGGTGCGATTCCGGGCGGAGAGGTGATTGTCGACGCTTCTCGCTCCAGCCAATTCGTCTCAGCTCTGCTGCTATCGGCCGCCCGCTTCGACGCCGGTGCCACGATTCGTCACGTGGGGCCGGCCGTGCCCAGCACTCCGCACATCGACATGACGGTGCGCATGTTGAGCAGTCACGGCGTCCAGGTTCGCCAGACCGCGGATGCACCGGTCGTTGGTCACTCCCGATTCACCTGGCATGTCGATCCGCAAGAAATTCGGGCTCACGATTGGACGATCGAGCCCGATCTTTCCAACGCGCTGCCCTTCATCGCGGCTGCGATCGTCACCAGTGGTCGCATGCATGTTCGTGATTGGCCACAGGAGTCATTCCAGCCCGCCACCGATGTCCTCGAGGTGCTGCGCGCCTTCGGCGCGCGGGTGATGCAAGATTCCGGGGGACTCATCGTGGAGGGCCCATCGGAGAGCGAGGGGATCAGCGGCATAGACGTCGACCTCTCGGCCATCGGTGAGACCGCCCCAACGATGGCTGCGATTGCCGTCTTCGCTCGCTCGGCCAGCACGTTGCGGGGCATCGGCCACATCCGGGGCCACGAGACCGACCGACTCGCCGCCTTGGAAACCGAAATCACGCGATTGGGTGGCTCGATCAGCCAAACGAGCGACGGCCTGCGCATCGAACCGTCCACCCTTCGGGCGGGGACTTTTCACACCTACGATGACCACCGCATGGCAACCACGGCCGCCATCATCGGCACCCGGGTGGGTGGAATCGACGTGGAGAACATCGACACCACTGCCAAGACCCTGCCGGATTTCGCCAACCTGTGGTCCGCGGTCATCACGTGACGGATCAGCGGTGAATCGCAACGAACGACTCGACGAAGACGACGTTCGTGTTCGTCCCGGCCGATCCAAGAGTCGGCCTCGCACCAAGGACCGACCCGACCACTCCCAGGCACAATCGGCAACGGTCGTCACCATCGATAGAGGACGCTTCACCATCATCGACGCCTCCGGTGACCGCCACTATGCGGTGAAGGCCCGAGAGTTAGGCCGTAAGGGAATCGTGGTGGGCGACCTCATCGACGTCGTCGGTATGGATAACTCGACCGTCGTTCATCGGGACGGCCGGGAAAATTTCGCGCGCATCGTCCGTCGTCTGCCTCGCGAGACAACGCTCCGTCGCACTGCAGACGATGCTGATCCGGTCGAGCGCGTGATCGTGGCGAACGCAGATCAACTCGCCGTCGTTGTCGCGAGCACCCACCCGCAGCCGCGTACCGGCTTGATCGATCGAGCGCTCATCGCGGCTTTCGACGCGGGGATCACTCCCCTACTGATCGTCACCAAGACAGACCTCGCTCCCGCGACGGAGTTGATGGCGCTGTACGAGCCGCTCGGTCTTCCTGTTGTGGAAGTCGCGAACAAGAAGGTGACGACGCACGTTCGCGGCCTGTTCGCCGGCCACCGCACGGTGCTGATCGGTCACTCCGGTGTGGGCAAATCGACCATGGTGAACGCACTGGTGCCGGATGCCGAGCGGACCACAGGGGGCGTGAACGAGGTGACCGGAAAGGGACGACACACGTCGACGAGTGTTCTGGCGCTGCCCTTCACCGGTCACGGCTTGATCATCGACACTCCTGGAATCCGTTCGTTCGGACTCGCACATGTAGATCTTGACCGCGTCATCCATGCCTTCCCAGATCTGCGCGCCGCGTCTGACAACTGCCCGCGGGGATGCTCCCACGATGAGGAACACTGCGCCCTGAACACCGATCCTGACGTGAACCCAGCGCGAGTGAGCTCCCTACGACGGGTCCTGCGCAGTCGAGCGGAGGGCGAGAGTCGAAACTAAGGCTCGACGAACTGACCCGGTGAGGTGTTCTCGATGATAGCCTCCCACACCGACGCCGAGCCCGAGTGGCCGGTGAGAATCGTGAACCACACCAGCACTGCACTGGCGAGCACCACGAGGCCACCAAGAACGAGCAGCCACCACGGCCGCGTTCGATTTCCCGGCACGCCGCGGGCAAACAGCCAGTAGATGGTCCACAGGACGAAGAAGACGGTCGCGATGACCGGCAGCACCTGCCCGTAGTCATAGTGCGGATCGGGATATCCAACTCGTGAGGCAAGTTGACTTCCACTGAATCGACTCACCCACGACGCCGCCACAGCGACGGCACCAACAATCGTCGTGGCTAGGCCGAGCCGATGCACCCACGATTGCCGAAGGACAATCGCGATCGCCCCGAGAGAAGCGAGAGGCAGGAGCACCACGACGGCATGGACGACGAGGCTGTGGGTGGGGAGCCCGAACACCGTGTCCAGCGGATTCGTCACGATCAAAGGGTAGGGGCTCGCGGCGGCTGTGACACGAACCTCGCGAATCTGGCATCAGGGCGCGTGCCCTAGATTCCCTACCCATGGACGATCTCTCTTTGGCCTTGTCATTGGCTGACGCGGCCGACGCGATCGCCATGGATCGCTTCCTGGCGAGCGATCTCGTCGTGGAGACCAAGCCGGACATGACTCCGGTCAGTGACGCAGATCGAGCGGTTGAGGCGGAGTTGCGAAGAATCCTGGAACGCCATCACCCTACGGATGCCATTCTCGGTGAGGAGTTCGGTGCGCGGGAGGACAGGTTGGACTCGACGCGGGAATGGATCATCGATCCCATCGACGGCACGAAGTCCTACGTGCGTGGTGTTCCCATCTGGGCGACGCTGATCGCCGTTCGCGAGGGCGATCAGATCACCACCGGCGTCGTGTCTGCACCGGCGCTCGGTAGGCGTTGGTGGGCGACCCGAGGCTCCGGAGCTTTCACGTCATCACAGCTCGGCTCACCATCACAGGACCGCGCACGAGGTCCGTTATCCGCGAGTCGGGTGTCACAGCTCGGCGACGCCTCATTCGGCTTCTCCGATGGCATCGGTTGGGATCCAGGAGCTCTCGACAGACTTCTGGACGCTACGTGGCGTCAACGCGGATACGGCGACTTCTGGTCGCACATGTTGGTGGCCGAAGGCGCCATCGATATCGCGGCGGAGCCGGAGTTGAAGGTGCACGACGTGGCAGCGCTGGTGCCCATCATCGAGGAAAGTGGTGCCCGCGCGACAACCTTCACCGGCGCCGCTGTGCAATGGGACGACCCCACGATCGAGTTCTCGACGGTGACCACCAACGGGCACCTGCACGATGCAGTTCTCGACCTGATGCACTCCTGACGTCGAACTACTGGCCTATTGAGCGCGCGGGACGAATGTCACTCATTACCGCGGGAGCACATGCAGGGGCATGCCACCCCGCGGGCGAATAGTGACCAGCGGCTCCCCCGGCGGAAGACTCTGACCTTCGGGGAACTCCACCCGGAACCGTCGAACTAGCTCAGAGATCACCATCACCGCTTCCACATACGAGAAGTCGCGGCCGATACACAGGCGCGGTCCCGCGCCGAACGGAATGTGTGTGAAGCGGGGAACGTCCGAGGCAAACCTCGATGGATCGAAGACTTCGGGGTTGTCCCATAAATCCGGGTGACGGTGGAGCAGCCACGGACTCACGATGATCAGGGCGCCCGCCGGGATCTCGACTCCGTCGATGCGATCGCCGGATCCGGCGGACCGGGTGATCAACCACGCCGGGGGGTACAGGCGCAAAGTCTCTTCCACGACGGCACGGGAGTACGTCAAGTGGGGGAAATCGCTATAGGCGATAGCCCGTGCCGGAGCGACGTCTTCAGCTTCGCTCGCCACCGCATCGGCAACCGCCGGGTGCTCAGCCAGCAGACCCCAAGCCCACCCCAAGGCGCTCGCCACGGTTTCGTGGCCGGCGACGATGAAGGTGACCAATTGATCGCGGATTTCCTCGACGCTGAGCGGTTGATCGTTCTCGTCACGAACCGACAGCAGCATTCCGAGGAGGTCTGCTCCCGGGTCACTCGACCGCGCGGACATCATCGTCGAAACCGCTGCGTCCAGCCGGGCGACCGACCGCTTAAGTGCGCGATTGGCGGGAGTCGGAAGCCACGATGGTGGCGATATCGGAACGCGCGCCCGGGCGATGACAACATCGAGGGCCTCGAGTGTCGCAGCGGCGATCTCTGCTGATTGGCCGGTGAGGTCTGTACTCATCAACGATCCGGCGACGACTTCGAGCGCTGCGTTCATCATGAAGGCATCGGCGTCGATCACCGTGCGTTCGTCTATTCCCCGCCATTCGCGCGCGATCCGCGCGGTGGCCTCGGCGACGTGGGAACCGAGGTCGGCCAACGCATCGTGGTGAAAGGCCGGTTGCAGTACTCGTCGTTGGGAGCGCCATGTCGGGCCGTCCGATGTCAGGAGCCCATCCCCTGTCACCAACGACAAGGCGCGGTACTGGATGGTCGACTTCCCGTAGTTGCGAGCGTTGTCTACGAGCACGCGGCGTACACCCTCGGGGCTATTGACCAGATAGGTCGGGGGCCGCGGGATAGGGAACTGGACGACGTCGCCGTGTTGCCGCCACACCTCGTTCAAATAACTCAGCGGATTGCGCCGAATGGCCCCCATGGAGCGCACCATCGTTTGCCCCAGCGGGCCGGGGGCAGTGACGGGGGTTCGGAAGTAGTGGGTAGGCGTCTTGGTCACGACGTCAGGATCTGGTTCTCCTCGACCAGAAGGCGCGCCCGCGCCGACACGTGGTCGAGCGAGTCTTGAGCTACCGCCTTGCCGATGTCCGTTGCATAGGCCGCCTCAAAATCCTCACGCGAGTCGAACCACAACTCCGCAACACCGTCCACGTCCTCGGCATCAGCGACCAGATTGAAACGAATCTCTCGCACCTTGGGTAGCTCGCGCGCACGAGGCGCGTGCTCGTTCAGCCACCAGTGAGCAAACTCCTGCGAGGACATGTCGGCTCGCTTCGTCAACAGAATCATTGCCTTGAACACCGTTGCTACTCCTGCCGCTTAGGGTTTGCGAACGCGGGCGCCGGGACGCCCGCCACAGGACAATGCCAGAGCGATGACGATCTCGTCCGCGTGGGGCGCATCGGGGATGGCGATGTCGACAGCGTCCATGTCGTCGAACACCCATCGGTCGTCCTTGTTCCCGATGGGCATAGTGATGGGCGCGCCGGGGCCGCCCAACTTCTTCGTGCCGGGGATGATGTCAGCTCCTCCCCCGATAGCTGCCCGCACCGGCGCTCCGAAACGCGGGTGCAAGATGGCGGCACTGTGTTCTCTGTCGCCGTCCACACCAACGATGGCGCCCTTGCCGTAGCCACGCACGTCGGCTCCGGTGAGACCCACCGACTGCAATGCGGCGATGCATTTGTCGATCAAGAGTTGCGCGGATTCCGCCCCGAGCGCTTCGAGTTCGTCGAGGTCATCGACGCGACCCCGCCCGGCGTGCGGATTCTCGACAACGACGGCAGTGGTTGCCACCACCGTCGCGGGGCTGATGTCCGCGCCGGCCTCCCGGTGGGTTTCGTGAATTCCTGTGTGGATCGAGCGGATCTTCATCCCGCAACCTCCTGAACATCGAGTGTGGGTTTGTACAACGTAGTGCGTTCGATCAAACGACGACCGACGTGCTGCAGTGGCTCGCGGAGGTCGTCTGGGTCAAGCCCTTGCCCATGAGTAGCGCCTGCGGCACGTGAAATGTTCTCATCCATCAAGGTGCCACCGACGTCGTTGACTCCCCCCTGCAGCAACTGCAGCACTCCAGGGATACCCAACTTGACCCAGGAGGCCTGCACGTTGTCGATGGAGCCGCGGTAGGCAATCCGACCTATGGCGTGCATCAAGACAACTTCCCTCCACGTCGGCCCCCGACGGGCTGCGCGCTTCAAGTAAACCGGCGAGGCCATGTGCACGAACGGAAGGGGGATGAACTCTGTGAAACCACCCGTGCGGTCATTGAGATTTCGCGTTGCCAGGATGTGGGCAATCCAGTGTTCGGGGTGCTCGACGCTTCCAAACATGATCGTGACGTTCGACCGCAAGCCGAGGGAATGCGCCGTTTCGTGGACCATCAACCACTCGTCCGTCGTCACCTTGTCCGGACACAAGATCGCCCGTACGTCGTCGTGCAAGATCTCAGCTGCAGTCCCGGGCAGCGATGCCAGTCCTGCTTCTTTCATCCGAGTGAGGTAGGACTCGAGGGGCTCACCGAGTCGGCGCGAGCCCTCCAGAACTTCGAGCGCCGTGAAGCCGTGCACGTGCATGGTCGGGACGGCTTCCTTCACCAACTTCGTGACACGCACGTAGTAGTCGCCGTCGAAGTCTGGGTGAATTCCGCCTTGGAGACACACCTCGGTTGCTCCGCGGGACGCTGCCTCCACAACTCGAGCAACGATTTCCTCATCATCGAGAAGGTACGGGCGTCCACGAAGGTTCAACGACAGCGGACCCTTGGAGAAACCACAGAAGGTGCACTTGTATGTGCAGACATTTGTGTAGTTGATGTTGCGGTTACGAACGAAGGTGACCGTGTCGCCATTGGCCTTCGCCCTTAGTTCGTCCGCGAGCTCGGCTATCGCCGGCACTTCGCGACCGCGGGCCGCGAACAAGATCGCGAGTTGGTCGGCTTCGACCCGCTCCCCTGAGGAGACACCGTCGAGTACCTCGCGGACGGCACCGCCGATGGAAACGTTGTGCGGAATGAGCGTGGTGGGTGTCCGGTCCGCTCCCGAGTACCACGCGCTGGACCGGCGTCCGATCTGAACCACTTCGGCTCCCGTTCCGACGTTGACGGCGTCGGCGTAGGTCTCCGGGAACACCGACCCCGGGTCGTCTCGGGCCAAACCCTCCGCGTCGCTTCGATCCAGGACGGCGAAGTGCAGACCTTCGTCCAACCAACGATGGGCGTCGCGCGCGAACTCCGGGTAGATGGTGAGCCGCGGCGCCAACTCGAGTCCGCGGGACGCTGTCGCAGCACCCAGAGCATCCAGAGTCGGCCAAGGGCGTTCAGGGTTCACGTGGTCCGCCGTCACGGGTGAGACTCCTCCGAAGTCGTCGATGCCCGCGTCGAGAAGCGCTCCGATGTCGTCGACGAGATTCGGTGGCGCTTGTACGTGAATGTCCGCTGGCAGGATCGATGCCGCTAGTTGGATCGCTTCGACGAGATCGTCCATCGAGCACGCGGGCGCATCACGCATGGCCGTCCCGTCTTTGGGTACGAAGTTCTGAACGATGACTTCCTGCACGTGGCCGTGACGTCCATGGCTCGACGCGATCGCTTCGAGAGCCTCGATGCGGTCCTCGCGGGACTCCCCGAAGCCGACCAAAATCCCTGTGGTGAAGGGGATGGACAACTCCCCGGCCCACTCCAACGTCGCCAAACGGCGCGGCGGATCCTTATCGGGGGCTCCTCGGTGCGCAGCGAGGTTCGGGTTGAGGGATTCGATCATCATTCCCTGACTCGGCGCCACGGTGCGCAGCCGCGCGAGGTCATCCTTGGATAGGGCGCCCGCATTCGCGTGCGGGAGCAAACCCGTCGTCTCGAGTACGTGTCGACAGGCAGCGATCAGGTAGTCCACCGTCGACGCGTATCCGTGCTCATCGAGCCAGGCAGCGGCCTGCGGGTAACGATCTTCGGGGTACTCGCCGAGGGTGAACAGAGCTTCGTGGCATCCGGCAAGTGCACCTTGGGTCGCGATCGCTTCGACCTGATCCAAGGTCAGGTATGGGGCCGGGAGGTGTCGCGGGGATTGCGCGAACGTGCAGTAACCGCAGCGGTCTCGGCACAGGTGGGTCAGCGGGATGAATACCTTCGGTGAGAACGTCACGCGACGACTCGTGCGCTGTCTCACCAGGCCTCCTTCGATGCTCGAATCGACCGCGGAGACAACTACCGAAACGACCGCGACCTCGCCCATCGTGGCACATTTGGCGCGACCGGGCTTTAGTTGGCGCGAGTTACCCGAAGGCGCACGTTTTTCCGTGCCTCCGGGTGATATCTAACGAAACGTTTCGAACACAAAAGGCCGATCGGTCGTCGCCACAGTCAGACGCTCACGCCTCCGGGCACTGCACCGGGTGTGAATGTGCGCACGCCGGCCCGTGAGGCGGTCCAGGTCCATCCGGGCTCGCGCTCAGGTGCTTCCTCACTGACGATTTCCAGCCCTGCGGCCGCTGCCTTGCCGAAGGCGTCGTCGACGTGGACAACGTTCTGCCAGCCGAGATTGCGCATCAGCGAGACGACAACGGCTGCTCGGTAGCCCGATCCGCAATGGACGTAAACCGCGCCCTGCCGTGGAATCTCGTCGATGCGTGCGGTCACGTCGTAGAAGGGCATGAAGGTGGCGTCTTTGATGTGGGCCGACTCCCACTCGAGGATCTGCCGCGTATCGAGGACGATGTCGCTCGAGCCGGGCTGCCACTCTGCCGCGAGCATCGCGAAATCTATCCGTCGGATCGACGCCGGAGCGTGTCCTTCCGACATCCAGGAAGTCACATCACCCACGGCCTGTCGCACCGGCCGGTCGATGCCGATCCGGACGATTTCGCGTTGCGCGGCGGCCACCTGGTCGCTCGTGTCACCGATGAGTGTGACCGGTGTTCCCCACGGAATCATCCAGCCGAGATAGTTGACGAACGATCCGCTGAGGTCGACGTTGATGGAGCCGGGCACGTGCGCAGGCATGAACACCGCTCGCGATCGCAGATCCACGACCCACTCCCCGGCCTCGATGCGCCGACGCAACTCGGCCGCCTCCGCCGGCTCGGGTGCCGACAGGTCGACGCCAGCTGGACCCGCCGCGTTGGCCGGACCCATGTGGGCGTAATAGGCGGGGAAGACGTCGAGTCCAGCGAGAAGCATGTCCACGAAGTCGGACTCCGTTTGGGTCAGGGCTGGGTTGGTCTGACGCTCCTGCTCCAGTGAGGACTCCATGCCGGTTGCTTGAATCGAGGAGCAGAACGAGCCGAAGCCATGGGTCGGGTAGATCCGGGTTCGGCCATCGAGTTGGTCGACGAGTTTGTGTGCCGAGTGCCATTGATCGTGCGCCTGTTGCGTTGTCGATTCCGGCGAAACGAGGTCCGGGCGGCCAACCGTGCCATACAGCAGCGACCCGCCGGTAAACACCATTCCAGGGAGTCCATCTCCGGCGCTTCCGTCGCCGGACACGGCGAAAGAGATGTGGTGTGGGGTGTGGCCGGGAGTATGGACAACGGCGACCTCGAGTTCACCCACGCGGAAGACGGAGCCATCACTAACAATGTCGACGTTCGGCTGGCCGAGGTATGCCAGGTAGACGCCCGACGGCACGACGTACGTCGCATGGTGGGCTGTGGCCAAGTGATACCCACCGGTCACGTAGTCGTTATGGATGTGCGTCTCGGCTACATGGGTAACCGTGAGGCCGTGCTCGGTGATGAGCTCGTCGATGCGATCGGTGTCGCGTTGCGGATCGATGACCATGGCATGGAGACCGTCGTGGACAATGTATCCGCGATCCCCTAAGCCTGGGGTATCGACGATGACGGCCTGGACGGCGTTCTGCTCATTCATGCGTCCATCCTTGCTGTTTATGTGTCATCAACACAAAAATTCTAATACCCCCAGGGGTATATGGTCAAACGTACCTCCCTGGCAGCGCAGCATTTGAACTGCTCTTGGGTCGAGCATGTGAATTTCGGCACAAGCGGGGGTCTGGCCTGGCGATTGAGACAATTCTGCGACATAATCGATACCTAACCGAGAGACCCTCGATACGACAACAGAAAAGGAGCGATCCTCCATGAAGCACCTCGGATCTATCGTCCACTCCCTCCTCGGCGGCATGCGCCAGGACCAGGCAACCACCCAGCGCAAGCAGATCTACCGCGACTGGGATCGCGAGCGGCGCAACGCCCTGACTCCGTCAGATCTCGCCGAGATCGACGCGATCTTCTCCCGCGCTCTCTAGACGACGCCTCGACCACGAGTTCTCCGCTTGGCCGATCAGGGGTTACCCCGCGATCAGCCGGGCGGAACCTTGATTGGTCGAGGGCGATGCTCCCCGCCGCTAGTCGAAGTCGACCGTGAGAGCGGCGTGGTCACTCCACCGAGCGTCGTAACTCTTCGCGCGCCCCACTGACGCTGAACGTGCTCGGGCCGCCAGACCCGGCGTCGCCACCTGGTAGTCGATCCGCCAGCCAGCATCGTTGTCGAATGCCTGCCCACGCCACGACCACCACGTGTAAGGACCGGGCCCCTGCCCTCCGCACGAGCGGCCGAGATCAGTCCACGGTCCTGCGAACCACCGATCGAGATAACGGCGCTCTTCGGGTAAGAAGCCAGCGCTCTTAAGATTTCCCTTCCAGTTCTTGATGTCCACCTCGTGGTGCGCGATGTTGAAATCGCCACACACCAACGCATCGACGCCGTTGCCGCTCGCGCGACGGGCAAGTGCGCGCAATCGAGCATCCATGCCTTCCAGAAACGCGTACTTGGCCTCCTGTTTCACGGTTCCGGCCTCCCCCGAATGCACATACACGCTGGCGACGGTCACCGGGCCGGCCTCGTTGTCGAGATCCACTTCGATCCAGCGGCCCTGACCGTTCACCGCGTGCTGTCGGAACGAGTCTCGAACCACCAACGGCTCCCTGGGAGTGAGCACCGCCACCCCGGCACGACCCTTCTCGGGTGCTTCGGACAACGCCACGTGCCACGAGGACAACGGGGAATCGGCCAAGGCTTCCTCGACCTGTGCTCGGGTTGCACGAACCTCCTGCACACACAGGGCGTCCGCGCGAGTGCGGGCGAGCCACTGAAGTCCACCGCGGCGAGCCGTCGCCCGGATTCCATTGACATTCGCCGTCACTACGCGAAGCCCCATGCTCGTGCCGCCCGTCATCTCGTCATTCCGCGCTTCCTGACGCGTTCAGGTGGCAAAACTAGCCCGCGGCCGCCCAATCAACCTCAGCCGCGACGCGCAACGCTTGAGCTCCGATCGTCAGCGCCGGATTCTGGGCGCCACTGGAGGGGAAGAACGACGAGTCGACGACGAAGAGGTTCGCGATCTCGTGCGATCGGCACCACGGGTCTAGGACGCTGGTCGTGGGATCCGATCCCGCCACAGCCGTCCCGCACATGTGCGAGTTCAGGGCGATATCGAAGCGTTGCTCGAAGATGCCCACGTAACCCGCGCCTCGCAGAATCTTCTTCGCGCGCGCAAGCAGCAGCTCGTGCCGGTCGTAGTTTGATCGCCGCCACGAAACATGGATGCGGCCGCGTGAGTCGACGGTCACGCGATTGTGCGGGCTCGGTAGGTCTTCACTCATGACCAGGCATTCCAGGCTTCGCTTCGCCACCTGATTCAGGACCGTGAGCGGAGCTTTAGTCGCGTGAGTCTTCATCATCGACCCTTGCACTTTGCCGATCAGTTGGATCGTGCCACCGGGAATGCCATCTCCCAGATCCCGGTAGAAGTCGTTGATTGCCATCGTCTTTTGGAAGACGACGTCGTTTGTTCGACGCGGGTCCACCGCCGCAATGTGCGTGTTGCTGTGCACCATGTAGTTGCGACCCACCAGCCCCGTGGAGTTGCCCAGCCCGGCGGGGTGATGATCGTTCGCGGACTTCAGCAGCAGGGCGGCACTATTGGCCGCCCCCGCAGAGATGACGAACGCTCCTGCCTCGATGCTGAACGGTTCGCCACGGAGCGTTCCTTCGATAGCCGTCACTGCCGAGCGGTCCGCAATGATCCGTTCGACCTTGGCTTCGGTGAGGATGCGCACGTGGCCGGTCGCACGAGCAGGTACCAGGGCACAGGTCTCCGCGTCGGACTTAGCCCCGAGGCGACAGGGGAAACCATCGCACGTGCTGCAACGAATGCACGATCCCCCAGGGCGCAGATCAATACCCATCGCTGTGCTCGACGGGTGCAGTCCTTGTGCGCGTAGTCGCCGAATTGTCTCGGCGACATATGGCTCGTGCTCCAACGCCGGGTACGGATAGGGCGCACTCCGCCACGGCTCGGACGGATCCTCCCCCGTTGTTCCATGAACGTTGAACAGTTCTTCTATCGCTTGGTAGTACGGCTCGAGATCCGCGTACGGGAACGGCCATGCCGGACTCGTGCCCGACGGGTATTCCGTTTGCTCGAAGTCGGCCACTCGGAGGCGGGGAAGACTGGATCCATAGACCTTGGTGTTGCCGCCCACCACGTAATGCACGCCGGGGGCGAACTCCCGCTCGTCGTCGTCGAGCCACGTTTCAGCCGGCTTGTACCGCCGCTGCACAAAGACCGCTTCCGGTGACCAGTTCTGCGGCTCACGCGGAAGGAATCCACCCCGCTCGACAACCAAGACGTCTATCCCCCGCTGCGCCAGACCCCACGCCAGGCTGCCGCCCCCCATTCCTGATCCGACGATGACGACGGACGCGCTCTCGCAATGCATTCTGAAACGCTAGTCCGCGACGAGACGGTCGATAACGTCACCCATGTCGCGTCCGCTCACAGCAGGGGCTCCGAAGTTCGCGTCGAACTCCCCTTCCAGTCGAGAGAGCCACGCGGTCTTCATGCCGACACTGCGCGCACCGGCGAGATCCCACGCGTGGGCGGCCACCATCCATGTGGCTGCGGGATCGGTATCAAGTGCACGACACGCGTGCAGATAAGGCTCCGGCGCTGGCTTCCACCGGCGGACATCCTCACAGGACAGATGTCGGGTGACCAGGTCTGCAATACCAGCGCGCTGAAACAAACGCTCGACGTTCGACGCGTTACCAACGCTCAGAGTCACCATGTCGATGCCGACTGACCTGGCGCGGGCCAACGCATCTGCCACCTCCGGGTGCGGCGTCAACTGCCCGAACGCGTCGAAAAGCTCTCGCACGTGCTCGTCTCCCAGGCGTTCGGGTGCAAGGGAGATCAGGGCGCTACCGGCAACGTCGGGGAAGGTCCGGTAGGAGCCGGCGCACGTGAGCGCGAATCCATTCCGCAGTGTGCGCGCAAACCACAGGTCTCGACCGTCAGGCACTCCCCAGTCGGCGAACAACGCGTCCAGGGACTCAAGGGAGAACAGGGTCTCGTTCACATCGAGGACGACTGCCTTCGGAACGCTCACGCCCATGAGAGTAGACGCTGGTGGTAGTGGACAATGGAGGTATGCCGGATTCAATCTACGACCTCAGTTTCACCTCGAATACCGGTGATGAGGTGCCTTTAGAGCAATTCCGAGGACAGCCGATGCTGATCGCGAACACCGCGAGCAAGTGCGGCCTCACCCCCCAATATCGCGGGCTGCAGGAAATCTACTCCGAGCTCGGACCCGAGGGCCTTGTCGTCATTGGCTTCCCCTGCGGCCAATTCGCCAACCAGGAGCCGGGCGATGACGATCAGATCAAGGAATTCTGCGAAACCACCTACGGAGTGTCTTTTCCACTCTCCACGAAGGTCGATGTCAACGGCTCCAAGACCCACCCGGTGTTCTCTTTCCTGAAAGACCGGACCGACGGCCTTCTTGGATCGGCCATCAAGTGGAACTTCACCAAGTTCCTGGTGTGGCCAGACGGAACAACCGTCAAGCGCTACGGACCTCAGACCAGTCCTGACGAGGTGCGTCGAGACGCCAAGGAGATGCTGCAGGCCCCGTCGTAGGTCGACGCCTCTCCCGTTCTCACCTCCTTCACCACTCCCGGATTCTGCGAAGGTCGGGCGCGCGTGTCTGTGCGGGGCTAACCTCGATTATGGCCCGCGATCAAGCCGGTCCCTCGCGACTGCGAGCCATCGGCACACTTTTTGCCGTCGGCGCCCTCACTACCCCTTTGGGAGTGGCTTCGCCCGCTGCCGCAACAGAGCGTCCCGTCGGCGGGCCTGAAACGGCCGCGTCAACCACCCCTCCGACGGTTTCTCTTCCCGTTCAGACCGTTGACACGCGAGATCGCGCCACCGGACGATCAATTCGAGCTCTACAACCTCAGCCGCGACCCAACGGAGTTGCTGAATCTCTACGGGGTGGTGGAGCACCAGCCCACGCTTGCGGTGATGCGGAAGCTTCTCGATGCTGAACGGGCATCCAAGCGCCTGGAACCGACGTACCAGCCGTGGGCGGATGGATCCGCGCAGCAGTTCCCCTTCTCAGGGGCAGCCCCCGTCGGCTCCTGACGATCCCTTCTCGATCCAACGAAGGCTCGCGAACACATCCGCCAAATGCTCGGAGCCCAGGGCATGTGCCCTGGGCTCCGACTCTCGTAGCGGGGGCAGGATTTGAACCTGCGACCTCTGGGTTATGAGCCCAGCGAGCTACCGAACTGCTCCACCCCGCGCTGCTTGATGCTGTACGTAATAAAGGATACGCGACTCGCAGCACGAGTCATTGATCGGGTCAGGTAACCGTCTCGTCGGGTACACCTTCATCGACCACTTCATCGCCTCCACTATCGGGTGGCGCGGCCGCGCCACCACCGGTGATTTGAGCCTCCGCCTGAGCAGCCCGTGCGAGGGCCTCTGCCAGTCGATCCTGGGCTTCTCCGTAGGCGGCGAAGTCACCGTCCGCGAGGGCATCTTGACCGTCTTGGTAGGCGCGTTGGGCGTCGTCAATGGCGATCGTCAAGTCCGTGACCGGGTCACCAGTGGATGGCGGCACGGTTGGTTCCGGGGTGGGTTGTGGATCCAAGCCTTCTTCAGGGATCGGGTCCGGCTCGGGCTCGGCAACCGGTGAGGACCCCAAGACCTGGCGTAGAGCCCCGGTCAACGTGTCGTCCAGAGCGACGTTGGCTCCGTACCCCACGAGCACCTTCCGCAGCAACGGATAACCCTCTGCAGCCGCCCGCAAATACACCGGTTCGACATACAGCAACCCGTCGTTGAACGGCAGAGAAAGCAAGTTGCCGAACTCGATCTCGGACCCGCCTCGGCGCAGAAGCGACAACTGCGAGGAGACTGTTGGGTCGGACTCGAAATTGTTCTGCACCTGCTGCGGGCCGGGTATGGTCGTATTCGACGGTAATTGCAGAACGCGGACTGTTCCGTAGTCCTCCCCGGGAGCGGAGTTCACCGCCATGAATGCTGCGAGGGTTTGTCGCCGTTGCGGAGCGAACGTTGTGGTCAAGGAGAAGGCCGGCGACGCTTCACCCGGCATCTGCAGCGTCAAGTAGTAGGGCGGCTGGAAGACCTGCGCGGGCGTGACGGTCGGATCAAACGGCACGATCCACACATCGGTGCCGTTGTAGAAGGTCGAGGCATCGGTGACGTGGTAGCGCGTTGTTACGGTGCGCTGGACCTTGAACAGATCTTGGGGATACCGGACGTGCTCGATGATGTCGTCCGGCATATCCGCCCGCGGTTCGACGACGTCCGGGAATGCCTTGCGCCAGGTCTTCAGAACAGGGTCAGCTTCGTCCCACGCATACAAACTGACGGTCCCTTCGAACGCATCGACGACGGCTTTCACCGAGTTGCGCATATAGTTGACGCGATCGCGGGCAATCAGTCCGGCGGCAAAGTTTGCGCCGCTGATGGAGTCCGCTGTCGCTTCAGCCAGGGACACACGGGTGGAGTAGGGGAAATCGTTGGACAGGGTGTAACCGTCGACGATCCACTTGATTCGTCCGTCGACCACGACCGGATATGGGTCCTGGTCCAAGGTGAGCCACGGAGCGACTTTCCCAACCCTCGTCAGTGGGTCCCGGTCCCACATGATTTGCGACTCGGAGTTCACCAAATCCGAGAGCAGGATGTTGGTGTCTTGGAATTTGGTCGCGAACAGCAGGCGGCCGAACAGCGTTCCCATGTCCACGCCACCGGAGCCCTGGTAGGTGGTGTTGGTCTGCCCTGACGGGCTGGCGTCGTCCGGGTAGTCGAGTTCTACCGGCGGTGTTCCCTCGGGCGCGCCGACGATGGAGTACGGCGGCGAGAATTCACCGAAGTAGATGCGCGGTTGCTCGAGGTCGAGTTCGCCAACCGGCGGGATGTCGCTGGCGAAGAAGTCGGGCGTCCCGTCGGATTCCGCGGTGTTGTCGTAGGCCGAGACGAACCCGTAGCCGTGGGTGAAGACGGCGACCTCGTTCGTCCAATTTCGCTGTCCGTCGGGGATACCGGCGAGATTGATCTCACGGGCGGCCACCACGGCTCCGCGCTGTCCGCCCGGCAGGTCATAACGGTCGACGTCGAGTCGAGAGTTAAAGGAGTAGTAACCACGAATCTGCTGCAATTGGTTGTACGTGGGGGAAACGACCGCGGGGTCGAGCAGTCGGATGTTGTTGATGGTGCCGGCGCTGGCTTCGACGATCTCCACCGACGGTGGGGACACCGATCCGGCGTACTCTTCGATCTCGGCGTCGTCGATCTTGTACGCGGTCCGCGTGGCCTCGATGTTGCGTTCGATGTACGGGCGCTCGCGGCCTAACTCGGTGGGACGCACCTGGAACTGCTGGACGATCAGCGGGTAGACGCCACCCACGATCACCGAGGTGAGCACCATCAAGGCCAGACCGATGAGCGGAATGATCCATTGCCGACGGAACGCATTGAGCAAGAAAAGCACCGCGACGAGAAGCGCCACAAACGTCAGAATATTGAGCGCGGGGATCTTTGCATTGACGTCGGTGTACTGCAGACCGGTGAATCCGCCCGCAAGATCGCTGCTTTGGATGACGAGGTCGTAACGATCGACCCAGTACGCGATCGCCTTGAGGAATAAGACGATGGCCACGGTGATCGAGATTTGAACCTGCGCCGCCGTCGTCGCCCGGTCACCCTTCGGCTGCAGACGCAGACCACCGAATAGATAGTGCACGACGACAGCGAGCACCAGGGCGATGAAGGTCGCGGCGAAGGCGAATCCGAGCAGGAACTTCAGGAACGGCAGTTCGAACGTGTAAAAGGAAACATCGAGACCGAATTGCGGGTCCGTCATCCCGAAGGGTGTGGAGTTGCGCCACTGCAGGAAGCGCCCCCACTCGCCGGAAGCCGCGAGTCCGCTGAAGAGCCCGAGAACAACCGTCAAGCCCAGCAGCAAGCGTCCCTTGAACGGTTCGATCGCTTCCCGGTAGCGCTCTAAGCTGGCTTGCTCCGGAGTGGTTCCGGCGAAAGCCGGCCGCGTTCGGTATGCGATCCACGTCGCGAACAGCACGACTAGGGCCATCACGATGCCGAAAGCGAGAAAGAGTAGACCCCGGGTCAGAATCGAGATCGTGTACACCTGCGGCTTGTCGACAGAGGTGAACCACAACCAATCGGTGTAGAAGCCCGTGAACAGTACGAACGACACGACGACTGCTGCAAGAACGCCGATGGTTGGCAACAGGACGCCTCCGCGTCGCCGCTCCGGAGCTTCTGGGCTGGCACCCCCCGCGGGGAAGTTAAACGTCACGAGAGGAACCTACGACACCAGCGACCATCAGTCCTGCGCAGGGCAGGTCACCGTCGGCTCACCTGCGACCCAGGAAAGAATCGCGTCCACGGTGTCATCCAACGTGGCCACCGGCACCACCGTCAGGCCCTTCGGGATGTGACCTTGGGATTCGACACAGTGACGCTCAGGCATCACGAACAACTCTGCCCCGGCATTGCGAGCCCCGGCGAGCTTTTGGCGAATGCCACCGATCGGCCCGACGCTGCCATCGGGCTTGATCGTGCCGGTTCCCGCAACGTGGCCACCGCCGGTGAGGTCTTCCGGGGTGAGCTTGTCGATGATTCCCGTCGCGAACATCAGGCCTGCGCTGGGCCCTCCCACATCCTGCAGAGTGAAGTCGATGTCGAAATCGGGCGTGAAGTAGATNCCGACTATCGCGCCGATGTANGGGGATCCTGGTCGGTCGGGATTCTCTTCCGACGTGATCTCGACCTCGATCGACTCGCCGTTGCGCTCGATGTTGAACACGAAAGTCGTTCCGATCGGTTCGGCTTGGATCACATTGACAACATCTGAGGGTTGCTCGATCGCCACCCCATCGATGGCCACCACCTGATCCCGCGGTTGCAGACTCTGACCCGCGGGTGCGTCATCGAACACGACCGTGAGGACAACTTCGGTGGTCGCAGGAATCTCCAGATAGTTCAGGGCGGCGCCGATGGCGTCGGATTCGGAGGTGCTGAACAGGCGAGCCTGGCGCTGGCGTATTTCGTCACCGGTAACGTCGTCGGGATAGATGAGCTCGCGCGGCACGACCGCATCGGCGGTGCTGAACCAGGCTCCGATTGCTTCAACGAATGTCAGCCCGCCTCTGGGGCCGCCCGACTCGCGCACGGTGGTCATATCCAGATTTCCGCTCACCGGGTACGTCGTCGTGCCATTGATCGACAGGAACGGTTCTCCGTCTGATTCGCCGATCACGTTGAAGGTGGGCCCGGGCGCCAGTTTCACGTACGGCACCGGTAAGAGCAGTGCCACCGTCACCAAAGCGGCCAGCGATATCGCACTCACGAGGGCGACCCGTGCACGTGGGCCCATGGCGTGAACGTGCTCCCGCCATTCCCGCGGGCCCGATATCCGGCGTGCCACTAGCGCGGAGTGTCTGGAGAACGACCCGAGGAACGCCGAGCAGGGCGTGACGACCGCTCCATCGCTTCGCGAAGTCGTAGGCGCTCGGCCATCGGGTCCGGTTCCGGCTCGGCGACCCGGGATCTCAAAGCGACGAAGGCGACGGCCAGGGCCGTGATGGCAAGAGGGATCGCCCACCACACAAGAGCCGACACCGCGTAGTCCTTTCTGCCTGACCCACACTCGCCCACAGGATTGGCACGCCTTCGCTCTGGCGAGCGATCCACAGCAAGCTCGTTTTTGCGAGAGTACGCCAGCATCGCCCGGGCTGCCATCCGCACCCCCGACTAGCTGTCCTGCGCACGATCCGGCCTTGTTGTCACGACTGCGCTTCGAGCACACCCAAGGCGGCGTTGACTATCGATCCCGGAGTCAGATCGAACAGTTGGTACAGGTCCGGAACCGTTCCACTCTGTCCGAAACTGTCGACTCCCAGACTGACCGAGGCCACGCCCATCGCCGATCCCAGCCACGCCAGCGAGTGGCTCGCACCATCGTGAACGGTGACGATGGGTGCACGATCGGGGAAAGCACCCCTGAGTGCTCCTGGCGCGCTCGGCGTGGTGGCAGTGCGCACCCCTTGTCGCAGGGTGCGCTGCCAGGCGCGGTACCAGCGATCAGCACTTGTGATGTCGATGACGTGCGCACCTACGCCTTCTTCCGCCAACTCACGCGATGCTTCAAGGACTTCCGGCATGACCGCCCCCGTGGCTGCCAGATGCACCACGGGCACCGAGTGACCTTCTTCCTTAAAGCGCCCGAGATCGTCGTAGGTGGTGAACGCGTCGATCAATCGGTACCCGCCCGACAAGACCTGACGGCGAAGCACCGGCTCGCCGAGCCGCTCACGTGCCGTCGCGAAGGCGCTCTGGTCAATGGGGCGAGTGGTAAGCCGGAAGTAGTAGGCGCCATCGTCGAACGGCGCGGCGGTCTGCGCGTCGGTGTTCCCTGCCGCGATACGAAAAACGGCGTCGCACAGCAGCCAATCGAGGGCGGCACCGTAGGTGGGTTCGATGTACGTGACGTTCGGAAGCTCCAGCCCCACGCTGGGTGTGATGGTGGATTGATGAGCGCCACCCTCCGGTGCCAGGGTCACGCCACTGGGCGTTCCGGCAACGATGAAGCGCGATCCCGAGTACACCGAATAGATGAAGGCATCCAGGCCGCGGAGGACGAATGGGTCGTACACCGTTCCGACCGGTATGAGCGGCTGATCGGACAGATCCCAAGAAAGCCCCAGCTGACCGAGCAGCAAGAACAGATTCATTTCCGAAATACCCAGCTCGATGTGTTGGCCCTGCGGGCCTTCTGCCCATTTCATGACCGGATCCTCGGACCACTGGCGCTTCTCCACCGGGCTGAACACACCGACCTTGTTGATGAAGCCGCCCAAGTTTGTACTCGTCGCGACGTCGGGGGCGGTAGTGACCACGTAGGGGCGTAGCGAATCGTCCCGCGCTAGTTCAACCATGATGCGTCCGAACGCTTCTTGAGTGCTCATGGGTTTCGAGGATCGGATACCCACGTGGGACGGAACCTCGATGTCCAGGTGCGCTGACGCCGGTGGTCGGTGCAGCACCTCGCGCCGCTCGTTGCACACGATGCCTTCTGCAGATCCCGCATCAAAGCGGTCCCACTCGTCTTCTTCGGTCAGGTTCACAGCGCGTCGGAAGTCGTCGATCTGCTCGGCAGTCAGTAACGCCGAGTGGTTACGAGGATTGCCCGCCATCGGCAGGCCCCATCCCTTGATCGTGTAAGCGAAGACAACGCTCGGTCGATCTACCTCTTTGTCGCAGGCGACGAAAGCGTCGGCGAGCGATTCGAGGTCATGGCCACCGAGGTCTTTGACCAAGTCGGCCATCTCGTGGTCGTCAATGCCGGAGAAGGATTGATGCACCGCCTCGGGGGCGTTTTCCAAGAAGCGTTGTCGAACCTCGGCGGGATCAAGTCCGAAGAGCGACTGATATTGCTCGTTAGACATTTCATCGATCCACGACATCAAAGCATCGCCACCGGGCGTCGCGAAGGCGCGTCGCAGTTTCTTGCCGTACTTCAGTTCGATGACGTGCCAGCCGGCAGACTCGAAGTGTCCGGTCCACTGCTCGAGGCGCACCCCAGGAACCACTCGGTCTAAAGATTGCCGGTTGAAATCGACAACCCACATGACGTTGCCCAGGCCCTGGGTGGCCGGATCGGCGATCGCCTCCCAGATGTTGCCTTCATCGAGTTCGGCGTCACCGACCATGGCGATGTAGCGCGCGGGGGGTCGATTCCCGAAGTGTGCATCGACGTAGCGACGTGTCGCAGCGGCGAACAATGGGGCTGCGGGCCCGAGCCCGACGGATCCGGTGGAGAAGTCGACCGAGTCGGGGTCTTTTGTCCTGGAGGGATACGACTGCAGACCCCCCTTCGACCGCAACGTCGTCAAATAGGAACGGTCCAGATTTCCCATCAAGTACTGGATGGCATGGAAAACCGGCGCAGCATGCGGCTTGACCGCGACCCTGTCGTGGCCGTTGAGGTGATGAAAGAACAGTGCGGTCATCATGCTGACGACCGAGGCACTCGAGGCTTGGTGTCCCCCCACTTTCACACCGTCGACGTTGGGGCGTTCGTTGTTTGCGTGATCGATCATGCGCACCGCGAGCCAGAGCACGCGGCGTTGAATGGACTCGAGTGTGCTGAATTCCTCGGCAGACGCATCGATCATGCCCACTCCTGCTCCATCCACCTCGGTGTTGCGCTGCTCTTTTGCCGGAGACCGTCTATCGGAGACCGACGATCGAATCTCTGTGCACATGAACGTACTCCTCGCGCCAGGCGCGGGCCACGAAAATGTGAAGCCCCGGGTCGCGTAGCGGACACGCGCCTTCCCCTTGCGTGCGTCCACCCGTTATCCCGGGGGCTTCGACACGGAGACGTTAGGGACGGTCGAGGGGCCTCGTCAAACCATGACGCGAAATTGTTCACCGGACCTGTGGACGCATCTGGGGAAAGACTGGGGGAAAGGCGGGGACGACGTGTGGACTATTCGTGCATACGGATGTGGAAAACGTGAGGAAGACACTCGCTGGGGCTGCAATCCAGGAGGCAACGACTACCCCCAGGGTGTGGACAAAAATTCGTTAACAGATGGCGACGTGATCGTTCACCCGAAGGACACCCACATCGGTTTTGAACCACGATCCTGGGGCGAAGACAGGGCGCGCTCGGCGTCGTCGCAAAGGGCCTGAACGGACGCATCGACATCCGGCGGCGAGAGGCTCGGGAACCATGCCAGGTCGTCGCTCTCGTCGCTGATTACCGGGGGAATCGCGTTCGGCACGACAACAACAAACTGCATATCCCAATGTACGCTGGCCAGCACTCGCCCATCATCGTCACGACCGCACGGAACATCGTGCCGATCGAGCCGAACAGGCACGCTGCTGATGCGACCCCGGGCGATCCCGCTTTCCTCGCGCACCTCACGCACCGCGCCGTGGAGCACCGATGCATCCGCAGGTTCGAGATGGCCTCCGAGCTGCAACCAGCGACCGACCTTGGGGTGCAGCGTGAGCAGAACACCGCGGCCTTGTTCTTCGATGACCAACGCGCTCGCGGTGATGTGCCCCACCCGGCAGGAACGCCACACGCCGTCCTCGTGGGCGTCGAGAAATTCCTGGTACTCCTTGGCGAGTGCTCGTTGATTCGGATCCTGGTGCGAAAAGGCTGTCAGAGCCGATCGTGCGTCGGCCTGAAGTGTCACTGGGTGGAGCCGTCGCCGGATTCGTTTCCGGATTCGTTTTCGGATTCGCCGCCGGGAGCCTCGAGCCCCTCGATCGTGTCGGGGACAGCGCCGGAACCTTGGGCAAAACCGAGCGGATCCTCGAGATCATCGGGGGTGGGCAACAGGTCGGGGTGGGCCCACAGGGCGTCGCGCGCCTGGGCTCCTCGTTGGCTACGGATGGCGGCGAAAACGGTGTGCGCTTCGCGCAGGGCCCGTGGCCGAAGTTCCATTCCCACGAGGGCGGCGAACGTTCGCTCTGCCGGTCCCCCGGCGGCGCGGCGGCGACGCATGGCTTCGGTGAGCGCTGCACTGGCGGGGAGCCTGTCGGCGCTGGCTTGCGACACCACTTCGTCCACCCATCCTTCGATGCACGCCAGCAGGGTTTCGAGTCGGGCGACGGCAGCCTTTTGTTCGGGTGTGTCCTCAGGCGCGAGCAAGCCCCCGGCCAGCACCTCTTGCAGCGCCTCCGGGTTGGAGATGTCGACGCCACCCATCGCTTCGGACAAGCGCTCGGAGTCGACGCGCATGTACTGCGCGTACTGCTCGACCGCTCCAAGGACACGGGCTGCCAGCCACGGCACGTGCACGAAGAGGCGTTGATGGGCGGCCTCGCGTAGTGCGATGTACATGAGGGCATCAGATGCAGAGACCTCCAGCCCTTCGGAGAAGGACGCGACGTTGTTGGCTAGAACGGCGGTCTGGGGAGTCTCCGTCAGAGGGATCCCGATATCGGAGGAAGACAGAACCTGGTCCGAGAGGGCAGCCAACGCTTGGCCGACCTGCATGGCGAAGGCCGCAGCCCCGAGTTGCTGCACCATGCCCATCATCGGTTGCAGCATTTGCATGAAATCAGGGGGAATGCCGTCGGGCATCATGTCTCTTAGCTGCGCCGGCAGTGCCGCGTTGAGCTCGTCGCTCGACATCTGTGACAGGTCGGTGCCGTCCGGTGTGAGGCCGGCGACGGCTCCGGTGACGTGTTCGGCGATGGGCGTCACAATCCGCTTCCATGCCGGGCCGGTAGTGACCAGCCAATCGGAGCGAGACCACGCCTGCGTCGGGCTTCCCGCGGCGGGGAAAGTCGTCACCTCGTCCAGCCACAACTCCGCCAAAGCCACCGCAGAGGAGATCGCCTCTCGTTGCCCGTCGGAAATAGACGGATCACCGGCGGACGAGACGGCTTTGCGGGCCACTTCCTCGACGACCGTCCAGTTCACCGGTCCGTCCGCTCCCGGGGCACCGGCCGACTGCATCATCTGGCCGAGTTGCTGCAGGGCTTGACCGAACGCATTCATGTCGAAGGGGTTGTCACCGGAACCGGGTGCTCCGAAGCCGAAGGGCGTGCTCATAGCCCCACGGTAACCGCACGCGTAAGGCCCGGACACCGCTGGCATGTCGCCAGGGGTCCGGGCCTTACAGAAAAACTCGTGGCGACCGAACTTTCTGAGCGGAGGTCGCCTTCGGCGAACTAGGCCTTGCCCAGGATGCGGGTGACCTTGGTGCCGCACACCGGGCAGATGCCCTTGGCGAAGCGGCGGCTGTTCTTCTCCTCGACGTGACCGGTGAACTCGCGCTTCTCCTTGCACTTCACGCAGTACGCCTCGCCTGTGTATTCCTCGGCCATGGGGCCCTCCTTGCCGATCATCCGCCACAGCGGTCGGTGGCTGGTGCCACCTGATGCCCCGTGGGGGCAATTTCACCCTAGGGCAGCACTACCCCTGTCTGAAGGCCGCAAAGCACCGTGCCGCGTACATATATTCCGACAATCTGGACAAAGAATGCCCTTTGGTGACCCCCGAACGCTTCTTTCACGGGCTTCGGATCGATTCGTCCCACCCGTGCATTCAGCCCTGGGCACCTGACAACAATGGCCCCGTGGCCACCGCGAGATCCGACTCACCTGACCATTCCCGCCGCGACTCCGGCGAAGACACCCACGACCGAGCCGCCGCTGGCCGGCGATCACTGCCGGGCGGTGCGGCATCGTTCATCGATCGCGAGCGACTGTTGGCCGACCTGGACGAACTCTTGCGCATTCCCTCCCTGGGTGGGACCCCGGCCGAGGTGGACGCCCAGCGCCACCTTGCCGACCGATGGGCCGGCGAGGGTTTGGAGGTGACGACATGGGACATCGACGTCGACATCACGGCAGCACGGTCGGATTTTCCCGGAATGGAAGTGGAGCGCCGGAACGCACTCGGAGTTGTCGCACGTTTCCCCGGCAGTGGTGGCGGCCGGACGTTGCTGTTCGACGGTCACACCGATGTGGTTCCCCCGGGAGACATCGGTGCGTGGACGGGCGATCCCTTTATTCCCCGCACCATGCCGCGCGACGGCCGCGATGTCGTCGTGGCCCGCGGCGCCTGCGACATGAAGGCTGGACTCGTCGCCGCGTGGGAAGCGCTCCGGGCTGTTCGCCGATCGGGCGTGCGGTTACGTGGGGACGTGTTGCTCTGCCCCGTCAGCGGCGAAGAGGACGGGGGCCTGGGTACGTACGCGGCTCTCGAACACCTCTCCGGCGCACCCATCGCCGGGTGCATCGTTCCCGAGCCCACTGATCTGGACCTGGTGCCGGCGAACGCCGGCGCGCTGACTTTTCGTCTGACCGTCAACGGAGCGGCCATTCATGCATCTCGCCGATCCGAGGGTGTCAGCGCGGTTGAGAAGTTTGTCCCCGTTCTCGCCGCGCTGTCCCATCTGGAGGCCGTGCGCAACGCATCGGTCGACGAGTTGATGCAGCGGTGGCCGGTCGCGTATCCACTGTCCATCGGAACAGTGCACGCGGGTGATTGGGCGTCCACGGTGCCCGATCTCCTCGTGGCGGAGGGCCGGCTCGGCGTCGCCCTGGACGAGTCGGCGGACAACGCTCGCGCCGAATTCGAAGCGACCGTCGCCGAGGTGTGTCGTTCGGATGCCTGGTTGCGCGAGCACCCCGTCACGGTCGAATGGTGGGGTGGTCAATTCCACGCAGGCCGAACAGATCCGAACGCGGACATCGTCTCTCTCGTGCGCGACACCCACACTCGTGCGGCCGGGCACGCCCCGGAAACCTACGGTGGACCGTACGGGTCCGATCTGCGTCTGCTGGTCGGCATGGGTGGTATTCCGACAGTCCAGTACGGCCCGGGTGACACGCGTGTGGCGCATGCACCCGACGAGTACGTCGACATCGAGGACGTGGTGACGTGCGCAAGCGTTCTCGCCGACGCCATCGTCGACTTCTGCTCGTAGTCACCGCCGTCGTCAACACGACCACCATCGTCTGCATCCCCACGATTGCCGACCCCTAGCTGCTGCTGGCTGTGGATTGCACGTCGCCCTCCACAGTCGATGCCGAGCACCGTTCACTCATGCCACGCAACACCTGTCCGGCGCTTCGCTCAGACACTCCCATCATTCGACGCACGGGGCGCCTGGCCCAGATCGCCGATACGGCTGCATTCGCCGCATCGACCGCAGAGACCGATTGGCTGCAGCGCTTGTGGAGTTTTCGTCACGACGACGAGGCCCTGGCGGCTTTTCCCGGGAACCCGGATCGCGCCCGAGAGTTGATCGCGCACGCACGGTCCGTCGGAGCGTTGGACGATTCGACCGAGTGCTGGTGGCTCACGCCCCGGCAGCGGCTCGACGCCGCACCCGAGCTCGCGTCTCTCGCGCGCTGGCACGACCACCCGCCCACGGCGCTGGCGTCGCGCATGGCGACAGTCGTCGACGTGCAAGGAGACGCGGCAATCGCTTCCGTCGTTACTTCAGTGTTGGGTGCGAGCGGCTTCCAACTGGCACACGGCGACCAGGAAGCCGCCTCGTCGGCGATAACGATCGCGTGCGCGGTGACGCTGCCGGAATCCTCGGAGTCCGCACTCGCCTGGATGCCCCCGGCGTCTCAGTCTCGACCCCACCTGCCCGTCGTGGCGTACCGCGGTCGCGCCAGCATCGGACCGCTCGTCGTTCCCGGTCATTCCGCATGCCTGCGCTGCGGGTATTTGCATCGGCGTGACCGGGACCCGCAATGGCCGGAGATCGTTTCCCAGTGGATGGCACGCGATCACCGCACATCGGATGGCCCCCGCGAGTCTGGACGATCGGTGGGCACCGATGAGCTGCTCGCGATGCACGCGGCCGCGCACGCTGCTGCTGTGGTGCGGCGTTGGACTGATCGGCCGCAGGATTCCCCCACCCGCCGCATCTTCCTCGAGGCACCGGATTTCACCGCCCGTGATGAACCCACCCACCCGCACCCGGCCTGTGGTTGCTGGTGGGGCACCGATCAGTTGACCCCGCGTGGGACTTTCACCGACGGCGAGGAGCCCGCGGCTCGCACGATCGAGTGACCTCAGGAACAATGGCACGGTGCCGGAAATCCCGAAGAATGCGCTGACCCGCGGTGTGCGGATCGCGACCCTTCCGGCGTCGTACGCCGGGCGCACCGCGTGGGGTTTCGGGAAGAAGGTGGGCGGCAAGCCAGCGGACGCCGTCACCGCGGAGATTCAGCAACGCACCGCCGAGCAGATTTTCGCGGTCCTGGGCCAACTCAAGGGCGGGGCGATGAAGCTCGGCCAGGCGATGAGCATCTTCGAGGCGGCCCTCCCGGAGGAGATGGCCGGCCCGTACCGGGCGACGTTGACGAAACTTCAGGACGCCGCACCCGCGATGCCGGCCGAAACCGTCCACGAGGTTCTCGCGGGCTCCCTCGGGCCCGACTGGCGAGAGCGATTCGCTGATTTCGATGACACTCCCGCGGGAGCCGCATCCATCGGGCAGGTGCACAAGGCGGTGTGGCACGACGGTCGCGAGGTCGCCGTGAAGGTGCAGTACCCGGGAGCCGACAAGGCGCTAATCGCTGATCTGAACCAGATGGCGCGGATGGGAAAGATGTTTTCCTCTCTGGTTCCTGGCTTGGACTTGAAGTCGCTGGTTGCAGAACTGAAGGAACGCGTGATTGAGGAACTCGATTACCTCGGAGAGTCGCGCTACCAGCGTCAGTTCGCCGTCGCCTTCGACGGCGATCCGGAGTTCCGCGTTCCCCACGTTCTCGCCGCGGCACCGCACGTGCTGATCACCGAATGGGTGGACGGGCGTCCGATGTCGGACATCATCGCCAACGGAACCCCTGAGGAGCGTGACCGCATCGGACTGCTCTACGAGCGGTTCCTGCTCTCCGGCCCCGCTCGGGCCGGCCTGCTGCACGCGGATCCGCATCCCGGAAACTTCCGCATGACGCACGACGGCCGACTGTGCGTGTTCGACTTCGGGGCTGTCTCCGTGCTGCCTGACGGATTACCGCCGGCCATGGGCACGCTGCTGCGTATCGCGCAAAGCGGTGATGCGGACAGCGTCGTGCAGGGACTGCGCGACGAGGGTTTTGTTCTGCCGCACGTCGACATCGACCCCGAGCAGTTGCTGAACTACCTCGACCCGTTCGTGGAGCCGGCGCGCCATGAGTTCTTCCACTTCAACCGCGCGTGGCTGCGTGGTCAGTTCACGCGCATCAATGATGTTCGCGGACCGGACTTCTCGATCGGCTTGAAGATCAACCTCCCGCCGTCGTACGCGCTCATTCATCGAGTGTGGCTGGGCAGCATCGGGGTTTTGTGTCAGCTCGACGCGACGGTTCCGGTGCGCGGTGAGATCGAACGCTGGGTGCCAGACTTCACCGAACCGACGCCAGCCGGAAGCTAGGCGCGGGATCGCACCATTTGCACGACTTCGTCTCCGTAGGACTCGATCTTGGCCGGGCCCACACCGGGGATCGCACTTAGTGCCTCGGCATCTTCCGGCAGCTGCTCGGCGATGGCGATCAATGTCGCGTCGGTGAACACGACATAGGCGGGGACCCCTTGGGTGCGCGAGTGATCGAGCCGCCACTGCTTCAGTTCCTCCAGGAACGTCTCATCGAACGTCGAAGGGCACGTCTGACACCGCCCGATGGTCCGCTCACCCGCGGTCACAAGCGCCTTCCCACACGTGCGGCACGCCGCAGGACCTCGCCTGGACCGGGGCTTGCTCCGGCGCGATCTGTCGCCCCGGCGGATCGACGATTCGTCCGCGCCGTCTGTGGTTCCCATTCGCTCAAGGAAGCGGCTCATCTGCCGCGTCGCTCGCCCTCCCGGCTGCCGAGATCGCGCCCACGTCACGTGCAGTTCGCGCTCGGCTCGGGTGATCGCCACATACAGCAGCCGTCGCTCTTCTTCGAGTTGATCGGCGGTCTCCGCATGCTGCAGGGGAATGAGTCCGTCGCTGCAGCCAACGAGGTGCACGGTGAGCCACTCCAATCCCTTCGCGGCATGTACCGACGCCAAGGTCACGCCATCGGCGACGGGCGCGAACTGTGCCGCGGCTCGCTCGTCGAGGTAACCGATAAAGGCTGCAAGATCTAGCGCTGCGCTCTCCTTTGCCAGTTCGACCAGTGCCGCGAGAGACTCCCACTTCTCGCGCACGGCGCCAGTGGTCGTGGGTTGTTGCGCGGACCAGCCCATCGCGCTAAGCACGTCGGCGACCGTGACCGCCACATCCGCGTCAGCGTCCTGGCGACCACTATCCGCATCCGACGCCCGTGCCGCTCCCCGCAGTCGCGTGATCGCCTCGCGCACCTCGGGCCTGTCGAAGTAGCGCTCGGATCCGCGGACGGTCATGGGAATGCCGAGCTCGGCGAACGCTGTTTCTAGTTCCACTTGCTGAGCGTTGATGCGATACAAAACGGCGATATCTCGCGGGCGAACTCCGGAATCGATGCTGGTCTTGATGCGTCGGGCAACGGCCTGGGCTTCGGCGACGTCGTCGTCGAAGACCTCGACGTCCGGGGCTGCACCGGCTTCTCGTCGTGACGTGAGGGTGACGGCCTTCGCCGAGGACGTGCCCGCATGAATGACCCCGTTGGCGAGTTCGACGATCTGCGGTGAACACCGGTAGCAGCGGACAAGTCGCACGGTGGTGGCGCCGGGGAACTGTTGTGGGAAATCCACCAGGTAGTCCGAGCGTGCGCCGGTGAAGGAGTAGATCGTTTGGCTGGGGTCACCGACAACGCAAATGTCGTCGCGGTCGCCCAGCCATAAGCCGATCAGAGCGTGCTGGACGGGGTTGACGTCTTGGTACTCATCGACCGTCAGCCACCGATACTGCGCTCGCACCTCTCGTGCGATCGCATCGTCGGACGATAATGCGCCGACCAGGACGATCATGACGTCCTCGAAGTCGATCACGCCTCGGTCGGATTTGGCTTGCTCGTAGTCAGCGAGCACACGGGCGAGTTGCCCGGGCTCCAGGCTGAGGTTTCGTTGGACCGTCGCGGTTGGCAGAGTGTGCTGGTCCAGGAAATTGACCCGCGCCCACTCGATATCGGCGCTCACGTCTCGAACCATTGAGGTGTCCGAAGAAAAATTGTTCGCCGACAGTGCCGCGGCCACCAGGCTCGCTTTGCTCGGCAGCAGGTCGGGGAATGCTCGATCGGACACCCGCGGCCAAAAATAGCGCAGTTGACGCAACGCGGCGGCGTGAAATGTCCTGGCCTGCACGCCTTGGACGCCGAGGCCACCCAGTCGCGTTTTGAGCTCCCCGGCGGCTCGGTTGGTGAAAGTTACGGCAAGCGATCGAGCGGGATCGTGTTCGCCGGCGAGAACGCCGTAGGCGATCCGGTGGGTTATCGCTCGCGTCTTACCGGTCCCGGCCCCGGCGAGCACCGCGACGGGTCCGGACAGGCTCTCCGCGACGGCCCGTTGCTCAGCGTCGAGGCCCTCGAGAACGTCGGCGGGATCCATGGGCCGATGCTTCCACGGCGCACCGACAGTGCGCGATGAACCCCACAGGCTCAGTGGGTGAAGGCGAGTTCGATGAGGATGATGCCGAAGCCGAGGAGTCCGTAGATGGTCGCCCACAGCCATTGCCGGCCCCGAGGAAGCCCCGACCGGCGGGCGGCGAAGGCTCCCCAGAAGAACAAACTGGCCACCCCGAGGACCTCGGCTAAGCGGACGACGGCGCGAGGATCTTGCTGCACGATCAACCAGACCAACCCAAGGACAACGACGGGTATGCCCACCGCGACGTACTGCACGGCGATGCCGAGTAGGTGTCGGCGTTCTTTGGCCGATAAGCGGTTACCGGTGCGGATCTGAACGTCGAGCGCGTCGGAGAACGCGTGCGCGAGGGACAGCGCCAGCAGCGGCGCGAATACGACGACCACGAGGTCCATGAACGGCGTGCCGGACCACGACTCAGCTTCCTGGTTATATACGGCCAGCGAGACCATCAAGATGATGGTGGCGTAGATCAGCCGGTGCGGATCGAAGGCGATTTTCCCGACGAACAGCTGGACGTGCTTCTCGTCGTATTCGCTTTCCTTTTCCACCTCATCAGCCTAACCACGACCCGAGGCTTCGTCCGCCTATCAAGAGTTGACGGAGGGAAGGTGACACATTGCCGCCACATGTGTCGCAGGTTCCGTGGCAAACCACCCCGCCGCGCAATTCCCGGGAACCGAACGCACCGAGGGACCGTCCTAGGGACAAGCAAAGGAGCTGACATGGCATCTAAGCGCTGGTGGCGCCGACCCGTCGTGATCGTCCCGACGGCAATCGTTGCGGTGACCGCACTCACCCTCGCGCTGGCGGCATTCCAGCCGTGGCGACTATTCATTGACGTGACCGTGGACGAGGCCTTGCCCACCGTGGACGTCGAGGAGACCGTCAAACCGAGCTCCGACGCCTCCGCGCAGGAGGCCGCCGGCGAGGCGAATCAAGACGCGTCTGCGGACTCCAACGCTGAGGAGCAGTCGGCTACCGAGACCAACACGAACAGCAATTCCACCGCTAACTCCGGCGATGACGCCAGTGCTGAGCCGAGCGTCGAGGAAACCCCGAAGCGGACCGTCACGGCCGAAGGCACGTTCATCTCCCACGAACACCCGACGGCGGGCAAGGCGCGCATCATCACTCTCGAAGATGGCAGCCGGGTCCTTCGGCTCGTGGGTTTGGATACCGATAATGGTCCCGACCTCAAGGTCTGGCTCGCGGCAGCTCCCGTTATCGAAGGCCGAGACGGCTGGATCGTCTTCGACGATGACGAGTACCTCAGTCTCGGGGCGCTCAAGGGCAACAAGGGCAACCAGAACTACCCGATACCCGACGACGCCGACATCTCCGACCTGACCAGCGTGACTATCTGGTGCGAGCGATTCAGCGTCTCCTTCGGAGCTGCTGAACTCATCAGCACCTGATCACCCCGGTCAGGTCGGTGGTCGGAACCTAGGAAGCAACAGACCTAGGACGTCCCGCCGCAACCGGGGTCACCGTTAGTCGCGACTATTCCTCGATCGGTATTCATGAAGCCCCCGAAGGCCTGTTCCGTGGGGGCAACCCACGCGAGCGGGACGCGGACGGTGCGGGATCCACCCGGGGTCCCAGGCAAACCCTGCCTCTTCACAGCACGCACGTTGACCGTAAATGACACCGAGGCCTCGGTAGTGCCGGACCAGCAGGGGGAACCACTCGACGCCTTCACCGCTTGGGCGCGCTCCACCCATTCCCCCGGTGAGTAGCCTGCGTACTGGAAAACCACCATAGGGGCCGCGTCATAAGAGGCGCCCGACTTTGACTCTGGCGCGTCGATAAAGAAATACATCCCGCGGGTACTTTCCGTGGGAACGCGTAAGGTCACTGAATCACCACGGACCTTCCGCTTTGTGGAGAAGCCGTCGTTCCAACTGACGTCCTGTCCGCCGTTATCGGAGGCGTAGATCAACTGCCTAGGAATAATCACGCAACCCTCACAGCCGTTGCCGGTGAAGTTGAGCGTGACGAGCGTCTGCGTTGCCGCGCTGATAGGTACCGGTCCGGGTTGCGGTGGTGACTCGGCTATCGCCGGTGCGGCTGCCAGCCCCACGGCGACCATGACCGCCGCTGCTCCCGCTGCCAAAACTCCTCGTGTCCGTCCCATGCCATTCACCTTCCTTCGACAATCCTGAGTCTTCAGCCGAACAAGATCATCGCGTGAGCGATCACGACGCCCACGATGAACAAGGAGAAGATGATGCCGAAGGCGGCGAAACCCTTAAACGACTTGCCCCACGGCGATTCGGCCAACTCAGGAGACATGCACGATGCCAGTGTCTTCATGTCGCCGATCAACCCCCACGTCATCAGCAACGTGAATAGGCCCACGACGACAGAGACGATCATCAGCGCCGTCGCGTAGTCCGACTGCTGCAAACCGATGAAGGCCAACACCGGGGCGAAAAACATGAAATAGCCGATGAAGACCGCCATCGTGGGATAGACGCGATGGTTGAACCAACCCAGTATTTCCTTATTGTCCATCTCGGGATCCTTTCGCTGGTGTGAGGTCGTGTACGTGACGAGGCTCGTGCCGCGAGTTCAGTGTGGGAAATGCCGTCGGCGAGGCTACAGCAACGCGGCCCCGGACGTCAGGCCAAAAGCCACGTTCACGGCCGTCGCCGACAGGAACCACTCGTCGCACTGTCACCGAGCAGATGTCACCCAGAATTCACGTGTTTCGGCCAAATCCGCCGTTGACGTGCCTCATGATTGATGCCTACACCTACCGTTTTGCTCATCGAAGGGGGCCAAACATGACCAACGCCAACTCCATTTTCTGGGGCGCCATGCGTCAACGCGACATTCTGGGGGGCCTCGCGATCTTTATCGCGCTGAACTCCGCGCTCTTCGCCATCATCATCTTGGCGAGCGATATCTCCTCCAGCGGTCAGGTAGCACTGGCGATCTTCGCGGTGTTGTCCAACTTCCTGGTCTGGCTGTGGAACGACTCAGGAATCAAGGATGTGCACGCCGGATCGAAGGACATCACTGGTGATGATGCCGAGACGGCCATCGCCCAGGAGTTCAAGAAGGCTCCCTGGGCCTTCTACCGCGGAATCGTGATCGTGATCGCGCTGGCAACAGCAGGCTCGGAGCTTTACGCGCTGTTCGGCTGATTGATTGCCGACCGACACTCGACCGAGCGTCGGTCGGCAACACCGTTAATCTGACGCCATGCGCCTGTTGCCGGTGATCCTGACTGTTCCGGCGATCCTGCTCGCCCTCACCGGCTGCAGCAGTTCAGACGAGACGGCTGCCACAACTGACACCGAAATGGCTGTCAGTGAGACGGCGGCCGAGACGCCCGGCGAGGCGTCTGGCGATTCGTCCGGTCAGCCAGACGATGCCTCGGATTCGGCCGGGGTTTTTGTTTCTCTCGTCGGCTCGTGCGAGACCGGCACGTGCGATTACCGCCTCAGCAACGTCGAAGGGGGAACCGATGTCTTCGAGGCGCTGGCCGGACGCAAGTCCGTTCGCTTCGAGGTGGACCCCGAGGTCGCGGCGACCTACGAGATCAACGTGCGGGATATCGACGGTGAGGGCGCTAGTTGCACGGCGATCATCACCGGGGGTGGCTTCGATGATCGGCAGCAGCGCTTGACCGCTGGCGACGGGCCGACCTGCTCGGTGTCCACGAGCCCGTAACTCCTGCCTGCTGCGCGGTTTCACCCTTTCACGAAAGTCGAAACACGCTGTTCACGTCCGGGCAATCGTGACGTCACCGACCTGAGGGACTCCTATTACTCCTCATTTCATTTCCTTCGACGACGGGTCCCTCACCGACAGGCCTCCGGTGAGGGACCCGTCGAGTATTGCTCTGTCGCCCACCACCTCACCGCCCGTTCGGGGGCCATAATTTGCGATGTGGCACAACGACGGTCCATCCCGTTGTCCAAGAGCTATCTGATCGTCAGCGGTTTCGCGATTGCCGGCACCCTGGTCGGTCAACTCGGCGCCACGTCGGCCACCACCTACGCCGCCAGCGGCAACGGCGGAGTGGAGACCGGCCTCTACCTCGCCATCTTGCTGGCGTTCGCAGCGCTCTCTACGGCGTGCCTGGGACGGATCACGCATCGCTGGGGACGACTGCGAGTGTTCTCGACAGCACAAGTCGGCGTTGCCGTGTCGTGGTCAATCGTCGGCGTTGTGGAAATCCTCACGAGCGAGAGCCTTCTGGTGCTGTGGCTGGCCGCTCCACTTTTCGGAGTGCTCTTCGGCGTGACGACGGTCGTGTCTCCTTTCGTGACACACGCCTACCTTTCTCAGACATCTCTCACGGTGTCGATGGCTCGACGGAGTATTGCTGCCGGCGTCGGGGCGATGCTGGGTGCATCGCTCGGCGGAGTACTCATTCACGCCACGGACCCTGGCGTAGGGATTTTTGCCAACGGCCTGCTGACCATTCCCTTCGCGGTGTTTCTTCTCGCCCGTCCACCGGCACAACCAGACCACGATCAACCGACCACGCAGAACTCCGCTCGGGATCTGCTGGACTTGCTGCGGTCCAGGCCTCAACTCCGTCGGGTCGGCTTTCTGACCGCGAGTCTGATGATCTGCCTTTTGCCCCTGTTCACCATGCTCGTTCCGATTCTCAACGACCTTGACACGTCCCCCCTTCCTTCCGGGGCGGGATTGATGCTCGCCGGCGTCGCAGCGGGACGGTTCTTCGTGCCGACCCTCGTGCGGCGGACTTTGAGCAAGGAGTCGCAATTCTTCGGTGCCATTCGAGCGTTTATCTGGGCGAGCGGCTTCATGATCGCGTTCGCCGTTAGCACCATGGTGTCGGTCATCAGCGTCGATCTCGTCGTATGGACGCTCATCGGCGTTGGGCTCGGAGCCAGTCGCTTCACCGCGCGCGCCCTGACGATCGGGGCCGCCGGCGACGCGAGTCCACCGGGTAGGGAGATTTCCGGGGTGGCGGTGCTCGTTCTTATCGGCACTGTTGTCTCACCCATCGGCATGTTGCTGTGGGGTGTGTCCGTGGACTACCTGTCCTCACCCATCACGGTGGGACTGGCGGCGCTCGTGATTCTCGTTATCGCCGCGGTTCTGGCTCGGTCTCGCACGCAGGGCAGCGACCGTTGACGCCTCTTGGGCACCGCCTGCCATCGCCGGATCCCTAACGGGCGAAGCGGCCCCGCAATTCCTCTATCGCGCTGGGGTCCGTGACCGCCTTCATACACAAGGATTGGAAGTACTCCCACTCAGACCGCTCGAACTCCAACTCTGGGAGCCGCTCTCGTCGACCGAAGTTCTCGTACTTCACCTTCACGTCGGCGATCGTGTAGGTGCGTCGGCCGGTCGCAAGAACGGGGATCCTGTTCTTCTTGGTCAGGTCCACTTTCTTGTTGCTCAGCCGTGCGCCGGTGGCGCTGTCGAAAGTCTGCAGACGTCCAGTGATCTTCACACCCCCGATCCTAGATCGGTCACCGTCGACTACGCACCGGTCACATCAGGCGCGCCAAGTCCTTCATCCGATGGCAGGCTCCGGCTTACTACGCGATCCAGAGCATCGAAGAACGCGGGCACGGATCCATCCAGTTCGAGATCATCCGGGCCCATGACCGCTCCGTAGGTGCCATCAGCGAACGACACCAGCACGGTCGGCGTACCGAGGGTGCAGGCCGCTACTTCCTCCGGCGAGCGCTCGTTCAGGTGCACCAGGCGAACTGGGTGGGGGAAGGTGCGACACGCGTCGTCCCAAGCGACTTTCCGTCGCACGGTGGAGTGCGTGATGTCACACAGGGCGCAGTGAGCGGTGCCGCGCGCCTTGCCCAGGATGTACCGCAGCTCGCCCATGACTCCCCCATCGGCGTGATACACCCCCACGATCTCGCGAATAGCCGCCGGCGTTGCTGACCCGTCATTGCCCATGCCCGCAGTGTTACGGCAGTTCGCCTCACCCGCCACCGGTGACGGACGCCTGCCGGTGCCCCACACAAATCGCCAAGCCCGCGACAGTCACCTGCATTTTCGACGCAATGTCCACGGTTCGGGAGACGACAGGTTCTCCTTGGTAGGGATCAATTCGGAGATCACATATGACATTCGGGCAATCGATATCGACCTGCTTCTCAAACTTCGCGAACTTCCAGGGACGAGCCCGGCGCTCGAAGTTCTGGTGGTTGTTCCTCTTCAGCTCGGTCATCCTGTTCGTCGTTCAAGTCTTGCTCGCTTTCGCGCCCGATGGCTTTCCGGACAGCACCGCATTCGCCGTCACTGCCTCCAGCATCATCGGGATAGTTCTGCTCATCCCCTTCTACGCAGTTGATGCCCGGCGCCTGCACGACACAGGCAAAAGCGGCTGGCTCCAGCTCCTCGTGCTGATTCCCTGCGCGGGCGCGATCATCCTGTATGTCCTCTGGGCGCAGGCAGGATCGGAAGTGGACAACCAGTACGGGGCTCCTCCGGCCTAAAATGAATGACTGATCCGCAGTGGGTTCCTCTCGCGGGGACCGTGACGTTACTCACCACACCCTGCTGTGGGTTCTGCGTGCCGAGCCAACCGCGCTGGGCTACCTAAACTTGGAGCATGAATGCGGCTCAGCAGGCGCTGTTGCTTTCGATGGGCGCGCATCTCGGCTTTCAGGCCGTCGTCACTGTCGTGGTGTACCCGACACTTCTTGAGGTCTCGCCGGCTGACTGGCAACGCCGCCACACCGCGCATTCCAAGCGAATCGCGTTCGTCGTTGTCCCCATGTACGTCGCTGTCATTTCGGCTCTCACCTGGTCTCTCTCGTCAATGGGTTGGTCGCCGGCCCTGGTCTTGGCAATCTGCGCGATCTTGTTGGTCCTGTTAACAACCGGACTCGTTGCAGCACCTCTGCACAAGACATTGGCGAGAGACGGCCCGACTGCCCAACTCAAGCGACGCCTCCGGCGAGCGGATGCCATCCGCTTCAGCGGCGCCGCACTCGCGTGCGTCGCAGCCATCTTCGTCTAGTCCGCCGGGGTCGTAGGGCATGCCATGTCCATTCCTTTACGTTGATCGCATGGACGTCACCCCCTGGACTCCCGCTGGCGGGACCGTGACAATGTTCACCACACCCTGGTGTGGGTTCTGCGTCAGACTCAAGCGGCAGCTCACCGACGCGGACATTTCCTTCACGGAGGTGGATATCGAGCAGACACCCGATGCCGCGGTTTTCGTTGAAAGCCAGAATGACGGCAATCAAACGGTACCGACCGTCGTCTTCCCCGACGGCTCCACCGCGACGAACCCGTCGCTGGCCGATGTGACATCCAGACTCGCGTGACTCGTGACTCGTGACTGGTGGCGCGGGTGTCGTCTAGGAGGCCTGCTGCGTGCCGGGCGCGACATCGTGCCGTCGAAGCCATCGATGGGGCGTTACCGGCCGCGCTAACGGCTCGGCTTGATCAACGGCCGGCTCCAATCACCCGGTAGCGGCTCGCCGTACCAGCGCTCGATGAGTTTGCGGGCGATGCTGACCGCTGGAGGAAGCGATACCTCACCGGTCGCGCAGGCCTGTGCTAACTCGGCTCGCGAGAGCCACCGGGCCTCTGCGATCTCCTCCCCATCCACATCGATCGATGGATCGGAAGCGAACGCGTGATAGCCGAGCATCAGCGAAGCAGGGAAAGGCCACGGTTGGCTGCCGAGGTACTGCAGATCCTCCGGCCGGGTGCCGATGCGCACACCCGACTCCTCCTCCACCTCGCGTCGGACCGCCGCTTCGGCCGACTCTCCCGCCTCGACGAATCCCGCGAGCGTGGAAAACCACGTAGGCTCCCAGCGGACCTGGCGGCCGAGGAGCGCCCGATCATCGTCGTCGCGGACCAGGACGATGACGGCAGGATCGGTGCGCGGAAAATGCGACGAATCATCGACAGGGCAGTACCGCGACCAGCCTGCATCGCGCCACGTCACGCCGCCGCCGCACTGAGGACAGTGACGGTGGTTGCGCGACCAGTTATCCAGCGCCACCGATGCCACCATCAATCCGGCATCCATGGCATCCAGGCTGGAGCCCGACATGCGAAGGTCTGCCCACCGGTGAGAGTCGGCTAGCGCGGGAGCCTCGTCGTAGTGCGCGCAGAAGTACGCGACGCCGTCGGCGTCGATCCCCAGCAGCGATGTCAGGACGTGCTCGGGAACCGAAGCATCGAGGGCGAGCCGATCCCCGTCGATGGCCGCGGTGCCCTGGTGCACACGGACGAATCGACTCGATGGATCAACGCGGGCGCCATCAACCCATGCCTGGTCGGTGCGTCGCTCGGCAGCCCGGTCGATGGCGGAGCGGGCGAGCACGAGATCATCCAGCAGCCACCACCGCGGATCCGACATTCGCACGAGATCTCCCCACTAACGATGGAGGCGAGCCTAGGGTGTCGACGTGAGCGTGTTCATCCGCCAGTTGACGGGAATCCGCTTCGTCGCCGCGTTCTGGGTGTTCGCCTACCACTTGCAAGGGCCGTTCAACGTTCTCGGCCTGTTGTCGATACCGGTCATGGGCGACGTCATGCGGGTTGGTCGCCTCGGCGTGGACCTGTTCTTCGCGTTGTCCGGCTTCATCCTGACCCACACCTACCTCACGCGCATGGGTTCATCGATTCGCGGGAGCGCCACGCTGCGCTTTTGGTGGCTGCGCTTGGCCCGGATCTACCCCGTGCACCTGGTGATGCTCGTCGTCGCTGGCCTCGCGGTTTTCGCTCAAGCCCGCGTTCTGGGTGAGGACATCGATCGTGACTGGTGGAACCCGATCGACTTCATCAAAAACCTTCTGCTAATTCAAGAATGGGGACCCAACCCCGAACGCGGGTGGAATTTCGTCGCATGGTCGTTGTCCATGGAGTGGCTTGCCTACCTCGTGTTCCCCCTGCTGGTGCTGATCTTGTGGAGGATGCACAAGAAAGTGCCCACGTTCGTCTTGGTGATCGCGTGGTTCGCGGTCCTCGCACCGCTGGTCGGCTACGGGTTAGGCACGTCCGATCCCTACTACACGAACAACTGGGGATCGACCTATCGCATCGCCTCGGAATTCACCGCCGGAGCTCTGACCTATCTCATCGTCCAGCGGCTGTCGGAGCGCGAACGCATTCACTCCCCCGCCGCGTGGTTGTCCGCCATACTCCCCGCGCTGGTCGTAGCAGGGGCGGTGTTCCTGGCGTGGCTTCCGGCGGCCCAACCACCGGCGAACGCCATCAACCCGGACGCAGAACCACTGCCGCCGTATTTCCATCTCGCCCTCGTACCACTGCTGGTGGCGTGGATCGGGGCTTTGGCGCTTGCTCGCTCGGGTGTGGCGCGGGCTCTTTCGACCCGCACCCTGGTGCTCGGTGGGTTCGTCTCCTACTCCCTTTACATGACCCACTTGGTGTGGATGGGGTTGTGGCGGGCGGGGATGAACGTTGCCGGAATCGAGTCGGGCGCTATGTATGCCGCCGGGGTCGTGGTGCTGATTGTTGGCGCCCTCGTCATCGCGTGGCTGATGTGGAAGGTGGTCGAAGAGCCGGCTCGTGAATGGATGCGAGGTCTCGTGGGTACGCGCAGTACTCCCACCGAGGAGGCGGGCGAGGAGATCATCGAGGGTGCCACGGAGGGAAATCCCGCGCGCGGTGCGCCGATCCATCCGGTGGCGATCCCGGAGACCGACGAGCGCTAGTCGAGAGCGAGGAGGGACTCGACCTCCGCGTCGGTGTCCGGGCGAATCTCATCCCCCGTCGCCACCATCACGAACGCGGCATCGACGTCTCGCCACGAGACTCCCGCGATCTGGGCCCACGCGAGCCGGTACACGGCCAACTGTCGGGAGTCAATCGACGCGGTCCCTCCCGTTTTCCAATCCACTACCTCGAACCGGTCTTCCTCGGCGAAGACGGCGTCGATACGGCCGTTGATAACCCGGCCGCCCAGGACCACCGAGAAGCCGCGCTCAACGCCTACCGGCTCGCGCCCTGCGTACCGCGTGTTCGCGAACGCCTCCTTCAACTTTTCCAACTGCGCGTCCGAGGTGATGTCTTTGTCGGCGGCCCCGGGGAGATCATCGACAGCCATCAGCGACTGCTGGCCGAACATGGTTTCGACCCAGGCGTGCCACGCGACACCCCGCGTCGCAGCCCGAGATGGTTGACGCGGCATGGGTCGCAGCAGATCGAGGGCAACGGCATCCGGCTCCCGGAGTGCGCGCAGGAACGTCGTCGCGCCGACGTGTTCACCGAGCCGCACGACGTGCTCGTCCACCTGGTCCAAGCGGTGATCCTCCATCAACGCTTCGTAGGTCTCATGCCACACCCGCACCCGCTGCTCATCCGCGGTTTCTCCACCGCCGCTGGACTCATTCAGCGATAGCGACTCGGTCACGGCGATGGGTTCGGTGGTGTTCGTGGCCTGCACCGCTGCCGCGGCCTGCGTGAGTTCCGCGCGCAGTGATGGGACGACCGGCTGCGGCCAGGACACGCCCCCATTTCCGGTGATCGGGTTGTCGGCACCGTCGGGCGGCGCGGGTGCCCACATCACGACCCGGCACATGTCCGGATCGGCGGATTCGACCGCCGCTCGGATCTGCTGCAGGAAGCGATGCGGCCCGCGGGGTTTGCTTTGCCCGGCGCCCCACCAATGCCCAGTGACGGTCAGCGACTCCTCGGCACGGGTGAGTGCGACGTACGCGAGGCGCTCGTTGTTGCGCTCCTCCAGAGCGCGAAGATGATCGGCGTACCGGTCGCTTTGCTTACTGATCGATTCCCCATCAGCGTCCGGGAAGACAGCGAGGTGCGGGGGAACGTCACGTCGCAACGGCCACGGAACCACCCCCGGGCTGGTGAGCCAGCGGCCACGGGGCTTACCCCCGGGGAACGCTTTCTCACAGACGAAGGGAACGAAGACGTGAGTGAACTCCAGCCCCTTGGCGGCGAATACGGTCATGATTTCGACCGCTCCCGGGACCCGGGGTCGGGTGTGGGGAATGGTGACGTTGAATCGTTCGGCGTCACGCAGCCAGGTGAGGAACCCTCCTAGGCTCACGCGGCCGTCGATTTCGGTCACGGACGCGGCCAGGGCGTGGAAGTCGTCAAGCGCCGAGGTCGATGTTCCGCTCGGATCGGCGAGCGCGGCCTCGACGTCGACTCCGAGCTCACGAACAGCGCGCGCGATGAAGTCGCTGATCGGCTCGCTGGTGTGCGCACGCATCCGCGTCACCAAATCCGACACCTCCGCGAACGCTTCGATGGCGCGCGGCGAGTAGTGCTCGGTCGGCCCGGGATCAGCCAGAGCATCAGCGAGCGCGGTCACCTCTACTGCGTCGCTCCCCGCAACGGCATCGTTGAGATCGTCGTGGATGGAGTCGGTGTCGCGTCGGCCGTGCCCACCGGCGAGCGCGTAGGCGCGCTCACCTAACACCGCGAGGTCCCGAGCGCCTACCCGCCAGCGGGCCCCGGCCAACAGGCGCACCAGCGATGTGTTCGCTGTCGGTTCGTGCACCACTTCGAGCAGCGCCCGCGTGTCGGCGACCGCCGGATCAGCCAGCAGGGCGGCCGCTCCGGTCACCCGGGTAGGAATCCCCCGCGCTCGCAGGGCCCGATCAACGCGCCGGATGTTCTTCCCCGTTGTGCACAGGACCGCGATCGACTCGTCGGAGCCATTGACCGACGCACGTCGCTTCTCAACCGCGGCGTGCACCTCACCCACGCGGGTAGCGAGGAACTCCACTTCGGTCTCGATGGTGTCGAACAATCCGACGTCCACCCGTGCGGATGACGCGTCACCTGGTGGGATGAGCGGGTCGGCTCCCGCGTGTTCGGCGCGCAGGTCGGTGGAGATCTCATTGGCCACATGCAAAACAGCCGGTCCGGAGCGTCGATTCTCGGCAAGCGAATACCGCGAGGCGGGGCGCTGGTCGGTCCGCGGGAAGTGCTGCGGAAAGGACTCGATGTTGTCCACACTGGCTCCACGCCAGGAGTAGATAGCCTGACAGGGATCTCCGACGGCAGTGACGGGAAATCCGTCCCCGAACAACGTCTGCAGCAATTGTCGTTGCGCGATGGATGTGTCTTGGTACTCGTCCAACAGCACGATGTCCAAGCGAGAGCGAATGTCGCCGATGGTGTCAGGGAATTGGTCGACGATGCGTTGAGCGAGGCGGACCTGATCGATGTACTCCCACAGATCGCGGGTGGTCTTGTACTCGCGCCACCGCTCGATGAGCACGGCCAGCATCATTCGGTCCCGCGCCTTCTCGGCAATCTCTCGAGCTATTCCGCGCCCGGAACCGAGCACATCGAGCTGCGCGATAAGTGCGCGATCGTGTTCAACGACACCGCGCGGATCGATGGCGAGTTCACTCAATTCGCTATCGAGGCGGAGCATGAGATCGGTGACATCCATCGGGCGGCGACCCATACGAGCCAGGCCCTCGCCGACCTCGTCGTCATTTAGTGAACACACCATTCGATAGGCATGCTGGTAGCGAAGACCGTCGGTCAACAACGTGGCTTTGGGCTCGTGTCCGATGCGCAATCCGTAATCCGTCACCACCCGCGAGGCGAACGCGTTGTAGGTGAAGACCGAAGGCTCGGCCTCGGCAAAGCCGACGGAGGCGACTCGTGACCGGATGGACGAAACGAGTGCGGACGCAGCCTTGTTCGTGAAGGTCAGACCCAGGACGCGGCCCGGATCCACCGCGCCGATCGCGCTGAGATAGGCAACGCGCGCCGACATAGACGTCGTCTTTCCGGTGCCAGCCCCCGCGACGATCACGCCCGGAGCGAGCGGCGCACTGACGGCTTCCCATTGACTATCGCTCAAGTGGAAACCGAGGACCGCATCGAGCCCGCCTCGGTCCATGTCCAAGGGCACGGCGTGATTCGCCGAGGCGTTATTCACATTGTCGCCGCTCACGTTGTCGCCGCTCATTCGTCGTCACCGCTAACATCCATCACGTCGTTGACATCGCCCACTAGATCAATGACAGACACCTCGGGCGTCTTGGCCGGGCACATGCCAGCGAAGTCACAGAAGGTGCAGTGCTTTCCAGGCCGCGCCTCGATGCGTTCACGTCGAACCGTGTCCGCTGCCTCCCCAAGAGCGCGCTCGATCCACGTGACACCGTCCAGCCCATCTGGCCCACGAGGGTCATCGGTGGGGTCGGTGCTCAGCGGTAGCTGCATCTGCTGTTTCGGACCTGGATCCTTCGCGCCAGCGTCCATGCGCAACTGAACAAGAGCAGCGCCTCCCACGTCGTGATGAGCGCCGTTCGCTGATTCGTACGCGTCGCGCAGCAGAAGTTGATACACCCCCAACTGCCCGTGTTCTGCAGTCTCCTTCTTCGTGGGACTGGACGAGGATGTCTTGAAGTCGATCGCCACCAAACGACCGTCGTCGTCTTCTTCGACGCGATCGAGGTAGCCCCGCAGGTGCACCGACTCCGAGGGTCCACCGGGGGTGGGGACGTCAAGGTCAGAGACGATGTGACGCTCGCTGTCGATGAAGGTTCTCTCGCGGGCCTCGTGATAGATCAGGAATCGCTCCAGTGCGCGACGGGATTCAACTCGTTCGGACACCGAACGCCACGGTGCGTCGAAGTCGACCTCGCTCCACACCTGGTCGACGAAGGCCTCCATGGAGTGCAGGTCTTCGGGGATCTCTCCACGCGCCACATGGTCGGCAATCGCGTGCACGATGCTTCCGAATGCCGTCGCGCTCGAGCGAACAACATCGGCGTGCGCTTCGTGGTCGAGGAACCACTTCATCGAGCACTGCCGGATCGAATCCAACGAGGATCCGGATAGCGCAATGGGCTTATCGGGCGCCCGCAGCGGACGGGGCCCTTCGCTCACGTCGTTTAGGCCCCACCAGTTGGCTGGATCCGCGGCGGGGATCACCGGCGCGCCCGAACGGTCACGAAGGGTGGCGATGCGAGCCAGTAGCGACGCCGCGTGCCGTCTCGTATCGGCGGACCTGTCGGTGTCCATCAAAGCACGCCGGCAGTCGACCACCAGTTGGCTCCAACTGGTGATCACGTCACCGCGGTGCGGCTGGGCTTCGACAGTGATCCCCGGCGAGTGGCCCCCGTAGTCGCGGTGTGGATTCCTGAGGCTTGTGCCGATCACGTCCGTGATGAATCTGCTCGGCCGATCTGCTCCCTCATCTGCGGAGTCGACGGGGAGAAGGGTGACCTGCTCGCGAGCACGGGTCATCGCCACGAAAAGTAGGTTGCGCTCTTCGCGCATCAGGTCCGGGGCCACACGATCTGCCGAGGCGAGTTCCTCGACGCCGAGTAGGGATCCGCGCGGTTGCACGTTCGGCCACCGACCTTCTTCGAGTCCGGTGATCCACACCCGTAACCACTCCAGCCCTTTGGCGCGGTGCACGGTCATGATCTGGACCATCGACTCTCGCTCCACTCGGGCGTGCGAGGACTCGGTGATCGACTCTGACGCGATGGACTGATCGCGCAACGTGTCGAGAAACGTGGTGACCGCATAAACGCCGCGGTAGCGCTCACTCAAACGCTCGGCTGACGCGAATAGCGCTATGACGGCGTCGAGATCGTGGTGGGCGCTCGCCGAGCCACCCAGCGCCGCGGCGCGCAGACGATCCGGCCAGCCATGCGCAATCGAGCCACCCGTCCAGGCGACCCACAGCACCTCACCTATCGATGCCCCGTGGGACACACCTTCGCGAACGGCGGCGAGAACGTCTCGTACTCGATCGACGCTCGCGGCAATAGCGGAGACTGAATCGATGCCGGCGGGAGGAGCATCACGACCGAGCACCAGGTCCGCGACGAGCTCTCGCGCCTGCAGCACAGGCTCACCCGCGTCGCGACGCTGCGCGCGAAGCGCCCGGCCCAGTCGTCGAAGGTCCGAGACATCCATACGACCGATGGGGCCGAGCAACAGATCCTCGATCCGCTCTGGAGTTGCTGTTCGAGGCCGAGCGGCGATCTCGATGAGGGTCAGCAGCACTGCAACCGCCGGCTCCTCGTGCAGCGGCAACTCGTCGGCGGTGATGGAGGCAGGAACGCCGGCCACCGACAAGGCGCTCTCGACGCGTGCAAGATCATCCGCGGATCGAACGAGAACCGCCATGTCCTGCCACGCGAGGCGGTCGTGCACGTGGGCCGATCGAATCTGTTCGGCGATGTGCGCGTCACGGGAGGAATGCGTTGGACACGACAGCACGCGAACGGACCCCTGCATCGACGGGTCTTGGTCGACGAATTCGGGGGTGCGATGGTCGCGCTGCGCTTCAACCGGCAGGGCGCCGAGCGTTCGTGGTGCCAGGGCAGCCCGGGCCGCGTCGGCGATCACCGATCCGTAGCGGCGCACGGTGCGCAGCGCGATCACCGGCGCAGGTTGTCCCCCCGGCTGCCGAAACACATCTGGGAAGTCGAGGAATCCCTGCACCTGGGCTCCGCGGAACGCGTAGATCGCCTGGTCCGGGTCACCGACAGCCACCACCGAGCATCCCGGCCCGGCTATGCGACGCAGAAACTCGACCTGAAGAGGGTCGGTGTCTTGGAACTCATCGACGTAGACCGCGGTGATCCGCTCGTGTAGTTGCCGGCGCACCGATTCATCGCCGGTCAGGAGTACGGCTCTTCGCATCAACTCGGCGTAGTCCATGACGTTGTGGAGGACCATTACGTCCTCTTCCTGCTCCGCGATGTCCGCAACGGCTTTCCACTCCGGACGTGCATGCTCCGCGGCCAGTGCTCGCAAACGCCCCGGAGTGATGTCTCGCTCGCGCATTCGTGCGATCAGGGAACGCACCTCGGCGGCGAAACCCTGGGTGGCGATGGCTTCCTGCAGTTCCTGCGGCCATGCGATGGAGGCGTCCTCCCTGCTTCCCATGATCAGTTCGCGAATCCGTTGATCCTCCTCGGCACCCGACAACAAGCGCGGCGGATCGACGTACTGCTCGGCGCCGGCGTGCCCACGAACTAGGCCGTAGGCGAACGAATGGAAGGTGGCGACCGTGGGCAGCAGGCCACCACCGATGCGCGCTGCGATCCGGTCGCGAACCTCGCCGGCCGCCCGCCGTCCGAATGTCAGGACCAGCACTTCCTCTGCGGACTGCCCGGCGGTTAAGCGCCCCACAACAGATTCGACGATCGTGGTGGTTTTGCCGGTGCCCGGACCAGCGAGCACCAGGAGCGGCCCGTCACGGTGATCAACCACGGCCTGCTGGCGAGCGTCGAGCTCGGGGGCGTGCGCTCGCGGCAGGGGCGAGAGGTCCAATCGGGCGCGCACCATCTATGGATACCACCGCCATGTGACACGATCGGCCGGTGAGCGACGACACGCGGACGGGCGGCGCAGCCGGCTCCGAATCGACGCTCGACACCCCCCTTGCCGGTCTGCCGACCGGCAGAACCAACGCACCCCCCGAGAACCGGACAAGTGGCGAGATGGCGGACTTGCGAGCTGATGCGCTAGCCGACGCCGGTTCCTACGTTCCCGGGTCCGACGGGGTGACCGAGTTCGGCACCATCGTCATCGAGGACGGCGTCATCCCCAAGCGACTGCGTCGCCCCCTGGATCTCGCACGATTCGCACTCGCCCTGCTTCTCGCGGCCGCCGCCGTCGCCCTCGGCTGGTTCGCCACCGGGACAACCAGCGGTCTGGAAGACGACCTCGTGGAAGGAGCACGACTTCTCCCCGACCCAGTCGTGTTGATCATCAACATCATTGGTGGCATTGGAACGCTCGCCCTACCCCTCGCCGGAGCGATCGCGCTGATCGTCCGCAGACGGGTTCGTCAACTCTTCGACGCGCTCGTCGCTTTACTCATCGCCGCCGTCGTCCTATCCGGCCTTTCCATCCTCGTCTCCGAGATCGCCGATCCGCGGCTGCTCGTCGCGCTCACCGGATCGAACGACCCGTCGAATGCGGCAACATCCCCGATTCTCGGCGGCCTCCTAGCGTTCATCACCGCCTCGCGGTTGATCAGTCGTCGCCCGTGGAACGTGCTCACCCTCGTGGTCATGGGCTCACTGGTGATCGTCGCCATACTCAGCGCATCCATCGCCGTCGCCGGCTTGGCTGCATCCTTGATGATCGGTTGGGCCATCGGTCTCGCCGTTCGTTACATCCTGGGGATTCAAACCACGCGCCCCAGTGGCGCGGAGGTGGCCGACGCATTGGACCGCGGCGGCCTACCCATCACGATGCTCCGGGCGCAAGAGTCAACCTCACGGGGTCGCCGCTACCTAGCCACGGGACGGTCCGGCCAATCGCTCAACGTGATCGTTCTCGACCGAGACCTCGAAGGAGCCGGGCTCCTTCGGGCCATCTGGACGTCGCTGCGCCTGCGAGAGGAGCCGCGCAACTCGTCGTTCAACATGCGTCGTTCGCTCGAGCACGCAGCGTTGGTGTCCTATGCAGGGGAATCCGCCGGTCTTCCCGAGCCTCGCTTGCTCGTTGCATCAGAGGTAGGCCCCGACTCCTGCGTCCTGGCGTACGAACACATCGACGGCACGTCCTTCGCTCAGAGCAGCGACCTCACCGACGATGACCTCCGCGGCGCGTGGCAGGCCGTGAAAACTATGCACGAACACCAGATCTCGCATCGATCGCTCAACGACGACCACCTGCTGCGCTCCCCCGACGGCACCGTGCGAGTTATCGGCCAGGACTCCGGCAGTGTCGCCTCTAGTGACGTTGCCATGCGCATTGACGTCGCCGAGTTGCTGTGCACTCTCGCGATGCTCACCGACGTCGACCGTGCTGTCAGCACGGGTGTGGAGATTCTGGGAGTGGACGGCATCGGACGAGCATTACCCGCCTTGCAACCGGTTGCGTTGTCTCGAAGCACGCGAAAGGAGCTGCGAAAGCACAAGAGGCTCATCGTCTCGCTGCGCGATCGCTTGGTGGAGATACGACCAGGGGCAGACGAAGAGACGATCCAATTCGAGCGGATCAAGCCCAAGACCCTCATCATGGTGGTGGCCGGCACGATCGCCGGGTACGTCCTGCTGTCCCAACTGGCCCAAGTGGATCTGATCGGACTCGTCAGGAATGCCGATTGGCAGTGGATCGCCGCGGCCATCGTCTTCAGTTTCATCACGTATTTCGGTTCAGCCTGGTCGTTGACGGGATTCGTCCCGGAAAAGCTGCGCTTGAGGCGCACGCTGATGGCGCAGATTGCTGGAGATTTCGCGACGCTGGTTTCCCCGCCGACGCTGGGGTCCATCGCGATCAACGTGCGCTACCTGCAGAAGTCCGGACTGTATCCGGCGCTGGCTGCAGCGTCGGTCGGCGTCGCCGGCGTCATGACTTTCGTCATGCACATACTTCTTCTCCTGGGCTTCGGTGTTGCGGCGGGCACCGCCACCGACTTCACGTTCGACCCGCCTCGGGCCGCCGTGATCATCGTCTCCAGTCTCGCCGTTCTCGCTCTGGGACTGCTGGCTGTTCCTCGGGTCCGCAAAGAGATCACCCGCAGGATTCGCCCTCTGATTGCCGAGGTGATCCCGCGACTAGTGACCGTCGCTCAACGCCCCCTCAAACTCCTTGAGGGAATTGGGGGAATTCTGCTGCTGAATCTTGCCTACATCGCGGTCTTGTTCGCCTGCATCGCCGCGTTCGACGGATCACTCAACATCGCGCTCGTGGCGGTCGTCTACCTCGCCGGTGCCACGATCGGGCAAGCCGCTCCCACCCCCGGTGGTCTCGGCGCTGTGGAGGCTGCGCTCGCGGCTGGTCTCACGGCAGCAGGGCTAGACGCCGGCACCGCCGTCTCCGCTGTTCTGCTCTACCGACTGATCACTTTCTGGGCACCCACCGTCCCCGGCTACTGGGCGTTCACGAAACTGACCAAAGACGGTTTGCTCTAACAAGCGCTATCACCGCTGCACTGAAACACTCCGGATATGAGCGACGCGCGCGTAGTCATCACGCCATTGAAAAATGGCCCCAATCAAGTTGCCGGAGGGGTGGTCGTTCAGGACCCCGACGGAAATATCATCAAGGAAGCATCGACCGTCTACCTGTGTCGGTGCGGTTTCAGTAGAGACAAACCTTTCTGTGATGGCTCTCACCGGAGGGAAAACTTTCACGGTTGAAGCCACCCGCTTAACTCACTCAACCACTCCGCGGAAACCAAAAGGGTCGGCCCAACGAAGTTCGCCGCGCGGCTTTCATCGGTGCGAACTCATTCGGCCCCTGGAGGCCTTGCTCCATTCCGGCCTCAAGCCCCGACGGTTCACCGGCGAGAGGCCAAACCCGTCCAATGGTGCCGCACGGAGCTTTCATTCGCATTCAGACGCCGGGGTGAGGCTGAGCGTAAGTTCAGGACGCTTGGCGACGAGCAGCGGGTTGCAACGCGCTGTTGCACACGTCTGTTGCGAGCGTGCGGACGTCATTAAATGTAACGCTCACTTACTCGTCGTCGTAGCCGGCATCAATTTTCTTCCCTCTCCACAACCCTTTGAAACCCCGACGTACCCCTCTCCAAGCTCGACGAGCACCCCGCCTGATCCTCCCCCACAGTCCAAGCTTCGGCTTCGCGACCGGCTTTAAGGGCGTCCTCTCCGCCACAGAACGTGTTTCCCCACCTTCGCTCGTATCCTTTGCCCGATCCACCGAACCGGATAGCTGGCCCATTACCTTCTTTTTGTTCCTGTGGGCGTCCAATTCCGTTTGCATTTCCTGTCTGGATAGTGAGTCGTCAACAACTTTTCCGGCGTCGGGGTTTTGCGGCTCGGGGAAATTTGACGTGTCTCTATGAGTGTCCTTGTGGACCTTTGACGTTAATTCATCCAAGACTGCATTGTGCTTTTGCACCACATCCGCTTTCCCAGCCCCAGAGTTTGTGCGATTGATCTGATCTGCTCGTCGAGCTCGGGTGGCACCTGCGTCGGTGGCGTTCTGAACAACTTTGGCCCCCCGAGCCAGACTCCTTCCTGCGCCGCGCACTGTTGCGGACCCGATTCCTGTGGCATCGGCCGCCAAAACTCCGCTTACAGCCGCTCCCGCGCCAGCCGTTACGATCGTTTTATCTTTGCTTGGGTCATTCCGTGACGTGCCGGCAACAATTTTCCCTAGAGCCCTGGCCTTCCCTGCTGCGGCATTGACTCCCCCGAGTGCGCTGTCAACCGTGGAGCCGACTCGAGGCGCCGGAATTGTTTCGCCGGAGGGAAGACTACTCTCGTTCCAGGTCCCGTCAGGCTGCTTGTCCCAGTTCACCCCGGGAGCTTCTATCGTCTTCTTTTTTCGCCCGCCTCTGCCTCTCAACTTGTTCCACATTTTGCCTGGACGTTCCATGAGGAATTGCTTTCTGCTGCGCAGATGCTTGGTCTTCGCGTCCCCACGAACGTATGTTCGCGCGGTGGGATCAATGTCTTCGGAGAAATGACCGAGGGTCGAAACAGGTGCACCGTGTTTCTTTTTTTGCCCGGTCCAGACGTCGCTGTCAGAGTTATCGCCATCGGCGATCTCCCTCTCAGGGGGGCTCGATTCCCCTGCAGTTTCATCCATCGCTTGAGAGGGTTCTGGCGAAGGCGACGACTCCTCGTTACCTGACTCGTGAGCAAGATTTTCGACGCTTGGCGGTCTCCCAGCCCGCTCGTCTTGTGCTCGCTGCAGCTGATCAGCCACGAAGTTTGTCTGTACTTCTTCCGAAACTCCCGATTGCACGACCCCTTTGGCATCAGGGCTGGGAGTGTCCTTGTCCACAAGGTTTTGGAGTTCCGGTGACGGATCCGAACGCAAGCTGTTGGTCCCTTTCACCCCCTTGGCTTCGATCTGCTGCGCTATTGCTGTATGCATCGCGTTTATATCTCGCGAGCCTCGCTCTGAATTCAGGTACGTCGCGTGATCTCGCGCATCTTGACGTTCAGCTCGACCGGTTGAAGATTCCTTCATCTTCCTACCGGAAGCTTCCAGAAAGGCTGAGCCCTGGCCGACCGCCTTTCCCGCTTGCTTGACAGCGCCTAACACCGGCGCTGCGTCTGACGCAACATCTCCTACTTCTGACGCGACCGCGCCCACACCGCCCAAAACGGTCTGGCCGAGGTCCGCCAGCGGCTGCGACACCCCCGACAACCCAAGGCCGGATGCCCTGTCATTCGCGTCTTCGATGTTTCCTTGGGCTGTGTCGACAGAATCATTTACTTGATCGGCCTTCTTTTTCGAACGCTTGAAGAATTTGCCGAGCTTGGAGACACGCTTTCGGAGGCCCTTACTGAAACTCCGTCCGGCCCGTCCAACTTTTTCGGTTCCAGCGCCCCCCGCTCGACCGGCTTGTGCCAAGCGCCCCATGGCTGTTGATTCCGGTCGAGGGGCGGGTCCGTGGCCTATTTCATGCTGGGTCCACGATCCGCCGGCGGTGCGATGCCACCCGTCGTCATGATCAGCGTCAACCGATGTGACGGGGCGGGTGTACCCACGTTGATACCCGTCCACGGCACCATCGGGATTCCCCGTATCTGGACGCGATACCTGTCCACTCGTCCTCCCAGAAGATGATTGAGATCGTGAGGAAACTTGCCGCTCGTCAACGTCAGTCACCGGAGTCTGTATGGACATCAGTCACGCCCCTTGCTTAGCCTGATCTTTAACTCCGCGAAGAACCTTCCCGTTGATGATGGCTCCTGCCACAAAGGAAATGAGGCCGATGCCGAGCATCACGGTCACGAAACCTGGGATTGAGATAGATGCCTCGACTCCGCCTGATCCCGCGACCGAAAAAGTAAATTCGAAAGACTGAGCACCGGTGCTCGACGGATCGGCCGGACACACGGTGATGCCGCAATTGACGACAACCTGAACCAAGCTCAGCACGACATACACAAACAGCCAGATGATGGTGGAGAAGGTGAAGGCCCGGGCGGCACCACGGTGAAGGAACAGGCCCCGGTCCACCGCCCGCCACGACGACGTCCACAGCAGGATGGCGGCGCAGGCCACTACGGCGACCAGGAAGATGGCGAAGGCCCACTCGAACATGGGTCGACCGAAAACGACTTCGTTCGGGTCCAAAGTCAGGTCTCCGGTCGCGTGGTCCAGTATCTGCCGTCCGCTCGCGGCGCAACCCACGACCGCCGCGAGAATCGCGATGGCGTAGTGGTTCGGTCGCATTCCGCGCAGGAGATTCAGCATCGGGGCGATGGCCGCACCGATCAGGGCCGACCGCTCGACGACTCCCAACGCGCTGGGGGCCATGCCGTAGCCGTACTGCTGCGTAATGGCCACGGTGATCGCCCCGATGACGACGCCGATGGCCGCGATGTTCATCCAACGCGCGCTCCCCACCGCGGGTGTGGGCTCGTTATCGGGGCCGGATTGGATGGATGAGCCGTCCGGGTGCCCGGAGTCGCCTTCGGGAAACTCCGGCATCCCCGGCTTCTTGGGCATCGTCGGGGCTTTGGGAGGCTTGGGCTCCTTCGTTCCCTGCGGGAGCGCACCCTTGAGGCTGTAGGCCGCTCCAAGGGTCGAATTCAGGTTCATCGCCCACACCCACCAATGGACGCCGAGTAATCGGACATGGAGCAGCCAGTCACGCAAACGCCACAAAAAGGCTCGTAATCCCCAAGGACGCGAGGGCGGACGGCGCTGCCCACTTATTGCGAAGAACGACCAGGGCAATCACCACGGACCACAGTAAGAACAGTACGAACACGGGTCAAAGTTACCCCGTGGACAACCGTGGTCGCAGCGGATCCGCTATTCCGCTTCCACATTCAACGCCGGTGACGGACCGGTGAGCTCAATCGTTCCGGCCCATAGACACTCGCAGGCGGCACCTTCGGTCAGCACCGGCATCCCGTCGATCAGGACGTTGCTGGGCGAGATCCACGGGGTCACCACGACCGGGATGCAGGGGGCTGGAGTGGGAACACCCAGCGCTGCCGCGGTGAGCGCGATGACGTCGGGGTTGGCCGGCGAGCGGCATAGCCCGAAGGTCGGGATATTGACCATGGGGGCGAAGTCCATCATGGTCGCCACGGGGAGGTCGTTGGCGAAGACTCCCAGCGGCTCAACGAGCAGCGCCGACGGGGCGAAGCCCATGTCGCAGAACATCGGGGTTCCGAGGGTGGCGACCGGGCCTGGCATGCGGCGACTGTAGCCCCGGAACGCGTGGGGTGTGTGAATGTTCGTGAACAATCCTGTGAAATTCGGGACGCGGGGGGCCTGTGTGCTCCATAGTGCCTCCACAAGTTACTTCCAGTACGAGGAGTTTTGAATGCCTAGTTACCTGTCTCCCGGGGTCTATGTCGAAGAAGTTCCGGCCGCCACTCGTCCGATCGAGGGTGTTGGCACCGCGATCGCCGGTTTTGTCGGCTTCGCCACAACGGGCCCCACTAATGAGCCGACCCTGGTCACCAATTGGCAGCAGTTCGTCGACACGTTCGGGGACATGGCCGAAGAGTTCGCCCTTGGCAAGTCGGTGTACGGCTTCTTCAATAACGGCGGCGGCCGCGCCTACATCGTGCGACTTCCCCTCGCCGTGGATGGCAACGCCCCCTCACCTGGACTGCCAGTAGCGGCCCTGAGCGCCGGCTCGGGGAAGGACGCCGTTCCCGCCTTCACCGTTCGCGCACTCGACGCCAACGTCGGAGATATCTCCGTCGACGTGGAGCCCGCGGCCGATGCGGATCCCGACTCGGGAAAATTCGACGTCACGATCTCCACGCAGGACGGTCCGAGTGAGACGTACCACTCGGTTACCACCGGCGCTGGCTCAAGCAACATCGCCACCGCTGTCAACACTCGTTCACGCTTGGTCACCATCGAGGGGCTCGATGTCGCCGCCGACGTCCTGAAAGACGGGCTCGCCACCGGAGCGGTGAGCTTGTCCATCCCATCTGACGTCGCCGTGCCCACTGTGGCCACCGAGTCGGTCGTCGGTGATCCTGCCAAGAGGACCGGGTTCGCTTCATTCGAGGCCATCGAAGAGATCACCATGATCGTCGCGCCGGATCTGATGTCGGCTCACCGGCAGGGCCTGATCGACACCGAGGGGGTTGTTGCGGTCCAGACCGCGATGGTCTCCCACTGCGAACTCATGGGTAACCGGATGGCCATCCTGGACACCCCCGCAGGACTCAACGCCCAGCAAGCATCGGAATGGCGCGAGACGACCACCAATTTCGATTCTAAGTTCGCGGTGCTCTACTGGCCGTGGATCCAGACGTTCGATCCGACAGTCGGCCACGACGTCTACTTCCCGCCGAGCGGACATCTCTCAGGTCTGTGGAGCCGCAACGACGACACTCGCGGCGTCTTCAAGGCCCCGGCCAACGAGGTCATCCAAGGTGCAACCGGACTGGAACTCGCGGTCACCCGCGGCGAGATGGACATGCTCAACCCGATGGGCGTGAACTCCATCAAGTCGTTCCCCGGCCGAGGAATTCGCGTCTGGGGCGGTCGCACACTGTCCAGTGATGCAGAGTGGCGTTACGTGAATGTCCGTCGCTACTTCAACTACCTTGAGGAGTCCATTCTCCAGGGAACGCAGTGGTGTGTTTTCGAGCCCAACGACGAGCGCTTGTGGGGCCGCATTCGCCGCACCATCAGCGCCTTCTTGGTGAACGAATGGCGCAGCGGTGCACTCTTCGGAGAGAAGGCTGGCCAGGCGTTCTTCGTCAAGTGCGACGGGGAGAACAACACCGCCGAGAGCATCGATGCAGGCATGGTCATCGTCGAGATCGGGGTTGCACCCGTGAAGCCCGCAGAGTTCGTCATCTTCCGCCTCGCCCAGTTCTCGGGCGGCGCCTCAATCAGCGACTAGAAACAACACCAGCATTGGAGATATAAGTCATGGCACTATCAGGAGGCGACGCCTTAACCGCATTCTCGTTTGAGTTCTCTGTGGACGGAACAACGATCCCGAATGTGGTGGCGGTCAACAGCATCAGCAAGAACGCGCCGGTCATTGAGACGAAGTCGATGACACCCGATGGCAAGTACGTCAACCAAAAAATGTACGGACAAAACCAATCCGGTGAGATGTCCATTTCCGTGCTGAACACCGGCGACAAGGCTGTCACCGGATGGATCATGCAGGGTATCGGTGGGGATCAAGCTAGTGCTCGCAAAACAGCGAAGCTCTTGTACAAGGACACCACGGGTTCAACGGTACTCACGATGGAGTTCACCGACGTTCTCGTTTCCGGAATCGACTACGGCTCCCTTTCCGCAGGAGAGGCAAGCGCGATCCAAATGACGATCAACCTGAGCTTTGTCGATATGACGACATCGTAGATCGGAGGGATTTATGTCTTCGGCACAAGACGTATTTCAGACCACCTTCGATTTCGTCCTTCCCCGCGGATACGTCGACGCCGACGGTCGTGTGCACCGTGAGGGGACGATGCGGTTGGCAACGGCGAGAGACGAGTTGATTCCCCTGCTCGATCCCAAGGTGCGCGAGAACGACGCATTCTTGAGTCTCGTTCTTCTCGCGCGCGTTGTCAGCAAACTCGGCGATGTCCCGGCCATCGATGACCAAGTCATGGGAGGCCTGTGGGCAACGGATCTGGCGTTCCTTCAGGACCTCTACCGTCAAATCAACTCCGAAGGGCACACCCTCATCGAAGTGACCTGCCCTTCCTGCTCCTTCGACTTCGCTGTCGACATGGCAGGTGATGGCCCGGGGGAATGACGACGGCCGAGGCTGACCTACTGTGGGAGGAGGTAGGCGCCTTGGCCTTCTACCTGAACTGGCCGCTCGACACACTCCTCGACCTACCTCACCAGATCCGAGGCCGCCTGCTTGAGCAGTCGCAGCGACTCGCACGTACGGCGGGAGGAGTAGAGCATGGCTGAGACATCAGGCTCATCAGTTCACGATTGGCGCGGGCCGGTACGGGCTGACTACCTCGCCATGACCATGAGGACCGGCGTGCAGCGACCCCACCGCACGCTCTTGCGACCCGCTGGCGATTTCGTCGTCACTCGACAGCCCGTTCAAGTCGTCGCTCCATCCCTGCGTCACGCAAAGGGTCTCGCACCCGCAGGGCGAATAGCCATACGGGTCTCCCCCGCTCGCCGCGTCGGCAAACCCGTTGACAACGCACCCACGGGCGGGGTGTTCGACGGTGACGCACCGATCACCGGACCCACCATTCCACCGAAGGGGTCGGTTTCTACGAGCGACGACCGCTTTGCGCCGGATGACAACGCATCGACAACATCGAACAGCGTCGCTCCGGCGCCTTCGTCAGCCGCCGCATCTCGCCCCCCTGCCACCAACACCGCCGCGGCTGTGTCCCGCCCGTCCCACCCGATGCCGGCGAGGCCTCTCCCCCGCCCGTCGACGTCGCGTCCCCCTCGCCGTCAGGTGAGCGAAGGGCCTGTCCCCCTTCCACCTCGAGGAGTCACGCCTGCACGAACGGTTCGAAAGCCCGACGACCAGGTGCCACCCAGTCGGGGCGACAAACCAGCCGACAACGACGTACTGCCATTGGAACCGCCCAGCGACGTCCTCGCTGCGATCACGGTGACCGAGGACGGCCGTACTCTGACCGGACGAACCCGCTCAATGCGTCGTCCGGGTCCCCCACCACAAGCGCAGCCATCCGCACCAACCCCCGCACACCCTTCAGCTCCGCGCCCGACGCCGACGCAAACCCACGAAGACCCCCTCGCGCCCGTAGAATCCCCGGGCCAGATCACCACCGCTGACCAGACGGCGCCCGTCGAACCCTTGCCTGCTTTTGCAACCGATGCGTTGTCGGTGCCCGGCATCAATTCAGACGGGCTTCAGCGCCAGCCGCGTTCCACTCGCATTCGTGGCTCTGCTCCAACCCCCTCCGCTCTCGCCCCGCCCGCGTCAGCGTCATCCGAACTTCAGCAAGCGCCAACCGCGGCTCCCACGTCTACCGACCGCTCCGAGCAACCGGAGGATCTGCATCCAGACCCTGCACAACCAAATGCCGTAGGACCATCTGCAGACGCAGCACCAGATTTGAGCAAGGACGCTGCCCCCGTACCGCCTCCTCCAGCACCGGACTCCTTGATTCCTTCATTGAGTCAATCAAGAACTCAATCGCCTCCTCCCCCTGGCGCCGACTCATCAACAGATGCGCCATCTGACACCTCTCCACGTGATTTGTACGACTCAGCGACCGGGACCACTGCCCGGCCACCGGCGTCGAATACACCACTACCGCCTCCAGCGCCGTCTACGCAGGCGCCGTCGAAACCGAGTCCGAAGCCGAGCTAATACTCTTGCTTCATGCGTTCCTGCTAACAGCAAAATATTCAAAATGCCCTACCTACTATCTTACCTGCCCTGTCAATTA
>PBTV01000048.1 GCA_002729215.1 Rubrivirga sp.
CGGCACGACGGGTTTGTGTGTTGGTCACGTGTCCCCGGAGGCCGTCGACGGTGGCCCTATCGGGCTGCTGCGGGACGGTGACCGCATCACGATCGATATCCCCAACAGGAAGCTCGATGTGCTTGTCGATCCGGCAGAGCTTGACGCCCGGCGCGAAGCATTCACTCCTCTCCCGCCTCGGTACGAGCGCGGAGTTCTCGCCAAATACGCCAAGCTGGTTGCTAGTGCGTCGAACGGTGCGGTGACCGGATAGTCCCTGCACCATCGGGAAGCTCAACGTCCATCCACCGAACAACAACAGAAGGAATCGGAATGAAGCTGGCGAGGATCGGTAAGCGGGGTAGCGAAGTACCGGCGGTTCTCGATCGGGACGGGGTTCATCGAGACGTGTCCAGTCTGGTGTCTGACTTCACGCCCGAATTCTTCGCCGGTGACGGCAACGAGCGCTTGCGATCGAGTGACCTATCCGCGCTGCCGGCGGTTGAGGGCCGGATCGGTGCGCCGATCGCTAGGCCGAGCCTGATCTTGTGTGTCGGCCTGAACTACGTCGACCACGCGAACGAGTCGAGCATGAAGGTCCCCGAGGAACCGATTCTGTTTACCAAGGCACCCAACTGCCTGGTCGGGCCCTATGACGAAGTTCTGACTCCCCGCGGAGCCACCACGGTCGACTACGAAGTGGAGTTGGCGGTGGTGATCGGACGCCAGTGTCGGTACCTCGAATCGCCTGAGCAGGCAATGGAACACCTCGCTGGTTTCACTATTGCGAACGACGTGTCCGAGCGAACGTTCCAGCTTGAGCGCGGCGGCGGTCAGTGGATCAAGGGCAAGTCCTGCGAGACCTTCAACCCATGCGGCCCGTATCTGGCGACTACCGACGAGGTCAATCTCGATGGCGGACTCGACCTGTGGCTCGACGTGAACGGAGAACGGCGCCAGACGGGATCGACTCACGACATGATCTTCGACATCGCGACGGTCATCCATCACGTCAGTCACTTCATGGTGCTCGAGCCGGGCGATTTAGTGAACACGGGGACTCCACCCGGGGTCGCGATGGGAATGGCCGAACCGGGTTATCTGTCTCCCGGAGACGTGATGACGCTGGGAATCACCGGCCTCGGTGAACAGCGTCAGGAAGTTGCGTCCGCGTAAGAGTCCCAGTCACCACCGGAGAGGATCCCACCCTCGACGACGATGGATTGACCGGTGATGTAGCTCGATGCGGGTGTTGCCAGGAAGACGACCGCACCGACCAATTCATCTGCCTGAGCCAGTCGCCCTATAGGCGTGGTGTCTGCGAACCACCGGGCACGGTGCTCTTCTCCCCACAGGGGCTTGGTGAACTCGGTTTGCACGACGGCCGGCTCGATGCAGTTCACGCGAATTCCGTCGGCTACCCACTCGCGAGCAAAGCTGCGTGTCATGCCCGACACGGCGGCCTTGGTCGCGGCATAGACCGAGATGGTGTTGAAGCTGTAGCGCGCGCTGAGGGAGGAAAGATTGACGATCGCTCCGTGCGGGGATGCGGCGAGATGCGGGTGCGCGGCTTGGCTGAGCAGGTAGACCGCCCGCATATTGACCGCGGTAATCGCATCGAAGTCGTCGACCGTCACCTCCACGATGGGCTTGCGGCGATTGATCCCGGCCCCGTTGACGAGAACATCGAGGCCTCCCATGGCAGCGGCGGCCGCCTCGATGAGCTCCACGCATTGATCCGGCTCGGCAATGTCCGCGGCGAACGTCAATGCCGAGCCACCACCGTCGTTGATCTCGGCGGCCAAGGCAGCGACCTTGGTTTCAGAGATGTCGTGCAACGCCACGGTGGCTCCGAGATCGGCGAAGGCCCGCGCGAGCACCGCTCCGATGGCGCCACCGGCCCCGGTCAACAGGATGCGCATGCCGTCCATGCGGAAGAGGTCGGCGGTGGCAGGTAGGGAGGGTGCGGGCTTCATCGTGGGCCTTTCAGTTGGTGAGTGGGAGATCGAGGATCACCATCGCGGTCGGCGGAATCGTTGTCGGTGGGTTGTCGTCGATGCGAACCACGCGGGGTTCTTCGCTCCAATTGACGACGAGCGCTCGCTCGTGACCGGTGCCGTCCACGATCAGTGCGTCCGCCTCCTCGGGTGCAGAGGATTGGGCGGTGTGTGCTCGGGTCATGCCGACAAGGCCGGCGAACACATCCCACACCGGGAACCGCTGACCGGGAGTGGAGGGAAAGTTCACCGGATCCGATGAACCAGCGGCACTTTCGATGATTCCCTTGCACCCAATGGCTTCGAAGTACGTGGCGTGGGCGATGGATCCGGCCTGAGCGAGGTACTTGATGCTCATTGCGGTCCAGTGTGCTGCGACGTAGGTCATCTGACGGGCGTCGACATCGCTCGGCAGGGGTGTGTTGCTCACGTCGAGATCGGGTTCGGTGGCATTCGGGTTGAACCGGGGGCGCAGCGAAATTGGTGAGACCGACACCCGCGTCGCTCGGGTAAGTCGGGGTGCGTTGGCGGCGACGACGGATTGCGTCATGGCGTTCTGGATGAGCGTGCGGGTGTCGAATGCATGGACCTGCGGATTCATCGAGAAGTTGAGAGCGTCAAACATCGACGGATCGGGAGGCTCGCGGTTGAGTTCGGTGAAATACAGATCGGTCCCGCCGCCGAGGGCCACGCCGGAGTACCGCTCGCCGAGGGCTTCCCGTGCGCGCGGGGCCCAGTCGTCGGGTGTCACTTTGTCGTGCTCACTGAATACGTACCAGCAGTCGATGGCGCCGATCACGTCAGCGGGGAGTTCCGCGAAGGCGGCCAGTTCCTCTACTTCACCGCTCACGGAGGCGATGCGCAGCCGTGCTCCGATGTGGTCTGCGATCAATGCCGCCTCGACAAGGTGCGCCGACGCTGCGGTATCCGACGCGGAGATCGCAACGCGCAGGTGGTCGAGCCGCAATGACCCGAGAGCCGCGATGTCGGCGTCGGTGATCGGTGGGGAGTCGGACGCCCATGACAACCCGAGGCGCGGAAGATCCGTGACCTCGCCGGTTCGTCGGATCTCGATGACGTCATCGGAGATGAGGGCGCCAGGCGCCGATGGTTGTGGACCGGCGTCGAAGTCGACCACGATTTCCTGGTTGATGTCCGTACCGGGAACGACCTCGACGGGGAAGGGCAGTGAAATCGGTGTGCAGTAGGTCTTGAAAGACGCATCGATCCAATTGCGGTGATCTTCCATCTCGAAGACTTCGCCCTCAAAGCGAACGTGCGCGTGGCCTCCACCGGGGAGTTCGTGGGTGATGGATCGCATATGAACGAAGGGTTGGTGCGCGGAGATTTCAACGGGTAGATGCGCGTTGGTCGTGGTGCCATCAGTGTGTTCGACAACCACGGCGGAGCCTGCCGCGAGCATCGGGTGCAGGACACACATGCCCAGTCGATTTCGCCAGAAGGGCGCCCGTGTGTGGGCGTGGAATCGATAGGAGACTGCCCGATCGGTGATTCGTGCCACCACGGTCCATTCGAGGGGTTCGGCATCGAACGAGCCGGTGCCGTGGGCGGTGAACTCAATCGCGCCGTCGCTCTCGGTGTGCTCGGTTCCAGCGATAGTGAAGAGCCGATTCGTCCAGTTGCGGTCCTGGAAGACCGGATAGATGCGCCGGATCGCTTCGTGGCCCTGCCAACGAATGTCGCGCAGATCGGCCCCGTCGATGGTGACGGTGACGTCGCCGACTCGAACGGTCTGCGGTGGTGTCACAGCATGCTTCCAACCCGGTAAGGCTCCCCGGTGTCGAGTGACTGGTAAGCGCCGAGGGTGAGGTCGAGAACCCGCAGGGTGTCGGCACCGCTGGTTTCCGGGGTCTGGCCGGTTTCCAGGCAGTGGATCCAGTGGTGCTGAACGTTCACCACGCTGTCTTGAATGCAGTTCCACGGCGCAGATGCCCACGAATGCTGGGGGATGACGAGCTGTTCTTCGTGGACTCCAGCGGGGGAGACCACCTGCAGGTGGTAGTCCGGACCCAGGGTGACGGTCCCGTCGGTGCCTTCGATGGTCACGAACGTTTGCGGGTACGTGCTGTGATCGGAGGAGGATTCGTAACTCGTATCGACGATGCACGTGGCGCCGGGAAGGCCGAGAACGATGGTGGCCACGTCCTCGCCCTTGATCTGCGGGTTGACCCTGATGGCTTCGGTGAACAGGCGGTCGGGCTCGCCGAGGAAGAAGCGAGTGAGGTCGAACTGATGAACCGAGACGTCCGCGATGATCATGCGCTCGGCATCCATGCACCATGGCTGCGCGGAGTAAACGTCGTGTGCGGTGCGAAAACTGATTCGGCCGAAGAATGGTCGACCGATGACTCCGCTATCGAGCACCTCTTTGACCCTGCGCATCGGATACTGGAATCGAAAATTCTCATGAACCATGAACGGTAGATCTGCATCGGCCATGGCGCGAACCATGGCCTGGGCATCATCCATGTCCCAGGCGAGTGGCTTCTGGCAAATGGCGGCCACTTGGTGCTGTGCGGCAAGATCGACCATCATGCGGTGCGTCGGTGGGGTGGTGGCAATGTCGACGAAGTCGAGTTCTTCGTTGGTAAATAGCTCGGCGGCGTCGGTGTACGGGCTTCCGCCGAATGTTTCGGCGGCGGCCGCGGCGCTGTCGGGATTGATGTCGCAGGTGGCGACGAGTTCGACGTCGGACATCTCGGCCCAGGCCTGCAGGTGGTTTTGGGCGAAGAAACCACAGCCGATCAGAGCGAATCGATAGGGACGGCTCACAACTCCACCTCACGGTCCGGGTCGACAATCCATTCACTCCACGATCCGACGTACATGCGGGCTCCCGGCAATCCGGCGTGCTCCATGGCGAGGACGTTTTGAGCGGCTGTGACCCCGGAACCGCAGTAGAAGACGATCTCGTCTGCGTCCTGACCGTTCCGGAGGGCGTCGTAGTGGACTCGCAGGTCCTCGGGGCTCTTGAAAGTGCCGTCGTCGTCGAGTGTCTGGGCTCGATCGGCGAGGCCCGCTCCCTTGATGTGTCCGCGGACGGGGTCAAAGTACTTGCCTTGCCCGTGGTAGCCCTCCGGTCCTCGGGAATCGAAGACGCGTGTGGGCGTATCGACGCGGACGCTGTCGACCTCGTCGACCTCGGCCAGCAGATGAGGTCGCACCGACGCGACAAAGGTCTCATCCGGTGCGGGGGGTGAGGTCGCGTCAGACGTCATCGAGTAACCGGCACGTTCCCAAGCTGGCAGGCCGCCATCGAGAACAGCCACCGCGTCGTGACCGATCCAACGGATCATGAGCCACACACGAGATGCCGCCATCAACCCGCGATCGGCGTCGTAGACGACCACCTGAGTTGACGGTCCGATGCCCCACGATCGAACAGTGCGCTCGAAGTCTGCTGACGCAGGAAAGGGCCGCCGGCCGGTAACGCCCTCGATGATTGGACCGCTCAGGTCGGTCGCCAGGCTGGCTCGCTGAGCGCCGGGAATATGTGACTCGGCGAACGCCCGATCCCCCCAGTCTTCGTCGTCGAGATGGAACCGGGCATCGAGGATGACAACGTCGGTCTCGGTGCGACACAGGTGATCGAGCTCGGATGCGGTGATCAACGTCTGGAATGACACGTGGACGTTCCTACCCTTTCCTGGCTGATGGCGGTGCCCCCGATGATGTCCCTTCCTAGACTACGAGCATGGCCAATCCTGTGCGTATGAAACCCCGCAGCTTTCTGGTGACCGACGGACCCGACCGAGCGCCGAATCGGGGAATGTTGCGTGCGCTGGGGATGGACGACGACGACTTCAGCAAGCCTCAGATCGGAATCGCCAACAGCTATAACCGCATCACGCCCTGCAACATGTCATTGCGCGATGTTGCCGTGTCAGTTGCGCAAGGTGTTGAGGCCGGGGGTGGCTTCCCGATGGAATTCGGGACGATCACGGTGTCGGACGTGATCTCGATGGGCCATGAGGGAATGCACTTTTCCCTCGTGAGCCGAGAGGTGATCGCGGACTCGGTAGAAACCGTCGTTCAGGCCGAGCGTCTCGATGGGATGGTCACGCTGGCGGGATGCGACAAGTCCATTCCAGCCATGATGATGGCGGCCGGCCGACTCGATATCGCATCCGTGCTCTTGTACGCGGGCTCGCTACTTCCCGGGCACGTGCGTCTGACGGACGGCACCGAAGAGACCGTCAACATCGTGACAGCCTTCGAGGCCGTCGGTGCTCGCGCTCGCGGCTTGATGAACGATGAAGACGTCGATCGAATCGAGCGAGCGGTATGTCCGAGCGCGGGAACGTGCGGCGGCATGTACACCGCCAACACAATGGCGAGCGCTGCTGAAGCGATGGGCCTGGCACTTCCTGGTTCATCGTCACCCCCCGCAGTCGATTCGCGACGGGACACCTTGGCGCGGCGCAGCGGTGAAGCGGTTATCGAGATGTTGCGACAAGACATCACGGCACGAGACATCATCACCAAGCAGTCTCTAGAGAATGCGATAGCCATCGTGATGGCACTCGGTGGTTCGACTAACGCTGTCCTGCATCTTCCAGCGATCGCGCACGAAGTCGATGTCGATTTAGGAATGGACGATTTCCACCGAATCGGAGCCCGCGTGCCGCATGTCGCGGATCTCAAGCCGTTCGGTGAGTACTTGATGTTCGACCTCGACAAGGTCGGGGGTGTTCCCGTTGTGCTGAAGGCCCTACTGGAAGCGGGCTTGCTGCACGGTGATTGTCTGACAGTGACCGGCCGGACGATGGCCGAGAACCTTGCGGATGTTGAGATTCCCGAACCTGACGGCACCGTTGTTCGACCGATCTCGTCACCGCTTGGGTCCACTGGAGGGATCACGATTCTCGGCGGCTCACTCGCTCCCGAAGGGGCAGTGGTGAAGAACGCGGGTGTTCCCGTTGAGGTGTTCGAGGGGGTGGCGCGTGTGTTCGAGCGGGAGCAGGCTGCCATGGATGCGCTCGAGGACGGGACTATCCAGGCCGGTGACGTGGTCATTATTCGATACGAAGGCCCTAAGGGTGGTCCGGGTATGCGCGAGATGCTGATGATCACCGGCGCCATTAAGGGTGCGGGTCTGGGCA
>PBTV01000049.1 GCA_002729215.1 Rubrivirga sp.
GGCCGAGCCCACAGGCCGCCAGCATCGAGCGGCATCTGCTCAATGAAGCGAAGCTTCCAGTCATTCGCCAGGGAGTGACGCAACAGCGGCACCGCTTCGTCATCGTTAACACCCCGCAAGAGCACGGCGTTCACCTTGACGGGAAGGAGCCCCGCTTCCTTCGCCGCATCGATTCCAGCGATGACATCGTCGAATCGATCGCGGTGAGTCATCTCTTTGAATCGCTGCGGATCCAACGTGTCCAAACTGACATTCACGCGCTCGAGTCCTGCGTCCGCGAGGTCCTGTGCAAGTTTTGGCAACTGAAGACCATTGGACGTAAGAGAGATCTTCGGCGCGTGGGGAAGAGCGTTGAGGCGCCGAACCACGTCCACAACGTCTGGCCGGAGCAGAGGTTCACCGCCGGTCAGACGCATCTGGTTGATGCCCATTTCCGTGGCGACTTCGAGCACCAACATCATCTCGTCGGTTGACAGCAAGTGTTCGCCGGGAATCCAATCTGCAAAATCTGCCGGCATGCAGTAGTTGCAACGAAGCGAGCAACGATCAGTCAGCGAGACCCGCATGTCTCGATGGACGCGACCGAAAGTATCAACGAGTGCACCGTGATCGGAGCTCATGCGCAATTCACCCATTCATCGGTACCGTCGGCAAAAACCTGGTGTTTCCAGATCGGAATTCGCTGCTTCGTTTTCTCCACGAGATCGACGCACGCCTCGAACGCCTGCTGTCGGTGCCGAGCGCTCGCAGCGGCCACCAGAGCGGCCTCGCCGATCGGAATAGGTCCATGCCGGTGGACAAGCGCCACCGCAATGACGTCGTGCTCGCGGGCGACGTCGGCGGCGACGTCGTCAAGGGCCGCCTGCGCCCCTGGATGCGCCTCGTAGGCCAAAGAGACCACGGATCGCTCGTGATCGTTGTCGCGAACGTCACCGGTGAAGACCACAGAAGCACCGGCCGAGGGGTCCGACACAGCGCGACGCAGCTCCTCGACGTCGATTGCCTCCGTGCCGACGGCAACCATGCGGACGTTCGCCTCTTCCTGGGCCATTGGCCCATTATTGGCCTACCCTGCCTATCATGCGCGAGGTACTCCAAGAATTGCTCGCTGCCTACCGGGCGGGGGAACCGGTGGCCATGGCCACAGTCGTCCGAACCTGGAAATCTGCCCCGCGCCCGGCGGGAGCGGCCATGCTCGTCACCAGCGGCCAGGAGGCGGTCGGCTCGGTCAGCGGTGGCTGCGTGGAGGGGGCGCTCTTCGATGTGGGCCTGGAGATTCTCGACAACGGAGTCCCGCAGTACCGCAAGTACGGGATCAGTGACGACGAGGCTTTCGGCGTCGGCCTGACCTGCGGCGGGATCATCGAGGTTTTTGCCGAGCGCGTCGATACGGTCACGTGGCCCGAGCTTGAGGGGGTTGCAGCGAGCGTCGAAGCCCAGGAGGCAGTCGCCATCGCGACTATCGTCACCGCTCCCGACGACGTGGCCGAACGCATCGGCCGACATCTCGTTATTCGTCCTTCTGGCTGCGAGGGCAGTTTGGGAACCGAGCGGCTCGATGACACCGTTCGCGAGGACGGGTTGGGCATGTTGGCGGCGGGCACCACCGGCTTCCTGCACTATGGCGGCGAGGGAGAACGACTCGGCGAGGGTCTCGACGTATTCGTGGCCAGCTACGCGCCTCCCGCGCAGATGTTCGTGTTCGGCGCCATTGACTTCTCCGCGTCTTTGGTTCGCGTCGGCAAAGTGCTCGGCTACCGAGTGACGGTGTGTGACGCTCGGCCGATTTTCGCCACAGCGAAGCGATTTCCAGAAGCAGATGACGTGGTCGTCGATTGGCCCCACCGGTGGCTAGAGACCCAAGATGTCGACGAGCGCACCGTCATCGCCGTCCTGACTCACGATCCGAAGTTCGACGTGCCCGCCCTGAAGGTCGCGCTCGCCAGTCGCGCCGGATACGTCGGGGCAATGGGGTCGCGGAGAACACACGAGGATCGTCTCGAGCGCCTCCGCGAGGCAGGAGTGACGGACGAAGAACTCAAGCGCCTGCACTCCCCGATCGGGCTTGACCTTGGAGCCCGCACGCCGGAGGAGACGGCCATCTCCATCGCCGCCGAAATTGTTCAGGCTCGATGGGGTGGTAGCGGACGACATCTCACCGATACCAATGGCCCCATCCACCCGGGTGCTCCACGATGAGCGACATCTCAGCGCCATGCGCGGGTGTGGTGCTTGCTGCCGGGAGTGGTTCCCGATTCGGAGAACCCAAGGCCCCGCTCGAAGTAGACGGCGAGCGACTCGTAGATCGTTCCGTTCGCCTTTTGCGCGAAGGGGGATGTGATCCCATCTTCGTGATCCTGGGAGCGTGGGAAGGAAGCGTCGACGATGCCCTCGTGATCGTGAATCACGGCTGGGAAGAAGGAATGGGTTCATCGCTTCGCATCGCCCTGAAATGGGTGAACGCGACCACCGAGGCGGACTACGCGCTCATCACACTCGTGGACTTACCAGGCCTCACCTCCCAATCAGTTCAACGCGTCGCTGCTGCTGATAGCGGCATTGCCGTGGCGACCTTCGACGGTGAGCGCGGCCATCCCGTGCGTATTCCACGGGAGCACTTCCGCGAACTCATCGACACCGTCGGCGGCGACGAAGGGGCTCGATCGTTCGTGAGCCAAAGGGATGACGTTGTCCTGGTAGAGATCGGCGACATTGCCTCGGGAAAAGACATCGACGTGCCGAGTGACGTGGTTGGCTCCTAGCCGATAAGGGCTGCCCCTCTAGTTGATGTGGGTGTGCAGTGCCCCGATGTCTGCAACAGCGAAGATTGCACCGGCGATAACAAGAACTAGTCCTACCGAACGCAAGGCGAACTCATTGCGGGCGGGAGATTTCTGCCACATCATCACAAGCATCACGGCGAACATGACGGCGGCAGAAAGAAGCCCGCCGCTGGTGTGTGCCATCACGGACATCATGGCCACCACCATGAACGGCCAGCAACCGGTCGCACACGCCAGACCCTGACGCAGCCCAGAGACCACCGGGGGTTGGGCGTTCGTCAATGAGCGACAGGTGCGGAAGGAACTCAACACCACCGGTGCCTGCAAGTACGCCCCCACGGCGATCCACGACAAACCGAGGGTCAGCGAATTGATGGGCCAGTAGGACACGACAATCCACGCGGGAAGCGCGAGGGCCGCCCACACAACCAGGTAGCCCGAACCAAAACTCACGGCTCTGGATGCTCGGCCGGCGGCAATACGCTGCATCGGCCGCAGGATGGTGGGCACCATCATGGCCGCGCTCATCACCGACCAGCCGACAACAAATCCTGTGAAATCGTGTCGCATCGGCCAGACAACCATGACCAGCCATCCAGCACAGGCCACCGCAATCACGGGGGCGACGGCGACGATGTCAGCTCTACCCCAACGGTTCGCCGAAACGGCAGCGGGAGAGGCTCGCACCAGCGCACTGTAGCCGGTCAACACGGGCCGCCGCGGCCGCTTTCTCAACGTTCGATGATGTCTCTCAATCCCTTCGCACCCACATACACATGCAAGACACTCACTTCGTCTTCGTACGTGTTCATACCGTTGTAGTCGGTTTTGGTCGCTTGAATGAATGCCGTCCCTGCGGGGTATTCCACGAGGGCGCCCTCACCGAAATCCACCGTGTAGGTGCCGGCGAGCACGTGCACGTAGACGGGGATTCGATGTCTGCGCCACCCGGTGCTCTCACCTGGTCCAAGAACGACGGTTTCGCTACTGATGCGCGCCGGCTTCTTCTTCGGATACGTCACCCGCTGATCCAGGACGGTGAGTTCCTGCTTCTCCAAGAAGGTTTGGCTCCCTTCTTCCACCTCCGCGGTCGACGGCGCGGCCGATTGCATTACGTCCTCACTCGCTGAGTCGTCGCCGCACCCGGCCACACTCGCCAGTACCGCGGCTGTGACAAGTACCGCGCCTACCCAACGGACATGCATCCCCGTACGGTAACGCCACGATGAATCGCCCACTGAAGGTTCCGGGATGGTTGCGACCGTCTCGCACAATCCCCGTCACACCGTGGCGCTCGGCCTCTCGCTGGCGCGCACGTCCGTCAACTCTGGGTGTCCTCTTTGTGGGCTTGTCGCTGTTCGGCACCGGAGAGGCCCTGCTTGTCGTCGCCGCCCTAGGCAACGGTCCGTGGACGGTCTTCGCTCAAGGTCTGACCGTGCACACTCCGATGTCGATCGGGCTTGCAACATTCGTTCTGAGTGTCATCGTCTTGCTCTTGTGGATTCCCCTTCGCGAGAGACCAGGGTTAGGAACGATTGCCAACGCCATCATCATTGCCGGTGCGCTGCAAATTGGCGTGCAGGTGATCCCTTCTCCCAGCGCGCTCTGGCTTCGCTTGCTGTTCGTGATCGGGGGCATCGCCTTGATCGGTCTCGGCAGCGGCTTGTACTTGACGACCAATTTGGGCCCCGGCCCGCGGGACGGATGGATGACCGGGCTGCACGTTCGATTCGGGTGGCCGGTGGCGCGGGTTCGGACGGGGATCGAGGTTTCCGTGGTCGTCATCGGCTGGCTGCTCGGTGGCACCGTAGGGCTGGGTACCGTGCTGTTCGCCCTTTTCGTCGGACCGAGCGTGGGGTGGGGACTACGCCTGATGGACCGGGGAAATTCCTCAAACGACACCGGAGCTCCCGAACTCGAGGCTTAACGCGGCTCCAGGCCGAGCAGTCGCCGGGCCTCGATAAAGCCAGCCTCCGGATTGGTGGGGTCGAGGTGAACGCACACCATTCCGATGGATCGCGCACCCTCAATGTTCACAGGCTGATCGTCGATGAAGACGATGTCTGAAGGCTCCATGCCCATCCGCTTCACCATCAACAGGTAGGCCTCAGGGTCCGGCTTATACAGACCGTCCGTGCGCCCCTCGACCACCACATCGAATTCCTTCAGGATGCTCATCCGATCAATCCACTCTCGATTGTGGAATGAGGTGAGGTCGTTGGTGTGCATCCCGACTCGAATGCCCGCGGCTTTCGCATCACCAATCAGTTCGGGCGCTCCTGGCCGGACAATCTCCTCTTCATCACCCGCATAGAAGGGCGCCATCATCGACGCCATATCCGGGGACCGTCCGGTGACTTCAGCGAATTTCTGCGCCTGAATAGCCCAATACTCGCGCTCGTTGATGTCGCCTCTTTGAAAAGCCTGCCACTGGGGATCAGCCGCCGGTTCGAACGGACCTCTCCACGTGAACGTTCCCGCGGGGAGTCCGAGATTGCGCTCTCCGATACTCACCAACTCAAACGGCGTCAAAAGAACAGGGCCACCGAAATCCCATACAAGTCCGGAAATCAATCCGCACCTCGCTCAACACGAACAGTGGTCGTCCACCCGCCCACAACGAAGGTGGCCTCGATCCATCCGTCTGCGCGCAGGTCAAGCGGTTTCGCTAACCCACCGGTCAAAATGACGTCGCCAGCACGAAGCTTGCGCGGGAGATCCGGGTGGTTGGCGAGCCACACAAGACTTTCCGGGAGGTCAAGTCCCGAGGCATTCCCCGACGCCAAACTGCTGCTTCCATCACTCGAGGTCAACGTGATGTCGACCGAGTCCGGCGAGCAACCCTCGGGCATCGTGTCACCGAGAACAGCGAACGCCGCAGACGAACCGTCCGCAGTGTTGTGAGCCCAAGTGAATTGATAGTCCTGCCAGATCGAGTCGACAACCTCAAGACTCGCCACGGTTCGCTCCACGCGTCCCTGCGCGTCCAGGAAGACTGCCAGTTCGGGTTCGACCTTGGGTTGAAGGAGACCGGACACGACAGTTCCGGATGTGACCACCATCGATTCGGTTAATGGGCCGTGATTCGGCTCGTCGATTCCCATGGCTTCTCGCATGACCCGGGACGTGTACCCGAGTTTGAAACCTACCGTCGGCGAATCTGCCCGCAGTCGATGATGAACTCGGTCTTGAACCCGGTAGGCCTCGTCTAGCCCAACGCCGATTCTGGATGCATCCAGCAAGCGTGTGCTTTCACGGGCGCTGACGATGGTGTCGGCGATTGACTGACTCCGAGACTCGTCGGACTCTTCTGGTGGTGTCAGTGCTCTTCCTCTTGGATCGTGACCATGTCGAAACGCACGACTTCTCCGAACCAGCCGCAGTCGCCACACCACGTCATGAAATTGCGAGTGTCCCCAGCCCAGTACTCCGTCGTGATCCCACCGTCGGCTTCGAGATTTTCGCCGCACATGGGGCAGAACTTGGGACGGTCAAGTAGGTGCCTCTCTGCATCGGCAGAGAACCACTCTCCTTGGGCAGGGAGCCGATGCGGATCGGGGGGCAACTCCGACATGATCCGCGATCGGGCGGACACGTCCGTCGCCTCGTCAGGAGTTGGCACTCGACTTCTCCCTATTGGCCCAGGCCCTGTTGTGGAGGTCGAGTAAGTCTTGCTTAATCGGGCTGTATCGAGACGACCCTAGGGTGATCCACGCCTCGGCGAACTCCCTTTCCGCACCGAACTTGTCTTTCTCGCACGGCAGATCGATGCGATCGTGCTTCTCGCGGACGGTGCCGATCGGATCCTCACCATTTGCCACTTTCTTCATGTTCTCTTTGAACATCTTGCGAAGCATGGCCACACCCGCATCCGAACGGCCGAGGTGCTCTTGCGTGCGGTCGATAATGGGGCCCTGTGATACCCACGCCATGACGTCTTGGCCTTCGATGTAGTCGGTGATGTGCCGTCCTTGTTCATCTCGCCACAAGTATTCATAGAAGACCGGGCGAGCCTGATCGGCTGGTTCTGCGCCCTGAGGTGCGTGGTTGGAGTAGAACAGCTTCCACGTTGTCGTGTCATCGATCGGAACCCGGATTTGCATTTGATCGATGCCCGCTCCCCCGACACGCATGAAGTACGGGAAGACGAGCGGGTGACCGATCTTCCAGTCGTCGTTCTCCTCGGTCGAACCCTCTAGCACTCGACGCTTGAGAATTCCCCACTCCATCTCATCGAACCCGGTCTTGATGTGCTTCTTTTGGAAGGACTTCGGGGCTTCGAAGCCTTGGGTCTGACCCAAAAACTCGAAGTACTGTCCGTGCAGCCACTCGACGTGGTGCGGATCGACGGAGTTCTCCATGATCTGCAGCCAATTGCACGGCAACGTCGCGTAACCGCAGTCCTTGACTCCATCCATGACGAAGACGTCGAAGCGCGGAAGCTCGGGTGCGGGATCGGGACCTACGTACACCCACACCATGCCGCCCATCACTTCGGCTTTTCCGGCCTTCTGCCGCACCCGGTCACGGAAGTTCTGGTTGTCGGCTTCGGCAGGCTGCTCAAGGCACGTGCCGTCGAAGTCCCATTTCCAGCCGTGGTATCCACAGCGAATGCCGTCTTCGTGCACCACTCCGTAGGTCAAGGAAGCGCGTCGATGCGGACAGGCCTCGGCGATGATTCCGTACCGTCCACTCTTCGGGGTCTTGAACAGGGTCCAGTTCTCTCCAAGAAGGCGGACAGACTTGGTGAAGACGTCGTCGAAATCCTGCTCGAAGGCGATCGGGTACCAGTAGCGGCGCAGCAACTCACCCATCGGTGTGCCTGGCCCCACCCGAGTCAACTCTTCGTTTTGTTCGACTGTCAGCATGACTCTTCCTTTATCTCACGTGCTTGTGTTGTCCCTCAGTGTGAACCGACTCGACCTGCTCGGTAACAGGATACTCCCGCCGAGCGGAACTTGTGGTTGGGCGATCGGTAACCGCCCAACCACAAGGACGATTTCTAGTCGAGAACCGTCACTGTTCCATTCGTCCCATCCACTCGGATTCGCTGACCGGTGGACAGATTGGTGGTGGCGAAGCCCGTTCCGGTGACGGCCGGAACGCCGTACTCACGACACACGATCGCCGCGTGGCTCATCATGCCGCCGGTATCGGTCACGGTCGCCTGGATCTTCCCGAAGATCGGCGCCCAACTGGGTACCGTCAACGGAGCGACCAGGATCTCTCCGTCTTGCAACTCACTGATTTGGTCCGCGGAGAAGATGACCCTCGCGAGTCCTTCGACGATGCCCGGGGACGCCGCCATGCCACGCAGCTCGCCTTCCTTCGCGTCGCCACCACCGAGCCATGCGCTCACGCTGTCCGAGGTGATGCCCCAGAGCATGACGGTGAACGGCTCGGTGATGACCTCCGGTGGGACGCCGAGCGCGGGGCTTGGCTTCGCCTTGCTCAGCGCATTGCACATTCCCTTGCGGCGTTCGATGATCGGCGGCCAGTACGACGGGCCAGCCGGCGCCTCCGGTGTCGCCCACGAGTTGTAGTAGTCCCACAGCGCGTCTTCGACTTCGGTGCGCTTGAGGTAGAAGATGTCGTCGGCGTCGGACCAGAAACCTTCCTTGACCAACGTCTCGCCCAGCTGCCGCATCTTGCGCCAGATCACCGAGTGGCTCCAGTGCTCGACGTAGAAGTTGTGGTTCTCCACGTACGGGAAGACCACGCGGGCGAGCCCGAGTTTGCCTTCGAACTCTCCCTTTTCTTCATCGCTGCCGAGAAGTGCGGTGTATTCCGCCACGACTCGGTCACGCTCGGCGCGAATGGCGTCGACGGGACGATTCAAGTCTTCGCCCGACTGCACCATCTCGATGTAGTTACGGATGAACTCGAAGGGCACCTCGAGGTTCTCGATCCAAATCTTGTCGTGATGGTAGAAACCCGAGCCTGTCGAGAAGTTGAACCACGGCTCGGCTGACTCCTCGAAGCTCGCAATCCACGCTTGACCCTCCGAGGAGCCCTTGAGCACCTCGCACGTCGCCTCGACATCACCGGCGGAGAATGCGCCCGCAACGCCGGAGTCCACAGCCTTTCGCGCGAGACGCTTCAACTCGTCGTCGGGCCGGAACAGATCGACCTCGACACCTGCAACCATTTTGGCGATCGCCTGGTCGGGGATGTCGGGGAAGACCGTCTTGCAGAACATGAAGAAGTCCAGGTACGCCGCGTACCCAAGATTCAGGAACTCGAAGTGGTAGTTCCATAACTTCAGTCCCAGGCTCACGATCCGGTGGTAGTTGTCTTGGAGTGCATAGCCCGAACCCAGCCCGGCACCGGACTTCACAACTTCATCCGCATCCTCGATCTCTGGCAGCGGATTGAACTCGAGCGACTCTAGCTCGCCCACGAGATCACGGATCTTGGTCATCCAGTTGTCGTACAGGTCGTTCCAGTTCATGAAGTAATGGCCGGCACGATCGGTGAAGTTCGCAACTCTCTCTTCGATAGTCGATTCATCTGCCGGCACCGGCGACAAGTATCCGTATCCGTTGAGGATCCGGAATGCGATGCCGTTGGCTGGTGGCACCTGCAGGTGACGGGTGTTGTATTGCGATAGTGACGCGATCGCGAACTCGAAGAATGTCGCGTCCCAGGGGGTTAGAACGTTCGGCCAATGGACGCCGTCTTGAAACCAGAACATCGAATCTTCGAAGTCGCGTCGCGACTCCGAGAACATCGATGAGTACACATACATTTCTTGCCAACCTTCGGCGCCTTCGGGAGTAGCTATCTCGAAGGGACTAGGAAACCGATCCGGCATGAGCTGTCCTTTCCTTGTTCTTTATCCAGAGCACCGCTAGTGCTTCTGGGTGTGTAGCGGATTCATCAGAGTCGAGACGATGCTCGCCATGAAGTCTCCATTCGATCCCCCCGAGGCAGAGTCACTCTGCTTCTTGCTCCACACGGTTTCCGGACGTGACTGGAGCAACACAACGTTCTCTCCCTCGTGCAGGTCGGCATCCACTGCCCACTCAATGTCTTGAGGACACCCGTAATGCTTCTCTGCTTCCTTCGCCAGAGTGGCGATGGCCTTGATGTGCGCATCGGTAAGGCTGCTTTCCGATGCGCGTTCCTTCTCCGTCTCGACTTTCTCCACTGTGTCGTGGTCTGTGAGACGGAACTCATGGGTTTTGTTCGAGATTTCTCGTCTTCCTATCTCGAACATCACTTTGTCAATCAAGAAGTTGTCGGGAGTCACTTCTCCCGACACGACCCCTTCACCGAAGCCCCAGGCGGAGTCGATGCAAATCTGAGAACGATCGCCGTTAGATGGGTTCAAGGTGAAAGCGACACCGGCAGAGACAGGACGCACCATCTTCTGCACCACCACGCTCATCTCGACGGTGTGGTGCTCGTAGCCCATCTCCACTCGGTAGCACGTGGCCCGGTCAGTGAACAAGCTCGCCCAGCATCGCCGCACAGCGGCGACCACGTCGTCAGCTCCTCGGACCCACAGATACGTGTCGTGCTCCCCGGCAAACGATGCATCGGGCGAGTCCTCACTGGTCGCCGAGGAACGCACTGCCACCGGCACGTCGTCTGTGTTCGACTCCGAGCACAATGTGGCGTACGCACTGCGCAGATCGTCTTCAACCGCTGAGGGCATCGCCATGCCCTCGATCGCGCGTCGTATCTCGCTGCACCGCTCGGAAACCATGTTCGTATCGTTGGTATCGAGGCCATCGAGGTGAACGGCGAGTTCTGCGTCGAGGCCGGCCTTTTCTTTACTGGCTAGAAACGCTGCGGTGGTCAACGCGAAGCCGGGAGGCACGGGCAACCCCGCGCCGGTCATCTCTCCCAGGCTGGCTCCCTTGCCACCCACGCTCGCCTTCACACTCGGTGCATACTCGTTGAACCACATAATCATGCTCATGCGCGAGCCTCCTGACGAGGTGCCGATGGGAGTGCGGCGCCCTCTAGCCGCTCCCACCAGTCGGGCAAGAGGTCCAGCTGGGGAACTTGAACCTCCTGAACCCTGTTGCGGTAGGCGATGAGGGCGGACTTCTCTTCAAGAAGCCGCACGATGACTTCCTCGGTGTTGTAGGGCTCGCCAGGGTCGTACCCGAAGGCGCTGATCGCGAAGACCCGGATCGGACCGGAGTGCGTGCCGACGATAATGCGATCCCCCGGGTACTCGGTCCGGATTCGTTCGATACCCGCCCAAAAACGGCGAACCGTCGCCGACGGGGGCTCAAAGTTCAACATCGGGATCTGCGTCCACAACGTGATGGGGTCTCCGCCACCAGCCTGGGTCTGCCAGAACCGATCGATCTCCACAAGCCAACTCGGTCGATTGCCCATGGCGACGCGTTCGTACTTCTCCATCTCCTTCTTATACAGCCGGAAGGCTCCCGTGACGTCTCGAAGGCCTTCGGGAGTCCACACCTGGAAGTTTCGAAACTCTTCCATCGGGTGAACCTCGGAGACCTCTGCCTCGCGTCCCCACATCGTCAGGCCGTCGAGGAGGCCTTTACGTATGCCCTCTGATGTCTGGCGGGCACGATTCGTATCCGCACTCACGATGTGAACGCGCTCTCCGTCTCGAAGTGATTTGGAGATGTCGAATCCGCGCCGATGCACCTGCCAGCTGCCCAAAGGAGTGAGGCCACTCTCCGTCGAGTAGCCCTGGGTCTCTCCGTGCCGAATAATGTGGACCTGCGTGAGCACTTTCGCCCCCGCCTGCTGCGCATCTTCCGGGACGATTTCCTTCGTCTTCGTAATCTGGGCCCGGGCAAGCGTCACACCGAGGTCTTGCCCCTCCCACTCCGGCAGTGGGCTCTCCAAAGGATGGGCGCCGGACTTGCGATCACGAAAGCGACGCAGATACAAAGGCGTGTCGTCGGTGCGACCGGAGTCGGGAGCGGCCCCGCCGTCGAGCTCGTGCCGTTTCCCACCCCGAGCTTCGCGATTCAAGTAATTCTGCAGATACGCCGGCGGATCGGTTCTATTCAGGTGAGGGAGCCTCGGGCGTGCGTCCGCGGTCGCCCCCTCATCACCCACGGACTCCGCCCCGTCGGCTTGAGCGTTGCTGATGTCTGACGCAGTCATCGCTCTCCTAGCTGTGCACCGTCAGGAAGTGCTGATCGACAACGCCGTCGTAGTAGAAGATGGCGCGGCCCATTTCCGCTTCGGTCCAGGTGATAGGCGGCTCCTCAGGATCCACTTGGTAGCCGCCCGTGAAGGCCTCGTTGCGGTTGCCTGCGGGATCGAAGAAGTAGATGCAGTGCCCGCGCGTCGCACCGTGTCGCGTTGGATTCGTTTCGATGGGAACACCGTGATACGCCAGGATATCGGCGGTGTCTCGGATGGCCGTCCAGTCGTCGACCCAGAAGGCGAAGTGGTGTAGACCGCGGTCCTTGCCAGTGACGAGCGCGATGTCGTGCGAGTGATGCGAGCGCTCCAGCCACGTGGCGACCTGAAAACCATCGTCACCAACGACCTGCTCCGTGAGGTGGAAATCGAGCACTTTCTGCAGGAAGGCGGTGTTACCCGCCACGTCTTCGCATGTGATGAAGATGTGGTCCAACCGGGGTGGCGCGAAACCGACCATATTGATCGGCTTGGGTGGCGGGTTCACCAGTGGGAGCAGGTTGCCGACAATTTGCATTCCGTACACGAGCTCCATGACGTGCCCACTGGGCAACGTGAACCGAATCGCTTCGCCATGACCCGGGCCGAGCTCGCCAGCCTCGTAGCGGACGACGTCCACACCCGCCTTTGCAAGTCTGTCCGTGTAGTAGTCGAGATCCTCGCGGTAGCGAACCTTCCATCCCATGTGGTTTAGGCCGTAAGTCGGTTCGCCGGTCAAAATGACCGAGTGATGCTGCTGCTCATCCCAACACTTGAGGAAGACCCGATTCTGCTCGCGGGCCGTCTCATACAAGCCGACGACTTCCGTGTAGTAAGCGGTCGCCAACTCCAGGTCCGGAACCCGGACCTCGACATGCGATAGACGGAGAATTCCCATGGCCGGCCTTTAGGTGTGTACCGTCATGAAGCGAGTGTTGAGTTCGCCTTCGTAGTAGAAGATGGCCCGGCCGATCTGATCCTCTGTCCACGTAATCGTCGGAAACTCCGGATCGGGCCGATATCCACCGGTGAAGACTTCGTTTCGGGTTCCCAGCGGGTCGAAGAAGTAGATCGTGTTGCCGCGGGTGATTCCATGGCGCGTAGGCCCGACGTCGATCTGAATGCCGTTGTAGGCGAGGATGTCAGCCGACCGGCGAACGTGGTCCCAGTCGTCCAACCACCAGGCGAAATGGTGCAGTCCCCCGTTCTTGCCGCTGACGATCGCGATGTCGTGAGGACTATCCGTCACGGTCAGCCAGGTGGCCGCTTGATGTCCCTGTCCGTCGAGGAGTTGTTCGGTTGTCCGGAATCCAAAAATGTCTTCGAAGAACTTCGTCGAATCTCCCACCTCTTCCGCGGTGACCAGCAGGTGGTCCAGTCGCGGCGGCGCGATTCCCGGCAGGCCCTCGACGAAGGGCACGGGGTTGACCGGCGATGTGGCGCGGCCCACCATCTCCAGATCGGCTACCAGCTCCATGACCTGGCCTGAGGGCGTTTCGAACTGAATGGACTCGCCCTGGCCGACGCGCTCTCCCTTCGACACTCGGCGGACGGGAAATCCGTAGTTCAGGACGCGGCGCTCGAATTCCTCGAGATCGTCGTCGCGGTCGACCTTGAAGGACATCAGGTCGAAACCAACCCGGGGGCCGTAGATCAGCCGGAGCGAATGGTGGTTGGGCTCATCCCAGCACTTGAGGTAGACGGAGTTCTCGTCACGCTCTGTTTCCAGCATGCCGATGACTTCGGTGTAGTACGCCGTCGCAAGGTCGAGGTCGGTAACGGTCACATCGACGTGTGCCAACCGCTGCATTCCCATGAAACATCCGCTCCTTCGTTGGGCAGCCCACACTGTGGCTGACCTGGAGGAGACCGTAGAAGGAAATTGTCCCGCATGTAAGTACGCCGTCCCATCTAGCGGAACAGTCGCTGCTAGCCTCACGCCTCATGACCGAGCACGCCGGTCCCGAGCAGATGCGCTCCGCCATGGCCGACTACGTCCAGGCCGTTCATGGCGCCTATATCGACGCCGCCAATGCTCTTCCCCCCGGCGATCGCGCTCGACTGCCGCTCTTCACCGCCGATACGTTCACCGTGATCGTCGCGGGAGCTCGGTATCTCCATGTACTGGCCACCACCGACAAGCTTCCGGCTCCGTCAGGTCCGGAGGTTTCCTTGGAGCAGCAGCTAGACGGCATGGACTGGACGCTTCGGTTCTTCGACCCCGTCGTCTCCCCCGGCCTCGGCCTCATCGATGAAACACGCGAACCGGCCCCTCAAGCGGTTCGCGAAACCCTCGGCATTCGGTCGGTCGTTTATCACCTGTCCGTCCCGCCGGGCAGTGGGCTATCTGCCCACCACGCGCAACACGCCGGCACCGGTCTCGCGCATTCGCAGGCAGCCGCCGATCGGGACTTCACCACGATTGCACAACTTCGCCCCCGAGACGGTTCGCTGGTGTCAGAGATGTATCAGGCTCACGTCAACGCCATGCCGAATGCCGCACGACTCCTCGCCGGTGCGCTGACCGGCACAACAGTCGCCGCGGACGACGTCGATGATCTTGATCTCATCCGACGCAACACGCTCGCGATTCTTCGGAGCACAGAACAATGACCGACATCCAAGAACCACCACAACGCGCACACTCGACTCTCTCCAGTGTCGCGAACGCTGCACGTCTTCTCAAAGAGTTCAGTAAGGGAAATCGAGCACTTGGAGTCACAGAATTGTCACGGCGACTCGGAGTGGGAAAGAGCACGGCACATCGACTCGTCAACACACTCACCGAGGAGCGATTGCTCGAACAAGATCCCGACACCGGCGCCTACCGTCTCGGGTTGGCCATGTACGAACTCGGAACATCGGTCTACTGGCACACAGACCTCCACGAGGCCTGCACACCCGTCATCGAGCAATTGCGAAACGCATCGAAGGAGACGGTCCAAGTTGCGGTACTCGACGGTCGTGAGGTCGTCTACGTGGAACGCCGAGAGAGCCCGCAAACACTGCGACTCTTCGGCCGCGTTGGCCATCGAAACGACGCCCACTGCACCAGCACCGGCAAGTTGCTGCTGGCATGCCTATCTGCCGAAGAACTCGATGCAACCCTTCAAGGCTGGCGACTTCCATCGAAAACCCCCCAAACCATCACCGCTATCGAGGGCTTACGCCGTGAGCTACACGTCATCCAAGGTCAGGGCTGGGCTCAGAACATCAACGAAGCCGAGATGGGTGTCGGGTCTGTGGCGGCACCCGTGCGCAACGGTTTCGGCGACGTGGTCGCGGCCGTGTCTATCGCAGGACCGGTGCAGCGCCTCGGCGGCGAATCACTCAAACGATTCGCACGCCCCTGCATCGATGCCGGATTAGCAATAAGTCGACGTCTCGGGTACCGAGACAGCAAAGGAGGAAGTCCGTGACTTCACTTGACCGGCAGCAAGCGAAGAATTTCGCCGACGCCCTGTATCAGGCTCGTCGCACTCGAACACCCATCGACCCACTCACCGAGCACCTGCCGGACCTGGGCATGGAGGACGGTTATGCCGTTCAACAGTTGCTCGTGGAACGACTGGTCGCCGATGGCGAGGTGATCTCCGGCTACAAGCTCGGCCTCACGTCTGCTCCGATGCAGCGCCTCCTCGGCGTCAACCAACCGGACTTCAGCCCAGTTTTCGCCAGCACCGTGCACGAAGACGGAGCTGACATTCGCGTCGATGCCTTCATCGCACCTCGCGTGGAGGCGGAAATTGCCGTGACACTGGACGCCGACCTATCCGGTCCGCACTGCGCGGCAGCTGATGTCTACCAGGCCACCCGCGGCCTCACCGCTGCCATCGAGATCGTGGACTCACGTATCCGCGATTGGAAGATCACAATCGCCGACACCGTTGCTGATTTGGCGAGCAACGGGGCCATCGCCCTCGGCAGCCGCGTCGTCCCCCTTGATTCTCTAGACCCGCGGCTCATCGGAATGGTGTTCACCAAGAACGGAGACGTGGTCGCAACAGGAGCTGGCGCCGCCGCACTCGGCGATCCACTCGCCGCCGTCGCCTGGTTGGCGAACACCCTTGCGCCCCTCGGAGCACATTTACCCGCCGGCAGCGTCATCATGACCGGAGCACTGCATGCCATGGTTCCCATCCAGGCGGGCGATACGTTCCGAGCCGAGTTCGATCACTTGGGACCCATCACGCTGAAAGTCGTCGGAGAGGAAGAGTAGATGACACTGCGATGCGCGATCGTCGGCTCCGGAAACATCGGCACCGACCTGATGTACAAGATGCTGCGCAGCAACATGTTGGAGCTCATCGCTCTCGTTGGCATCGACCCCGAAAGCGACGGCTTAGCTCGGGCGAAAGACAACGGGATCGAGGCCCCGCACTCGGGACCTCAGTGGGTTATCGACAACGCCGCAGACATCGACATGGTGTTCGACGCGACCAGCGCCTACGTCCACATGCGTCATCACGCGGACTACGCCTCCGCGGGCATCACCGCTATCGACCTGACACCAGCGGCTCGCGGTCCCAAGGTCATCCCGCCCGTCAACTTGTACGAGCATCTCGATGCACCGAACATCAATATGGTGACGTGCGGAGGCCAAGCCACCACACCCATGGTGTACGCCATTCGTCGCGTCATCAAGTCGCTTCCCTATGCCGAGATGGTCTCGACCGTGGCAAGCCGATCAGCCGGACCAGGAACCCGCCAAAACATCGACGAGTTCACCAAGACAACGTCGACTGCCCTTCGGGAGATCGGCGGCGCCACGAAAAGCAAGGCCATCATCATCCTCAACCCGGCAGAGCCCCCCATCTTGATGCGCAACACGGTCTTCGCCGGTCTGCCCGAGGGATCAGACCATCAAGCCGTGCTCGATTCCGTTCACGAAATGGTCGACGAAGTCGCGCGCTACGTTCCCGGCTACCGGCTGAAGAATCCCCCGGTCGTGGAAACCGGCCCCTTCTTCACACCGGGTGGGGAGGTTCCTCATCGGGCCGTCGTGCTCCTGGAGGTGGAGGGTGCTGGTGACTACCTGCCGACCTACGCCGGCAACCTCGACATCATGACCGCCGCCGCGATGCGCGTCGGTGAAGCCATTGCGACCGCGAAGTCGACGGTGCCGGCATGACGAATTCATCGGTTGACTACCGCCTCATCGACTCCACGTTGCGCGACGGCTCACACGCCATCAGCCATCAATACGACGAAGACGACGTCATCGCCATCGTCAGAGGTCTCAGCACCGCGGGTGTGCAGGTCATCGAAATCGCCCACGGTGACGGCTTGGGCGGCTCGAGCTTCAACTACGGATTCTCGAAAGTCGACGAGAAGGAATTGATCGCACGCGCATGCCAGGAAGCCGGCGACTCGACCATCGCATGCCTTCTACTACCCGGAGTTGGCCTCGCCGACGATCTTAAAGACGTCAAGGAGCTCGGTGTCGGGATGGCACGAATCGCGACTCACTGCACCGAAGCCGACATCAGTGAACAGCACATCCAAATGGCAAAGAAGCTCGACATGGAAGCCATCGGGTTCTTGATGATGGCGCACATGAACTCGCCCGAGGGTCTCGTCGAGCAGGCGTTGTTGATGCAGTCATACGGGGCCGACGCCATCTACATCGCAGACTCCGCCGGAGCGATGACCACAGAGGACGTGCAACGACGAGTGAGTGCCTTGGTGAAGGCCCTCGACATCCCGCTCGGGGTCCACGCCCATAACAATCTCGCGATGGCAGTGTCGAACTCGATCGCGGCCTACCAGGAAGGGGCCGCGAACCTCGACGGAACGAGTGCGGGCCTCGGCGCGGGCGCAGGCAACTGTCCGACGGAGATCCTGGCCGCGGTCTCGAACAAGTACGGAATCGAGACCGGTGTCGATGCCCTGAAGCTGATGGACGTGGCCGAGGAAGTCGTGCGGCCGATCATGCCTCGGCAACAAGTGATCGACCGTGCCGGACTCATTCTGGGTTACGCAGGGGTCTATGGATCGTTCCTATTGCATTCCCAGAAAGCAGCGGAGCGTTACGACGTCCCCCAGGCGGAGATCCTCATGGAACTGGGGCGCCGCCAAGTAGTGGGGGGACAAGAAGACATGATCATCGACGTTGCGTTGGAACTAGCCCGAAAGCATGCGGAGGCGAACGAATGAACAAGACAGAGCTGGCCGAGCGGCTGATTCGAGCCGCGTCCGACCGGGTCGCCACCACTCCCCTGACCGACGACTTCCCGGACCTGGACGTCGATACGGCATACACGATTCAGGACACGGTCGTCGAGGCTCGACGGGCGTCGGGTGCAGTCATCGTGGGGGCAAAGCTGGGCTTGACCAGCAAGGCGAAGCAAGAGCAGATGAACGTAGATGAACCGCTCTACGGCTGGCTCAGTCACGACATGCACATCGACACGGGCGAACCTTTGGTCTGTGATCGATTTATCCAGCCGCGTTGCGAGCCCGAGATCGCCTTTCTTCTCGGGGAGGACCTATCCGGTCCGGATGTTTCGGCTGCGCGGGTGATTGCGGCGACGCAGTTGGTGTTTCCGGCAATCGACGTTTTGGATTCTCGCTTCGCGGGGTATTCCTTCACTCTGCCCGATGTCGTGGCTGATAACTCCTCGTGCGCCGGTTTCATTCTCGGTGGACAGGGGTCGAGCCCGACCAACTTCGATATGCGCCTGACCGGCTGCGTCTTCGAAAAGAACGGGTCGTTGATTGCGACCGCATCGGGCGCCGCGGTTCTCGGTCATCCAGCTACGAGCGTTGCCTGGCTCGTACGCAAGTTGGCCGAACGTGGTCAAGGGTTAACGGCCGGTCATATCGTCCTGGCCGGCTCCATGACCGAAGCTGTGGCGGTTGAACCCGGCGACGTTGTCACCGCGCGCTTTGATCGTCTCGGCACCGTCGAAATTTCGTGCATTTAGGAGGACACATGCCGTTTGTGCAGGTAACCATGATTGAGGGACGTAGCGACGAACAAAAGCACGCCCTCATGGCGAAGATCACCAGTGCCGTCGAGGAGGCCGTGGGCGCGAAGCGTGAAAGTATCCGCGTCGCAATTTACGAAGTCTCACCCGATGACTGGTCCATTGGCGGGGAGCCCATATCCCAGCTTCGGCCGTGATGTCACCATGTGGATGACCGTCGGCCCCGTTCCAGAACTCTCCACCGACTCGCCCAACGCGCGGCTGATCGGCGGTCATTCTGTGCTGCTGTCCTATCGGAACTCGTCCTGGTGGGCCATCGCCAACATCTGCCCCCATCGAGGCGAGGTACTCAGTGACGGCCTGGTGCAGGGTGACTGCGTCACATGTCCCGGGCATTTCTGGCGCTTCTCCCTCACCGACGGCATGAAACAGGGAGATGAGCGCGTGCGGGTAGCGACCTACCCGGTCCGGGTGGTCGACGACGTCCTCGAGATCGAGGTGCCGGATCCCGCACCAACACAGAGTCTGCGCGAGATCCTGCTGGCCCACGCCCGGACCGAGGACACGAACGACTGAACCGCCTGGAGGTCTACGCCTCGTCGTCTCCGTTGATCTGCATGACGACCGCCTTCGGCTCGGTGAAGAACTCTCGACTGAAGTCTCCGCCTTCACGGCCCACTCCGGAGTCCTTCACACCCCCGAAGGGTGCCCGTAGGTCTCGGATGAAGAAGCAGTTCACCCAGACTGTCCCGGCGTTCAGCTTCCGCGCGACCCGATGCGCGCGATGCACGTTCTCGGTGAAGATCATCGCGTTGAGTCCGTACCGGGAGTCGTTGGCCATGGCGACGACGTCCTGCTCGCTGGAAAACGGATGCACAACCGCAACGGGACCGAAGATTTCTTCGCGACATACCCGAGCCTCTACGGGTGCGTCGACGATGACAGTGGGTTTGACGACCCAACCGTCACCCACACCACCGGTCACCACTCGACCGCCATCTTCATCGAGTGTCTGAAAGTAACCGCTCACCTTGGTGAAATGTTCCTCGCTGGCCAGAGGTCCGAAGTCGGTATCCGCATCTTGCGGATCACCGATCTTCATCTGCTCGGCCTTCTCGGTAAGCAAGCGCACGAACTCGTCGTAAATCGATTCTTGAACGTACAGACGGCTTCCCGCAAGACAGATTTGACCCGCATTGCGGAAGATGGCCTGTGCCGCCCAGTCGACAGCATTCGCCATATTGGCATCGTCGAACACGACGTTGGCGCCCTTGCCTCCCAACTCCAAACTGACCGGAGTCAAGTTCGCCGCGGCAGCACCGGCAATCACTTTCCCCGTCGAGCTATCCCCGGTGAAGGTGATCCGGTCGACGCGTTGGTCATGCGTCAGTGCCTCTCCAACGGAATCGGGGCCGTAGCCGTGAACAACGTTGAACACGCCCGGAGGAATCCCGGCGTCTGCCGCCAGTCGGGCCCAGATGGTCGCGGAAACTGGGGTGTCTTCTGCAGGCTTCAGAACAACGGTGTTTCCCCAGGCGAGCGCAGGTGCGACCTTCCAGGAACTCAACATCAAGGGGAAGTTCCAGGGAGAGATCGCCACCACAACGCCGGCCGGGCCGAACTCCGAATAGGCGTGGTGCCCGGAATCCATCGGATAGGCGTCCGCTGCGGACATTCGTGCGTGATCGGCGAAGAAGCGCACATTCCATGCACTCCGCTCCACATCGTGCCGAGCCTGGCCAATGGGTTTGCCCATATCGCGAGTGTCCGCGCGGGCAAGCTCATCAATGTTCCCCATCAGCAGATCCGCCATTCGATGCAGAATCGCTTGCCGTTTCGCGAAGCCCAAGCCCGACCACACGCCGGAGTCGAACGCTTCGCGAGCAGCAGCCACAGCGCGCTCCGCGTCGGCCGACGATCCCAGGGCGACGCGCGCCCATGGCTCTCGCGAGTACGGATCGATGTCTAACATCTCTGTACCGTCGATCGATGGGACTTCTTCACCACCGATGAAATGACCGAAAAATTCCATGCGTGCATTATCTCGCCGGCGCGGTCGGTGCGTCGATTCGGTTCCACCGATCGGGACAGGCCCAGCGCACCGCGAGACCGCGGCACTCGTGTCAATCACGCGAGCGGTGTGCCACCTCGAAGCCACAAAGGAATCAGCTCATCGGGAAAGCCCTGCATTGTCACCGGTTTCAGGAAGCGATCGATGGCCTGGGCGCCCACGGACGTGAATATCGGATTCATCGTCGCCGGATGCGGGCCGCCGTGGTGCATGGCTTCAGACACCGCGACTCCCGTCGGCCAACCGTTGAAGATGATTCTTCCGGCAGAATCCTGGAGTTCGTCCACGAGAAGGTTCACGGTTGCACGATCGTTTGGGTCGTCTCCGGACGCGTGAATCGTCGCGGTGAGGCTGCCGGGAGTCTGCTGCGCCCAGTCGACAAGATGACTATCGCTGTCGCAGGTGACGATCACCATCAGCGGACCGAAGCACTCTTCGGACAGCACCGACCATGACTCTTTCAGTGCCTTGTGATCGATAACGAGCACAGCTGCCGATCCTTCCGACTCATCTGCGCTGCTCGCGTTCGCGAATGTCGCGCGAGCAGCGCTGTTATGCATCATCTCGCTCCGCCGCTGTCGATAGTTGGCCGCGATGCTGTCCGTGAGCATGGGCGCCGGTGCGACATTGGCTACTCGGTCCTCGACCATGGTGACGAAATCGACACCGTCGGAGACGAAGACGAGTCCGGGCTTGGTGCAGAACTGCCCGACACCGAGAGTTGCCGAATCGACGAGACCCTGGGCGATCTCGCGCCCGCGCTGTCGGACCGCCTGACGCGTGATGAAAACAGGGTTGACCGATCCCATCTCTGCGAAGAAGGGGATCGGGTCGGGTCGCGAGTTCGCAATGTCGAAAAGGGCTCGGCCGCCAGCGTACGAGCCGGTGAACGCCCCGGCTTTGACCTGGGCGTCCGCGATGAGGCTCGCCCCGGTTGCTCGCCCTGCAAGGAGAGCGAATGTCCCGCGCAGAGCGTCGCATTCCCCCAAGGCACCCTGCGCAATCTCGGCGAGCAGCTCAGACGTTCGTGGATGCCCGGGATGCTCCACGGCGATCACAGGGCACCCGGCTGCCAGCGCCGAAGCGGTATCGCCACCGAAAACCCCGAAAGCAAACGGGAAGTTGCTCGCGCCCCAGACGGCCACCGGACCCAGCGGGACCCTCATCTGCCGCAACGATGGACGCGGCTGTGGGGACGCATCCGGATCGCCGGGCTGATCGATGGCTCTGCGGTGCTTCTCCTGAGCAATCACATCTCCGAAGTGGTGCAACTGGTGGATGGTTCGATCGAGTTCGCCGTTCAATCGGCCCGCTCCGAGGGCGGTCTCTTCGTCTGCAACGGCAACCAGCGCCGACCGATGTTCTTCCAAAGCCTCGGCGATTCCCACCAGCCATCGGCTGCGCTCATCACTTGTACTCGTGCGCACGTGACGGAAGGCGGTGTGAGCCTGCGCCACAGCCGTCATCCGTTCTTCGGCCGATGACTCCCGTGGCATGTCACAACCCTTCTGGCCGAACGAACAGCACGCATGTGCGTGTGTCTCCCGCGGCAGAACATCTCATGGCGAGGGCCATGTGTCCGAGATCCGGTATCCGCTGGGCCACGGATCGCGCGGGTCACGGAAGTACTGACTGTGCCCGAAAACCCACGCTCGGCCCCGCACGGTCGGGATGATCGCCGGCACAGCTCCCACAGACACTTGCTCCACGATCGAGCAGTCGAATCGCGAGTCGATGATGGATCGGCCGACGTAGCGGTCTGAGACATTCATCTCGCCTCGATCGTGGAGCACCGCCATGAAAGCCGAACATCCCGTGCCGGTTGGTGAGCGATCGATCTTCCCTGGCTTGATCGCGCAGGCATTTCTGGACGTCAACGCCCCATCGTCTTGTTCCACCGGTCCCGTCAGGTAGGCGAAAGAGAAGTGCTTCCAGTCGGGCAAGGTCGGGTGCTCAAAGGTCCATTGGGCGTTGGCGGCGTCGCAGATCGCTCGACCGACATCAGCCAATTGACGCGCATCCTCCGCACGAACATCCACATCAAGATCGACAGCCGAGGCAATGACGAAACTGTCCCCGCCGAAGGCCGTGTCCACGCGCACATCTCCGATGCCGGGAACGCTCAGAATCTCGTCGCGCCTTTCGACGAAACTCGGCACGTTGGTCAGGGAGAGAGAATCAACGGCTCCGTTCGAGCAGGCAACGCGCACGCGAACGACTCCGGCCGGTGCCTCCAACACCACGTCCGTCATCGGCTCGACCATCGGCACCTGTCCGGTCTCGACCAATGCCGCCGCCACACACATAGCGTTCGATCCGGACATGGGTGGTGTGTCTTCTGGCTCCATAATGATGAAGCCCACATTGGCCGAGGGATCCTTCGCGGGCACCAGCAAATTCACGTGACGAAACACTCCGCCACGGGGCTCGTTCAGCAGGAACGCGCGTAGGGCTCCGTCACGTGCCACCCAGCGGGCCTGTTCCCAGAGGGAATCGCCCGGAGGTGGCTGGATGCCACCGACGACAACATCACCGACTTCACCTTCGGCATGCACGTGGACCACGTGCACGATCGTGTCCGTGCGCACGAACGGACACTAGCGCTGCTAGCGCGGCGGGCGAATGGTGATCACCTTGGACATCGTGGCCACCGGATAGTTGTCTCGGAAAGCCGGCGTCGGCGTGAACACGGCCTTCACCGTGTAGGTGCCGGGCGACAGGCTTCGGCTGATCCTCTTGCGCTTGAGGGCACGCTTGGTGTTCGTGCCGAGAGGCTTGAGCCAGCGGCCCTTCGCCACCACCTGTCGTTCGCGACCGGCTGCATCCACGATGGAGATGCGCACCTTGCCTCTGATGTTCGAGGTGTTGGAGATCACTGCGAACGAACGCTTCTTTCCGGCTCTCGATCGTTTCACGGACTTCAAGGTCAACGTCACGCCCTCGGCGATGGTGACAGTCTGCCCGCCTGTAACCGGCGTGGGTGCGGGCGGAGGGGTTGTTCCCACACCGACAAGCGAGGCGTAGGACGGGCTTCCCGGTCCACTCCCGTTGACCGCTTGGACGCCCACCCGAAGGTACTGGTTGGTGTTCTGCGCCGTGGCCACGTAAGTCTTCGATGTGGCCCCGGCGATATTCGCGCACGAGTTCGCATCGGCACCGTTCGAGCACGCCTGCCACTGATAGGTGTAAGTCGTCGGGGCGTAGTCCCACGTACCCTCCGATGCGGTCACCGTCGTTCCTGCCTTCACCCCGTTCGCCGGGGTGATTGATGGCGCGGTTGTCGCGACCGGCACCTGCCCCGACAGCACCCGCGCGATCTTGCCCGCGTTGGTTTGCGCTACCCATAGGTTGGTGTCCGGTCCTTCCGCGAGACCGGCCGGTAGTGAGTTCGGGCTAGTCAAGGGGTACTCCGCGAGGGGCGCCCCCTGGACGGAATATTTGGCAACCGAGTTTCGTGCTGACAAAGAAATCCACATCGTGTTGCCAACGCCTTTTGCAATTGCCGTTGGCGCACCCACAACTGACGTTTCAAGGAGGGAATTTTGCTGCAAAATTTTAGCCAACTTGTTCGTTCCAGACATCACAAACCACATCGCATCATCGATATTTACGATTCCTGAAGGTGCTGAATCTGCAATCAGAACTTGATTGGGATAGATGGACCCGTCAGAGACGACGAAACCCACGCGATCAGCACCAGAGTCCGTGAAGTAGAGCCCATCGACTGATGCTGGTCCTGCTGCGATTGAATGCGGCTGGGAATTGGCCCACGGGACCGTAAACATGGTGACCGCACCCGCCATCGTGACGCGACCAATACGCCCGCCGAGCTCGGTGAACCACATGCTGTTCCCAGGGCCTGCCGCAATATCTTGCGGCTGCATGCTCGCGTCCGGGAGGTCAATGAGGGATACCGCTCCAGACGTTGTGATGCGGCCAATTTTTCCACCCGAGCGAAGGGTGAACCACAAGTTTCCATCGGGACCAGCGGCGATACTCCACGGATTGCTCACGTTGGCGGGGAGGGGAAGCGCGTACGCCGTCACCCCACCTGTCATCGACACTTTCGCGATCGTGTTGGAGGCGCCACCGGTCACCCACATGTTTCCGTCAGGACCCTCAGCGACATCTCGTGGGGTTGAACCGGCCGCTAGCCCAATCTCGCTGACGTCTCCCGGTGCCGCGGTGGCTCCCGCAGCACCCATCAGGGAAGCGCCTACCAGGGCGACACTGGAGACAAGTACGGTCATGGATCGGGTGAAATTCTGCATTTCCCCACCGTGTCACACCCGGGGTCTGCAAATGAGGAGCCGTGGCCCCGTGTCGCCCTCAGGCAAGGGCCAAAGTCGCCGCCGCCGCGAGGGCGAGCGCTACTCCGATGAGCTGCACGCGACTGATCCGCTCATGGAGAAGGAACCTGGCCAGCAGGAGAGTCGCGGCCGGGTAGAGGGAACCGATCACTGCCACGATGGCGAGTAGGCCCCTTTGGGCTGCGAGCTGGAAGACAGCGTTCGCCAGGGCATCCAGGCCACCGGCCGCCACCGCCAAGCCCCAGGGGAAGGAACCCGCCACCGCCCATCCAGCCCCCGTGCGGACCAGCCAGATGATGAGGGCGATAAGCACAAGGATCGAAGAGAACCACCGTCCGATGGTCGCAACCCAGATGCCCGAGTCGTCGGGAGCCGAACCCAAGACACTCAAGTAAGCACCGATAGCCAGCCCGCTGGCGAGGGCGATGGCGATGGCCCGCGGTGGCGTCTTTTTGTGTGGTCCGGTCTCCCGACTCACCAGGATCACCGCAAGTCCCGCCGCAAGGATTCCTGCGATCGCTATGGGAGAGAGGGATTCACCCCGGATTACACCCACGAGCACCGGAACAGCCCCCGACAAGACGGCAGTGATCGGAGAGACGATTCCCATCTGCCCCTGGGCGAGTGCCGCATACAACAGACCCATTCCCAAGGCGCCGACAGCGCCAGAGGTAACCCCCACCCACACCGACTCGCTGGACAAGACTCCCGGGACGACGAGTAAGGCGAGGATCGTGATGAGGATTCCGCCCGCCGGGTAAGACACCGACAGAACACGCAGGGAGCCAACGCGACGCGAGGCGAGGCCGCCGAGGAAGTCCGCAGTCCCCCAGGAGAGGCTGGAGATCAGCGCGAAGAGCACAGCCACCGGCCGCTCCTTTTCTCAGCTCGCATCCTCAACTCGCGGAGGGCGAGGTTATCTGAGCAACTGTCATACTCCTAACGTGAGCGAGGGCGATGTTCTCAAGGAGGTTGTGCGTTGACGACGATCTCTTCCGGCCCCTGGGATGAGCAGGAGATACGTGACTTCTTGTCAGCGGCAGTAATCCCCGTCCGCGTCGCCAGCAACGGATCATCCGGCCCTCTCGTGCAAAGCCTGTGGTTCGTTCCTGACGGGACGATGCTGCGGTGCTGCACGCAACAAAGCTCGGTGCTCGCTCGGCGTCTCGGCAAGGACGATCGCATCGGTTTTGAGGTTGCGGCCGACGCTCCTCCCTACCGAGGGGTTCGCGGAACCGGGGTCGCATCGTTGTCTACCGGCGACGTCGAGCCAACACTGCGTCGCCTCATCGCGCGCTACCAAGGCGATGACCGCAGTGACCTCAGCGATTGGTTGATGAGTCGAATTGACAGCGAGGTGGCCATCACGATCGTGCCGTCGACACTCACGTCGTGGGACTACTCACCACGCATGACCACATGACCGCGAAGGGGTCTCTCCACTCCACGCAGATCGTCGTCATTTTTGTCCTCACCACCGCTGCTTTCGCGGCCTCTTTCCCCGCGATTCGTGCCGCGGAATCCAGTTTCGATCCTGCATCCATCGTCTGGTTGCGGGCTCTCTTCGCGTCGATTGCGCTGGCACTGCTCGCCCTCGGTTTCCGCGCGCGATTGCGCATCCCATGGACAGACGTGCTTCGCGCCGCAGTTTTCGGCCAACTCGGGATTTCGGCTTTCCAGTGGCTATTGAATTCTGGGGTTGCTGAGTCATCCATCGGAACTGCTTCGACGATTGTCAACACCGCACCGCTCATCTCGATGGTGTTGGCGGCTGTGATCTTGCGGGAACGGATTCCGCTGCTGCGGTGGGTCGGGGTCGTCGTTTGCTTCATCGGTGTCTACATCCTCGGGTCCAGCGAAGCCTCGACGACGACGAAAGGTGCGGCCTACCTGATTGCCGCTGCAGTGAGCCTGGGTGTGTATTCAGTTGCAATCAAGACGTTGTTGAACCGCTACCACCCCCTGACGGTGACCTTTCACGGCACGTGGCCCGGCATCCTCCTCTTCTCGTGGGCGGCTCCCGCGGCTCTCGACGAAGCAACGAACGCAACGGTCAACGCCTGGGTGGGATTGGCGACACTCGTTCTCGTGGTCACCTGCATCGGCTACGTATTGCTCGCCCGGCTTCTTCAAGAACTGCCAATATCTCGCGTTGTCTTCTACTACTACCTCGTTCCACCGGTAGCGATCGTCTACGCCATCGTTCTGTTCGGTGAGATTCCATCCGCGCGAGAGGTTCTCGGGGTGGCCGTGGTGATCGGTGGGGTCGTCATTGCCCTCAGCACACCTGCAACGACATCGACAAAGGCCGCACCTTCGGGCACTGATCCGCCCTCGAGGTGACCCTCAGGAAGGTGCGACGTGCGAAGACTCCTGCTCCTCGCTCAATCCCAGCCGACGTTCCACCACTAAAAGCACGACCACAACGGCCATGCCGATGAGTATGGCCACGACGGCTGACCCCACGGCCTGCGTCGGCGCCAACAGATCACGGTCGTCGGTCTGCCATGGCCATAGTGCCCTTAAGGAACCGATCATCAGTCCTGTCAGCACCGCGAGCGTCACCGCCGCCCGGTGGTTCAAAAGCCAGGTCAAGAGCGTGACGAATGATCCGAGTCCGACGATGGCTCCCACAGCGAACGCCCCGAGATACACGAGGTCTCGCTCGTTGACCGCTTGCAACGTTGGTTCATACAGGCCGAGCGACAACAGTAAGAAAGATCCAGAGACGCCGGGAAGTACAAGGGCACAGATAGCAACCGCTGCGGCAAGCGCAACCACCACCGGACTCGGATCGTCGACCACTGCCGGCGGAAGCCCCGTGATGACGAACACGATGATCGCAGCAATAAGCGTGAATGCTACGTACTTCACGCTCCATCCACCCCGCGTGCGCACCATGTGTGCCGGGACCCAGATCCCCGCGAGCACGAGTCCGAAGAACAGTGCACGCATCTGGACCGGGTATTCCTCCAGAAGCGGTTCGATGAAACGCGCACCCACAACAACCGCTGCCACCATGCCGATCCCCACGGGAATCAACAACCGCCATGGCAAGCCGCGCAGCGTGCGCGCGCAGGCGGAGCCGGACGGCCGTCCCTCGGCGAGGCCGAGGAGTTGTCGAAGAGCCAGGACTGCGTCCGCGATCGCATCGATGACCGTTCGGTAGATGCCGACGATCAGGGCGATCGTTCCGCCACTGACCCCGGGGATGACTTCGGCCACGCCGATGAGGGCACCGCGAACAAGGTTCGCAACAACCGAAATCACCGGCTCACTGTAGAGGCAGGAGCCGTTTCTTCGCGTCCAACGCACGGCCAACCCGTCGTCGACGTCGACTAGCGTTGGGGCATGGACGATCGCGGCCGGGTTCGGTTTTCCCTGTTCTTGCAACTCTTCGCCGTCGTCATGTTTCTCGGAGCCGGTCTGTTCCGCGGCTTCGCCCTCGGATTCGATGCGCTCGCGTGGATTTTGGTGGCGGCCGGTGCATTGTCGGCGGTAGTGGCGTTCCTTACCTTCTCCCATCTTCGAGATTCCTAACTCCGGCATCAACGAATCCCGGAAGTTCCGAATTTCGGAACCCCTCGCCGTACGACGGCTCACCCGACCGACACAATCTGCCTATGCCGGAGCAGATCACCGTCGGGGCAGCCCAGATCGTCACCGTTCCTGAGGACCTCGAAGCCAATCTCACGACTCACCTCGACGTCATCTCCGACGCGCGAGGTCGTGGTGTTGACCTCCTTGTCTTCCCCGAGTTGTCGCTTACCGGCTACCACCTGTCCGATAACAGTTTTCGATTGGCTCGATCCCGCCGAGCGACGGTGGTTCAGCAGATAGCCGAAGCCTCCGTCGGTCTCACCACCCAGTTCGGCTTCATCGAAGAGGGTCCGAGTGCCCAGTTCTACAACTCCGTTCTGGCAGTGCGCGACGGAGCAATCGAGCATCTACATCGAAAAGTAAACCTGCCCTCGTACGGCAAACTCGATGAGAACAAACACTTCGCCGGCGGCCGATTCATGGAAACAGCGATGCTCGACGACGTGTGGCGATACGGGGTGTTGATCTGCGCTGATACGTGGAATCCGGCACTGGTACACCTCGCGGCAATGAACGGAGCGACCCTGCTTTCCATTCCGATCAGTTCGTCGATCGACGCCGTCGATGGTGAGTTCTCCAACCCACACGGATGGGATTTAGCACTCCGCTTCTACGCCATGGCCTACGGCATGCCGATCGTGATGGCCAACCGTGTGGGTATCGAGGGATCCGCAGAATTCTGGGGTGGGTCCGTGATCATCGACGCTCACGGCCGCGTCGTCGAACAAGGTGGAGATCAGGCAGAACTCATCATCGGCGCATTCGACTACGCCCAGGTACGCCAAGCCCGCTTCCATCTTCCGACGGTCCGGGACTCCAACTTCGCGCTGATTCAGCGTGAGGTGAATCGCTTGTCCGAAGTGCTCGGTGTCCCCGAGAGTGTCCGCGAGTAACTCTCACCCTGTTTCGTAGCGAAAATCGGGTAGCGCTTCTTGGAGTCGTGCGGTGTCGCGGGTGGTCCACTCCGGGTTCGCTACACCGAGGACGACAGCCGGGGCCATATCGGCGCTGTAGTTATGACCGACTTCCGGTGGCGCTCCGCCACTAATTAGGTCCATTCCCACTTGGAATCCGGTGATGAACGGGAACCATCGAAGGCTCGACATGACTCCCGGGCCGTGCGGCGGAATGGTCCAGTCCGCCTCTCGGTAGAACAGGTCGGGGCGCCAGTAGACGACAGGGTCGTTCGCGTGGGCGGCGAAGACGATGACGGGGAGGCGAGTGTCGTCGTCTCGATCGGGATCCTCGGTTTGCACGAGAACCCGGGTTATCTGTCCGTCCCCGATCACAGGGTCCCATGCGGGTCCGGACGTGCGATCTGCCTGCCATGACTTCCACAACGTGGATTCCGCGGGAGGACCAATCCAAATGATGCTCTTGATGTCTTCGGTGACTTCTTCGGGTGTCGCGTCGGCGGTCCAGGCACCCTGTGTTCCCATCGAGCCGAGCGATTCTCCGAAAAGAACCAGAGTGGGGCGCTGATCTTCAGGTAACTGTTTCCATCGCTCGACAACGGCGTCGATTGTCGCCCTGTTCTGGTTGATCGTGGTCTGGGAATCGATGATGAATCCGATCCACGAGGGAACTGCCGAGTACTGGGTGGCGACCGTGGTGACATCGCCGCCCGTGACCACTTCGAGGGCATTGATGGCGTCGGGGTCTACCCAGCCCGTGCCGGTCACACCGAAGATGACGAGGTACTCCCGTGACCACGCATCGACTCGATCGAGTTCTTCCACGGCGAGCGCAGCACGTTCGTCGAAAGAATCAGCTTGCTCCATTCCCACGTACAAGCGAATCGGCTGCTCGGCGGGTCGAGAGGTGATCTCGGCGATGGATGCTGCGGACATGGTGTTGGAGACGTAGTAGCGGCCCTCTCTACCCAGGGTTTCCCAGGGCAGGGGACTTGCATCCGACCCGCTATTCACGCCGAGGTTGGATGCGAATTGGCCACTGGCATCAGAGTTCGTCGTGTTGTACACACCGGTGAGCCAACTGAAACCGGCGTTCAACCCAGCGAAGAGCAGCGCCACGAAAACGAGCGAGACGGCGAGCCGGATCCAACGGATTCTTTCCCGACTTGCCTCTACCCACCGGTGAAGGGGACCGATCTGACCGAGGAGCGTGCCGACCAGCCGGGTCAACGCGCGAATACATCGGCCGATGAGCACGAGTACCGCACCGAGAAGAATCGCAGAAACAGCAAGTGCTAACGAGCCGGGAACAGCCTGCGGCATATTGAGGGCTTCTTGCTGGGTCTTCTGCCATGCGACGGCGATCGGCGTGAAGGCGAGCGCCAAACCCCACGTCACGACCAACGAAACAGTCGTGACTTTCTTGTTCGGGTACCAGGCATCGAGCCTCGCGATCGTCCGTGCGAACCATTCAATGGCCGACCCGGCCGCGTATCCGGCAACGACACCGATCGCGGTCACCACGATCATGAACGGCAGGGCGCGAGGAAGCAGCGAGGGGGTGAGCGCGGCAAAGTAACCGAGCGCCACCCCTACGAGCCCGCCATAGCTCGGCTTCGTCCACACGACCCGAGCGTCGAGACCTCCTCTGACCACCATCGGAGGATAGAACGATTAGCCAGCGATCATGTCCTATTTCGTTGCGATCACGAGCATCTATCGGTCGCTACTTCCAATCTATCCGCACCCAGCGGGATTCCGCCTGTACTCGCACCTTGCCTTCTATGCGAAGGGTTGCCTGCACGGCCATCACGTCGGCTTCTGCATCGATGATCCGGGCCCGTAACTCGCTCGGTGTGTCCATAGACGTGGGCAATCGGTAACGAATCTCCAGCCCAGTCGTCACCCACGGCTGAAATTCGGTACCCGAGGCAGACCGTCGAGCAGATTCGACGAAGACGGCAGCACCCGAGTGGCAGTCCAAGAGCGTCGCGATCACACCGCCACTGAGGGTTCCCATTCCGTTGCTGTGATGTTCTTCAGGGTGGAAGGTGCACACCACCTCGTCACCTTCTTCGAAACTCTGTAGCTGCAAACCTTTGCTATTCGCCGGACCGCATCCGTAGCAGGTGGAAAAGGGGTAGAGGCGCTGTTGAATGCTCGTCGCCATATTCACAACACTAGTTCTGGATCACCGAGTCAGGACATCCCATTCGATGAGGAGACGGTCCTTCTTGTCATAGAGGGCGACCACCTGATCCTGGTCGGCCCGAGTTGTGAACGAGAGGCGACCGTTCTTTCGCGTCCGTACTCTTTTCTCGCTGATGACGGTCCATTCGTCGGCAGCGTCGTCCCAGGCATACACGCCGACCCACACGGGACTGTTTCTTCCCAGGCGAGTCTTCACTGCAGCCCTCATCTGTCCTGTTGTACCGATCTCGGCTGCGATGACTTTCGTTCCACGTTTGGTGTTGGGCTGACTCAGCACCAGAGTGCTGATCGATTGTTGGTCAGGCTCCAAACCCGCATTGGACAGTGCCTCGTTCGCCATTGCCGCGAAGTCGGAAGCCACAGTCCCCGCTGCATCTGCCTCCGCACCATCCGATTCGCACGGTGGTCCACTACCACCCGAAAGCGGACCGATCAGGAGCAGTTCCCCTGCGACCTCATGCATGTAGGGGCCGCCGCTATCGCCAGCGCAGGTTGATCTGACCCCGTCTCCGAGGACCGTGAAGGTCTTGTTCTCGTCATACATGTCCGTCAGTGGTTCGGACAACGACAGCGGAACCGGGCTGCTCGCTTGACTTGGATCATCGCGCGGCACGGTCAATCCGTAGCCGACGTACGTGATCGGTGCTCCCGCCTTCGCTAGCGTTGATACTTCCTGGGGCTTGGCGAGGCGAGTAATCGGCGTAGCCCCAAGAGGCCTGTCCAGTGTCATGAAGGCGATATCAACAGTGCTGCCGTCGGCCGGGATCCACTCAGCGGAAATGAACGTCACCTGGACATCTGCCGGAGCCACCGCTTCGACATTTGCCCCCGCCGGCCACACCGTGATTGCGGACGGTGAGACGATCGGGTCACCCGCTTCCTCCATCACGCAATGCGCGGCCGTGACAATAATCTGTGGTTTCCACAGGGCGCCGGTGCACGATGAGCCGTCAGCTCCGAATGATGTTTCGAAATAGACAGCGGCACCACTCCATGGATGGTCCGGTTGACCACCGACGACGGTCGGAGCCGATGTGAGGGTGGTGGAGGCCGCTGGCGGTCCGGTGAGGAACGCGACCCCGAGGGTTCCTGTCGCGATTAGCGCGGTGAGTCGACGCACGATGAGTTGTGCCATTGAGTCTCCTTCACCGGACAGCACTTCTTCCTTCCCTAGTATGCACGGGTGGTTTACCTACGAACATATCCCGGCGCCTGCCACCACCTCTCTCATCATTACTAGTCTCTTCATTCAATGATTCAGAAACGCTTGTTCACGAGGAACACTCTCGAAACTGTGTCCTACGTCGTGCTTCTCCTTGCCGTTACGTTGTGGGGTGTCATTCTTTGTGCGAAACAGTTGACTTACGGGCTGGAGTTTGACGAGTCCTACCTGTTGGGGGTCGCAAGCAACTTAGCGTCGGGCGTTGGCTACGTGGATGACGGAGTCACTTTCCTCTCGACCAGTGAACCCTTCTCGCCAGTGATTTCAACCGGTCCGGCCGTACTTATTCCCGTGTCATTGACGTGGTGGATCTTCGACGGGGACCTGATCCCTGTTCGGATCACCATGCTGATCTTCTTCGGCATTCTGGTGTACTCGATATGGCGGCTGTTCGGCAAGCTCGGGGGTCGATGGGCGAGTCTTGCGGCGGTGGGCGGGTTAGCTCTCGTTCCTACTGTTGCTCCGGACCTTCAGAACACCTCTCTGATGCCTGGTCGTGTTGTTGGTGAGTTACCGGCCCTTGCCCTACTGCTGCTGGCCGGGCTCTTGTTATCAAAGCATCAGTACTTCTGGTCAGGGCTATGCCTGGGACTCATGCTGCTCTCGAAACTGACCTTCGGAATCCCGGCTGTCGTCCTTATTGCCGCATTCTTCGTGTTCGAGGTGCTCAATCGCCACATCGGCCCGTGGCGTTATCTTCTCCGGATTCTCTGTGGTGTAGCCGTTCCACTAGTGACATTTGAGTTGATCAAAGCTGTCGCTTTGGGTCAAAGCGGGTACATACGCCATGTCACTGCGGTTCGTGAATTCTTGGATGGCCAAGACGCGTCATGGCGTCAGTTGTACACATTCATTGATGAACACTTTGAGGGCACCCTCCAACTTCTTTCACTTTCCCTCGTGACGGTGGTCGTGATCATGATCGCCTTGTCATGGCGTCGGACGCGACTAAGTATGGGATCTTCTCAAAATGAGCGAGACGCTCGCGATCACGCGACCGGTTGGGTAATCGCTGCCGTGAGTTTGGGTCTAGCGATGATGTTCCTGTGGTGGTTCTTTCGTTCTCAGCAGTACAGTGCCCGCCCGGCGCTCCCCACTGTGTTGTGGCTCGCGATCGCATCTTGTGGAGTTGCATTTTCGATAGGTACACAGGATCGATCCCGGTCAGATCGTTTTTCTGTTGCATTGACTTTCACCCTTTACGCAGTCCTGTTGGTATCGATTGTTGGGCGCACCATCCAAATCGGGATAGATGAATCCGGTTCCCGAATGCTTGCTGAGCAGCGTGCGGCAGCGTCATGGCTGCAAGAGAATCGGCAAGGGGTTCCGACTGACGGTTACTGGACAAATCCGGAGCTCCTCATCCTCAGCGGTCTACCTCCTGACAAGGCACCACTGCAAGACGTCGCGGCCTATTCCGCAATTCGCGCGCTCAACAAGAAGGGAGTGGCGGATGCGCAGATTTACAACGAACTATGTCTCAACATGATTCTGATATCCGAGAGCGTCACGTTGTGCAAAGCGTTTCCTTCGTGGGGCCCGATTGACGAGTGAGCGATCTATGGCAACGGACTGCGCGTTCACCTATCCATTATGCCCAGGATGGACAAGCAACCCGAGAAGAACACCCCCTGAGTGATCATCTCAATGGAGCACAGGTAACCCCGCTCCTACGACAAGACTTGTTCGCACCTGACCCCGAGAGCCGAAGCTCCGTGCGCATCTAGGCAGCACCACCGAATGTCAGCCGTGCTTTCCGATCGTCCAATCCGAAGGGCCCAGCAAGCGGGTTCCGACCTCAATTGCTTCATCTTCCTGTGGCGTTGCCATTGAGTCGTTCCAGCGATTGAAGATTCCGAACATGCAGACGACTCCGAGAATCTCAACTATTTCCTCTTCGCTCCAGTACTCAGAAAGGCGGGAGAAAAGTTCATCCGTGACCCCATTCGGCACCGAAGCTGCCGCCATGGCGAACTCGATGGCCACGCGTTCAGACTCATCAAAGAGGTTGCTCGTTGTGTATTCGTGCATGGCCGCGATCTTTTCGTCGTCTACTCCGTGACGCCCCGCACTGACCGCTGTGTGCGCCCGACAGTATTGGCAGCCAGCAGCCGCGCTGGCCGCGTTGGCGATCAGACGCTTGAGCCCAAGATCAAGTCGACCATCGGGCCCGAAGACTGCTTTGTTGAATTGCACAGTTGCATTCGCGATCGACGGTTGGGCTCGACGACTCAGCCTCTTCGGGCAGGTTCACTGCGGGGGGTGTCTCAGTCGGGGTGGCAGATGCTTTGGTCCCAGGGCTGTCCAAGACGGCGTTATTGCCACCCGAACCACCTGCACCGGAACAACCGAACAGTGTTACGGACAAGGCTCCAGCAAATGCCACAACGGCAAGGCTTGCTTTTCGCTCCAATAGATTGAATATCCGATCAGCGTATCGCGCCCCGTTGCCTAGATATTCGAGGTCATCAAGTCACCGATTAGGCAGAAACCTCGAGCTGGCCCTATGCTGACGCTGTCGCGCAACAGCGTTGGCTTCTTGGGTCAGAATTCGACCCCTTCCCTGCGAGTCTTTTTCTTCCAATCGGAAATTGCGGTTGGCGCCACGGACTCTCTCGGTCTCGTGAATGAAAAGAGAACTCGTGTCTTTCGACGACTTGGGCATCAACCCTGCCCTCAGCAAGGTCCTAGCAGCCCAGGGAATCACATCGCCCTTCCCAATCCAAACAGCCACATTGCCCGACGCCATTTCAGGACGCGATGTGCTAGGTCGTGGCCAGACGGGCTCCGGCAAGACCCTGGCCTTCGGGCTCGCGATGCTGACCCGGCTCGCCGGGCGTCGCGCTAAGCCCCATCAGCCGCTCGGCCTGGTCCTAGCACCAACCCGAGAGCTGGCCATGCAGATCCAAGACTCGCTCTCACCGCTGATGGCTGCGGTCAACTTGAAATCACGCCTTATCGCCGGAGGCATGCCCTACGGACAGCAAATTCAAGCGCTGCGGTCCGGCGTCCCGATCCTCATCGCAACACCCGGTCGATTGATCGACCTCATGGAACGAGGCGACGTTCGCCTTGGATCTACAGAAATAGTGGTGTTGGACGAGGCAGACCAGATGGCAGACATGGGGTTTCTTCCCGCGATGAAGCAAATTCTCGATACGTGTAAGTCAGGTGGGCAGCGCTTACTCTTCAGCGCGACCCTCGATAAGGGCGTTGGCCGCCTGGTCAATGCGTACTTGCGCGAACCCGTCGATCATTCCGTTGACACTGGTCAAGCAACGGTCAGCACGATGGACCATCACGTATTAGTGGTCCATCCAGAGGATCGTGACGCTGTGATCGCTCAAATTTCCGCTCGCCAAGGCCGCACCCTTATTTTCGCTCGCACCAAACACGGAGCTGACAAGCTCGCCAAGAAAATCGCTGCCCAGGGTGTTCCCGTGGGAGCTCTCCACGGTGGAAAGACCCAGGCCACTCGGACACGCACGCTCAAGGATTTCAAGACCGGAACCATTCGAACACTGGTTGCAACAAATGTTGCCGCTCGGGGCATTCACGTCGATGACATAAGCCTGGTAGTTCATTTTGATGCTCCGACAGATCCCAAGGATTATCTCCATCGTGCAGGCCGGACGGCCCGGGCTGGAGAATCTGGGACCGTTGTCACGATGACTGCGCCTCGACAACAGCGCACGGTTCAGCACATGACCGATCGTTGCGGTGTGAAACCAGTCGTGACGCGCGTGCGCCCGTCAAGCTCAGAACTTGTCACCATCACAGGATCCCGGGAGCCAAGTGGACGACCCTGGGTCGCCACATCCCCAGACGTCAAAAAACGTAACCCGAGCAGGAAAACTCGGGATGGCCAACGGCCACGAAGTAGTCAGGGTTCAGCTCGAGGTCGAAGAGCGGCGACACCTACGTCAAGCAAGCGCAATAAGCACGTGAAAGCGGCTACTTCTTCCTAGGGTGCGCTATCGGATCAGTGACATAAATACCCTCCCTCATCCCTTTCACGAGTCTTGAACGCATGAAAACGAGCATGCCGACATCCATCCGGGCAATCGAAATACTTGGCATAGGCGGAGTCGCTTTTTGGATAGTCACCATCATCCGCGGCTTGCTTGAGGGTGCCGGCAACCACTTCACGACTCTGGTTGTCGGACTGATGCTCGGCGGAGCTCATGCGGTGGTTGCGCTAGGAGCTCGACATCAATCCGTCGCCTACGTCTACGCAATTGGCTTCATCTTTGTCGGTGATTTAGTTCTCGCCATATTCGTGGACGTCAGAGCCCTGACTTTGGTGGCCTTCACCATCGTGCTTGCAACACTGGCAGCCTCGAATTCCGCCCGCAGGTGGCTGCGCGGCCCCTCGCACTCGACCTGACAACGATAATTCTGGCCGGCGAGAGGCCGACACGTTTCACCGCTACCAACTCAGGTGGATGCGCATCCGTTCCCCAAACGTGGGTCCACTGATCTTGAGCACTGCCCTGGGTGTCCAGGGAGCCGGGCTTGCACGGCGGGTCAGTCAGGAGCGCCCGGGCCATCCACCAAGAGGTTTTGAATTGCCCAAGAGATACTTGCAGTACGAACACCAGGGCAGCGCTGGCCGCTCATCGCCCGGCCACTTGGGCTACGTAGATCGTGTTGGTCGAGCTACCACCCTGTAACGGATTTGGGAAAGCAACAACGTCTGCACTCACTTTCGGGAAATGGTTCTGCAGCACCTGCACATAATCTTCGTCAGGTTGGTCATTCGACCACAGAGCAAAAACGCCTTCGGGAGCCAGCAAGGCAGCCAGCGCCGAACTGCCCTCTTCTGTGTAGAGCCACTCATTTCCGGGAGCAAGGGTGTGACGGGGCGAGTGGTCGATATCGACGATAACCACGTCCCACGAGGCAGCGGTGCACGGATCGGCACCCCGTTGCGTCAAGTAGAAAAAATCACCCTGTAGCACAGTGGTCCGTTGATCAGTGCTCACCTCGTGTCCGAGAGGCACCAAACCTTGCCGGTGCCAGGAGATAACCGGCCCGATGGCTTCCACCACTGTCATTTGGGTCACTCGCCCATCCAAGAGGACTTCTCGAGCGGTGTATCCCAAGCCGAGTCCACCGACCAACACCCGGAGTCCAGCACCAGACACAAGACTCAGTGCTAGCGAGGCGAGCTTCTGCTCGGCAACAGTAAATGAGCTCGACATCAGGTACTCATCGTTGAGAAGCACCTCGAATACCTCGTGATTCAAAATTGGGTCATGGCGACGTCGCAATGAGATCTCACCCCAGGGCGTGGTCTGCCAATCGACTTCTGTTATCCGAGTCGCCATGGAGGCACGCTAACTCAGACTCTTCCCCTCCAGAATTGCGCGGGGGCCGCGACGCCGGTGAGTAGGGGCGTCCGTTCTCAGGTCACACCATCAGCCGACGGGCTGGTCTGAGTGGTTGTGTCGTTGCGCAGGGGGGAAATACAGAGGGTGGCGGGGTGTTGGCCTGTGAGTGATCACGGCCTCCGCGCTCGTCCCTTAATTCTGACCGGGTGGAGTCCAGTGCACTAATTCGAAGTGCTCACGCGCTTGATCCATCTCTTCAATTGTCAGGAGTCGAATGACATTCGCGATGACCGTGCCAGCTGCAACGGGAATAAGAGTCAAAGCCAGGGCTTTTGATTCATCTTCATATTCAGCCAGCACTGTGAAGTCGTACTCACCCATACAGAAGCTGTAGTCAATAAGGCGTCCGCCCATAGATGTGATCGCATCGGTCATGACTTCACGTCGGGATTCGAACCCGTCAGCCAACGCGCCAGCCATACCCGACTGCGTGTATTTTCCCAAGATTAAGAATTTCCTAGCCATCTGCACTCCCCAGTAGTGACTCAACTAGGGAAAGGCTAACTCAGGTGTCGCCTGAAGAAGTGAAGAACAGCTAACACTCTTGGACCACCGTGCGGATTTGCATCCTGGCCCGAAGACCCCCAATTCTTGAAGCCGCCTCGGGGATTTGAACCCCGGACCTACACATGACGAGTGCGTTGCTCAACCCCCTGAGGAAGAAGAAGACACCTAGAAGCCGTCCTATCTGGTCACCTCACGTTGCACCATATTGCACAGTACTGGACAGAAAATGTTCGCAAATTGTTCGCACTTGACCCGGGCTTACTAGTTGCCCGCCCCACCCCAATCTATGTGTAGGCGCGGCCAGCGTGTGGGTGATATTCGACTCCTGATCTGCCCACAAGATGCTCCCTTTGCGGCTTGTGGCTGCTCTGGCCGACTGGCTCTTGATGGGCCTCGGCGAACGTATGCTGAGTGGGTGGTGAACCGTCGTCGATTCGCGGGGCTCTTCACGGCGGCGATTATTTGGGGGCTGATCGTAACCGCGGGCGGCCAAGCCCGGGCGGATGCGTCCGCGCAAGCCATGTCCTTGCCCGGAGGACCGACGAGCGCGATGGACTCGACGCCAGTGCGACTCGACGCTGATCTCTATCTGCCGTCCACCACACCCGCTCCCGCCGTGGTCCTCGCTCACGGCTTCGGCGGCAGCAAGACTTCGGTAGCGACTGAAGCGGAATACTTGGCCGATCGTGGATTCGTTGTCTTGGCATACACCGCACGAGGATTCGGTGGGTCCACCGGAACCATCTCCATGAACTCGCCGGACTTCGAGATCGCCGACGCCTCGGCTGTGATCGACTACCTCGCCACCTTGGACACCGTCACCCAAGACGGGCCCAGCGATCCCCGAGTCGGTTTCGCGGGTGGCTCGTACGGTGGAGCGTTGTCTCTTATGGCTGCCGGTTACGACAATCGAGTGAATGCAGTATCCGCGGACATTACCTGGAACGATCTGCAGACCTCGTTGTTCGGCCAGTCGGTGAGCAACCCTCCCGCGAGCAAGGAGGTAGGCGTCTTTAAGCAGTTTTGGAGCGGGCTGTTCTTCAGTGCCGGCCTGTTCACCCAAGACGGACAGGTAACTGATTGCGGACGCTTCGCGCCAGACTGGTGCGTTGCATATTCCACCGCGGCAGCAGATGGAATCCTGACTGACAACGCCCGTGAACTGATGGCGGCATCGTCGCCTGCGAGCATCACCGATCGCATCACTGTGCCCACCCTGCTCGGCGGTGGCCAGTCCGATTCCTTATTCCCGCTGGCTCAGACCAGTGCGAACGCCGAGCAGATTTCGGCAGTCAACAAGAATGTCAAAGTAGTCTGGCATGCCGGCGGACACGACGGCGGTGTAGACGAGAGCGATCGGCTTCACGACTTAAACGCCGAGTGGTTCTCCTTCCACCTGGCTGATGGACCCGAGGTCACCAACGCCTTTGATGCAACGCTGGTGGAGGGTTCAGCGTTCGGGGCACAGGGGACTACTGAGACTGAGTTGTTATCCAGTGATTCCTTCCCCGGTCTTTTCGGCGCTTCGCAGGAATCGGTCTCCATCGGTGGACCGACTCAGCAAGTCCTGGCTCCCGCGGGTGGCGTCCCCGCCGCTATCTCTTCACTGCCGGGTGCCGGCGGTCTCGCAGGCCTCGCAGGCGCCCTACTCGCAGTACCCTTACCGAACCAGACCGCGGCATTCACCTCAGAGCCGTTGTCCCAGCCACTGCGCATCATCGGGTCTCCAACCGTGACACTGGAGATCGCCAGCGACGTCCCAGTTCAGGACGTCACCCTCTTCGCCAGTTTGCGCATCATCGGTGGTACCGAGCGGCCAATACTGCCCAATGGCCTCGTGGCGCCCATCCGAATCGGCCAAGCGGGGCCGACTCCGCAGGTGATTGATGTGGATCTTCCGGCAATCGTCCGCGACGTCGCGGCCGGTGAAAGGGTGAGTGTGGTGATCGGCACCACCGATCAGGCGTTTCGCATGCCCCCTGGCCCGGCGGTGTATTCGATCGGGCTGGCCGGTTCATCCGTCGCGATCCCGCTGAACCCCATGGCCGAGGAATCCAGTGGAACTCCACTGTGGCGCTGGCCGCTGATCGCGTTTGCGAGCGTTCTCGTCATGGCGCTGGCTGTTCGCTTGTTGCGGCCGGGCGGTACGAGGGCACTGGCCCGCGAGGACCTGGCAGACACTCCGATCGCGGTCGAGAACCTGTCGAAGAAGTTTAAGAGGGGGGTCCACGCTGTCAGAGATGTCACCTTCGAGGTCCCCCAGGGTGTTGTCCTGGGCCTTCTCGGACCAAACGGAGCGGGAAAGACGACGACGATGCGCATGGTCATGGGGCTCATTTACCCCACGGGAGGAAACGTGTACGTCTTTGGACAACCGGTCTTCCCTGGAGCGGCAACTCTGGCACACATCGGATCTTTCATCGAGGGTCCGGGGTTCTTGCCGCACCTGTCCGGTCGAGAGAACCTGCGGCTGTATTGGAAGGCCAGCGGTCGCGAGCAGCAGGATCCGAATCTCGATTACGTCCTGGAGATCGCCGGGCTCGGTACGGCAATCGACCGCAAGGTTCGCACGTACAGCCAGGGCATGCGCCAACGCCTCGGAATCGCCCAAGCCATGCTCGGCATGCCAGATGTCCTCGTCCTCGACGAACCCACCAACGGGCTTGATCCGCCCCAGATCCGAGAGATGCGCCAGGTGCTGCAGGACTACGCCGCAACGGGGCGCACGGTGGTCGTCTCCTCGCACCTGCTCAGTGAGGTCGAGCAGACCTGCTCCCACGTGGTGGTCATGCACCATGGAACGCTCATTGCGCAAGGCGCCGTTGCTGGGCTTCTCGCCGGGCGAAACGGTATGAGCCTCGAAGACGTCTTCATGGAGATAGTCGGCGAAGGCCACGAGGTGACGACATCGTGAGTATCTCCACTCGCGACTACTCACGCCAGGACACCCTGGGCGTCGGTGTCGAATTGATCCGCCAACTCAAGCGAAAACGCACCCTCGTTGCCTTCCTACTTGTTGTCGCCTTACCACTCATCGTTGTCGCCGCCGTGCGGTTCGGTCCCTCCTCGAATGGGGACGATGGCGGCAATCAAGGAGGCGGATTCGGTGGCGGCAATTTTGACCTCGTCGGCCTAGCAACAAACGGTGCCTGGAACTTCACGATCACCATGCTGCTGTTCTCGTCCGGCTTCCTGCTGGTGATCATCGCGGCGATGTTCCTCGGGGACACTGTGGCAAGCGAGGCGAGCTGGTCGACACTCCGCTATCTGCTCGTAGCACCGGTCCCCCGACGCAAGCTGCTTCGCACGAAGGCGGTCGTGGGACTGCTACTGACAGCAATCGTCTTGGTGACCTTGGTGCTTACGTCATGGGCAATCGGTGCAATTGCATTCGGCACCGCACCACTTGCCAGTCCATTTGGCGGCGCGCTCACCCAGACAGAGTCCTTGCAAAGGCTCACCGTCATCACCACCTACATCGCTATCACCCTGCTGTTCCCGGCGGCAATCGCCTTTTTGATGAGCGTGTTGACCGATGTTCCACTCGGCGCCGTTGGAACGGCGGTAGTCGTTGTAACCATCTTCAACATCCTGGATGCAATCGAGGCCCTCGGATCCTTGCGGCGCTTCCTACCCTCTGACTACGGCTCCACATGGGTGGATGCCATGAACCCCGTGATTGTCTGGGACCAAATGGCCGTTGGTGTGGCCTACAACCTGATCGCCTTCGCGCTACTCGTCGGGATCGCGGTATTGCGATTCGACCGAAAGGACATCACCTCGTAGGTGAGCCCAGGTGCGATTCGAATGCGGGTGGTATTCGACTGCGCATCGGCCCACAGGATGCATCCCTCAGCTATCCAATAGCAGCAAAGGGCTTCACGAATCTCCCATTGCGATACACGAGGTGTTCGTGAATGCATCAGGCTCAGGGTCAACAACCAAGCGGGGGACTTCGTTGACGAGAATCCTGCCAGGGGTAGACTCCTCCCAGATTCGCGGTTGCACCAGCAGAAAACATTTCGCACCTCTCGTGTATGGGCACAGAGTCCTCTTTAGCTACACAGTTCGGCTCAGCACCTCAGCGTATAGGGGCGTTTTGTGAGAGGAGTGTAGGAACTTTATGTTCACTCAAGAGGGGGCTAGACCGCACTTAAACAATAAGAGCCGCTGGCTCGTATTAGCCTGCTTGACTCTTGGCCTATCACTAATCGTTCTTGATGAAACGGTTGTAAATACAGCATTCCCAATTTTAACTGCTGATCTCGGCCTCGATGCCTACGAAACCGAGTGGATTGACTCAGCGTATGCTTTAACTTTCGCTTCTCTTCTCATCTTTTTCGGGCAACTCGCAGATCGCTATGGTCGCAAAAAGTTTTTCCTCATCGGGGTCGCCGTCTTTATTCTCGCGAGCCTGGGGGTAGCGCTATCAGATACGTCCACGGGGGTCATCCTGACCAGGGCACTACAGGGATGCGGCGGCGCCATGATTTTGCCTACAACCCTCGCCATTATCAATACGTATTACCACGGACGGGATCGAGCTATAGCCTTCACCATCTGGGGAGGAACTATCGGCGGCGTCGCTGCCGTCGGCCCGATGGTTGGCGCCTGGCTCATTACTTTTCATTCGTGGCATTGGGCCTTTGCCATCAACGTACCTCTTGGTTTGTTAGTAATGGTTGCCAGCTATTTCTGCATTCCCGGATCCAAAAGCAGGGTCAAAGGGAAAGGACTCGATTTAACAGGAGCCATCCTCATTACTTTTGCTCTGTTTGCCGTTGTGTTTGCGATTATCGAAGGGGGGCGCTTTGGATTCTCCTATCAACGTGAGCCCTTCACCGCAGGGTCAATGACTTGGCCCACCTCTTTCCCACCTATAACGCTTTTATTCCTGGCGATCGGGTTTGTGTCTTTCTTGGCTTTCTTCTTCGTTGAAAAGTCTCGCTTGAAGCAAGATAAAGATGTCACTTTGAACTTCGATCTTTTCAGATCACGCTCATTCAGCGCAGGCAACCTCGTGGCATTTGTCGTCAGCCTCGGTGAATTCGGCCTTCTCTTTACTCTTCCACTTTTCCTCGAATTAGTTGGAGGGTACGACCTTTTGCAGGCAGGTGTCATCTTGTCTGCAATCGCCCTGGGAGCACTCATCGCTGCCTTGACAGGGTCTTTCGTGTGTCAACTTATGGGTGCAAAGCGAACACTACAGCTGGGTCTGGCGCTTGAGATAATTGGAATAGCAGGGCTTGGTATTACTCTGACTAGCACGAGCACGGGATGGGAAATGGCTCCTTGGCTCGTTGCTTACGGTGTGGGTATTGGGTACGCCACCGGTCAGTTGGCGAGCATAATTCTCTCTGGGGTCTCTGGGCATGACTCCAGCGTGGCGGGCGCATTTCAATCGACATCCCGTCAGCTTGGTGCGGCCTTGGGAACAGCAGTACTTGGCACCACGCTGGTGATCGGTCTCGGATCTGCGGCAGAGACTCTTGAAGCCAAGGGTGTCCCAACAGGTCAGGCTCAGGAAATCTCTCAAGAACTCCAGGACTCAGGTGGTGAGTCCATCTCAGACCTCGCCACCGAACCCGGTGGTGTCGACCTTGTGCAAGTTGCTACTGGGACCTTCACCACTGCGTCGAAGTCAGTTGCTTGGGTGGTGGTTGTCGCTATCTCGGCGGGCCTCTTGGTTAGCTTTTGGATTCCAAAAAATGCGGCACGGGAGAAACAGGCTGGGTAGAACGACTACTTAAGAAAATTCGCAATGTTCGCAATCAAGGCCCACAAGGCCCACAAGGCCCACAAGGCCAAGATTCACCGAGCCGCCTCGGGGATTTGAACCCCGGACCTACGCATTACGAGTGCGTTCCAACCCTCAAGAAATCGGCAGGGGCTCTCTGCTCACGGGGGACCTTATGTCACCGCGGGTGATGCTGTTTCAGGGTTTGGCAACCTAAATGGTGACAAATTGGTTCCACCAACCACCCGATCTTTTGTCCTTATCGCGACTTCCAATCCACGACGCGGGGGTTGTTTAAACACTCCCTCACCGTGGCTTTCCACTATCTGGACGTAAATCTTCACCATTCCTCAGCTACTGTGACGACGTGCGAAAAAATTGGTCCAAAGCGGTGGGCTTGACTGCACCATTGATCGGACTGGGTGTGATCGTCGGACTGATAGGCCACGGGTCCGCACAAGCCCAGACGTCCCTCTCTGATGTTGACTGTGCGCGCAGCGTCGCCGCAGCGCACACGACATTGGCCCAAGCTGAGGAGTCGGGGGCGGGCGTTGCTCAAGCAGCGACCGCGCTCGCGACCATCCAGCGGGAATGCAGCACAGCCATGGGGCTCGCAGCAATGACGTCGCTTCCTGCCGCCGACGGTGCAGCAGCGTCGCAGTCCGCCTCACCATCTCCCGCGAGCACAGCATCAGTGACCCCTGCTCCGTCTACTTCTACTAC
>PBTV01000050.1 GCA_002729215.1 Rubrivirga sp.
GGCCTTAAGTTGGAGAAATCACGCGGGGTGAAGAAGTCCTCGTTCGACGACACCGTCGAGCGATCCCTGCGAGGAGCCAACCTGTGGGACGAGGTCAAGGACCGTCTTGATCGCCCCGGGGCCGGCTTATCTGGTGGGCAACAGCAGCGTTTGTGTATCGCCCGCGCAATAGCTGTCGAGCCGGAAGTGCTCTTGATGGATGAGCCGTGCTCGGCGCTGGATCCGATCTCCACTCTTGCGATCGAGGATCTGATTCACGACTTGAAGAATCAGTACACGATCATCATCGTCACACACAACATGCAGCAGGCGGCTCGGGTGTCGGATGAAACAGCCTTCTTCAATCTCGAGAGCGTCGGCGAGCCTGGCAGGTTAATTGAAGTTGGTTCAACGACGGACATTTTCTCTCAGCCGAAGCATCAGCAGACCGAGGATTACATCTCGGGGCGTTTCGGGTAGGAATGATTAGCCTCAGCCGTGCGCGATGTGGGCCTAGATGGACTTGAACCATCGGCCTCTTCCTTATCAGGGAAGCGCTCTAACCAGGCTGAGCTATAGGCCCCGAAGCGAAGGAGACGTTACCGGATCAGCGAATGCGATCTACCTCTCGGTCCTAGTTGTCAGACAGGACGACCTCTATACCGCCCGTCAGGCCGACCGTCACGTTGTATAGGAACGCGAACAAGGTGGCCAGGGCGGACACCAAGACGATCTCCACACTCGCTATCACGGCAGCGAGACCGAGGACACGCGACAGCTCCAGTGACGTGAGTAGGTCGAAGCCACCAGTTCCCAAAACGTCATCAATTGTTCGTGACACTGCATCCAGAGTTCCTGTGGAGTCCAGGGTCCAGAACACGAAGCCGAACGCGACGACAATCACGATGCCGATCGCCAGCGACAGCAAGAAAGCAGCCTTCGCTACTGACCAAGGGTCGAGGCGTGTGACATACACCCGCGCGCGCCGCGGCTCGGGAAGCTTCCTGCGCCGCTTTTCTGATGGGTACTCGGACCTCGTGGCTGACGGCGGTGCGTCGGCCGTGGGATCCACCGGCCACCCTGCTGCACTCGTCGACTCGACCGCGACGGGTGGCTGCTCGCCACGACGCCGCGCTCGTTGCCCTGCCGGTTGGCTCACGCCGAGTCACCCTCCTGACTCTCTACTACTGTGTCGGGCTCACCGTGCTCGGTCTCATCCTGCACGTCCTCGGAGATGTCGTCCTCGTTCGCCTTCTCGCCGCTTCGTGCCACGGCGACAACCGAGTCCTCATCACCCAGACGCATCATCGTGACGCCCATCGTGTCACGTCCTGACGGCCGCAATTCCGACACGGCTGTCCGAATGATCACGCCGTTGCTTGCGATCGCAAAAATCTGATCGTCCGGATCGCAGATCATCGCCGCGACCAGCGATCCGCGTTTCTCATCGATCTTGATCGCTCGCACGCCGAGGATCCCTCGGTTGCGTGCCGTCCACTCGTCTTCAAGGGTTCGTTTGGCGAATCCACCGTCGGTGATGGTCACGATGTGCTGGCCTGGTTGCACGATGTCCATGCTGAGAAGCGAGTCGCCCTCACGGAACCGCATCCCGATGACTCCGCGTGTGTCCCGACCCATGGGACGCAGGTTCTCGTCGCTTGCCGTGAAGCGGACGCTCATTCCCTTCGTCGACGCGAGGAAGATGTCGTCTTCGGTCGACACCAAGCGTGCACCGATCACTTCGTCGTCTTCGGCGAGATTGATCGCAATGATCCCGCCTTGCCGATTCGTGTCGTAGTCGCTGAGTCGTGATTTCTTCACCTGACCGCTGCGGGTGGCGAGCACGAGGTAGTCGGCTGCGTCATACCCAGGGATAGACAGAACGGACGCGATCGTCTCCTCGGGTCGAAAAGCCAGGAGGTTGGCCACGTGCTGACCCTTCGCGTCCCGACTCGCGTCGGGTAGTTGGTAGCCCTTCGCTCGATAAATACGACCCTGGTTGGTGAAGAACAACAGCCAGTTGTGCGTGCTGGTCACCATGAAGTGCTCGACAACATCGTCTTGTCGGAGCGCAGCGCCTCGAACACCACGCCCGCCACGGCGTTGCGCCCGGTACAGGTCCGAGCGCGTTCGCTTCGCGTAGCCACCGGAGGTGATCGTCACCACGACGTCCTCCTCCGCGATGAGGTCCTCATCGGTGACCTCACCATCCCAAGGGAGGATCTCGGTTCGACGATCATCGCCGAACTTGCTGACGATCTCCCCGAGTTCTTCCGAGACGATCGAGCGTTGCCGGGGCTCGTTGGTCAGGATGTCGTTGTAGTCGGCGATCTTCGTCATCAACTCGTCGTACTCATCGATAATCTTCTGGCGTTCCATTGCAGCAAGCCGACGCAGTTGCATGTCGAGAATCGCTGTCGCCTGCAGTTCATCGATCTCCAACAGTTCCATCAGACCGCTACGGGCGTCCTCCACCGTCGCGCTCGCGCGGATCAAGGCGATGACGTCATCAAGTGCGTCGAGTGCCTTCAGATATCCACGCAGGATGTGTGTGCGCTCCTCGGCCTTGCGGAGCCGGTACTGCGTTCGTCGTTGGATGACCTCGATTTGATGCGCGATCCAGTAACGAAGAAACTGCTCCAACGTCAAGGTGCGTGGGACGCCGTCCACCAGCGCGAGCATGTTCGCACTGAAGTTGTCTTGTAGTTGTGTGTGCTTGTATAGCTGATTCAGCACAACCTGTGCGACCGCGTCTCGCTTCAGGTCAATGATCAAACGCATGCCCGTGCGAGACGATGAATCGTCCCGAACATCGGAGATGCCCGTTAGTTTTCCGTCGCCGACGAGTTCGGCGATGCGCAGCAGGAGATTGTCCGGGTTCACCTGGTACGGAAGTTCGGTCACGATCAGGCTCTGTCGACCCTTAGCGTCCTCGTCCACTTCGACAACGGCGCGCATCGTGATCGATCCACGACCGGTGCGGTGTGCGTCCGCGATGCCTCGCTTGCCGATGATCGTCGCCCCCGTCGGGAAATCCGGGCCTTGGACGATATCCAGAAGGGCGGTTAAACGCTCCTCGGTGGAGGCTTCCGGGTTGTTCAGTAGCCACCTCGCAGCCTCGGTGACCTCTCGAAGGTTGTGGGGCGGGATGTTGGTGGCCATGCCGACAGCGATCCCCGCGCTTCCATTGACCAGCAGGTTCGGGAACCTGCTGGGCAGAACAGTGGGCTCGAGTGTCCGACCGTCGTAGTTCGGGGCGAAGTCGACGGTCTCCTCATCGATATCCCGCACCATCTCCATTGCCAACTGGGCCATCCGGCACTCGGTGTAGCGCTGGGCTGCGGGCGGGTCGTTCCCTGGCGAACCAAAGTTCCCCTGGCCTTGCACGAGTGGGTACCGAAGACTCCACGGTTGCGCGAGTCGGACGAGAGCGTCGTAGATCGCACTGTCTCCATGAGGGTGGTAACTGCCCATTACGTCGCCGACCACTCGTGCGCTCTTGGAGAAATTACGGTCCGGCCTATATCCACCGTCGTACATCGCGTACAGAACCCGGCGGTGCACCGGCTTGAGTCCGTCGCGCACGTCGGGCAGCGCGCGAGACACGATGACGGACATCGAGTAGTCCAGGTACGACCGCTGCATCTCGGTTTGCAGATCAACGGGCTCGACGCGAGAAGCCTCCGGTGGTTCGCCGCTGGCCGTCGCGTCGATGATGTCGATGTCGTCGGGCACTTACGCCTCCGTCATTGTCGTGGTAGGGGAAAGCTTTTGCTTGTCGTCGTGTGTCATCGCTTGTAGCCGTCAAATGTCCAGGAAGCGAACGTCGCGTGCGTTCTGCTGGATGAAGTTGCGCCGGGATTCGACGTCCTCCCCCATCAGCACGCTGAACATTTCATCGGCCTGGGCGGCGTCGTCCAAGGTCACTTGGAGCAAGACTCGGCGTGCGGGATCCATCGTCGTGTCCCACAACTCATCGGCGTTCATCTCGCCTAAGCCTTTGTAACGCTGTACGGCCTCTTCTTTGGGGAGTTTCCGGCCTGCTGCCTGCCCGGCTTCGATGAGTGCGTCTCGTTCCCGATCGGAGTACGCGAATTCGGATCCCTCACGCTGCCACTTGATCTTGTACAGCGGTGGTTGCGCCAGGTAGACGTGACCGAGTTCCACCAAGGGACGCATGAAACGAAAAAGCAACGTCAACAACAAGGTACGGATGTGTTGACCGTCGACGTCGGCATCGGCCATAAGGACCAGTTTGTTGTACCGCAACCGATTTAAGTCGAACTCGTCTTGCACGCCGGTACCCAGCGCAGACACTAAGGCCTGAACTTCGTTGTTACCTAAAACTTTGTCGATGCGGGCCTTTTCGACATTAAGGATCTTTCCTCGGATCGGCAGAATCGCCTGAATACGAGGGTCGCGACCCTGCCGAGCCGAGCCACCGGCCGAATCACCCTCAACGATGAAGATCTCGCACTCTTCAGGTTCGCGGCTAGAGCAATCGATCAATTTCCCCGGCATACCGGCGCCGCCGAGAAGGCCTTTACGGTTGCGGGCCAGGTCGCGCGCCTTGCGTGCTGCGATACGGGCCGATGCCGCGTACACGGACTTGCGCGCGATGTCTTTTCCTTCGGTTGGGTTCGACTCGAACCATGCACCGAGTTGATCGTTCACGATCTTCTGCACGAACGTTTTCATCTCGGTGTTGCCAAGTTTCGTCTTGGTCTGGCCCTCGAACTGCGGTTCCATTAGTTTCACCGACACGATCGCGGTCAGACCTTCGCGCACATCTTCACCCGTGAGATTCGCGTCCTTTTCCTTCAGAACGCCCCACTCGCGCGCGAACTTGTTGACCAAGCTAGTCAGTGCGGTCCGGAAACCTTCTTCGTGCGTTCCGCCTTCGGTGGTGTTGATTGTGTTCGCGAAGGTGTAGACCGACTCAGCGAACGTCGTGTTCCACTGCAGGGCGATCTCCGCACTCAGGCCAGCGTCATCGTTCTCCGAACCGATCTCGATGATCGACGGGTTGGAGGCACCCTTGCTGGCGTTGATGTGCAGGACGAAGTCGACGATGCCACCTTCGTAGTGATACCGAACGCTCTTGACCTGCTCCTCTGTCGGGTCGGCAGCCTCCGCAGCATCAATCAGCGGCGCCGCGCCGCGCCGCTCATCGGTCAGATCGAGACTCAACCCTTTGTTCAGAAAGGCCATTTCCTGAAAGCGACGAGCCAATGTGGTGAAGTCGAACCAGGTCGTGTCGAAAACGTCCATATCTGGCCAGAACGTGACCGTAGTGCCGGTGACGGTTGTTGATTCACCTTTTGCCAGCGGGGCCGCGGGAACACCCCGGTCGTATGACTGGCGGTAGACAGCTCCGTCGCGGTGCACCTCCACCTCGAGGTGGGAAGAGAGAGCGTTAACGACCGAGACACCAACGCCATGCAGTCCACCCGACACCTGGTAGCCGCCGCCACCAAACTTCCCACCCGCGTGCAGAACAGTCAGGACCACCTCAACCGCTGGCTTCTTCTCCACTGGATGCTCATCCACAGGGATTCCACGACCATCGTCGATAACTCGGACCCCACCATCGGCGAGCAACGTCACGGAAATCGTCGTGGCGTACCCGGCCATCGCCTCGTCCACCGCGTTGTCGACAACTTCGTAGACGAGGTGGTGCAGGCCCCGCTCACCGGTGGAGCCGATGTACATGCCCGGGCGCTTGCGGACAGCATCGAGGCCCTCGAGAACCGTGATCGAGCTTGCGTCGTAGGACACCGGGTCCTGCCTTTCCTAACGGGACGCCTCGGTGCTTCCGAGGGGCATGGTCGGCCTCCATGGAGTAGCTCTCCAGAGCAGCTCCAGGATGGAAGGAATACGCTTCGATTCTACCTCCGCCGGACGAATTCTGGGCTCACCGACCTGCGTAAATACGCACGAGAATGCCTAATATGGGGGATGGACCCCTAGGTTATGTATAGGGGTACAGATATTCCCCAATAAAGCGTTGGTGAATGTTCTAGGCCCGTGTGGTGCCTTTCTGGGTGGCGCCCCGGCCAGCCTGGTTTACCCGTAGGTATCGCGGGGGCCACGACCCTTGACCACCCGGGGTCCAGCGCGCCAGGAGGGAGCCTGCGGCCCCTTCACTTGAACACTCTCCACGACATCCGGGCCCAGCGCCGCACTCACCCGTTCCAAAAGGGATGCCGTCAGTAGGCGCACCTGGGTGGCCCACGCGGTCGAATCCGCTCGTAACACCAACTGCCCGTCGTCCCACGACTCGACGTGGACGTGCTCGGCTACGTCCTCGCCGACGATTTCCCGCCAGTGTTCGGACAGGCCGGCGCGCGCGGCGTCGTCTTCCCACCCCTGGTGGTTGAGGAACTCGGTTAGCGCCGTCGACATCAAGGTTGGATCGGAGGCCTTCCCTGCTCGTGTGCCTGGTGGCTTCCAGCGATTCTTCGATGCTCGGCTGGAAGACGTTCTTGAGGACGACACCCCGCTGGACCGGGCTCGCTGAAACGCACGGGTCGCAGCACGCAGATCGGATTCCTCGCTTTCGGGGGCGTGTGGTTCATCGGACGTCATGTCGCCTTCACCTGACCCTTGGTGACTGTGAATCGCGTACCCGTCAGCTCTGCCGGAACGTCGTCAAGAACCGCCGCGGTTATGAAGACCTGGGTCACTCCTTGAATCATGGTCGCTAAGTGATCTCGCCTGGTGGTGTCGAGTTCAGCGAACACGTCATCGAGAATGATGATTGGGTCCACGTCGTCACCTCGCAGAACCTCCGCCGCAGCGAGCCGCAGCGACAGGGCCATGGACCACGATTCACCGTGCGAGGCGTACCCCTTCATTGGGAGACCGTTGAGCACCAGATCGACATCGTCTCGGTGGGGACCCACCAGGGTGATTCCGCGGCGGAACTCGTCTTCTCGTCGCTCGTATAGATCGTGATGGAAAGCCTCGGGTAGCGCATCTGTCGCGTGTTCTTCGTTGACCGTGGGTGACGACGGCCGGTATCTAACATCGACGGTGGCTCCCTGCGCGATCGACTCGTACGCGGCCTGGACGTGTGGAGTGAGA
>PBTV01000041.1 GCA_002729215.1 Rubrivirga sp.
GTCCAATGGCCGCAACGTCCGAACACGTGCAATCGAGAGTCATCGATCAAATCGAGCAGACCAAGAGAGGCCTTCAGAGGGATCACCTGATCGTCGCGCCCGTGAACAAGCAGCGTGGGTGTCTCGATCTTTCTCACCTGATCCTCCGGCAGGCACAGTGCGTCAAGTGCGGCTTGCCGTGGCTCGGGGAACATCGCGTGAAACGCCTCTTGAACGCCGGGGCGGATGCTGGCTTGGTAACGCAACGCAGCGAGGTCGTCACCGAGCAAAGACTTGTCGTACGCGAAAAATTCCATGATCGCGCGCATGTTCTCCACGGACGGCTCGTAACCCCACACAGAATCCAGGCCGCGCGTGATGTCGAATCGAACGCCGACGGCACCCATGAGAACCATCCGGTCGACCCGGTGCGGGTGATGTGCGGCCAACGAGAGAGCCAGGGCGCCACCGAAAGAGTTACCGACGACGTGCGCGCGCGCGACTCCCAGCGCATCGAGAACGTCGACCGCGTGTGCGGTCCACGTCTCGAGATCGTAGGAAACGTCCGCGGGCCGCTCGGTGAAACCGAAGCCGACGATGTCGGGAGCGATCACCGTCATTTCTTGCTCGAGATGAGGAAGCGTCAACCGCCAATTGGCGAAAGCGGACACTCCCGGACCGGAGCCGTGAAGCAGGAGAACCGTGTCCGACGATGTTGGGTGGCGCCGGATGTGAACATTCGTCTCGATTCCGCCAGCAGTGATCACGTCACCGATTTCGGCTGACTCAGTAGCGGACTTCATTCACGCATGGTGGCACTAACATGTTGTCGTGGGTGCCGATTCGGATGTTCTTGTTATTGGGGCGGGGCTCGCAGGTGTGGCAGCGGCCGTCGCGGCCCAAGACGCGGGGCTCGATGTCCGGGTCATCGATCGGGGACGACGTCCGGGCGGTCGCATGGCATCCCGGCAGCTGCGCGAGACCGGAACGGATTGCGATGGTCGCATTGTCGACCACGGGGCGAGTTACTTCACTGTTCGTGACGCGGACTTCACAGAGGTGGTGAACTCACTGATCGACCGAGGAATTGTGCGCCCATGGACCGACACTTTTCATGTCTATAGCGAAGGGGCAATGTCCGGCGTGCGCGCAGGCCCGATGCGATACGCGGCAACGGGCGGATTGCGAACAGTGGTGGAAACGCTCGCGGAAGACGTGACCCACATCGAGTGCGACCGTCACGTCGATCGGGTGGAGATCGCGGCCCACGCAGTGTCCGTCGAGGACCAAAGTGCTTCGTCGCTCGCACTGTGTATGCCGCAACCGCAGGCGGAGCCAATCGTTCCGCCCGGCGTGCTGCCGGATGTCGGTATCACGTGGGAACCCGTGATTGCGGTGACGATGGTCTTCGAACAGCAGGAGTGGATCGACATCGATGGCGTCTTCGTCAATGACGATCCGATCATCACGTGGATCGCCGACGACGGCAGTCGCCGGGGTGATGCCGCGCCCGTGCTCGTGGCGCATGTGAATCCGGTCTTTGCCGCAGGGCACCTCGACGACCCCAGCGGTGTTCTGCCGCAGACCATCGCGACCGTTCGCCGCGTACTGGACATCGACCCATTGCCCGTCTGGACGTGGGCGCATCGGTGGTCCCTCGCGAAACCGATCGCCGCCCTCGACGAGGACTGCTGGCTGCACCCTGAACTCCCGGTCGGCCTGGCCGGCGACGCCTGGGCAGGCGGGCCACGGGTGGAAGCGGCGTGGCTGTCCGGCCGAGCTCTCGGCCAAGCCCTTGCGGTGCGGCACTCCTCATAGTCATCCGATAACCTGTGCGCTCGTGCCTGCGCTCGTGCTCGTCGGCGCCCAGTGGGGTGACGAGGGCAAAGGAAAAGCAACCGACCTGCTCGGTGGTCGTGTCGACTTCGTGGTTCGGTACCAGGGCGGGAACAACGCAGGGCACACCGTTGTCGTCGGTGATCGAACATTCGCCCTGCACCTTCTCCCCAGCGGGATCCTCACGCCTGATGTGACACCGGTGATCGGCAACGGAGTTGTCGTCGACCCTGAGGTGCTCTTTGAAGAGATCGAAGGGTTGCGCCAACAAGGCGTCGACACCTCGAAGCTCGTGATCAGTTCGAACGCGCACCTGATCACGCCCTACCACGTGACACTCGACAAGGTCACCGAGCGATTTTTGGGCAAGAGCAAGATCGGTACGACGGGGCGAGGTATCGGGCCGACCTACAGCGACAAGATCGCGCGCATTGGGATCCGGGTGCAGGACCTCTTCGACGAGTCGATTCTGCGGCAAAAGGTCGAGGGGGCGCTGGCCAACAAGAATCAGGTACTCGTCAAAGTGTTCAATCGGCGAGCGATCGAAACAGATTCGATTGTCGAAGGGCTATTGACGTACGCCGATGCGTTACGGCCCATGGTTCGGGATACATCGATGCTTCTGAACGACGCACTCGATGCCGACAAGGTCGTTCTCCTCGAGGGTGGTCAAGGGACCCTTCTGGACGTCGACCACGGAACGTATCCGTTCGTTACATCGAGTAACCCGACATCGGGAGGCGCGTGCACGGGAAGTGGGATTGGGCCGACTCGAATCACGCGCGTGATCGGAATTTTGAAGGCGTACACCACGCGTGTGGGGTCCGGACCGTTTCCGACCGAGTTGTTCGATGACGATGGTGAGCGTCTGCGCACCGTCGGTGGAGAGCGTGGTGTGACCACCGGACGAGATCGTCGATGCGGCTGGTTCGATGCGCCCATCGCCCGGTACGCAACGCGAGTCAATGGTCTGACGGACATCTTCCTGACCAAACTCGATGTGCTGACGGGTTTTGAGAAAGTTCCCGTGTGTGTGGCGTACGACATCGATGGAACGCGCGTGGATCAGATCCCGGAAACCCAGACTGCGTTCCATCACGCACAACCGATTTACGAATATCTGCCGGGGTGGGAGGAAGACATCTCTCAGGCTCGCTCGGTCGACGACTTACCGGCGAATGCTCGCAGCTATGTGGAGTTCCTGGAGAGCGCCTCGAATTGTCGAATTAGTGCGATCGGGGTCGGCCAGGACAGAAACGCCACTATCTCTATCCACGACTTGATCGATTGAATCGGATCTTGGCGCCCGTCTGATCGGGCGCCGGGAACGGTTTCTGGGACCAACTTTCGGGTCGTTTGCTGCCCGTATTGTCCTGAACATTCGTTCGGTTCTACGCTTCGTTCACCACTTGGCATAAGGAGGAGTTGGCATGTCGTTTTCCCCCGATCCCACCCAGGGCAAGCACGTCTTCGACCTGGACCGTCAGTACGTCTTCCATTCGTGGAGCGCCCAGGGTGCTTTGAACCCGATGTGTATCGCGGCGGCAGAGGGTTCATACGTGTGGGACTACGACGGCAATAAGTGGTTGGACTTCTCCTCTCAACTGGTGAACGTGAATATCGGTCACCAGCACCCGAAGGTGATTGCCGCGATTCAAGAGCAGGCCGGGAAGTTATCGACGATCGGTCCGCAGCATGCGAACGACAAGCGTGGTGAAGCTGCTAAGCGCATTGTCGAACTCGCCGGGCCGAATATGGCGAAGGTCTTCTTCACCAATGGCGGTGCCGATGCGGTGGAGAACGCGATCCGTATGGCGCGGATCCATACGCACAAGCACAAGGTGCTGTCGACCTACCGCTCTTACCACGGCAACACGGGCGCGGCGATCACCGCGACCGGTGACCCGCGGCGCTGGCCGAATGAGTACGCGAGCCAGCACGTGCACTTCTTCGGCCCGTACCCGTACCGCTCACCGTTCTGGTCGGATAGTCCCGAGCAGGAGACCGAGCGTGCGCTGCAACACCTCGAGCAGGTCATTCAGTTCGAAGGCCCGAATACCGTCGGCGCGATCATTCTGGAATCCGTTGTCGGAACCGCCGGCATCCTGGTGCCGCCGCCGGGGTACCTCGAAGGTGTGCGGGCGCTGGCCGACAAGTACGAAATCATGTGGATCGCCGATGAGACGATGTCCGGGTTCGCGCGCACTGGTAAGTGGTTTGCCTTCCAAAACTGGGATGCCCAACCAGACCTCATCGTGTTCGCGAAGGGTTCCAACTCAGGCTACGTTCCGGTGGGTGGTGTCGTCATCTCCGCGGACGTCGCCGCCACCTTCGACGACCGCGTGTTCCCCGGTGGCCTCACCTACTCCGGGCACCCACTCGCCACAGCCTCCATTGTCGGCTCCATCGATGCTATGCGCGAAGAGAAGGTCAATGAGCACTCCGCCGAGATTGGCGAAAAGGTCATCGGCCCCGGCCTGCGCGACCTCATGGACAAGCACAAGGTCATTGGTGAAGTTCGCGGCCTCGGCGTCTTCTGGGCGCTCGACCTGGTAACAGACCGAGCTACCCGGGAGCCTTTGGCGCCGTACGCCGGCACATCACCGGCGATGACGGAACTGGTAGCCGAGTGCAAGAAGCGGTTCTTGATCCCCTTCACCAACTTCAACCGGATGCACGTTGTCCCACCCGCCACGGTCAGCGAAGCCGAGGTCACAGAAGGACTGGCGATCTTGGATGACGTCTTCGGCATCATCGACGCGCACTACACGGGAGCCTGACGATCACATCCGCGTTTGTGCTGGTGACGGAACGAAGCCTGTAGGTTCGAGCGCGTGAAGGTCCTGATCGTCGGCTCGGGCGCTCGCGAGCACGCCATCGTCCGAGCGCTCATGCGAGACGAGAATGCCACATCGATCGAATGTGCTCCGGGTAATGCGGGCATCGCTGCTGACGTGACCACGCTCCCACTCGACGTGACCGACACACAAGCGATTGCTGCGCTTGCACGCGAGCGCGGCATCGATCTGGTTGTCATCGGTCCCGAGGCTCCACTGGTCGCAGGTGCAGCCGACGCTGTTCGCGCGGCGGGAATCGCCTGTTTCGGGCCGTCCGCACAGGCCGCTCAATTAGAAGGCAGCAAGGCCTTTGCGAAGGAAGTGATGGCCGAGGCCGGCGTACCGACTGCCATGGCGTTGGTGGGTACCGACGAGGGTCAGATCGACGGTGCCCTGGACACCTTCACTCGGCCCGGAACCCCGTACGTCGTGAAGGACGATGGTTTGGCCGGCGGTAAGGGTGTTGTGGTCACCGACGACCGCGCTGTCGCCGTCGCCCACGCTCGAGCATGCCTTGCCGGTGGGAGTGCGGTGGTGATAGAGGAGTTCCTCGATGGTCCGGAGGTTTCCCTCTTCGCGATTACCGACGGAACATGCGTCGTGCCGTTGCAACCCGCGCAGGATTTCAAACGTGCCCACGACGATGACGCCGGCCCGAACACCGGCGGCATGGGTGCATACTCGCCGCTGCCCTGGGCGCCGGCCGACCTGGTCGAGGACGTCACCGCGCGGGTGCTGCAACCGATGATCGACGCAATGGCCGCCCAAGGAACTCCGTTCGTCGGACTGATCTACGCCGGACTCGCGATGACATCGCGGGGCATTCGCGTCGTTGAGTTCAACGCGCGTTTCGGAGACCCGGAGACCCAGGTAGTGCTTGCCCGACTGCAGTCCGGGCTCGGAGGCCTGATGATGGCCGCAGCCACAGGCCATCTGGAGACCCACCCCGCTCCGGTCTGGTCGAGCGATGCCGCCGTCACCGTCGTGATCGCCGCCCAGGGGTACCCGGAGAGTCCACGAACGGGTGACGTGATCGCCGGTCTGGGTGATGCCGCCGCTAGCGCCGGCGTGGACATCCTGCACGCGGGGACGAGGGTGCAGGACGACGGTTCGATAGCCGCGTCAGGTGGCCGAGTGCTGTCCGTCACGGCGGTCGGCGACACTTTGCATCAGGCCCGGGACCGCGCGTATACAGCTGTCGACCTCATTAGTCTCGAGGGTTCGCACCACCGCCGCGACATCGCGTTGGCGGCTGCCAACCAGGAATAGCACCCCTCATCGGCTTGTCGGCACGGTGTTACCGGCAACATGGAAGAATGACGATGTGAGTGTGCCAAACGTACTCGCCGGGCGCTATGCGTCCCCGGCCATGCGGGCTATCTGGGCACCCGAATCAAAGATCAACGCGGAGCGGCGACTGTGGATCGCGGTGATGCGGGCTCAGGCCGCAGCCGGACTCGACATCCCCGACGCGACCATCGCCGACTACGAGGCGCGGGCGGGAGATGTGGACCTCGCGTCTATCGCCGAGCGCGAGCGGGTGACCAAGCACGACGTCAAGGCGCGCATCGAGGAGTTCAATGCGCTAGCCGGGCACGAGTCCATTCACCTCGGCATGACCTCGCGCGATCTGACCGAGAACGTGGAGCAGATGCAACTGCGGCAATCGATGGAATTGCTCCGCGACAAGTCGGTGGCGTCACTTGACCGTCTCGCCGGTTTGGCCGTCGCGTACTCCGAAACCGCCATGGCTGGTCGCTCGCACAATGTCGCCGCTCAAGTCACCACGATGGGTAAACGCTTCGCTACGGTCGCGCAGGAGATGCTCGTCGGGTTGGATCGTCTCGAAATGCTCATCGATCGGTATCCGATGCGTGGCATCAAGGGACCGGTCGGTACTGCGCAGGACATGCTTGATCTTCTCGACGGTGACAGCGACAAGCTCGCGCAGCTGGAGAGCGGTGTAGCCGAACACCTCGGGTTCGACGCGACATTGGTGAGCGTCGGCCAGGTGTATCCGCGCTCCTTGGACTACGACGTCCTGAGCGCGCTGGTGCAACTCGCGTCCGCGCCTTCGAACCTTGCCACCACTGTGCGATTGATGGCCGGTCATGAACTCGCCACCGAGGGTTTCCGCCCGGGGCAGGTCGGCTCGTCGGCGATGCCGCACAAGATGAACGCTCGCTCGTGCGAGCGCATCAACGGGATGCACATACTACTGCGCGGCTACGCGACGATGACCGCCGACCTCGCAGGCCAGCAGTGGAACGAAGGGGATGTCTCGTGTTCGGTGGTCCGCCGCGTTGCACTGCCGGACGCCTGCTACGCCATGGACGGTCTGTTGGAAACGTTCCTGACGGTGCTCGATGGTTTCGGGGCGTTCCCCGCTGTGATCGATGCCGAACTCGAGCGCTACTTGCCGTTCCTTGCCACCACCAAGGTGTTGATGGCCGCCGTGCGATCGGGTAAGGGCCGGGAGAGTGCACACGAGGCGATCAAGGAGCACGCGGTGGCCGCAGCGTTGCAGATGAGAGACGGCGAGGACGCCGATCTGCTCGCCATGTTGGCGGGAGATGAACGCATCGGCTTATCGCCGGAAGAAATCGCCAAGATCATCGCTGCGCCGTTGGACTTCACTGGCGCAGCCACAGATCAGGTTCGCGTCATTGCCGGGCGCATCGAACTCCTCACTGAGCGGTTCCCTGACGCGGCGGGTTACCGCCCGGAGTACATCCTGTGATGGCAGCACCGGTGGTGGACTACGGTCTGCCGGCCGAGTACGAGCACGTCTACAGCGGGAAGGTCCGAGACCTCTTCTCCACTCCGGATGATCGACTGCTCTTCATCGCGAGCGACCGGATCTCCGCGTACGACTGGGTGCTCCCCACCCTCATTCCAGATAAGGGCAAGATCCTTACCCAGCTGTCCCTGTGGTGGTTCGAACAACTTGCCGACATCGTCCCGAATCACGTGTCGCGGGCTTCGGCTCCGGCCTTGGTTCGAGAACGCGCGATGGTGTGCGAGCGACTCGACATGTTCCCGGTGGAGTGCGTGGTGCGCGGCTACCTGGCCGGGTCGGGGCTCGCGGACTACCGGGCCACGCAGAAGATCTGCGGGCAGGGATTACCGCCCGGCTTGAAGGACGGCTCGCGGCTGCCCAAGCCCCTCTTCACTCCGGCGACCAAGGCCGAGATCGGTGAGCACGACGTCAACATCACTTTCGACGAGGTGGTGGTCGCGATCGGGCAGGAGGAAGCGCAGCAATTGCGTCGCATCTCATTGGCCGTGTACGAGCGAGCCGACGAGATCGCCCGCGAACAAGGCCTGATTCTCGCGGATACGAAGTTCGAGATCGGACTAGGACGTTCGGGTAAGTACGCGGGGGACTACGTGCTCGCAGACGAGGTACTCACTCCGGATTCGTCGCGATATTGGCCAGCTGATCAATGGGAGCCGGGTCATGCGCAGCCGTCTTTTGACAAGCAGTTCGTGCGCGACTGGTTGTCGTCTCCAGAATCCGGATGGGACAAGGATTCCCAAACCCCGCCTCCTGAGCTGCCCAGTCACATCGTGGAGCAAACGCGAGCGAAATACGTTGAGGCCTATGAACGTCTCACCGGTGAGGTCTTCTCGTGAGCGCCTGGTTGATCACGGGTGGAGCCGGATACATCGGAGCACACGTCGTCGTCGCCCTGAAGGACGCTGGCATGAGTCCGGTAGTCATCGACGATCTCTCCCATGGGCTGGCTCATCGCGTGCCCGAGGATGTGCCCCTTGTGCAGGCTCGTATCCAAGATCGTCGTGCCCTGTCCCAAGCGATCGATGATTACTCGATCACCGGGGTCGTCCACCTCGCGGCGTTGAAGGCCGCTGGTGAGTCTGTCGATCTGCCGCTGGAGTACTACGCCGAGAACGTCGGCGGAATGCTGGACCTTCTGTCGGTGATGAAGGAAAAGGACGTTCGTAACCTCGTGTACTCATCGTCTGCCGCCGTTTACGGAACGCCGGCGACCAACCCCGTTGCCGAAGACGCCGCGCTGATTCCGGAGAATCCGTACGGTGAGACCAAAGTGGTGGGCGAGTGGCTGGCGCGCGATGCTGGAATCGCGTGGAACCTGTCGTGGGTGGGGCTCCGCTACTTCAATGTGGCCGGTGCGGGAGCTGACTCACTCGGCGACAACAGCGTCAACAACTTGATCCCTATGGTGTTCGTCGCGCTCGACGCCGGACACCGCCCGCAGATCTTCGGTGACGACTATCCGACACTGGACGGCACCTGCATCCGCGACTACATCCACGTGGTGGATCTTGCCGAGGCGCATGTGGCTGCGGCGGCTCGCTGCGAGGGTGGGAATGCTGCCGACGTCTTCAACGTCGGACGTGGGGTCGGCAGTTCGGTACGCGAAGTCATGGACGTCATCAGTTCGGTGACCGGAGCAGATGTCGGTGCCGAAGTGGCTCCGCGCAGACCAGGAGACCCCCCAGCCACGTTCGCGGCCACGGACTCGATCCGCGACGAGATGGGCTGGAATGCTTCCCGCGACCTCGAGGACATGGTGTCGTCTGCCTGGCGCGCGCATACGCTGGAGCGGTGAGCACACCACCCGTCGTTCGCCTGGATGTCTGGGGTGTATCGGGCATGCAGATCCCCCTCAGCTTTTTGCGCATGGGGAGTCAACGTCGAGCCGTTCGCTCGCTGCCGGGTCTGCAGTTCGCCAAATTGATGGGAACAGGATCGGGCGAAACGTTCACGATGCGCGACGCTGACCCGACTCACTGGGCGCTGCTCACCGCCTGGGTCGACGAGGACCACGCGAGAGCATTCGAGGAGTCCGGTGTCTGCGATATCTGGAATGCCGCGTCCGATGAACGACTCGGCATCACCATGCGACCGCTGGTGACCCGCGGAAAGTGGTCCGGTCGCGATCCCTTCGCCGTGCCGGACACCAAAGCCGATCCTGGACCGATCGCAGCTATCACCCGCGCGCGCATCAAGGTCAGCATGTGGCCGAAGTTCTGGTCTTCTGTGCCGCCGGTCAGCTTGGATCTGCGGTCGGATCCCGGTGTCCTGTTCACCCTTGGCATCGGCGAAGCGCCGGTCGGGTTGCAGGGCACCTTCAGTATTTGGCGGGACGCGAAGGCGATTTCGGATTTCGCCTACCGCCGCCCGGCGCACGCGGAAGTGGTGCGCAAGACGCATGATCTCGATTGGTACGCAGAAGAGATGTTCACACGCTTCCAAGTCGACAGCGTGCGGGGCACATACAACGGTCAGGATGTCGTTGTACCTGCCAGTTGAGCGACGAATACCGGAATCTCTCGCTTGATGTTGCGTTCATACATCCGGTAGGAAGACCAACTGTTGCCTAGGCGTTCGTAGATGTCGCGCGCGCTGTCACCTGTCACCTCGGTGAAGGTGCACGGGAGGATCTCACCGTCGATCTCGATGGTTCCTTCGCTGTGCTCGCGGACGTTGAACACCCAGCCCGGGATCTTCTCCTGGCCGGCGTTGGACCCGGCGATCCCCCAGCCGCGGACGTCCCCGGTATCCACCGGAACTCCCAGGAGTGGTGTGCGCCGCCATTGCCCGGACTTGCGTCCGAGCGTGCTGATCCACACGACCTGGGCGCCGCCCGGAAAGCGGCGCATGAGTCGGCCGCCGGAGATCCGGTCTAAAATGCGGTGACTGATGGTGGTGGCGCGCAGTGCGGTGCCCCACAGCAGGTCGTAGCCGTGGGATCCCATGAGTTTCACTCTAAGTGAGTTTCCAACGGATCGCGCAGAGCCGGATAAGATCGGAGTCTTCCCCGTCACATTCACTGTGTGCATTGTTTGAAGGATGGGGTGCTCGTGGCTCGCGTCATAGTCGACGTCATGCTCAAGCCGGAGATCTTGGACCCGCAGGGTCGCGCTGTGCAGGGCGCCCTCGGCCGTCTGAGGCTTTCCGGAGTAACTGATGTGAGGCAAGGCAAGCAGTTCATCATCGAGCTCGAGGGGGATCTCGACGACGCTCGCCGCGCCACACTCGAGGAACTCGCGGGCGAACTACTCAGCAACCCGGTGATCGAGGACTACACGATGACGGTCGTCGACGACGAGGCGGGCGCGTGAGCGCTCGCATAGGTGTCGTCACCTTCCCCGGTTCTCTCGATGAAGCCGATGCAGCTCGGGCGGTGACTATCGCCGGTGGTGAGGCAGTGTCCCTATGGCACGGCGATGACGACGTGAAGAACGTCGACGCGGTCGTTCTTCCGGGCGGCTTCTCGTACGGGGATTACTTGCGGTGCGGTGCGATCGCTCGCTTCGCGCCGGTGATGGACACCATCATCGATGCCGCACACCGCGGCATGCCCGTGTTCGGTATCTGCAATGGGTTTCAGATTCTGTGTGAGACCCATCTTCTTCCTGGCGCGCTGACACGAAACGATCATTTGCACTTCGTCTGCCGCGACCAGAAACTTCGAATCGAGAACACCGCTTCGGCCTGGACCCGTGATTTCGCACCGGACCAGGAGATCGTCATTCCCTTGAAGAACGGTGAGGGTGGCTACGTGGCAGACGAAGCCACCCTCGATCGGCTCGAAGGGGACGGCCGTGTCATCGCGCGGTATCTGGACGTCAACCCCAACGGCAGTCGACGCGACATCGCCGGTATCACCAATGAGCGCGGGAACGTCGTCGGCTTGATGCCGCACCCCGAGCACGCCGTCGAGTCACTCACTGGGCCGAGCACCGATGGATTGATCTTTTTCGCCAGCGCGCTGTCGTCGCTCATGGCCGGGGCCGGACAATGATCGATACCGTCGATCAGGCGGCAACGAGCCCGGAGGTCGAGCAGCCATACCTCGAACTCGGTTTGAAGACCGAGGAGTACGAACGCATCCGCGAGATTCTGGGGCGTCGTCCGACGAGCAGCGAACTTGCGATGTATTCGGTGATGTGGAGCGAGCACTGCTCGTACAAGTCCAGCAAGGTGCACCTGCGGCAATTCGGCGAGAAAGCCCCACCGTCGGACGCGCTCCTGGTGGGGATCGGGGAGAACGCAGGCGTCGTCGACATCGGAGATGGCTGGGCGGTGACGTTCAAAGTCGAAAGCCACAACCACCCGTCGTATGTAGAGCCACATCAGGGGGCCGCGACCGGCGTGGGTGGCATTGTTCGCGACATCTTGTCGATGGGTGCACGTCCTCTCGCTGTTATGGATCCTCTTCGCTTCGGACCCGCCGATGCGGCGGATACGAAACGAGTCCTCCTCGGGGTCATTGCGGGCGTAGGTGGCTATGGAAACTGCCTCGGTCTGCCCAATATTGGAGGGGAAGTCGTCTTCGACGAGTCCTACGCGGGAAACCCGTTGGTGAACGCCCTGTGCGTCGGCGCTATGCGACACGAAGACATTCACCTGGCGAGCGCGAAGGGTGTGGGCAACCTGGTCGTGCTGTACGGCGCCCGCACCGGCGGCGATGGCATCGGGGGTGTATCGGTTCTGGCCTCGGAGACGTTCGACGATGAAGGTCCGGCCAAGCGCCCCAGTGTGCAGGTGGGCGACCCGTTCATGGAGAAACTCCTGATCGAGGCCACCTTGGAAGTGCTGCATGCAGGACTGGTCGAGGGGATTCAGGACCTGGGCGGTGCCGGTATCTCGTGCGCCACCAGCGAACTCGCCTCCAACGGTGACGGTGGCATGCACGTGTGGCTGGACCGAGTGTTGCTGCGCGATCCGACACTGAGTCCCGAAGAGATCTTGATGAGCGAATCGCAGGAGCGCATGTGTGCCATCGTCCGACCGGACAAGATCGATGACTTCTTGACCCACTGCCGCAAGTGGGATGTCGAAGCAGTGGTGATCGGTGAGGTGAACGATTCCGGCCGGCTGACCATCGATTGGCACGGTGAGCGAATCGTGGACGCTCCGCCGCGCACGGTGGCCCACGAGGGCCCGGTGTACGAGCGACCGTTTCACCGCCCGCCGTGGCAAGATGCGTTGCAGGCAAATGAGGCCACGACCATCGATCGTCCCGGACCGGAAGAGTTTCTCAACACACTTCTAGAACTCGTCGCCTCTGCGAATCTCGCCGACAAGTCGTGGGTCACCGACCAATACGACCGCTACGTACGGGGAAACACAGTGCTGTCCCAACCCGAAGACTCCGGGATGATTCGGGTCGACGAAGAAACCGGGAGAGGCGTAGCGATCGCGACCGACTGCAACGGACGCTTCGCGAAGCTCGATCCCTACGCGGGTGCCCAGTTGGCGCTCGCGGAGTCGTATCGGA
>PBTV01000042.1 GCA_002729215.1 Rubrivirga sp.
CACGCGGACGATCACGTCACCTTGACGGTGACCGAACTACCCGGTCAGGTCCGATTGATGCCCGGAGAGAAGATCGAGTTGACGCTCCAGACCAACCGCACCACGGGTTACCAATGGTCGGCGTCGACAACGGGGAAGAAGAAGGCCATCAAGGTGAGCAAGGGTGAGTACACCCCTTCGACTTCCGTCCTCGCCGGTGCACCGGGCACCACCACCTGGATGATCACCGCTCGTAAGCCAGGCAAGGCCAAGGTGAAGATCGCCGCTACACCGCCAGGGGGCGGGGATCCGGACATCTCGACACTGACGGTGATCGTGATGAAAGAGTCCTGCGGGGACTAGAGCATCCCCCGCACATGTTCACCGGTGCAGGCCGCTAGTGGCCCGCTCCGGTGAACTCGTGAACAACGTCGTCACTGTCGGCGACATTCCATAACGCCCCAGCGATTCGCTCCGGATCGAACGCCGTTCCGGGCGCAATGGTCCCGCGGATGGTCAGTGTCCGCACCGCAAGCGTCGTCTCGCGCAGGTCCTTGTCGAGCGCGATGGCGAGATTGCGAAGCGCCGCCTTCTGCAGCCCGAGCCCGATGCTTGCCACCATCGGCGAGTCCGCCGTTCCACCTCCGGTGAACAGGATGCGCGGGGACGACTGGGTGAGCATGCGCGGAACCACCGCCTGGGTCATCGCCAGAGCCGCGACCACTCCGGCATCAAGCCCCGAACTGACCGCATTTAGATCACTGTCCAGCCCTCCCGGTACCCAGGCGGACACGTTGAACAACGCGCAGTCGATTGCAGGGTCACACGCATCGGCGTAGGAGGTGACCGTGTCGCGGAGCGCCGTCGGTTGTGACGCATCGACAACCAGCGTCGCCAACCGCCCACCGTCGGACCCGAGGTGCGTCACCATCTCGTCGAGTGTGTCCGCTGAACGAGCGGCTAACGTGACGTCCGATCCACCCGCGAGGGCGCGGCGAGCGAAGGCCATCCCGAGCCCGGGTCCCGCCCCCACGATGAGGACGCGACCGGCCGAGTGGCCTGAGAGCATCTCGCTATTCGTCGTCACAGGTCCTCCCGATCGCACACATTCTTGGTGATCACGTTGCCCGGGACGACACGGCCCCCGACCACCAGGGAAATGGTCGGGGGCCGTGCACGCTCGGTCAACGCTTGCGCTTGCGAACCTTCACCCGATTCGGTGACCACCGCGTACCCATCGTCCCCATTGCGTTGCCCGTGTACGTACACATACCCGTTGCCGGGAGCGTCCACGTACGAGACTGACGTCCAACCGGCTCCCAGCGTGTTGATGGGGAAACTACGCACGGCACCTGTGTCAGCGGTGGCGGCCGTCGAGCCAGCCACCACGCCGGTTGCGGCCATTCCGATGCAACACGATGTTGCTATGGCTTTGCGAATCATGGCGGATTCACTCCTGTCGTCGATGTCTGAACAGGAGTCTTACCGGCCGTCGTGCCCGGAACAAGCCTCACAGGGGTAATCAGTGAGAAGTGGGGTGCTACGACCCCGTGAAGAGGAAAGCGCCCCCCGGCGAGATTTCCCGTCAGGGGGCGCTTTCGTTACCAGGGGTTACAGGTGACGGGAGAAAATCGCGTCGATCTCCTCGACGTGGCTGGAACCGTAGGGCCCTGCCAATTCCCGTTGCTTGCGCCACTCGCGCTCGACGGCACGTCGGCTGGTGGCTTCCTGCGAGTAATACGCGCGAATGCGCTTGAACATGCTGGCCTTACCTTTCTCGCCCTTGTGGGGCCCTTGTTGTGTTCTGCGCCGGGGGTCACCCGGCTGCCCTATCGTCTCACGCCATTGATGACGTGGACGTTACGCAGAGATGTGCCCGCGATGACATGTGCGAGGCGAATGGCTCCGTTGATACAAATGGTCCGTCGCCGAGATGAGACCGGCCAACGAGTGGTCGGTGCTAACGCTTACCTGTCCCTGACAGTTCCAGACGCCGGGAACAACTTGTCTCCCCAATTCTCGAATTCTCGAATTTTCGATGCTTCTTGCCCTGGCTGCCCGCGAGTCGCTCGGATGGGGACCCGGGCTTAGGGATCTGGGAGTCTTGAGTGCTTTGTTGCGTAGCTCAGGGTGACGGTGGTGAGCGGCTTGCCGCGCTTATCACGAACTACGGCCTCACTCACGAGTATGGCACCGCCGCGCTTGCGCGAGCTGGCCGTCGGACAGGGCCACGTTGGCAAGCATGCTGGACTGCGCAGCTACGTTGAGTGTCGCGTTAGCCCTTTATTCTTTCGCGCCTTGTCGTGAGGAGCACCATCGCCTTGTCAACGCCCCACAGCAGTAGAGCGAGCACGCAGCAGGCCAGCAAAATGACGACGAGGTTCATTAAGACGGGCCCGTAACCCAGTTTGACCACGTTCACGAAGGGGTAGGGGTAGGCATCAACGATGGCGCCTCGAATCAGCGTAAGCAGAATCCACGAGAGCGGCAGAATGAAGCTGGCCACGATGAGTTTCAGGGAGATCCACCCGCGAGGGCCAACGATCAGCCAAGCGAGAACGAACGCAAGTGGCGTCAAGATGTGATTGCACGCGTTGCTGACTGCGGCTGCCCCTTGGGTGTCTACTAGATCGGCGAGAGCGAGGTGATAAATCAAGCCGGTGACTGAAATCATGAGTAGTGCGCTCAACCAGATGGTTTGAAACCGTGGGGATGCTGCACGCGGTTGATACACAAAATAGCCAGCGACGATGGCGACAACGATGTTCGACCAGATAGTGAAGAACGACAGGTAATCGACGACGCGATTGATTAGGGGCTGCCCCGAGCTCCCCAATAGTGACGGTTCCGCAGACAGGCTGGGGTAGGTATCGCGTAGGACCATCGAAAACCCGATGGCAAGCCCCAAACTCGCGACCCCGCAAGTGATTGAGTAAGCCCACCGATATCTTGCGGCACTCATGTGGTGAACCTAGGTCGTTTCACGAGACGTTATTGACGTGTTGCACCACATGCTGGACGACTCTCGCCGGCAACTCCACGCGAAGAGACCACCGGGCTCCATCCCGAAGCCGCAGGCCAAAGTCATTCCTTGGCGATGAAGGTGTACTTACCTTCCTCATCGGTCTTTGGATCCATCCAGATGATGGAACATTTGCCGGACTCTTGGAACTTGGCAATCACCTTGCCCCTCTCGGTCGTCTTGATCGCGCAAACCTCCGCGCTTTCTTGAGTCGCTCGCCACTCGAGCCGCTTACCGAGAGCGGTCTTTGCCTGGGCGACCTGCTCGAGAGTGTAGGTATCGCCAACCTCTACCTTCTTCTCGCTCAGCGCCTTCTCGAAAAGCCCGGGCTCCCACGGAAGAACCATCGTGGCCGACTCAATGCTGTCCACCCACGCGTCAGCACCGGAGACACCGGAGTACAGCTCGGCGGAGATAAGGACGTCTTTCAGCCCGGGCACGGTCGGGGTGAACTTGAAGGTCGCTACTCCATCAACGAAGGGGGCCGCTGCAACGGGGGCACCGTCCATGGAGATGACAGCGTTCCCTTCCGTCCATTGTGCAGGAGAGTCTGGATCTGGTCGAGTGGACGCGTACGCAAAGATTCGCTGCGGGTCGCCAGCAATCATGTATTGCGGAAGAGCGGCCTGTATCGCGTTGCCGACCGGACAGTTGTTCCCACCTTCGCTAGTCCAACATGCCGCTGGTGCCGGGGTCTGGTCGTCAGCCACGCACTCACTGATGTCATCGCAGTTATCGTCCGGGACGACGAAGTTCCCCGATGCCGGTGTTGCCCCGTAGACCGTGTACCAAGTTCCGTTGCTCAGGGTGGGTGGCACCAAAAGGGAGCGGTCATCGAGGAACAAACCCGCCTGAATTGCGACTGTACAATCCTGGAAGGCCTGGAGGTCGGAGTCATACTTGTTGTCGGCAGTGCCTACTCCACAGGGTTCTTTTGCAGCCGCCGCTGTCGCAGTCGATGCGACGGCAGCCAAACCTGCAAGGGCGAGCGACATCCCCGCAATAGCTGCCACGGAGCGCCTTCCAAGGAAACTGAGCATCACTGCCTCCCGCTTTATTCACCGTCTGGACCCTTAAGGTACGCATCCGATAAAACAGCACCACCAAAAATGAGGGCTTTCCTTCACTTACTCGATACCCCACTCACTATAGGCCTGCGCCGTTCCGGCGGCGGGCTGGTTCAAGGCTCTGCCGAGCGCGGTGCCCTCTGTGGGACTTCCACGAGAAATTCAGCTAATGAAAGCGACAGCTTGTGTCCCAACTCGCCGATTGCTCTCACTCCCGACCACCCGGAAGTGAAGGCCTCGCCCCTTGGGTCAACACCAAACGGTGGAGCTGAGGGGACTCGAACCCCTGACCCCCTCCATGCCATGGAGGTGCGCTACCAGCTGCGCCACAGCCCCGTAGGGAGCGCTCAGCATACCCGGGGGGCCGCTAGCGATCGTCGGCGAGTGCGGGCGTTGGTAACGAGCCCGCGTTGTACTCCTGCAGACGCCAGGCCGGACCGAATCCGGTGCTGTTCTCGCTCAGGATCGACCAGGCGCAATTGCTCAATACCCCGAGGCATGCCCACTGCTCCGGCGGCAGTTCCAGCAACGCACCGATACCCGCCCGCGCCGCGCCGCCGTGAGTCGCGACGACCAAGGTTTCGGATTCCGCTAACTCCTCGAGCCCATCGGTGATCGCTGCCACCACCCTGTCGGCCACCTCGATGCGGGTTTCACCGCCACCAGGGCGCGCAGCGGAATCCGATGCCCACCGCGCCACTTCATCTCCGTGGCGCTCCAGCAATTCCGCGCGACTCAGGCCTTCCCACTCCCCCGCGAAGGTTTCACGAAGTCGGGCATCGGCCCTGACGTGAACGCCGGTTCTCACGCTCAAGGCTTGGGCGGTCGCCCAGGCGCGGGCGAGATCTGACGCGATGATGCGATCCGGCTCAAGATACGCGAGCAACTCGGCGGCGCGCTCGGCCTGCGCTCGGCCCTCGTCGTCGAGTTCGATATCCGACTGTCCCTGAAATCTCCGCTCGGCGTTCCACGAGGTGCGTCCGTGACGCCAGAGGATGATCTGTCGCTCGCCCACGATTACTCCGAGGGGGCAGTCTGACCGGACGTCACAGACTCCGGCAGTTCGACGTCAGGGCAGTCCTTCCACAAGCGTTCGATCGCGTAGTGGACGCGATCCTCTGCCTGCTGCACGTGCACGACGACATCACCGAAGTCCAGCAGAACCCAGTGCGCCCCCTTCATGCCCTCCCGGCGAATCGGCTTCACGCCTTTGGCATGCAACGCTTCCTCGATCGCGTCGACGATCGACTTCACTTGACGCTCGTTGACGCCGGAGCAGATCACGAAGACATCGGTGATGACCAGTTGCTCGCTGACGTCGATCGCAATGATGTCCGTGGCGAGCTTGTCGGATGCCGCTTGCGCTGCGGTGATCGCGGTATCGAGGGAGTCGGGAGCCGCGCTCACAAGGCCCCGCCCGAGTCCAGGAGATCCACATACAGGCGATGCTTTCGGATCCATCGGGCAACGCCCTCGGGAACCAGATAATCGATCGGCTTTCCCTCGGACACTCGCTGACGGATATCGCTGCTGGATATCGACAAGGCCGGGATCTCGATCAACGTGACGACGCCTTCGGGTAGGCCAGGGTCGGCGAGTTGATGACCCGGCCGGGTGACGCCGACAAGGTGGGCTCGCTCGATGATCCCGTCCGGGTCGTGCCAGCCGACGATGTCGGTCAGAGCGTCCGCGCCGGTGATGAAGAACCACTCGGCCAAGTCGTGCGGGTGAGCACGGGCGAAACCCTTCTGCAGGTCACGCAAGGTGTCCACCGTGTAGGTGGGGCCATCTCGGTCAATATCGACCCGCGACACCTCGAAGCGGGGATCGGCCGCCGTCGCGATGACCGTCATCAGGTAGCGATCCTCACCAGAGGTCGTGGGGGTTGTCTTGTGCCACGGCGCACCCGAAGGGCAAAAGATCACTCGCTGGAGATCGAAACGGTCGGCCACTTCCGATGCAGCCACCAGGTGCCCGTGGTGGAGGGGGTCGAAGGTGCCACCCATGACACCGATGCGCAGGTTGCTCAGCGTCTTGCCCCGTTAGCGATCGACCCTGATCATCATCGTGATGATCAGCAGGCCGCCGAGCACTCCGAGGGCGGCCAAGCCGAACACCCATGCGGGAACGCCGGCTTCACCGCCGGCTTCGCTGGCCGCGAGAACGAGACTGTGTGCACTCATAACCTCAGCCTACCCAGGCGACCTACGTGCGGGTGTGACCGTCGCCGGTCACGACGAATGTGGTGGACGTCAACTCCGGTAGCCCCATCGGGCCACGCGCGTGGAGCTTCTGCGTGGAGATGCCGATCTCCGCACCGAAACCGAATTCTCCGCCATCGGTGAAGCGCGTCGAGGCGTTCACCATGATCGCTGCGGAATCGATGCGTGCCGTGAAATGAGCGATCGCAGTTTGACTGTCGCTAATGATCGCCTCGGTATGACCGGACGACCACCGGCGTATGTGATCGATGGCCTGGTCGATGTCGTCCACGATCGCGGCGGCAAGATCGAGTGAGTAGTACTCCGCCGCCCAGTCCTCATCGGTCGCGCTAACGACCGTGCACGGACCGCCGGCCGCAGCATCGGCAAATCGCGCATCCGCGTGGACGGTGACGCCAGCATCGGCGAGGGCTTGGAGTGCCCGCGGCAGGAAAGCATCCGCCACCTCTCGGTGCACGAGAAGAGTTTCCGCCGCGTTGCAGACGCTGACCCGCTGGGTCTTGCTGTTCACGACCAGAGTCACGGCTTTGTCGATGTCGGCGTCAGCGTCGACGTACACGTGACAGTTGCCCACGCCGGTTTCGATCACCGGGACGGTGGAGTTCTCGACGATGTTGCGGATCAGAGATTCGCCGCCACGCGGAATCAACACGTCGACGAGGCCGCGGGCCGTCATCAGGTGCTTCACCGATTCGTGGGTATCTCCGGGAACGAGTTGCACAGCGTCGGGGTTCAATCCTTGCTCGGTCAGCGCCGAACGCATCGAGGAGATCAGCGCTTGGTTGCTGTTCATCGCCGAGGACGATCCGCGCAGCAATGCGGCGTTGCCGCTCTTGAGGCATAGACCGGCGGCATCGACGGTGACGTTCGGTCGGGCCTCGTAGATCATTCCGACCACGCCGATGGGGACGCGCACCTGACGGACCTGCAAACCATTCGGCAGGGTGTAGCCGCGGATCACTTCACCGACCGGATCCGGTAGGGCAGCAACGTCCCGAAGAGCCTGAGCGATCGCCGCAATGCGCTCAGCGTCGAGAGTGAGGCGGTCGATCAGAGCCGCCGACGTTCCGTTCTCGCGGGCGCGAGCCGTATCGATCTCGTTTTCCCGCACGATGACGTCGGCATCGGCTTCGAGGGCGTTTGCCATCGCGACCAGCGCACGGTCCTTTTCCTCGCGCGTCATCACCCGGAGTTCGTGGGCGGCGGCGCGGGATCGCCGCGCGGTGTCGCGCACGAGTTCGCGGTCATCCAGCATGGCTGAAGGGTACGCGACCTTAGAAGGGTGCGATACGTCCCTCGGGTGGCAGCACGCGGAGCGGTTCGTGCAGCAGGTAGGTCTGTCGGTCGAGTACTTGAAGCCCGACGACATCCCAACCGGAAAGCCTGGACGAGCGCTCGTTGGTCCCCCACATGGCACTGGCGATCGCAACTGCCGCGTCCATGCCTTCTGCTTCCTCCCAGTAGCGCAATTCCGTACGGTCGTTGCCGTACCGAGCCTCCAACAAGAACGGGTGCGCGTGACTCAAGCGCTCTAGCGCCTGGCGCACGTGATCGATGGGTTGCGACTCACCGGACACCGTCAAGGTCACATGCCACATGCGGAGCGAGCCGATGCCGGCAGGCGGCGACACACTGCGGAGGACCATCGCGCCTCCTTCCACCCGCTACTGCGACAAGACCACCATGTCGTCTCGGTGGACGACTTCGCGTTCGTACTCCGGTCCACGTTCGCGTCCTAGTTCCCGAGTCGAGCGCCCCAGCAAAGCCGGAAGCTCCCGTGCATCAAAGTTCACCAAACCTCGGGCGATCACGCGACTGTTTTGATCAATTAGGTTCACCGGATCTCCCGCAACAAACGTCCCATCAACCGCAGTGATTCCCGCTGGCAACAGTGATGCTCGTCGCACCGTCACGGCCTCGACGGCGCCGTCGTCGAGTGTGAGTGTGCCGTTGGGTGTCGTCGCGTGCGCCAGCCACAACAGTCGAGTCGATGTTCGCTGACCCGTGGGGTGGAAGACGGTGCCCACGTCCGCGCCACCAAGTGCCCGGTCCACGTTCGCCGCCGACGTCACCAGCGTCGGGATGCCCGCGCTCGTCGCGATGGTGGCTGCTTGCACTTTGGTGGCCATGCCACCAAGGCCGACCCCTGCACCGCTGGCTCCACCCACGCGCGCTTGCGCGATGTCCTGCGCGTCGCGAACGTCGGTGATCAACGTCGCGCCCGGCTTGTTCGGCGGTGCGTCATACAGCCCCTCGACGTCAGACAGCAGAATCAGCGCGTTCGCTTGGACAACGTGGGCGACCAGGGCCGCGAGTCGGTCGTTGTCTCCCAAGCGGATCTCGTCCGTCGCCACGGTGTCGTTCTCATTCACCAGCGGAATCACTCCGAGTTCGAGCAGGCGAAAGAGCGTTCGCTGCGCATTGCGGTGATGATTGCGGCGCGTGACATCGTCAGACGTCAGCAGCACCTGGCCCACCGTCAAGCCATGCTCGGAGAAGAAGTGTGCGTAGTGCGCGAGCAGCATTCCCTGCCCGACGCTCGCCGACGCTTGCTGGGTCGCCAGATCCTGCGGGCGCCGGGCCAGTCCGAGAGCGGGAAATCCCGTCGCGATCGCTCCGCTGCTGACGAGAACCACTTCAGTTCCTCGCGCGCAACGAGACGCGACATTCGCGACGATGGCCGAGATTCGTTCCTCGTCCACTCCACCGACCTCAGAGGTCAGTGACGACGATCCGACCTTCACGACGATCCGAGTCGCCGACGCGATCGCCTCGCGAACCTCACTCATCGTCCTCGCCCCAGGCTCCATCAGCCGCATGCAGTCGGTCGTCACTCCCCCGTGGCCCGGACACCGGGACGTCGCCAGCAAGCGTCGGATACCAATCGAACACGACCGCATCTTCGCCCACGCCGATCATCACGGTCGTTCCGGGCTCGGCCCCTTGACGACGCAGCTCGTCTTCCACACCCAACCGGGCGAGCCGATCGCCGAGATACCCGACGGCCTCGTCGTTGCTGAAGTCCGTTTGGCGTACCCACCGCTCCGGCCGTGCTCCCACAACACGAAAACCATCGGATTCCTTCGCGATGGTGAACCCGGCGTCGTCGACAGGCGTCGGACGGATCACGACCCGGGTTGCCTCGTCGGAGACCTGATTCGCACGAGCCTGAACCACGAGTTGTCCCATGGCGAAAACCAGCGGCCGCAGGCCTTCATGGGTAGCTGCGGAGACATCGAACACGCGGTGGCCACGAGCCTCAAGGTCTACACGCACCATGTCTGCCATCGCTCGCCCGTCGGGAACGTCGACCTTGTTCAGCGCGATCAGGCGCGGACGATCAACCAAGCCTCCATAGGCGGCGAGCTCGGACTCGATCATCTCCACGTCGGCGAGGGGGTCGCGTTCGGATTCCAGCGTCGCGCAGTCGACCACGTGCACCAGCACGCTGCACCTCTCGACGTGGCGCAGAAACTCCAGCCCTAGCCCTTTACCGTCACTGGCTCCTGGGATCAGCCCAGGTACGTCGGCGACGGTGAACACGATGTCGTCGGCGGTGACGACGCCGAGGTTGGGCACCAAGGTCGTGAACGGATAGTCCGCGATCTTGGGGCGAGCAGCGGAGACTGCCGCGATCAGACTCGACTTACCCGCACTCGGGTAACCAACGAGAGCGACGTCCGCGACGGTCTTGAGTTCCATGACAACGTCTCGCGCTTCGCCCGGTTCACCCAACAGCGCGAAACCGGGCGCCTTACGCCGCGGGGACGCCAGAGCCGCGTTACCGAGTCCACCGCGGCCACCGCGTGCCAGGACAAACGTTTCACCGGGCGTCATCAAGTCGATGATCACGTTCCCGTTCGCGTCCGTCACGACCGTTCCGCGGGGAACCCCGACGATGACATCGTCGGCGTCCGCACCGTTGCGATTCGACCCCTGCCCGGGCTTGCCGTGTGTTGCGCGGCGGTGCGGGTGTCGGTGCAGGTCGAGCAACGTCGTCACCGAGGAGTCGACGACGGCGATCACGTCACCACCACGACCACCGTTACCGCCGTCGGGGCCGCCCAAGGGTTTGAACTTTTCCCGATGAATCGACGAACATCCATTGCCGCCGTTGCCACCGTGCGCGTGGATCACGGCTCGATCCACGAAGGTGCTCATAGAAGAACTCCCGGTTCATGGCACCGGGGCGACCCGGTGCGCTAGTTGACGAGGATGTTCACAACGCGGCGTCCGCGGTGCGAACCGAATTCAACGGTGCCGGCAGAAAGTGCGAACAGCGTGTCGTCTTTGCCGCGGCCGACGTTGGTGCCCGGGTGGAAGTGCGTTCCACGCTGGCGGACGATGATCTCGCCGGCGCCGACAATCTGACCGCCGAAACGCTTGACGCCCAAACGCTGCGCGTTGCTGTCGCGTCCGTTTCTGGTGCTGGATGCACCCTTCTTATGTGCCATGGCAGTTGTCCTCTAGTCGCCCGGAATTACTTGGCTGTCTTAATGTCGGTCACTTTGACCGCCGTCAACTCAGAGCGATGGCCTTGGCGCCGGCGATAGCCGATCTTGTTTTTGTACTTCAAGATGTCGATTTTGGGTCCACGGCGGTGATCGACGATCTCCGCGGTCACCTTGACCTTGCCAAGCGTCGCCTTGTCGGTAGTCACCGAAGCGCCGTCGACGAGGAGGACGGCTGGTAATTGGACGGAGGCTCCCGGCTCACCCGCCATCCGGTCGACGACGAGAACGTCACCCACCTCGACCTTCTCTTGGCGGCCACCGGCCCGAACGATCGCGTACACGTGCGTGCTCCTGTCCTAGGTCTTGCTCGTAGTGCGTTACTGAGCCTTGTACCCGAGGTGTGCTGCGGTCGGTTGGCTCTCCCACCGCCCATCGGGCGCAGAGAGAAAGAGTACGGCATGTGCCCTATCGGGGCAGACCTGCCCCCGATAGGCGCTGTGGCAGGCTCCCCCGGTGGTGCTGAAGATGGAAGGACCCCCGTTTCCCACCGTCGCCGCCTGCCTTCTCGACAGTTACGCCCGCCGCGTCGGCCGCGAACTTCTGCACCGGTCCGGTGATCCCCTCGACGACGCACAGCGCCTCCTGGCCTATGAGGCGATCGTGCTCAGCCACGACGCCGGGGTCGACCCGCACTTCGTTTACGCAAACTCAGCGGCCGCGTCCCTATGGCGAATGTCGATCGAGGACATGATCGGGATGCCCTCGCGGCTCTCCGCACCGTCGAACGCCAGGGACGATCGAGCCCGGATGCTCTCCGACGCGAGCCGCGACGGCGTCCTTGCTGGCTACAACGGCGAGCGGGTGGCCAGCGACGGCACGAGGTTCTGGATCATGGATGCCACGCTGTGGGCCGTGGATGGTTACTCCAGTGGTCCCGGCCAGGCTGTCGTGTTCTCCCGGTGGGAGCCCATTGACGACGTCTAGTCGTCGCTGGCGAACAGGGACTGGTCAGAAGCGGCTTCGGGGAGTTCCGGCGAGTCATCATCGCCCGCGCCTGCATCCGCGTTCCCGCTTTCCGTTTGACCCGTGTCGGCTTGATCGGTGTCGGCCTCGCCCGCGCCCTGAGATTCGCGAGCGGCGAGGGCTCGAGCCGCAACCTCGGCGGGGTCGACGGCTCCGGCCGGACGTCGTGATCGCGGTGCCGGCTCGTGGGCGTGCGTCAACGACACCTTGATGCCTCGACCAGCACACACCTCGCAGGTCTCCGAGAAGGACTCCAGTAGGCCCGATCCGATGCGCTTGCGCGTCATCTGCACCAATCCCAAAGTCGTTACCTCCGCCACCTGGTGCTTGGTTCGATCCCTGCCGAGGCATTCGACTAGGCGCCGCAGAACCAGGTCGCGGTTGCTTTCCAACACCATGTCGATGAAGTCGACAACGATGATGCCGCCGATGTCGCGTAGGCGCAGTTGTCGGACTATCTCCTCGGCGGCTTCGACGTTGTTCTTGGTGACCGTCTGCTCGAGATTGCCTCCCGACCCGGTGAACTTCCCGGTGTTCACGTCCACCACCGTCATCGCCTCCGTGCGGTCTATCACCAGCGATCCACCCGAGGGGAGCCAGACCTTGCGATCCAAGGCCTTCATCAATTGCTCATCGACGCGGTAGTGCGCAAAGACGTCCTCGGATTCGACCCAGTGGTCCACGCGGTCCAGCAGATCCGGTGCGACAGCCGAGATGTACGCGTCGACGGTCCGCCACGCGCCGTCACCGGAGACGACCAACTTCGCGACATCCTCATTGAACATGTCGCGGACAACCTTGATGGCCAGGTCGGGTTCGCTGTACAGAAGTTCCGGTGGCGTCGCCGATGTGGTCGCGTCCGTGATGTCTGTCCATAGCGCTTGCAGCCGTTCGACGTCGGCTTCCAGCGCATCCTCGGAGGCTCCTTCGGCGGCCGTGCGGACGATCACGCCTGCGTCCTCGGGCATCACCCGCTTGAGAATGGACTTCAACCGGCTGCGCTCGTTGTCCGGCAGCTTGCGACTGATACCAGTCATCGACCCGTGCGGGACGTACACCAGGAATCGGCCCGGCAGGGATATCTGGCTCGTAAGCCGAGCTCCCTTCTGCCCGACCGGATCCTTGGTGATCTGCACCAAGACGGGGTCGCCGGATTTCAGGGCGAACTCAATGCGCTTGGGCTGGCCTTCCAGGCCAGCCGCATCCCAGTTCACTTCGCCCGCGTAGAGAACCGCGTTTCGGCCCCGCCCGATGTCCACGAATGCCGCTTCCATGCTCGGCAGAACGTTCTGCACCCGCCCGAGATACACGTTGCCGACCATGGAGGCGGACGCACCTTTGGTGACGTAATGCTCGACGAGAACACCGTCCTCGAGGACAGCTATCTGGATTCGGTCTTCGGCTTGGCGGACGACCATGACGCGTTCGACCGATTCGCGGCGAGCGAGAAACTCCGCCTCGTTCAGGATCGGCGCTCGCCGACGGCCGGCTTCCCGACCTTCGCGTCGGCGCTGCTTCTTGGCTTCTAGTCGCGTCGATCCGCGAGTGTTCTCGGAGTCTCGACTGCGTGGCTCACGAACTTTGACGACAGTATTCGGAGGATCGTCGGGCGAGAGTTCGTCGTCCGGTGAGGAATCAGAGCGGCGTCGCCGGCGTCGGCGTCGGCGGGATGTGGATCCGCCGCCGGACGAGTCGTCCTCGTCCGCATCGGCTGAATCATCGTCGTTCGCGTCAGCTGAATCGTCGTCGTCTTCACCATCGGTGTTGTCGTCGCCGGCACCGGACTTGCGTCGTCGTCCGCGCCCACCACGTCGACGGCGCTTCCGGCCGCTCGACTCATCACCGTCTTCCGCCCCACCCTCGACGGAGGCATCACCGGTCGATGCGTCGTCGGATTCGTCTCCCGCGCCGGCATCCTCGTCTGCCGACTTCTTAGTCGCCTTCTTAGCGGCCTTCTTGGTGGGTTTCTTGGTGGATTTCTTGGTGGCCTTCTTCGCAGTCTGTTCCGTCGCGTCGGATGCGTCGCTCGCCGCATTGTCCGACGACTTGTCCGACGAACTATCAGACGCCTCGTCGCCGGTCGCATCGCTCGACTTCTTGGTCGTCTTCTTGGTCGTCTTCTTGGTGGTCTTTTTCGTCGACTTCTTGATCGTCTTCTTGGCGGTTTTTTTCGCAGGTTCCTTGTCGTCGCCCGCGACCGACGTTGCGTCCTCACCGCTGCGCGGTTCCGGTGGAGCCGTCGATCGGGTCGCCCGGCGTCGTGCCGGCTTCTTGGCGTCGTCTGCCGGTACCGCGGCTGCTTGGAACAGCGGTGAGGCACCCGTGGCGGGGCCGGAACCGTTGGTGGCTGATTCGTTCGTAGATGTTTCGTTCTTGTCGACCATCGGGCCGTTCTCCTTCGGGGCCCACCTGCGTGTCACTGACGCGGGGGCCGATCCATGGCAAGCCTTGTCGGTGCGTTCGGGTTCGCGCGCGGTGCGCTGCGTGGACCCTCCCGCCGATCGACGTGTGGTTAGCCCCTACGGTCCAGGGCGAATGGGTCGCCCACTGTGCAGGTCGCTTCGTCGAGCGGCCCCTGAGCCAGCCGGGTTACCCGAGGGGGGACGGGCGGCTCAAGGTCAGCAACTCGCCGCAGCGCGGCCAGTACGTCGTCGGGTCGAACCGTCACCGTGACGTGCCGGACGACCGCCTTGAGTATGACACATGGCGCCTGGGAGTCCGGTTCGACCTGAAGCTGGGCCACGGGTTCCCGGGCGTCGAAGGTCCGCAGTCCGGACTTGGCCATCCGCTGGACTTCGATGCGACCGGCCGCCCAAAACGCGTCACGGGCCGCCTGAGCAACCGGGAGTTCCACGTCCACCAGCTCGATGCGCCAATGACTTGCTTCGAGGCGCTGGGCGAAGTCCGATGTGTGGGCTTCGACGGCATCAACCACGTCCAGGCCCGGTGGCAGAGCGGAATCGAGGGCTGCACGGACGGCTTCGGGATCCCACGCAGCGGTCAAGCCGATTTCCGCGTACTCGGCCTCGCTTGCCGCCCCCGTCGGTGCGGAGTTCGCGTACGAGATTTTCGGGTGCGGGCTAAACCCCGCACTGAACGCAATCGGCAGACCGGCCCGGCGGATGCCTCGCTCGAGAGCCCGCTGAAAATCCCGATGACTGGAAAACCGCAACCGGCCGCGACGCGCGTACCTGATGCGAACACGCTGGGCGACCGGCGCGATGTCCCGATCGGGAGGACGCCGATTACCCACCGTTGGTCTTCGACGCGTCTTGCCTTGTGACCGATTGCGTTGTCGTGGCGAGCGGCGTCGCGCACGACGGAACACCGATACCCGGCATCGGTAGTTCGGTCACGCCCGTAGGCCCGACCTGGATGTGCGTGTCCATCTGATCACAGACTCCGCAGTCGAAACACGGAGTCCACCGGCAGTCGTCGACGGCGATCTCTTCCAGCGCGTCTTGCCAGTCGTCCCAGAGCCAGTCGATGTCCAGTCCGGAATCGAGGTGTTCCCACGGCAGCACCTCGGTCCGGTCGCGCTCTCGCGTGGTGAACCAGTCGACGTCGACTTCGTCGTCGGATAACGCAGACTGCGCACACTCCATCCAACGGTCGAAGGAGAAGTGCTCGCTCCATCCGTCAAAACGTGCGCCCGCCCGCCACGCTTGCTCGATCACCCGGGCAATGCGCCGATCCCCCCGGGAGAGCAAACCTTCCACGATTCCCGGCTTGCCATCGTGATAGCGAAGTCCGATCGCTTTGCCGTATTCACGGTCGGAGCGAATCGCATCCTTCAATTTCGCTAATCGAGCATCGGTACTCTCGTGATCGAGTTGCGACGCCCACTGGAACGGCGTGTGCGGCTTGGGTACGAACCCGCCGATGCTGACCGTGCACTTGATATCGCGTCGACCTGACGCTTCCCGGCCGGCTTTGATGACTTCCTTCGCCATTGAGGCGATCTGCAGAACATCGTCATCGGTTTCCGTCGGCAACCCACACATGAAGTACAACTTCACATGACGCCAACCCGCCGCGTAGGCAGTCGTGACCGTGCGAATCAGGTCTTCTTCGGTCACCTGCTTGTTGATGACTCGGCGCATGCGCTCGCTGCCACCCTCGGGAGCGAACGTCAGTCCGCTACGGCGTCCGTTACGGGACAGCTCGTTGGCAAGGTCGACATTGAACGCGTCGACCCGCGTACTCGGCAAGGACAAGGAAGTCTGAGAGTCCTCGTATCGGTCGGCGAGGTTGCGCGCGATGTCGGCGATCTCAGAATGATCCGCGCTCGACAGCGACAACAGGCCAACCTCCTCGAAGCCTGTGGCCTTCAGGCCGCCTTCAACGATCTCCGCGACCCCGGTGATGGAGCGCTCGCGCACGGGCCGGGTGATCATGCCGGCTTGGCAGAACCGACACCCGCGGGTGCACCCGCGAAAAATCTCGACACTCATCCGCTCGTGCACGGTCTCGGCGAGCGGCACGAGCGGCGCTTTCGGATACGACCATTCGTCCAAATCCATCAGCGTGTGCTTGCTGACCCGCCACGGGACGTCGGAGCGGTTCGGTGCCACCCGCTGGATGCGCCCGTCCGGTAGGTACTGGACGTCGTAGAAGCGGGGAACGTAAATCGATCCCGTCCGCGCCAGTCGAAGCAGCAGCTCTTCCCGACCACCAGGTCGCCCCTCACGCTTCCACTGGTTGATGATGCCGGTGATCAGCAGGACGGCTTCCTCACCATCGCCGAGGACCGCGGCGTCCAGGAAATCAGCAATCGGCTCCGGGTTGAAGGCCGCATGCCCTCCGGCGATGACGAGCGGCTCGTCACCGAGTCGATCTGCCGCGTGCACAGGAACTCCGGCGAGATCGAGTGCGTTGAGCATGTTCGTGTATCCGAGTTCGGTCGCGAAGGACAGTCCGAGGACGTCGAAATCCCCCACCGCCCGATGACCATCGACGGTGAATTGTGGAACACCGTGTTCTCGCATCAGGTCCTCAAGATCGGGCCAGACCGCATAGGTGCGCTCGGCGAGAACGTCCTCGCGTCCGTTGAGAATCTCGTACAGGATTTGCACACCCTGATTGGGGGCGCCGACTTCGTAGGCATCGGGATACATCAGCGCCCACCGCACCGTGGCGTCCTCCCAGTCTTTGACGACGGAGTTCACCTCGCCACCGACGTACTGGATCGGCTTGCTGATGCGCGCCAGCAGGGGTTCGAGGCGATCGAAGTGGCTTGCCCCGACGTCGCGCCCGGCGCGAAGCGATGCTCGAGTGACCAGATGCTCGGAGACTGTGGTGCTCATGCCCTCCAGGGTAGCGACCCCGACGGGCCTAGACCTCGGAACGCTGCACCGCAAGCGAATGCAGGCGCACCGTTTGCAGCAGGCCGAGCGCGATCCACGTCGCCATCATCGAGGTGCCACCGGCGGAGACGAAGGGCAACGGGATTCCCGTGATGGGCATGATCCCCAGGGTCATGCCGATGTTCTCGAACATCTGGAACGCCAACCATGCGGCCACACCTGTGGCGACGAGCCGGCCGTAGAGGTCATCGGCTTTCCACGCGATCAGTACCGCACGCCACAAGATGACGGCCATGAACGCGATCAACAGCGCCGAGCCGAGGAACCCGAGCTCCTCTCCCGCCACCGTGAAGATGAAGTCACTTTCGTTCACCGGAACGAAGTTGCCTTGTGTTTGGGGTCCTTCGAACAGTCCGTAGCCGTCGAGCCCTCCACCGCCGATCGCGATCGCCGCCTGGTTGGCGTTGTAGGCGCTGGCGCTGACATCTTCGTTGGGGTTGATGAACGATGTCAGACGGTCCACTTGGTACTCCTGCAGCAGGCCGAGTTGGATCGACGCCAGCACCCCGAGGATCGCGGCCCCGATCAAGCCGACGAGCCACCGGGTGCGCACGCCGGACACTGCCACTATCGAGAGGGATACGGCGGCGAGGATCAATACCGTCCCGGTATCGTTCTGCACGAGGATGATCGCCGTCGGAATCGCCGCGACCGCGAGAGCCAGCAGCACGTCTTGGGCTGACGGCTCCTCTTCCCGGTCGCGCCGCTCGGACAACAGCGCCGCCATCATCAAGATCACCGTGATCTTCGCGAACTCCGACGGCTGGATCGTCAAGCCAAGTGGGACATCGATCCAGGCCCGGGCGCCCGCAATGGTCACGCCTAGGCCGGGAACGAACGGGACGAGCAAGAGAACCATCGACGCCACGTACACCACGGGTGTGTATGCCCGTAGCAGACGGTAGTTGATGCGGGAGGCGATGAATCCGAGAACGAGAGCGACGCCGATGTTGATCAAGTGTCGCTTGAGATAGGACTGTGGATCACTCTCTGAAGCGAGATCGGCTCGACTCGCGGACCAGACCAGCAGCGAGCCCATCAGTGACAAGGCGACCGCCGCGATCAGCAAAATCCAATCTAGGTCGCGCCAATAGCCACCGCCACGATCGCGCTGGGGCGCCACCGCAGCGTCCGAAGCTTGCATCCGGAAAAGATTCGCCACGACTAACCACCGCCCTCGTCGCCGCGGGCCGTCACCGTTTCGCGCGCCTCCGGTAGGCCGGAATCCTTACCGAGCGGTATCACGGGCGTTCCGTCTTGTCGAATCACCGGCAGGTTCGAACTTGGCTTGCCATCCACGAGCACACTGCGCCGAGAGTTCACGTCCTGTCCGTCGACTCCGAACAACGCTTCGTAGATCTTCCGCACACTCGGACCGGAGGTCTTAGACCCCAAGCCGCCCTGCGTCACCATCATGACGACGGCGTATTGCGGGTCATCGGCCGGTGCGTACGAGGCGAACCATGCCGTCGAGACCTTGTCCCCGGTCACCTGCGCGGAGCCGGTTTTTGAGGCCACCGGTATCTGATCGAGGGGGAAGCCCGAGAACGGGTCGCGACCGGAGCCTTCGGTCGTGACTCGGGGTAATGAGCGCTGCAGGAAGCGGATGGATTGTCGGGCGCGGCTCCCGGTGATCTCGTTGGAGACAATCGGTGGGATCTCTTGGATCTGGCTGCCGTCGGCGGACATGATCGCTTTGACCATTCGCGGCTCGTAGACGGTGCCTCCGTTGGCGATTGCCGCGTAAACCATCGCCATTTGCAGTGGTGTCACGGCCGTGTCGCCCTGGCCGATGGAGGCGTTCAACGCGTCACCTTCACGCCATCGGAAACCGTCCGCGCAATTCTCTTGATCCAGGGCAGTGAAGTAGTCGGCGAGCTCGGGGGCGGACTTGCGGGTCTCCGGGTAGCCCTCGACGGCGTTCTTGCACCAGGTGTCTCGTTTGCGTTCCCAGTTCTCGATCTTGAACTCGCGACTTGCGATGCGGCCTTCGGATTCCACCGGAAGATCGATGCCGGTGGCCTCCCCCAGACCCAATTGACGGGCCGCATCGGCTACGGGGTCTGCGCCATCACGTCCCGCGTCATCTCCCCCGGCCTGCTCCCACATCCGATCAGCCAGTCCGTAGAACACGGTGTTGCAGGAGACTTCGAGAGCGCGGGCCAGGGAGATATCGCCGTACGCGGCGGACTCGTAGTTGCGGAACACCTGCGTTCCGAGCTTCACCCGACTAGGGCAGTCGTAGGTGCCGTTCAAGTCGAATCCCTGCTTACCCGCCGCCAGGGTGCTGACCACTTTGTACGTCGAACCGGGCGCGAAGATGCCCTGCGTCGCGTTGGATGCGAGGGACCCGGAGTCCATGAGCTTCTCGAATTGTTTCTGCGTCACGCCTCCGACCCAGATCGACGGGTCGTAGGTGGGGTAGCTGGCCATCGCCAGAATGCGTCCGGTCTTGACATCGACGACTACGGCCGCGCCCGAGTCACCGGGATTGCCTTGCCGTTGCGCTCGCTGCACCGCCCGCACGAGTTGGTCTTCCACGACGGATTGCAGACGGGCGTCCAGACTCGAGATCAGGTACTGCCCCGGCTCGGGATCGAATTGTTCGAGGGTGCCGGTCACCCGACCAGCGGTGTCCACCGCGAGCGTGGTGATGCCGGGCTTTCCCCGCACTTCCTCGTCGTAGTACGCCTCCAAGCCCGAGCGACCGACGGCGTCGGTACGTCGCAGCCGGTCGGATGCGGTTGTCGGCCCTTGCTCCTCGAGTTGTTCCTCGGTCAACGGACCGAGGTAACCCAGCAGGTGAGCGGCGTTGACGTTGAAGGGGGCGGGGTATTCGCGAATCGCATCGAGTCGCGCATCGACACTCCGATACACCTGCCCCTGTTCCATGACGGTGAGCGCCGTCTGCGGATCAACGTCTTGGGCGATCGGCACCGGCTGGTACGGGGAACCGTTCCAGCACACCGGCGGCGGCTTCGCGCCCTCGGACCCGCACGGCTTCAAGCGGTCGGCGATTTCCTCCGCCGGGAGGTCCAGGATCCGTCCCAATCGCTCAATCACGGCTTCGCCGCCATCGGGCTCGCGGCTGAGCTCGATCTTGTCCACCGTGATCACCAGCGACGTGCGATTCGACACCAAGGGTCGACCGACTTGGTCGAGGATAAGACCACGCACCGCGGGTTCGACGACTTCGCGAACGGTGTTGTTCACGGCGGCGACCTTGTATTCCTCCCCCGTCATGACCTGGAGGTAGAACAGCCGCCCGATCAGGGTGAGAACGAGGGAAAGCATGAGGGCCCCAAGCACGAACAGCCGCACATTCGACTGTTGACTCATGAACACCTCCTGTCCGCTCGTCCGCTCGTCTACCGCTCACCGCCGGGCGTTTGCACGCCCTGATCCTCGGACGCCCTGATCTTCCGACGCCCCAGGGGCCGGGTGTGTTCCCTAGTCCAGGTACGCCTCCGGCACCAATCGCCGGGAGAGCACCCCGACGAGGGGGATCGTCACTCGTCCGAGAATAAGCCCGTACAGCACTGTGGTCAGTGTCACACCCGGGACGACGTCCCAAACGATGCGCTCGCTGCCCAGCACTGCACTCAGCAGTGCGGTGGCCAGAGCGGCGCCGCCACAGGCCGCACCGGCGACCAGCGACATCACCCAGATATTCGACTCCTCGCGGTCCATGAAGACACCGACGGCCAAACCCACTGCCACTAGCACGATCGACGCCAATCCGACGATGGCATCCGAGGGTGTCGCAATGTCCAGGAGTGCGCCGCCGAGAAACCCGGTCAGGGCGCCTGGGCCCGGCCCGAGCGCCAACGCCACCGCAACGACGGTCACCACGACCAGGTCCGGTGTCGCGCCCGGCAGGCCCAACCGGCTCAACACGGTCGTCTGCAACACGACCGCTGCCAGCAGCAGCGAGGCGATAACCACCAACTGACGGACAACCACCGGCTAGTTCTCGTTTCCATTTGCCGAGTCCGCGCCTGCCGGGTTCGTATTTGACGAACCAGCATCCGACGAATCAACCTCGCCGTCCACGGTCGCCTCATCACCGGCATCGGCGTTAGCCTGCGCGTTGCCTTCGTCAATGCTCTCGCCTTCGGGAGTTTCGTCTCGGGGTGGGAGAACGGAGTCGCGCGGATCATCTCGCGGGGGCCGGATGATCACACCGACGACGCTCAACTGCGACACGTCAACGAACGGACGAACGGTGGCGACCCGAGCCAACTGTCCGGCGCTACCGGTGATGTCCGCGACCTCGCCGATCGGGATCCCAGGGGCGTATGGACGCCCTCCGCGCGACCCGAACGTCACGAGCGCGTCCCCGATGACCAACTCGGCTAAGGGATCGAGAAGTTGGAAGTCCATCGAGTCTTGCCGCCCGGTTCCCGAGACGATGCCGACTTCCTCTGTTGTTGCCACCCGTCCACCAACGGCTGAGGACACATCCACCAGCAGCACGACGGTCGACGTCGTCGGGTTCACCTTCAGGACCCGACCGACCAGGCCAGCACCGTTGATGACCGTCATGTCCTTTTCGATCCCGTCGAGGGATCCGGCATCAATGCCCACGGTCCAGGCGAAGTCCTGGGCCGGACCGACGCTGATCACCTCCGCCGGCGTGATGCGGTACCGCCCGGTCGAAGAGACGCGCAGCAACTCGTCCAGGGCCCGGGCGCGCGCCCGGTCGGACAATGTGGCGGAAAGTTCCTCGCTGAGCTTCGCGTTCTCTTCCCCGAGTTCGGCGATCTGGCTTGCTTGATCACGCCACGTGGAGTACGAGGCGCGCGCTCCGCTGAACGGCGACACAACGACGTTCACACCCTCTTGCAGAACACCGACGACGGCGCTCGCGGCAGCGCGAGCACTGGACAGAGGGCCGTCGCCGCCGCGCAGATCCAAGATCACGAAGGTCAGCGATGCGACGAGCAGTGTCGCGATCGTGATCCTGATTCTGCGTGAGGGCATGTGTCGAGTTTTCCTCGTTCGATCAACCGAGCCGCAGCGTGCGGCCTACCGTGACTATCTTCGGGGTTCGGGGACGAGAACCTGCTGGAGCGCCTCGAATTCCTCCACGCACTTACCTGACCCGAGTGCCACGCACTCCAACGGGCGCTCAGCGACGATGATCGGCATTCCAGTCTCGTGCCTGAGCCGCTCGTCCAATCCCTGCAGTAGTGCTCCGCCACCGGTCAAGACGATGCCTCGGTCCATGATGTCGCCAGACAGCTCCGGCGGCGTTCTATCCAGCGTTGCTTTCACCGCGTCGACGATCGCGTTCACCGGCTCGTCCATCGCGCGACGGATCTCCTCGGCCGACACCACGATCGTGCGCGGTAGGCCGGTGACGAGGTCGCGTCCCCGGATCTCCGCGTGCGGTTCGTCCGGGCTGGGGAACGCGGAGCCGACGGCCACCTTGATCTCTTCCGCGGTGCGCTCGCCGAGCATCATCGAGTACTCCTTCTTGGTGTACTGGATGATCGAGTTGTCGAGTTCGTCTCCGCCGACGCGAACCGACAGGCTCGTAACGATGCCGCCGAGCGAAATCACCGCGACTTCGGATGTGCCACCGCCGATGTCGACGATCATGTTTCCTGTCGGCTCGTGGACCGGTAGCCCTGCGCCGATAGCCGCCGCCATCGGCTCTTCGATGATGAAGACCTTGCGAGCACCGGCGGCGTAGCCGGCGTCCTTGACCGCGCGTTGTTCTACGCCGGTGATGCCCGACGGAACACACACGATCAGTCGAGGCTTCGCCAAGTAGCGGCGGCGGTGGACTTTCTGGATGAAGTAGCGAAGCATCCGCTCGGTCGTGTCGAAGTCGGCGATGACGCCGTCCTTGAGTGGTCGGATCGCCACGATGCTTCCCGGGGTCCGGCCGATCATCCGCTTGGCTTCCGAGCCGACGGCGAGGATGCCGCCGGAGTTGCTGTTGATCGCCACCACGGAGGGCTCGTTCAGAACGATGCCGCGGCCACGCACGTAGACCAGCGTGTTCGCCGTGCCAAGGTCGACGGCCATATCGCGGCCGACGAACGAGGTGCTGGCAGCCATAACGCGACCTCTCTACGGGGAAGTAGCTTTTGGCGCCCGGGGGCGCTGGGCTTCAAGGCTACCCCTCACCTGTTCGGCCCGTCTTACCTCTAGCTCCCGGAGCCTGATCTCGCGTCGTTCCACCCAGCCGGCCTGGGCGTCCACCGGGGCGAGCCCGAAGGCCTCGGTGACCACGGCTCCGAGGTCCGCGCGGTAATCGTGACCGTGGCTGCGGAAGTCACCCGGGCTCACGTCGGTCGCGAACAGGGTGTCGACGAGGACCTGCGCCCAGGTGACGCCTATCCGCCACTGCATGTCCGGGGGCACTCCCCTCCCCTGGGCCGGCGACAGCCACGTCGGCCGGGTGTGGGCGAGGTCTGATCGAAATCGCACGACCGGATCTCCGTCGTGTTCAAGGAACCACACGCGCGGTGTCGGGCGCTCACGAAGCACCTGCTCTATCTGCGCGGGTCTATCCAGCGTGACCGCGACGTGGTCGAACGCTCGATGAACGTCGTCGTAATCGACGCCCCCGGGTGTGCCGACCCACAACGCCGCGTCGATACCAAAACGATCGAGATCCGCGACGCCTGCAGCAAGAGCGGCCTGTTGCACTTTCGCTCCCAAGCTCTCCCCGAAAAGCAGCAATCGCGGTCGCGTGGATCGTTCGTCGCACTCCGCGGTGATGGCCTCCAGCAACGCCTGTTGTGTGCGGCGCGCAAGGTCGACTCGGTTCAGCGACAGGAAACTTGGCAGCAGCCCGTAACCCACGGCCACCGATGCACAGTCACCTCGGGAGAGGAGTTCTACGACATCGACCGGGGTGGCGTTCGCGTAGCCCGTTCCGGCCGGAGCCTGAATGACGAGGTGGGAGCGGTCGAACGCACCCGTTCGGCGCAGTTCCGCCATTGCGAGATCCACCCGCTGCTGCACGCTGGCCCCGGCGTCCAACCCGACGAACACGCGAATGGGCTCGGCGATGGGCTCGGCTCCGGTGACGAAGCGGACGTCGTCACCGGTGGTGGCGGTTCCGACGTATCGCGCGCCTTCGCGGCCAACTCCGCGCGGATCGACGAGGGATCCGGGCCCGGTCGACACCAAGGGGCTCACCGGGGGTTCGCGAAAGCCGGGGTCGAGGTCACGGGCTGCATTCGCGGTGTTGGTCAAAAAGCGCCTGCGCGCGACGACGGTTCCGGCGACGAGGCTCGCCACAGCGACGCTCGCGACGCCCACGCCCACGCCAGATGCCCGAGCGCGGTCGCTCTCAGCGGCGGAAACAGATCGTGCGAGGCGAAGCACAGACCATCCGACCAACGGTGGGCCGACGACGGTCGTGGCACCGAGTCCGGTGAGGGCGACGGGAAACAACGTGCGCACACGACTTGTCCACTCCATCAAGGAGGGACCGATGATGCGCACCTGTGCCTGCTAGCCCAGACCTACTAACCCAAAGCGGGGAAGAACAGCGCGATCTCTCGCGCAGCCGACTCCGGTGAGTCCGAGCCGTGCGTGACGTTCATCTGTGTTTCGGTCGCGAGGTCACCGCGGATCGTTCCGGGCGCCGCAGCGGCCGGGTTGGTCGCTCCCATCATCGATCGCCACGACGCGATCGCCTCGGGGCCCTCGATGACCGCGGCCACCAGCGACCCACCGGTAATGAAGTCGACGAGGTCGGCGAAGAACGGCTTGTCCTGATGCTCGCCGTAGTGCTCCTCGGCGACAGCACGCTCGAGGGTGCGCATCTGAAGGGCGATAACAGCGAAGCCTTTGCGCTCGATGCGCGAGAGGACTTCACCGACGAGTCCACGCTGAACGCCGTCGGGCTTGATGAGAACGAGGGTGCGCTCGGTCACGACTCTTCCTTCCAAGGGGTGGGTGTGCCCCGGAGCCTAGTTGTCCGCACCGGTGCCATCGGACTCGGCGGCGCGCTCGGCCCGCAGTGCGTCGATTCGGCTGCCGTTGCGCACCGCGAAGAACCACAAAACCACGAAGATGCCGCCGACAATCCACATAGACGGCACCCATAAACCCCAGGCGAGAACGAAACCTTGCAAGACCCACCCGACGGTGACCCCGAACGGGCGCCCGAGCGTTCCGACGCCGGCGATCAACGCGAGCGCCAGCACCCCGCCGATGAGCAGCGAGCGGCCCATGCCGTCGACCGCACCGGTGCCCGCGGCGACCAGCGCCGCAAGAAAGACGACGATCGCTTCGAGGACCAGAACCGTCGAGCCGAGGACGCGCATCACGCCATCCTGTCGTCGTCAGCGGCATCGGGCATGTCGGGCCGCCGCATCTCTCGGGCGAACAAGCGCAGAACATCCCCCACCAGGACCACCGATCCGGTCACCAGAACGCCCGATCCCCCGACATCACCGTCAGCGTCGGCGATACCCATCGCACGGTCAACGGCGTCGAGCAGCTCATCCTCGACGACGACGTCCTTGCCGGAGAAATAGTTCTCCGCCACTCGCGCGAGATCGTCCGCCGGTAGCGCTCGAGGAGATCCCGGGGTCGTCACGATCAACTCGTCCAACACCGGCTCAAGAGCTTCGAGCACACCATGGGCGTCCTTATCCGACAGCAGACCCACCACGCCGATCAATCGGTCGAAGGTGAAGGAGTCGTGGATCGCAGCAGCCAGCGCGCGAGCGCCATGCGGATTGTGCGCAGAGTCGACCAGCACCGTGGGGTCCAGGCGCACCGCGTGCAACCGACCCGAACTATCCGCCGACGCGAATCCCTCGCGCACGATGTCGACGTCGAGTGCCTCATCGCCGGAACCAAGAAAGGCCTCGACCGCCGCGAGGGCAAGACACGCGTTCGACGCCTGATGCTCACCGAAGAACGGCACAAAGACCTCGTCGTAGTCGCCGCGCAGTCCACGCATCGAAACCAACTGTCCACCCACCGCGACGTCGCGAGACAGCAACCCGAAGTCCTCCGTTTCGATCTTCAGCGGCACATCGAGTTCACTCGCTCGGGTCACGATGACCGGTCGCGCGTCGTCGGTTTGGCAAGAAGTGACGGCGATGCACCCGGGAGCGATGATGCCGGCCTTCTCGCCGGCTATCTGCTCGATCGTGTCGCCGAGATACTCGGCGTGGTCCATACCGATCGGGGTGATGACCGCGACCGATGCGGCGGCCACGGATGTCGCATCCCAGGTGCCGCCCATGCCGACTTCGATGACGGCGACATCGACGGGGGCGTCGGCGAAGGCCGCGTAGGCCAGCGACGTAAACACTTCGAAGTAGGACAGGGGAACACCGCCTGCGTCGGTGGAGTTCTTGTCCACCAGCCGTACGTACGGCTCGATGTCATTCCAGGTGTCCACAAGCCGCTCGGCGGTCACCGGTTCGCCGTCGAGTCGTATCCGCTCACGGGCATCCACGAGGTGCGGCGAGGTGAACAGGCCGGTGCGAAGCCCGTAGGCGCGGAGAACCGACTCGATCATGCGTGCGGTGGACGTCTTGCCGTTGGTGCCCGCGACCTGGATGACCGGATAGGCGCGTTGCGGATCACCCAGCAGTTCCATCACCGACACGATTCGCGTCAACGACGGATCGATGATCGATTCCGGCCACCGCGATTCGAGTTCGGCCCAAAGTTGGGGAAGGTCCACCACGCGAGCGTAGCCAGACGCAGGTTCTCTTAGGATGAAGCATCATGTCCGATTCGACGTCACCGTTTGCTGCCTCGGCCTCGTCGACGGTGCCGGACAAGCCAACCCTCGATGGGATCGAAGCAAAATGGTCGGCGGCCTGGGAGGAACAGGGCACGTTCGGGTTCGATCGCAGCAAAACCCGCGACCAGGTGTACTCGATCGACACTCCCCCACCGACGGTGAGCGGGTCGCTGCACGTCGGGCACGTGTTCTCCTACACCCACACCGACTGCATGGCGCGCTACAAGCGGATGCGCGGCTTCGAGGTCTTCTACCCGATGGGCTGGGACGACAACGGCCTGCCGACCGAGCGCCGCGTGCAGAACTACTACGGCGTTCGCTGCGATCCGTCGCTGCCGTACGACCCCGATTTCGAGCCGCCCGAGAAGCCGGACGCCAAGAACCAGTTGCCGATCAGTCGCCGCAACTTCGTCGCGCTGTGCGAGCGCCTGACCGTCGAGGACGAGAAGGCGTTCGAGGAACTGTGGCGTCGGATGGGCCTGAGCGTCGACTGGACGCAGACGTACCAGACCATCGACCACAACGCCCAGCGCACGAGTCAGTTGGCGTTCCTACGCAATCTTGCTCGCGGTGAGGCGTACCAGGCGGAGGCGCCGACCCTGTGGGACGTGACGTTCCGCACCGCGGTTGCTCAGGCCGAACTCGAGGACCGCGAACGCGACAGTGCCTACCACCGCATCGGTTTTCCTATCTCGAGTCAGGACGACCCCGAGCGGATCTTCATCGAGACCACCCGACCGGAATTACTCGCCGCATGCGTCGCCCTCGTCGCGCACCCCGACGACGAGCGTTATCAACCGCTGTTTGGCAGCACGGTGCGAACACCGGCGTTCGACGTGGAGGTGCCGGTCGTCGCGCATGCGCTCGCCGATCCCGAGAAAGGCTCGGGAATCGCGATGATCTGCACGTTCGGTGACCTCACCGACGTCACCTGGTGGCGAGAGTTGCAGCTCCCCACCCGACCGATCATCGGCTGGGACGGTCGCGTGATCCGAGAAACACCCGCGTGGATCGCAACGCCAGACGCCGCGGCGTTCTACGAGCGGATCACCGGGGCCACTGCCCACACCGCCAAGGAGCGGATGGTGGAGATCCTCGGCGAGACCGGGCACATCGACGGCGACCCACGACCGATCACTCATCCAGTGAAGTTCTTCGAAAAAGGAGACAAGCCGCTCGAGATCGTCACCACCCGTCAGTGGTACATCACCAACGGTGGCCGTGACGCGGAACTGCGCGAGAAATTGCTGGCGCGCGGACGCGAACTCATCTGGCATCCCGACCACATGAAGGTTCGATACGAGAACTGGGTCGAAGGGTTGAACGGCGACTGGTTGATTTCCCGTCAGCGCTTCTTCGGCGTCCCGCTGCCGCTGTGGTACCGGCTGGACGCAGACGCAAACCCGGTGTACGACGGCCCCCTGATCCCGTCGGAGGATCGATTGCCGATCGATCCGTCGAGCGACGTTCCCGACGGCTTCACCGAGGATCAACGCGGACAACCCGGGGGCTTCATCGGCGACCCGGACGTGATGGACACCTGGGCGACGAGCTCCCTGAGCCCGCAGATCGCCGGTGGATGGGAACGCGACCCGGATCTGTGGAGTCGCGTCTATCCGATGGATGTTCGTCCGCAAGCACACGAAATCATCCGCACCTGGCTGTTCTCGTCCGTTGTTCGCGCGCACCTCGAGGATGACTGCTTGCCGTGGTCGAACGCGGCAATCTCCGGATGGATTCTGGATCCCGATCGCAAGAAGATGAGCAAGTCCAAGGGCAACGTCGTCACGCCGATGGACCTGCTGGATGAGTACTCCTCCGACGCCGTTCGCTACTGGGCAGCATCGGGGCGTCCCGGCACCGATACCGCCTTCGACATCGGCCAAATGAAGATCGGTCGGCGGCTCGCGATCAAGGTGCTCAACGCCAGCAAGTTCGTCTTGTCGATGGGCGTCGTGGACGACGTCTCGGCGATTACTCGACCGTTGGATTTGTCCATGCTGGCGATGCTGCGTGACGTGGTGGATCGAGCGACCCAAGCGTTTGAGAACTACAACTACGCCCGCGCGCTCGAACTTGCCGAGTCGTTCTTTTGGACGTTCACCGACGATTACGTCGAGCTGGTCAAGGAACGCGCCTACGGTGGCCAGGGAGAGCAGGCGGGAGCGAGCGCGAAGGCGGCCCTGTCTCTCGCGTTGTCTGTCCAACTGCGCCTGTTCGCCCCGTTCCTGCCGTTCACCACCGAAGAGGTGTGGTCGTGGGTCAATGACTCGTCGATCCACCGGGCCTCGTGGCCGCAGGTCGAGGAGTTCTCAGCGCTGCCGGAAGGAGACCCCGGAGTACTGGAAGCAACCGGTCGGGCTCTCAGCGGAGTGCGGAAGGTGAAGTCGGAGCAGAAAGTCTCGATGCGGGCCCGCGTCTCGTCGGCGAAGATCTCAGGCCCAGGTGCCGATATCGAGCGCATCCGCCAGGCGATGGAGGATCTGGCAGCCGCGGGGAACATCGAGGGGATGAATGTGACCGATGGGTCCAAAACTCTTCAGGTAGAGGCAGAACTAGCCCCCGTGGAGTAGTCGTGAGCACCTTGGTGATGTCACTCGGCATGATCGCGTTCTTGGCTGTGGTGATGGCCATCGCGTGGCGCTGCTACCAGCGGCACGCGACCCAGGCAGCAGAGCGCTCCCGCGCCGCCATGGTGCAACTGCTCACCGATTCCGAGGTCGTCGCCGTCCAATCTCACGGCGAGAACTCAGGACAAAACCAGGGCGAAAGCGCGCAGGACGCGACGGCTCCTACGGATCACGCATCGGGCACTGATCGCTTGGCTGCGCACGACGCCGAGGCGTTCGACGCGCTGGTCGAGAACTTCCACTCGGATTCCTCTGACGAGCGCTAAGCGTTCGTCTGCTGCACGGCAAGGAGATCACCCCGGACAGCGACTTGCTGCACGAATTGAATCGCTGATCACATAAATCAGGGGCACAACGCGACACGCGCTACGCGAGGTTCGCCTCGCTGGTCGACCTACGCGGACTTCTCGCGCGGAGCCGCATCCACTTCAAGCGGCACAATGGTGGGGTTGACCTTGTCGCGAACGACCTCACCGCTGATGACGACCTTTGCGACATCCTCGCGGCTCGGCACGTCATACATCACGTGTAGGAGAACGTCCTCCAAGATCGCACGCAGTCCTCGCGCCCCCGTGCCACGCATCAGCGCAAGTTCTGCGATCTCCTCGAGCGCATCGGCAGCGAACTCCAACTCGACGCCGTCAATCTCGAAGAGCCGCTGGTATTGCTTGACGAGGGCGTTCTTGGGTTCGGTGAGAACCTCGATGAGTGCCTCGCGGTCGAGTTGGGTGACCGACGTGAATACCGGTAGGCGACCGATGAACTCCGGGATCATCCCGTATTTGAGTAGGTCCTCGGGCATAGCGTGCGAGAAGACATCCTCGACCGCAGCGGTCTCCTCGCGTTCACCGTCGACAAGGTCGTAGGTGAACCCGAGGTTCTTCCTCCCGAGACGCCGCTCAACGATCGTGTCCAACCCGGCGAAGGCGCCACCGACGATGAACAGCACATTGGTCGTGTCGATCTGGATGAACTCCTGATGCGGGTGCTTACGTCCACCCTGGGGAGGCACTGATGCCGTTGTTCCCTCGAGGATCTTCAGCAGCGCCTGCTGCACGCCCTCACCACTGACGTCCCGGGTGATCGACGGGTTCTCGCTCTTGCGGGCGACCTTGTCGATCTCGTCGATGTAGATGATGCCGGTCTGCGCCCGATTGACGTCGTAGTCGGCCGCCTGGATGAGCTTGAGCAGGATGTTCTCGACATCCTCGCCGACATACCCGGCTTCGGTGAGGGCCGTCGCGTCGGCGATCGCGAACGGCACGTTCAAGATCCGTGCCAGCGTCTGGGCGAGCAGCGTCTTGCCCGATCCGGTAGGGCCGAGCAGCATGATGTTGGACTTGGCAACCTCGACAACATCCTCGCGAGGCTTCTCGCGGGCTTCGGCCTGGACTCGCTTGTAGTGGTTGTAGACGGCGACCGACAGGGCCTTCTTGGCCGGGTCCTGTCCGATGACGTACTGGTCGAGGAACTCGTAGATTTCCCGCGGCTTGGGCAGTTCCCCGCCGACCGGCGACTCGACCGCCTCGCTGAGTTCCTCTTCGATGATCTCGTTGCACAGGTCGATGCACTCGTCGCAGATGTAGACCCCGGGGCCGGCAATGAGCTTCTTGACCTGCTTTTGGCTTTTGCCGCAGAAAGAACACTTCAAAAGGTCGCCACTCTCACCGATGCGAGCCACGGCGCGCCCCTTCCTGCCTCGCGGCCCATGGGGACAAATATCGCCCGACGAGCCGACGGCCCCACCATCGTTGGCAGGACACGCAAGACCGTACCCCGATCTCGTCGATCGTGCCTAGATATCCGCGCGCCGAGCCAGGATGGAAGTCTCGACCGGTGGTCGAGGGTGGCGTCAGACCTTCCGAGAGGAGATCACCTGGTCGATGATCCCGTACTCCTTGGCCATATCCGCAGTGAGGATCTTGTCCCGCTCGATGTCATGCTCGATCTGCTCCTCGGACCGACCGGTATGCCGCGCCAGGATGACTTCCATTTCCTTACGCATGCGCAGAATCTCGTTCGCCTGAATCTCGATATCCGAGCCCTGGCCCCCACCTTCGGTGTACGGCTGATGGATGAGGACGCGGGCGTGCGGCAGGGCGAATCGCTTGCCGGCCGTCCCGGCGGCTAAGAGCACCGACGCCGCAGATGCCGCCTGCCCCAGGCAGACCGTCTGCACCTGCGGCTTGACGAACTGCATGGTGTCGTAGATCGCGGTCATCGCGGTGTACGAGCCACCGGGTGAGTTGATGTAGATCTGGATGTCTCGATCGGGATCCATCGACTCCAACGTGAGCAACTGCGCCATGACGTCGTCCGCCGACGCGTCGTCGATCTGCACGCCCAGGAAGATGATGCGCTCCTCGAACAACTTCGTGTACGGGTTATGGACACGCTCACCGTTGGCGGTGCGCTCGCGGAACTCCGGAATGATGTACCGGCTGGACGGCGACTGCGCCAGGAAGGGAACGTCACTCACTTGGCACTTCCCTTCTTGCCCGGTGCGTCCGCATCCGTGCTGTAGACAACATCGATGAGTCCGTACTCACGCGCCTCTTCGGCCGTGAACCAACGGTCCCGGTCAGAATCCGTCTCGATCTGTTCCACTGTTTGGCCGCTGTGATCGGCGATCAGACTCGCCATCCGCTTCTTAATGAACAGCATCTGCTCGGCCTGAATCTTGATATCTGACGCTGTACCGCCGATACCGCCAAGCGGCTGATGCATCATGATCCGCGTGTTGGGCGTCGCATAACGCCTACCCGGAGCGCCCGCACACAGCAGGAACTGGCCCATGGACGCCGCCAGCCCCATCGCCACCGTCGCGACAGCATTAGGGATCAACTGCATGGTGTCGTAGATGACCATGCCCGCGGTGATCGAGCCACCCGGTGAGTTGATGTAGAGCGAGATATCCCGCTCATGATCTTCGGCCGCGAGCACCTGCAACTGCTTGGCGATGCGATCGGAGTTCTCGTCGCGCACCTCACCCTCGAGCCAGATGATGCGTTCACGCAGTAGCCGCTCGTCGAGCATGTCGCCGAAGCCGCTCAATCCGCTGCTGGGTGCACGGAAATCGGGGGTGCTCACGCTGTTTACCAACTCCCTATCGATGTGGATTTCCGAGCCTAACGGCGATTACCGAACAACACCCGCTCGCGGGCCTGTGGTTCGCCGTCAGCCGAACTACTGACCGGACTCCGCGGCGGCCATCTGCGCCTGGAGTTGCGCCATCTGGGCCGCCTGCATGGCTTCGTTGAGTTCGGATTCCAGAGCCTGCAGGTCGACGGCGTCTCCATTGCTGTCGGTGACGGTCGCGTTCTCCAGCACCAAGGCCAGAGCCTTCGAGCGGCGAATGTCCGACAGGGCCATCGACACCTGACCGGACTCCACAAGCGCCTGTGCCAGGGCGTCCGGAGCCATGCCGTACCGGGGCGCCTGCTGCATCAGCCAGTTGGACAACTCCGATTCACCCACCGAGACCTCCTCGACCTCGGCGATGCGATCGAGGATGAATTGGCTCTTGAGGGCCTCGCGGGACTGCTGCTCGATCTCCGCGCGGTGCTCGTCGGAGGCTTCGTGGCCGTCTTCGAAGTGGGCGTCGACCTCGGCCGCAATCACGCCTTCGGGCACGGGAATATCGACAGAGGCCATCAATGCCTCGTTGACCTTCTCGCGCGCCTGCTGCCCCTGCTCCATTCGCTTGAGCCGGCCCACGCGGCTACGCGCGTCCTCGCGGAGTTCGTCGACCGTGTCGAACTCTGAGGCCATCGTCACGAACTCCTCGTCGAGGGCCGGCAGTTCACGCTCACGGACCGCGGTGACGGTCGCAGTGACGGTCAGCGACACCCCGGCCCAGTCTCCGTTGCTCGGAGTGAACGGGAACGTGTGCGTTTCTCCGGTGCTCGCGCCGCGTACCGCGTCGTCGAAGCCGGGCAGCATGCCATCGGTACCCATCTCGTAGGACATGGCACTGCTGGAGAGGTCGTCGACCTCGTCGCCAGAGTCGGTCGATCCCGAGATATCAACTAACAGGACATCCCCGTCGGCGCACGCCCGGTCAACGTCCTTGAGTGACGCGAAGCGGGTGCGCAGGTTGTCGATGTGCTCGTCGATGTCCGAGTCGCTCGCTTCGGCGGCATCCACCTCGACGGTGATCGCTTTGTAGTCGGGGAGTTCGAATTCCGGTCGGATATCCACCTCGGCGGTGAAGGTGACCTTCTCGCCGTCCTCGATCTCGGTGACGTCGACCTCCGGCCGGCCTACTGGGACGATCTCCTTCTCCCGCAGGGCGTCCTCGTACGCCTTCGGCACAGCGTCGTTGATCGCTTCCTCGATAACCGCGCCGCGGCCGAAACGTTGCTCGATCACCCGCGCGGGAACCTTGCCCTTGCGAAAGCCCGGCACCGATACCTGCTTGGCGATGGATGCGTACGCCTTATCGAAACTCGGCTGCAACTCATCGAAGGGCAGCTCGACAGTCAGCTTTACACGGGTCGGGCTCAGTGACTCGAGGTCGGTCTTCACGTACATCTCCAGTGTTGGTGATCACGGCGCCGGGCGGCACTCATGGTCGGGGCGGGGAGACTCGAACTCCCGATCTCCTGCTCCCAAAGCAGGCGCGCTAGCCACTACGCTACGCCCCGCGCTAGCCGGCACATCCTACGGGCGAGCATCAGCCCTCGAATGTCCGGTCTACCGGCGAAAACGGGAAGTCTTCCGCCCATCGAGCCGACACCCCTTGCATGAACTGGACCTCGGGTGCACGTGACGAGAACGACTCGTCTCTGCTCGTGCTGGCCGCAGCCGGGCTGGCAGCCCTGGTGCTGGCTGCGATTCCCGTCCTGGAGACTCGTGGCAACAGTGCCATCCAGGCCCCCAGTGGCTACCTTCCGGACGTGTCGAACGTCAGCGTCGATCTCGAAGTGACTGTGCCGCCTGTCGGCGGTGGATGGACCGCCGGCCAGATCATGCTCGAGTCCTAGGAGCGTCGCCTCGAGGCTTCGTAGGCAGCGATGTATTCCTCGACGCTCATTCGACGCACCGCCCTCTCGATGGCGTCAAGTGGCAGCCGCTCCAGACGTGTGAAGCGAACGCACGATTTCCCGATATCCATCGGCTTGCCGGATGCCGCGTACTCGTTCTCGAAATCCTGACGGATCGTCGGATCTGCGTAGATGCAGTGCAAATAGACGGCCATGTGTCGTTTCTGATTGGCCAACGCAGCGAACAGTAACGGCTGGCTGTTGTAGGTATCGGGGTATCGCTCCAGCGGGATTTCAAACGAGATCATTCCCCAATTCAAGGTCTCGACATGCCCGAGGGGATCGCGGCCAGGATCGAGGCGCGCACTGCCTTGAGGTCGCCACGACGGTCGTCAGGCAATTCGTCAAGGTACTCAGCTACCGAGGTCGCGTCACTTCTCACGCTCGCCGCTCTCGTTGATGTCGTCGATCTCGTAACGTCCTGGCCGCCTTCGAAGCCTCCTGATGCCCTTCCACGTCGAGTCGGTCGGTAGCATGAGGCCGCCTCTCGCGGGTGTAGCTCAATGGTAGAGCCCCAGCCTTCCAAGCTGGTTGTGCGAGTTCGATTCTCGTCACCCGCTCTCTCTCAGGGAACTTTTCGTGTCCTTCGGCGGTCTTATAGTCAAATAATTCCGCTGGGAGGGTCTACGGCTGTCGCGCTACTGGAGTGTCGCAGATCCGCCGTTACTTGGGCCGTTCCATCAAGCTCGCTGAGCGCATAGACACCGTCGTACAACGATTGCGACAGGACCGCGAAACCTTCGCACCGACCCGAACTCAAAGAAGAATTTGCCTGCGTCAACCATTGCTGGGCTGCGGGAAGAAGTTCGCACTCCTCTCCAGATCCCTCAGCGCACACATCACTGCGACCAAACAGCGTGATCATGGAATCGACGTCCAGATTTCCTTCGCCTCGCCAGTTCGCGAAAGAAAAGCCGTCACTGGCAACCGTGAATCCCGTCGACAGACACCCGTCCTCCTCGGGGCACGCACCCGATGCCCATGACTCTTGCCCGCCAGCGTCGGAAGAGGTGGAAGGCGACTTCCCCGAGGGCGAGGAATCGTCGCCGGCGGAGGAATCAGACAGGCCCTGCATGCCGGTTGAACAGCCGGTCAGCGCAAGAACGAGGGTCGCTCCGAGAGCAACAAGGCCTTTCACTTCAATATTTGGCCACGGACATATGCGCATTTCCTAATGACACAAAAATCCCTTTTTTATATGCTTTTTGCCCGCATCCGGCCGTGGCCCGGGCTTCCTTTGGCTCCTTTCCGCCCACCGTGTTCCAATGGCGCCATGGAGCCCACGCTGCCGAGCGAGCGCAACGACGCCCTGGCAGCGCCCCCGGCCACACCCACCACCTCCCTAGCTGATCCACCGAAGGCCGGCGCTAGCCCCGATTCCGACTCCTCTTCCGGTAGCCCGGTGGGGCGGCGCATTGTGCTCGGCATGATCGGACTCGGTGCCGTTGGCGTCCTCGTCGGACGTCAAGCCCAAGAGGCGATAACGAGCACGGTGAGCGCAACCGTTCCCGGCCTCGGCAGCATCGTCCCCGCAGCTGGGGGATTTCGGATTTACACGGTCACCGGCGGATACCCGGCCATGGACCCGGCGGACTACCGACTCGACGTCACCGGCAACGTCACCACGCCACTGTCGCTGACCATGGCGGATCTCGCGGACCTACCCCAAACGAGCATGACTAAAGACTTCCAGTGCGTCACCGGTTGGCGCGTCGACGACGTGCTCTGGTCCGGGGTTCTCCTCAGCGACGTTCTTGCCGCCGCGGGCGCGAGCACCGCCAGTTCGGCGCTGCGCTTCTTCTCCTTCGACGGGGCTTACACCGAGTCGCTGACCATGGAGCAAGCACTACGCGACGATGTGCTCGTGGCGACGTCGATGTTCGGCGAGCCCGTGACCCGCGAGCACGGCGGCCCCGTTCGCTTGTATGTGGCGCCGATGTACGGGTACAAGTCCCTCAAGTGGATGTCGGGCATCGAGGTGGTCGATGAGGTGGTTCCCGGTTATTGGGAGGTCCGCGGCTACGACATCGACGCGTGGGTGGGAGCGTCCAATGGGCGCGACGACGAGCCCATCGCCTGACGCCCGCATCGCGCGTTTCTCCCGCGCGGAGCGCTGGGTGCACCGCAGCATTACCGTGCTCATGATCGTCCTTATCGCGACCGCGGCGGCGCTGTACTTCCCCGACATCAGCGTGCTGGTGGGGAACCGCCCCATCATCAGCAACATCCACGTCATCGCCGGCTTCGTCATACCTATCCCCCTGATCCTCGCCCTCGCCTCCCGAGCCTTTCGGCAGGACGCTGAGTTATTGAACCGTTTCACCGCGCAGGACTGGAAGTGGCTTCGCTCACGAGATCGCCGATCAGGACGGATCCCGGTGGGCAAATTCAATGCAGGTCAGAAGCTCAACGCCGCGTTCTCCGTCGGTTCGATCATCATCATGCTCGCCACTGGCTCCATCATGTTCTTCAATTCATGGTTTCCCGACGACATTCGCACCGGCGCCACGTTCGTGCACGACTGGTTGACCCTCGCCATCGTCGCTGTCGTTGTCGGCCACACCTACAAAGCGCTCATGGATGCCGAAGCCCGCACCGGAATGCGCACCGGGCATGTGTCGACTCGCTGGGCCGCCCGCGAGCACGGACAGTGGGCCGAACAGCAACGGCTCGGCGGCTAGTAACCCAACCAAAAATCCATCCACCGGATGAAGATCAAGGCGAGCACCACCAGGTAGCTCGCGCCGATGAGAATCCAACGCAAAGACCCCACCGTTTGGGCAACCGCCCCTGGCCCCGACCGACCACTCAATCGCCCGGCGGCCGCGTTATCTGCGGTCACCATCCAGAACACCGGGATCGTGGCCGCCCAGACGACCATGCACCACGGGCACAGCGCACCGATGACATACAGGCTCTGGGTAATCAGCCAGATGGCGAAACCGAACCCGAACAGCGCACCGAGATTGAGCCCCAGCCACACCCACCGGGGCAATTTGACCTTGGACAGCAACAAAACACCCATAGAAATAACAACGGGAAAACCGATTAACCCCAACATGGGGTTGGGGAAGCCGAAAGCCGATGCCTGATCGGTCGTGATGATGGAGCCACAGGACAGCACCGGGTTGATGTCGCATTCGGGAATGTAGTTCGGGTCCGCCGTGACTGCGATCTTCTCCAAGGTCAACTCGAAGGCGGCCAGCAGGCCGAAGAACCCCCCGACGATGAACACCCAGGGCGTCACCCGATAGGAACTCACGCTATGACGATATCTCGCAGCGCGGCAATCAGCCGATCGACGTCGGTCTCGTCGGTGTAGGGGGCCAAACCCGCGCGAATCGCACCACCAGAGCCCAGGCCAAGCGATCGACACGGCTCGTAGGCGTAGAACGAGTCCGCCGGAGCGTTGATCTGCTTGTCGGCCAAGCGACGCGCCAGCTCCGCGCTATCCCATCCATCGATAGTGAAGAACTCCGTCGGGGTCCGTCGTCGCGCATTTGCGTACACGGTGATTCCCGGAAGATCCTCCAGGGCGCTGCGCAGCCGAGCGTGCAAACGATCCTCGTGCTCGGCGAGCGCGGTCATGGAACGGACCAGGCGATCGCGACGAGTCATCGACGTCTCCCCGCCCGGCACCAGATCCGCCAGCACGTCGACGGCCGCGATGAGCCCCGCAAGCAACTCGTACGGCAGGGTGCCCAGTTCGAATCGTTCGGGAACCTGCTCGGTACTCGGCGCCAACTTATCCGGGTGCAAGGACTCCCACAAGGCGCTGGACGCGGCAACGATCCCCAGGTGCGGTCCGAGGAACTTGTACGCCGAGCACGCGTAGAAGTCAGCGCCGATCTGTCCGACGTCGATCGGGACGTGGGCTGTCAGGTGCACACCGTCGACGAAGAACAGCGCGTTCACTGCGTGGGCGGCCTCGGCGATCGCCGGGAGATCAGGACGCGTTCCCAGGACGTTGGATGCTCCGGTGACCGCCACCAGGCGCGTGTTGTCTGTTATCTGATCGACGATGTGACCGGTCGGCAACTCACCCGTGGTCGGATCGAGTCGAGCCCACGCCACCTCCGCGCCAGCCTTCTCGGCATACGTCACCCACGGGCGGACGTTGGCGTCGTGATCGAGATCGGTCACCACCACGCGGTCACCCGGACCCCAATCGTTCGCCAGAGTCCGGGCCACCATGAACGTCGCTTCCGTCATGCTCCGAGAAAAGACAACGCCCGCGGGATCGCATCCGAGAAGATCAGCAGCCGCCAGCCGCGAGCCATGCACGATTGATTCGGCGTTGCGTTCCGATTGGGTCATGGTGCCGCGGTTCGACAATGGCTCGGTCATCGCCGTGCGCATCGCGTCGGCCACGACATCGGGAAGTTGGGTCCCTCCCGGCCCGTCGAAGAAGGCAACCCCGGACTCCAAAGCGGGCATGCGGGCTCGTATCCGGGCAACGTCGAAGTCGTTCATACGTCCCACCACAGTGTGCATACCTCGCGGGGTGTGGCGTCGAGGTCCTTCAAGAGCGCAGCGGCAACTTCCGCGTCCCGGTCTGCATTCAAACAGAGGCGGATCCGAGCGAAGCGCACCCGGTCTTCCATCGGCAAGGACACGCGCTGGCCCCACGTTTCATCCGGCCATACGTCGAGGTGAACATCGAAACCCAGCGCACTGGTGATGTTGGCCAATTGTTGCGCCGTCGGTGTAGTGGGCCGGTCGAGATCCCAGAACTTCTTCCACAGCGGGCTCATGTTGCTCAGTGGGTGCGTCATGGGGAGTTCGAGAACCACGCGACATTGCGCGTGGTCGTTCAGAGCCTGCAGAAAGGGGACGATCGCGGCTACGTTGAAGGCGACGTGGTGACACACCACGACGTCAGCCACCGGAACATCGGCCGCGACATCCGGCCACGAGCCACGGGACTCCTGGTGCTGCACTCCACGTTTCACCGCCGCCTCGGCGTAAGCGTCGAGCATCTCCTGCGCATGGTCGACGGCATAGAAGATCTCTGCGGGCGGCGCCAGAGCGAAGGACGCTCGCCCGCCGCCGGAACCGACGTCGAGGACGCTTCCGCCTTTCGGAACAGCCTCCCGCGCCCGATTGTGCGATACCGAGTCGGCTACCTCATCCCCGACCGTGAACATCGCGACCGGATGAACCCACGGCTCCTGTGACGCCTGCTCGAGGATGTGATCGGGAATAGCCCAAGCTTCGAGATCGCTTCGCCATTGACTCGCCAGTTCGACGATCTCAGCGGGCGCCTCGGTCACAGGAGCGACGCTAGCCGAGCCATCCGCTGCTCCACGCGTCGGC
>PBTV01000043.1 GCA_002729215.1 Rubrivirga sp.
AAGAAGCGCCCAGCAAAGCGCACCGCAAAGAAGGCAGCCAAGAAGCGCCCAGCAAAGCGCACCGCAAAGAAGGCAGCCAAGCGTCCTGCCAAGAAGGCAACGCGCCGCCGCTAGATCGCACAGCAATTACGAAGGCCCGCACCATCTGGTGCGGGCCTTCGTATGTTCTTGGCTCTGGCGGCTACATCGGAGCCATCAGCTCGATAACTACCGCCGTTCAGTCATCATCATCGTCGAAGGCCGCGTTGCGCTCAGCGGCGCGCTCCAGCGCCTGTCGCGCGGCGTGCTCGCTCTCGTAGGGGCCGAGACGCTCAGCGTTGGCGCAGCCGTCCTCCGGCTCCACCTGCTGATCCTCCAGACAGAAATACCACTGCATGCGTTGCCTCTTTCTCGTCACGATCCGCCGTTGCCTACGGGGGTTTCTCCTCATAAGGACACCGACGGCGTTCAATCTAGTGCGCACCTAGAATCCTTGGCATGGATACAACCATTCGCGATCCTCTCGTTCCCGGTCGCCTTTCCCCCCGACGTTCGGTACCACCATCGATCGCCCGCCCGGAATACGTCGACCGTCCGGCGCCGGCGCCTTTCCAAGGCTCGGACGTGCAATCGGCCGAGACCATCGAGGCAATGCGGATCGCCGGACGAATCGCAGCAGACGCCCTGGCGGAAGTCGGTCGCAACGTTCGTCCAGGCGTATCGACCGATGAGCTCGACCGAATCGGCCACGACTTCCTCATCGACCATGGCGCTTACCCATCAACTCTCGGTTATCGCGGCTACCCCAAATCCTTGTGCTCAAGTCTGAACGAAATCATCTGCCACGGCATCCCCGATTCCACCGAACTGGCCGAGGGCGATATTTGCAATATCGACATCACTGCCTTCATCGGAGGCGTCCACGGCGACACGAACGCGACCTTCCTCGCCGGAGATGTTCGTGAGGAAGCGCGGCTGCTCGTCGAGCGCACACGCGAGGCGACGATGCGGGCTATCCGAGCTGTCCAACCGGGACGCCCGTTGAGTGTCGTCGGTCGGGTAATCGAGAGTTACGCGAAGCGCTTCGACTACGGCGTGGTGCGAGACTTCACCGGACATGGCATCAGCACATCCTTCCACAGCGGCTTGATCGTCCCCCACTACGACGATCCTCGGATAGACGTCGAATTGCGCGAGGGAATGACCTTCACGATCGAGCCGATGTTGACCCTCGGGACGTACCAGCACGAGATGTGGGACGACGGTTGGACAGTCATCACCCGGGATCGACGTTGGACCGCGCAGTTCGAGCACACCATCGTGGTGACATCCGACGGCGCCGAGATTCTCACGTTACCCAGCAATGCCGCCGGCTCATGACGCACGCACCCACAAAGTCGTCCTGGCCCGACGACGTTCGCACCCTCGCGATCGATATCGGTGGTAGCGGGATCAAGGCTTCGGTCCTCGATCCCCACGGATCCCTTCTTGTGGACCGCGTCCGAGTCGACACCCCTTACCCCTGCCCGCCCGAGCGACTGGTCGCCACGCTGGTCAGCCTCGCCGACGATCTCCCCGATGCCCACCGAGCGGCGATCGGCTTTCCCGGCTTGGTCCGGGACGGACGGGTCTTGACGATCCCGTCTCTGTCCCGTGCCACCTACGACGGAACCGAAGATCCCGGCCTCGCCGCTCAGTGGGAGAGATTCGACCTCGGCAGCGCCCTGGCAGAGGTCATGAGCATTCCGACCGTGATCGTGAATGACGCCGACATGCAGGGCTGCGCGGTCGTCAGCGGCGTAGGAATGGAATTCGTCATCACTCTCGGCACCGGAATCGGCACCGGCCTGTTCCATAACGGCACCCTGTTCCCCCACCTCGAGCTTTCCCACGGGCCCTTCCGCGACGGCCAGGACGTCGACCACGCTCTGGGGAACGTCGAGCGGAAGAAGATCGGCAACAAACGTTGGCGAAAGCGGGTGACGGAGACTATCGAGGCGTTCGATGCCGTTATTCACTTCGATCGCATCTACGTCGGCGGCGGGAACGCCAAACACCTCGAGATCGACGACATCGGCCCGAAAGGTGAGATCATCTCGAATGCAGCGGGCGTGATCGGCGGAGTGCGCCTGTGGGACATGGTCGAGTCAACTCCCCAGCGCCGCGGATAGCCTCCCGACATTTACACTGCCCGCATGACGCGCTGGTTGACCGACGACGAGCAACGAGCGTGGCGCGCCTGGATCGAAGCCTCGATGTTGCTCAATCAACGCCTGAGCGCGGATCTCCAGCGCCTGCACGATCTGACGCTGGCCGACTACGAGATTCTGGTCCACCTGTCGGAGCACTCCGAGCGCCGGATGCGGATGAGCGAACTCGCGGAGGCGACACTCGTGTCACGAAGTCGACTGAGTCACCAGGTCGATCGGCTCGTGAAGCGAGGCTTCGTCGAGCGCCAAGAATGCGACGTCGACAAGAGGGGCTCCTTCGCGGCTCTGACGAGCGACGGCTGGACCGCAATCGAAACCGCCGCCCCCGATCACGTCGAAAGCGTTCGCGAGCACCTCGTGAACGTTCTCGGACCGAAGGACTTCGCATCCCTCGGAAACGCATGCACCACGATCGCCGAGAACCTGCAGGCCTCCGAGCAGGAGTGATGACGTCCCACCGGCCCGTCGTCCCGGCGTCCAGGTCGTCCCCGGGGGTCTAACGAGTCAGCTCACCGACCACGATGCGGTGGTTCGAGAACGGTGTCTTCTTCGGAGACTTCGCGTAGTACACCCGCCACTTGTTGGGGCCAAGTTGCACAGCGGTCGGGTCGAGAGCGTTGAACGAAGCCGGCGTCAACGGCTTAGCGTTCACCTTCCACTTCAGGCCGTCTCGACTTGTCGCGACGAAGAGGCGCTGCGGAGGATCACCCGGTCCGGTGGACAGCAACATCAGCCAGTCGCCGTTCTTCGCCTGAATGACATCGGAGTCGACATAGCCACCCGTGGTGCGATACCCCGCGTCTTGGGTGAAGGACGTGCCACTCGCGTCGGTGGAGGTGGCACTGACGATGACCTCATCCGAACGAGACCCCCGTCCCTTCTGTGACTTCGAGCCGAAGACGGACGCCGGCAGCCCACACTTCTTCGCGGCCTTCTTGGCCTTCGAGGTCACTTTCTTCGTGCCGGACGCCATCGCTTCCAAGCTCCCTCGACTGATGTACTTCATCATGCACATCTGCTGGGCGCGCGTCGGCTCGAAATTCTCTGATTCCTCGCCGCCCTGCCGGTCCTTACCCTCGGCAACCCAATACAGCCGGACGAGCCCGTCCGGGGTGATGACCGAGTCCGGGACTCCCCACGCACGCTCGTTGGCCGTCGCGGTGAATCCAAGGCGAGTGATATCTCCGAGCGTTGGTGTGCCGTTGACGTAGGTCACGGGAGCGGTGGCGATCTCTTTGCTTCCGTCCACCTCGGGGATAACAAAGTAGGCGCGCTGGCTGCCGTCGGCCAAGGTCACCTGCGTGAAATCCGTACCAAAGTCAGGAGGCAGGGAAGTTTGTGTGCAGGCGCCTCCCACGGTGCAAACGCTCATCAACCATCCGCCTGCCTCACCGGCGCTGTGAAAGACCCGGTCGGTATTGCCATCAATCTCCATGGCGAACGGACTAACACCGGACATGCCGGTGGCAGAGCCCTTCGACAGGTCGTAGGAGGCCGCGCCAGCGGCGGTGGCAGACGCCACGAGCAAACTCACAGCGGCCACCGGGGCAACGATTCGAACAAGTCGAGACGTCATTTAGCGAGAATAGCCATCGAGGACGTTCCCGAGCCCACAATCGGAGAAAACATCGAAGGCCTGTGCGCACACCTGAACGGGCCGCTAACGTGTGTTTTCTTCGATCCACACTCAGGGAGCACCCATGGCCGACGACGGCACGTCGTCGCAGATTCCCCCCACGCTCACGCGGGCCGCGGGCATCACGTGGCGGGTACTCATCCTGCTCGCCGGGCTCGTGGTGGTCGGGTACTTCCTGAATCTCGTCTTCCCGGTGGCTCTCGCCCTCTTCCTGAGCCTCCTGGTGACCGCTCTTGCCTCACCCGTGATGAATCTGCTGGGCAGATTCATGCCCAAGGTGCTCGCCATGGTGCTGTCTCTCGTGATCATCCTCACCGCCATCGTGTCGATCTTGTACGTCGTCGTCCGGTCAACAATCGCTGAAAGCTCGAAGTTGGTCGCAAGCCTGCAATCGGGACTGACGGAAATCCGCTCATGGCTCAAGGACGGACCGCTCGGGCTGACGGACGAGAGTGTCAACGGCCTGGTGACCCAAGCTGAAGCATGGGGCAAGACCGCTGCAGAAGGTGCGTTGAGTGCTGCTGCAGGTGAACTCGGAAGCCTGGGCACGCTCATCATCGGAGGTTCAGTCTTCTTCTTTGGTGTGATCTTCTTCCTGCTGTCGCCCGACAAGATCTGGGGCTGGGTGGTCAGCTGGCTACCGAGTTCGAGTAGGGCGACGGTGGATACATCGGGGCGGATCGTCTGGCATTCGATTTCGAGCTACACCAAAGGAATCGTCGTGATCGCCCTGGCCGACGCGGCACTGGTTTTCATCGGCTTGACGATTCTCCAAGTGCCCTTGGCTCCGGCGCTGGCTGCCATCGTCTTCCTCGGTGCCTTCATCCCTGTGATCGGTGCGCCGATCGCGACCTTCTTCGCAGCGATCGTGGCTCTGGCCGAGCGAGGACCATTAGTTGCCCTGCTCGTCATCGCTCTTACCGTGGTGGTCGGGTCAGCCGACGGGCACATCCTGCAGCCACTCGTCATGGGAAGGGCGGAGAACTTGCACCCGCTCGCGATCATCGTCGTCATTGCCGTCGGCAGTGTCACCCTGGGCATTGTCGGCGCGCTGATCGCCGTTCCGATTGCCGCTGCGCTGTATGGCGTGGCGAAGTTCGTGACCGGACGAGACCCCAATCATCCGTACCCGCCTGCCCCCTTGTGATGAAGGCTCACCGCACCTGATGTTGTCCGGAGGTGTTGCATCGCCTCCAGACATCTGTTTCCTTCGGTAGAGGCAAGGTGTTTTGAGGACGAGTCGGTCTGTAGATCCGAGAGCCTTGATTCAGGGAGAGTCCCGTCTTTGCAATTTAGGTCCGCGGGGCTGTGAAGGCGCGATCGCCCAACAACCCCGCGGCCCCGTTCCTTGCACTACCCGAGAATGAGAGCCACTTTTTCTCTACTGCAAGGTTCCAACCTCGTCGGCTGACACGCCTGTGGCTTCCCAGATGGGTTCTAGAGCAGCCCTCACGTCGCCTTCGGTGCCACTCGCTGGATCCGAGGAGAGTGCAAACACCCCATTTATCGCTGACGTTGAGTCAGTATTGATGCCCCCAACATACGGCTCAATGACCCGCCAGAAAGCAAGTCCCTCGGCTTGATGTCCCCTGGCTGCATCCTGGTCTCCCTCGGCCAGGTCGGACGTCATCTTGGTGGCGTAACGAATTACAGCCTGCGAGTAGATCGTCACAAGGTTACGTATGACCTCATTAGCCGCAGTGGTAGCGGTGTCGACATCTTCATTCAAGAGCGCATCCCTGCCCCCAATCATCGCGTTCAAGATGTTGACGTTGGCAAGGGCAGTAACCCCGTCATCACTCAAGGTTGCATAGTTCTCTGCCCTGCTGTTTCCCGTGGCATACGGACTGCAACCAGGCTCAGCACCGTGATAAAAGGCCCAACCTTCATCCCAGTTATGGACGCCTCCCGCAAAGTCACCGTTTGCTCCCTTGTCCAGCGCGGTGAACAACTCATGAGCAACGTAGGCAACCAAGGCTTCGTTTTGAATGCCTTTCTCTATCGCCTGGGACCGAGTTCCATCGGACTCGCCGTCGAAGTCACCGGAACCATCAATCGCGGATGTAACAAAGGCATCAATCGAACCCGCACTTCCGTAGTACTCATCTGAATTGTGCTTCTTGCCTTCAGCACTGGCGAAACCTTTAAGGGTTCGGACCGATCCATCTCCCTTAACCGAGTTAGCCCCGTCCGTGTAAACGGAATTTATGTCGGCGTATTGCGGCCCTCCTTCAGCGTCCAGTGCGGCCTTGACTTCACACACGTCCACGACAAGTAAGCGATGATCGTCGACATTCGTCGCATAGGCGTATCCGCCATCTTCGCCGAAGTCACCGACCCCACCGGACGTTTCCGCGGCGGTTTCCGCGGCGGTTTCCGCGGCGGTTTCCGCGGCGGTTTCCGCGGCGGTTGCGGTCGCCGTTGCAGCGGGCTCAGAACTTGAGTCTGATGACGAGCAGGCCGCCAACATGCCTGAGACAGCCGCCAGGGCGGCCATAGCCATAGCCGGCCTTGACCAATTAATCATGATGCCTCCGTAACTTAGGATTACCTTATTTAGGTAGCCCTTATTTAGGTTAGCCTAACCTAATAAAGATGGCATACCGGGGGACATGCATGAGGGTGGCCGGGCACTGTCCCCCGCAAACCTCGCCGGTACAGACCAGCGGACTTTCATTATCGAAGGTGCCCATTCAAGGAGTCCAAGCCAAAAAGCTTTCTGGGAGCCACAGGGCAAGGCTAGGGGGATGACTCAGCCTGGAAGCCGGCATGAGACCCAACCTGGCACTGCCTTGTTTGTCGTGCTTTCCAGGAGGAAATGGGGTTGCTCGCCCGGGTCTTGTGTCTTATCCCGCATTCGGTCTGCAACGCGCTTCGCAAAGACTGGTTATGACCCGAGCCAGAACGCATCTAGCGACGAACGCCCACTCTCGGGACGGCGCCCGCGACACCATTTACTTTTTGTTTCGCCTCACGATGTGACACCGACGGAGGAAGTGTTCGAAAGCTATCACCCGCCTCGTCGGTACCTGGGCGTTGCGGAAATGAGAGACCCTGGAACAGCGCCCCGGGGTTTCCTCCCAACATTTCAGCCGTATGTCGTTCGCCCAAGTCCTGAGCACTTTCCTCGATGGGCTTGCCGATCAGATTGGAGGCACTCGCAGAGGTGAGGCGTAGATCTTTTACAGGCTCCTGGACGCGCTCAACGACAAGCCCATAGCGAACATCGAGCCAGCCAAGTGCAAAGTTCTTCGCCGGCCTCCGCAACGACGGCCTTACCTCCACCATCAAGACGGTCGCAATATCCTCACCGATAGCAGCCTCTGCGGCCGCGGACTAGAACGCTGAGTCTTCGCCGGCTACATGCGGCTTCTCGGCGCGCAGATTCTTGCAACATCCTGGAGAACAAGGAACTCGCCACGGGCCCAGCTCACTGAGAGCTTCGGCAGGGATTCCGTCGATACGCTCGACGATGAGGTCAACAAGGCTGGATACGAATCGCGGATCAGTCCCAGGCGTTCGGACCCGCTGCATCGGCAATTCGATTTCTTTACAGGTCTCGGCCGCTTCCATGTCCAAGTCCCAAATAACTTCAACGTGATCTGAGATGAACCCTAAAGGGACAATGATCGCGGCCGTGACACCCTGCTCCTTGGCACTACGCAGTGCATCGTTGATGTCTGGCTCGAGCCACGGAACCTGAGGGGGACCACTGCGTGACTGATAGGTCAACTCCCACTCAGGCATGTGTGTTCCCTGCGCGCCAACCATCTGCGCTACCAGTCGAGCAGCAGCAAGATGCTGAGCCTCGTAGGCACCACCCGTGGTTTGGAACATTCCGGGAGGGCCACTGGTTTCACCCATAGCCTTCGGGATTGAGTGGGTGGTGAAGAAGACATGAACGTTGCTGATGTCGGCATCGGCGGCCCGAAAGGCATTCAAAGCCTCAATGATGCCGTCGGCGAAAGGCGCGAGAAAACCAGGGCTGTCGAAGTAGACGCGCACCTTGTCAATGCTCATCTTCCCTGCAAGCTCTGTGTCGATGAGCGCTGCGGCAAAATCCTCTCGGTATTGCCGACACCCGGAGTAGCTTGAGTACGCGCTCGTAGCCAGCCCCAGCACCATAGAGCGGCCGTCGTCATGGACCTGCTGCAAAGCCTCAGACATGAAGGGAGCCCAGTTTCGGTTACCCCAAGAGATCGGCACGTCAATCCCACGCTCTCGTAATTCAGCTTCAAGCGCCGCGATGAGTTCCCTGTTCTGCTCATTAATCGGACTCTCGCCACCAAGTTCCAGGTAATGCTGCGCTACCTCTTCCAAACGTTTACGGGGAACTCCTCGGCCACGTGTCACGTTCTCCAGGAAAGGCATGACGTCCTCGGGCCCCCGAGGACCACCAAAAGAAGCCAACAAGATGGCGTCGTATTTTGTTGCTCTTGTCATGCCAGCACCTCTGCAGCGCCCGCAGCGTCCACCCGTCGACCGGTGTAGAAAGGAACCTCCTCGCGGACGTGTCGACGGGCATTCGTGTACCGCATATCACGCATCATGTCGACAAGATCAGTGAGTTCGTCGGACTCCAGCGCCAATACCCACTCAAAATCGTTCAGTGCAAAAGTCGACACCGTATTACTCAGGATGCCGGGGTAGCTACGCCCCTTCATGCCATGCTCGATAAGCATGTCCCGCCGTTCCTCTTCCGGGAGCAGGTACCACTCGTACGAACGGTTGAACGGGTAGATGCACAGCCATCCTTTCGGTTCCTTACCGGCCATGTACGCCGGCACGTGCCCCTTGTTGAACTCGGCCGGACGGTGCAGGGCCATGATTGACCACGCCAAGTGTGTAGCCGATCCAGGAGTAGTGCGCCGAAAATCACGGAGGCTGTGCTGAAGGCCTTCCGCGGTCGGCCCATGCAGCCAGATCATGAGATCAGCGTCCTCGCGCATCCCCGAAACGTCGTAGATTCCACGCACCTCAATGTCCCGATCTTTCAAATCATTAATCCAGCCCTGGATCTGAGAACAACTCTCTGCAGAGTCGCACTCAGGAGCGCCTTCTCTGGCTACGATCGCCCACAGGGTGTAGCGGACAGTGTCATTGATTTCTCGTGCTGATGGTGCGGTCACGGTACTTCTCCTTGGTGAGTTGAGGCAATCCGAGAAACTTCCGCCTGAGCGAAAGCAACAACGCCGGCGAGCCCGTTGCCGGCCAGTGGACTGGAAAGCAAGCTGATCCCCGGAATCGCTTGCACGCTTTCGGCAATGTGAGCAACTTTCTTGGAGTGGCCTGGTGCGGCGAACGCCAAGGACCCGGGCCACGCAGTCACAGTGGAAGCTCTGACGTAAAATCGCTTGCGAACGCCCAGCAAGTTGCGAGCATCATTTTCCGCTTTTGCAAGCAGTTCTTCATCAGTTAGTCCATCCGTCACGTTGCTGGCAAACTGATGTGATCTCCCGTAGGAAAGGCGCAGTACGTGCTCATGCGGGGACAGCAGATCCTCCCACCACGCCCACTTTGCATTCGAATGAGTTAAGGCCTTCGCAGCCACATCCATTCGGTCCCGTCGGACTAAGAGGCCGGGTCCGGTCGGCTGCAAGTCAAGTTCCGGCGAATGCACGAGCAAGTGAACGACCTTGACCGAGGTAGTTCGAAGGGCAGCTACTTGTTCTGCCAGATGCGGTGCTGAGGTGGCAAGCAGTTTGGCGGCTACCGTGGGAGGAACGGCAACAACGACGGTATCGGCGTGGGATACACCAACCATGTCCACATTGATACGCCAGCAGTTTTCAAGTCGCTCCAACCCGCCCACGGGAGTGTTTACGTTTAGCTTCACGCCCACCTCCACACAAGCCTCCACGAGCCGGGCTGTGAGTTGATTCATACCCCCACGCAACGAAGCGACCGCGCTTCCTGAAGGACCGAGGCCGCCCCTCATCTTGGCGGCGGCCCCAACAAGGGAGCCCTCCTGCTCGATCAGAGAGTCCATACCGGGAAACAGAGTCGTGAACTCCAGTTCGTCAGACGCAGCAGCGTGAACACCCATTACAACCGGATCAACGATCTTTTGGACGACCGCCGATCCCAAGCGCCCACCGACGACGTCATCAACGCTCATCTCGGAAGTGATTGTGACGTCTCGTTCTGCCCGAGCTCGCTGGATTTCCTCCTCGTTAAGAAGTGCTGCGACGAGGGGGTCGTCCGTGGACGCAGGAACACCCAAAACCCCCGGGGGGAGTTTCTGTAATCCCTGGGGGGTCGCAATGCGAGCATCCGTCCGACGAGGGTAGACGACCACATCGGACAGCCCAAGCTCCGAGAAAAGCTCAAGGCCGCTTGGTCGCGCAATACCCATGGCCTCAGCTCCGGCATCGATGACTTTTCCGCCGAGCAGTTGTGGGCAAACAGCTCCGCCGAAATCATCAGTCGCTTCGAACACTTCAACGGCGCATCCAAGCAGCGCCAAGCGCCAGGCGGCGACGAGCCCGGAGACACCCCCACCAATCACAACGGCTGACGTCATAGCTGGACGGGAACCTGATGGACATATTCGACTATCCGTGCCAGAACATCCGGGTCAGCCGTAGGGGGGACACCGTGACCGAGATTCACGATGTGACCAGGTGCGGCGCGCCCCGCCCTGAGAATCTCGTCAACGTGTGCCTGCAACATGGGCCATGGCGTGAACAGCATCGCCGGATCGATGTTTCCTTGCACCGGAATGTCCGAGCCCAGCCGCTTGATTGCAACCGAGAGAGGGGTGCGGTCGTCTACGCCGATCACGTCCGCGCCGCAGGCTCGCATTGCGACCAATAACTCCGAGGTCTTCGTGCCGAAGTGAATACGCGGCAGTCCAAGATCTGCCACCCCGTTGAGAACGTCTGTCGAGTGGGGAGCGACGTACTCGTCGTAAACCGGCAGAGACAACGTGCCGACCCATGAATCGAAAAGCTGTAGTGCGCTGGCGCCGGCTTCGCCTTGTACTCGCAAGAAAGTGGTACTCACTCGGGCCGCCCAAGCCAGTAGAGCGTGCCAGGTGTCAGGATCGCTGAACATCAGTGCCTTAGTGGTCAAATGATCACGCGACGGCTGTCCTTCGACTAAATAGCTCGCGAGGGTGAAAGGTGCCCCCGCGAAACCGATCAGCGGCTTGGGGCCAAGTTCTTCGACGATCAGTGAGATCGCCTCGCTGACCGGTGCCAGTGCGGCTGGGTCAAGATCGGGAAGTTCAGCAACGTCGGCGGCCGAGCGAATCGGCTTGTTGATAACCGGCCCCACTCCGGGGGCAATTTCTACGTCCACACCGGCTAGGAATAGTGGCACGACGATGTCGCTGAACAGCACAGCCGCATCAACGTCGAGTCGGCGAATGGGTTGCAGAGTGATCTCGGCAGCGAGTTCCGGCTGCACGCATGAATCCAGCATCGTGATGCCCTCGCGGACCTTTCGGTACTCGGGGAGCGAGCGCCCAGCTTGTCGCATGAACCACACGGGGTGGCGATCAATGGCGTCTCCGCGTGCAGCCCTGATCACGGGTGACGCGCTCGTGTGACCGGCTTCTAGAGGATGGCCTATGGGAAGGGGCATTTCAAAAACTTAGCATTGCCAAAGTGAAATCGCTCAGGTGCGCGAAGTGGCCGAAACCCGTCTGCTCTCACCCATGTTTCTGATGCTGCGTAGGTCGGTCATCTTGTTATTATGGGGCTGTGTCCATTGCTCAATTCGGTGTTTCTCACCATGACGTAACCCTCCCGGTTCTCGAAGCGATTAGTCGGTACGCCGACTCAATGCCGAAAGCGCTCTTGGCTTGTGGGTCGCCACACGTGAGTGGTGCGGTGGTAGTGAGCACATGCAACCGCGTTGAACTTTATGTCGAAGGCCCGGATGAGCAGAAAATTCAACAGGTCACGCGGCAGTTCATTTGGGAACACATTGGGGACGGCCTACCGGACCAGACCTTCCCCGCTGCACGTCTTAATGATGAGGCGGCCCGGCATCTTTTCTCCGTCGCCGTCGGACTCGAATCGATGGTGGTGGGCGAGAGTGAAATCGCGGGCCAAGTGCGCCGCGCGGTATCAAATGCCAGGAAGGAGGGGACGGTCGCGCCTTCCCTTGACCGAATGTTCCGTGCCGCGTCATCCGCTGCTAGTCAGGTCACGAACTCCACCGGTCTTGGCTCGGCTGGTCGCTCACTAGTCAGCGTGGCCCTAGATCTAATCGAGGAAACCGAAGGCCCACTCGCCGGCAGATCCGCTCTCGTGATCGGGACCGGCGCTTACGCTCGCGTGGTGCATGCGGCGCTAGATCGTCGCGGGGCTCTCGATCGGTACATCTTCTCTCTCAGCGATCGAGCTCACGCCTTTGCGGAAAGCCACGGCGGTAAACGAGTAAGCCAGATGAATCTACTCTCTGCACTCTCTTCCGTTGACGTCGTAGTCACAAGCAGCGGCGCCCCACACCCCATTTTGGAAGCAGACATGCTCGCCGCTGCAACAAAAGAGCGAAGCAATCCGATGCCCGTGGTCGACCTTGCACTCACACGAGATGTAGACACGCGGGCCCTTCATGTAGCAAATGTGCGTTTGATCGATCTCGAGCTCATCGCCCAGCATGCTCCAAGGGAACACAGCGGGGCGATTACTGCCGCTCAGCGCGCAGTAACGCGAGCCGTAAAAGACTTTGCCTCGATAGAAGCCGAGAGGAGCGCTGACGACGTTATTGTGGCGATGCGATCGATGGTTCACGCTGCAATGGCCAAGGAGCTTAATCGGGTACGTAATCGAAATGGCGACGAGGTGGCTGCTGTCCTGCAAAACTCTTTACACAGGGTAGAGCGCGAAATTTTGCATATTCCTACCGTGCGAAGTCGTCAGCTGACTCGAGAGGGTCGGCTCGATGCGGTTGAGCACGCGTTACAAGTCTTGTTTGGGCTGTCGACACACGAAGATAACTCCCTTGACTGATGAAGCATCTACGGTTGGGAACGAGAGGGAGTCCTCTTGCTCTCGCGCAATCACAAATCATCGCGGGTGTGATCAGAGAACACCTCGGACATCAGGTCGAAGTTGTTCCCATTCGCTCGTTGGGTGACGACCTTGCCGGCCCTCTAGCTCAAGCGCCGGAACCAGGGGTATTTGCATCGGCGTTGCGCGACGCATTGATGTCTGGTGAAGTCGACGTCGTCGTGCATTCGATGAAGGATCTTCCCGCAGCGCCTGTACCGGGAATTACGCTTATTGCCGTGCCAGAACGAGAAGACCCTCGTGACGTTTTGGTCAGCCATCTGCGCTGCACTCTGGGGGCACTTCCGGCGAGGGCGCGCGTCGGAACCAGCTCACCTAGACGAGCGAGCCAAGTTCAACGCCTACGCCCCGATATTCGGATCGTTGACATGAGGGGAAACGTCGACACGCGCATCGACAAGGTGCGATCCGGTGAGATTGACGCAGCCATCCTCGCTGCGGCAGGCGTTAAGCGGCTCAATCGATCCGCGGACATCGATGAGTTCCTCTCCGACATGGTGCCGGCACCCAGCCAAGGGGCTTTGGCAGTGGAAATCCGCTCGACAGATAGAGATCTTGCTGAAAGCCTTACCCGCCTGGACGACGCCGCGATCCGCCGTCAAGTTGTCACCGAGCGGGCCGTCTTGGCGGAGTTAGCCGCAACCTGCACATCCGCGGTAGCGGCTTATGCCGAACCGCACAGCGGTGACCTTGTTCGGCTGACAGCAGAGGTTGGTGGAAGTCCGAGCGCGGAGCCGGCCGCGTGCTCTTTGACGGTAGAATCAATCGTCCCCTTAGGTGCCGATGCCGCAGCTATAGACCTAGGGACCGTCGCGGCCCGGACGCTGCTTCGGCAGGGCGCCGGCTCCCTACTTGCCGACGGCTCTTGGAGAGAGCCTGCCGCAAAGCGACCGGCAGTTTGGGTTACCAGGCCAATCTCAGGAGCCGCATCCGAAGTTCACGAACTGCGCAGTCGCGGCGTTGCAGTGCTCGAAGCCCCAGTCTTATCGGTAGCAGCCGATCCAGATGCAAGGTCCCAAGCCAGGGAACTCTTGGCATCCGTTGCGTCCGAAGCCGACCTGCTAGCCGTCACCTCGGCAGCGGTGATGCGCGCTCTCGTTTCCTTGACCGCACGCGACGACGTGGTTGCTGCCATGGCCGCAGGACTAAGACGCGGGATGCGTTGCGTCGCAGTGGGTTCGGCCACAGCACGTCAACTGGAAGAATTAGGGGCCACTGAGGTGCTTATTCCAGCGGAGCAGGACTCTGACGGCATGCTCGCCATGCTCGGCGAACTACCGGCTGGGATGGTGGTGCTCCCACGTGGCAACCTCACGATGAAGGGTCTCGCGGAAGGACTGGACAGTTGCGGCTGGTCGGTCAAGAGCGAGCAGGTGTACCTCACGCAGCCCATAGATCCGCCTTTGGGCGTGACTGATGCGCTGGTCCATGGCGCCTTAGACGGAGTCGTGCTGCGATCGCCGAGTGGCGTTCGAGCCGTTCGGGACTGCCTGGTGGGGCGAAGAGTCCCCGATGAATGCTGGTTGATCGCCGGCGGCAACACGACAGCGGCCGCCATTGAGCGGGATTGGCCCGACCACTACGGGAGAATTCTGGTCGTCACTGAACCAAGCCCAAGCGCTGTTGCCGATCTCGTTCAAAGTGCTTGGACTGAGAAGACGCAAGGGATCGAGAAGGACGCGTGACCAAGTACTATTCCTTACCAGAGCGCCCCCGCCGCTTACGGCAAACTGCCGCGATGCGGGGACTCATTCGTGAGACCACCCTCTCTCCTGGCCGTTTGATGCTCCCAATGTTCTATCGCGAGGGGCTGTCTGGCAGTGTGCAGATAGACGGGATGCCTGGGGTACAGCAACACGACCTCGACGGCGTAATGAGAACAACTCATGAGGCACTCGCCGCCGGCGTAGCAAGCGTGATGCTCTTCGCAATTCCTGAGCAGCGGGATGCCACGGGTTCTCGAGCTTACGACAGCGACGGTCCTCTTACCGACATCGTTGCGCGGGTGAAATCTGAGTTTGGTCAAGACCTCGTGGTGGTTGCCGATCTGTGTCTGGATGAATTCACCGATCACGGGCACTGCGGTGTGCTTGATCAATCTGGAGGTGTCGATAACGACGAAACTCTCGCGGTGTACGAACAGATGGCGGTAGTTCTCGCCGATGCGGGAGCGGACCTTCTCGGTGCCAGCGGCATGATGGATGGACAGGTGGGGGCCGTTCGACTCGCTCTCGATTCGCACGGTGCCGTGGGCACCGGAATTCTGGCCTACTCCGCGAAATACGCATCAGCCTCCTACGGGCCGTTCCGTAACGCCGTCGAATCGGCGCTCCGAGGGGATCGGAGGACGTACCAACAAGACCCAGCCAATCGGCGTGAGGCGATGCGTGAGGTGCGACTCGACGTCAGCGAAGGTGCAGATATCGTCATGGTCAAACCTGCACTCGGTTACCTCGACGTCGTGGCACTGACAGTGGATTTGGTTGACGTGCCGGTTGCAGCCTACGTCGTTAGCGGTGAACTAGCGATGATCGAGTACGCCGCCGCCGCGGGCGCCATTGATCGCGAACGCTCCATCATTGAGGCTCTAACAAGTGTTCACCGGGCTGGTGCCAATCTCATTTGCACGTACTGGGCAACAGAAGTGGCCCGCTGGATCGTTGCGGGTAGGACCGCACATTGAACAGAAGTACGTCAACGTCGTGGCATCAACGTGCGACTCAGGTAGTCCCTGGTGGAGTGAGTTCCCCGGTGCGAGCCTTCCAAGCCGTAGGCGGAGGACCCGTCTATTTCGAGCACGGTGAGGGCGCCTGGGTGACAGATGTCGACGGCAATCGCTACGTCGACCTTGTTGGCTCGTGGGGTCCGATGATCCTCGGTCATGGGCATTCCGCGGTCCGTGAGGCGGTGACTAATGCGGTCCACCACTCCAGTTCCTTTGGTGCGCCCACAGTCGCTGAGACCTTGCTCGCTGAAGAAATCATTCGACGCGTGCCCGTCTTGGAGAGGGTCCGATTCGTCTCGAGTGGCACCGAAGCCACCATGACGGCGATAAGGCTGGCCCGTGCAGCAACCGGACGCGACAAGATCGTGAAATTCATAGGTTGCTACCACGGCCATTCGGATGCACTTCTCGTGCAAGCAGGATCAGGAGTAAAGACTCTGGGCCTTCCCAACTCGCCCGGTGTTACTGAAGGCGCCGCGGCGGACACCATCTCGATTCCCTATGGCGATCCAGAACTGATTCGCGAGGTTTTTGCTACATACCCTGACCAGATTGCCGCGGTGCTGACTGAAGCGGCTCCCGCCAACATGGGAGTGATTCCTCCTCCGGAGGGCTTTAACGCATTCTTGCGTGAGATCACCACCACTCACGGATCCTTATTCGTCTTCGACGAGGTCATGACTGGTTTCCGAGTCGGGCCAGGCGGATGGTGGACACGCTATGAGCAGGCGCCCCCACCCGATCTCTTCGCCTACGGCAAGGTCATCGGCGGTGGGTATCCGCTAGCTGCCCTCGCCGGATCAGCCGAGGTAATGGATCTGTTGGCGCCCGCTGGATCCGTCTACCAGGCAGGAACCTTAAGCGGGAATCCGGTCGCAGCTATTGCAGGGCTGACGACGCTTCAAAATCTAACGGCAGACTCCTATGCGCGCGTCGACGCGACAGCCCAGCGAGTGCTCGCTCTTGCCTCTGATGCCCTGAAAGCAGCAGGAGTAGCGCACTCGGCACAGCAGGCTGGAAACCTCATCAGCATCTTCTTCACAGAAGGACCTGTCAAGTCTATGGACGACGCAAGCCAGCAGGATGAAGAGGCATTTGCTCGCTTTTTCAACGGCATGCTGAATCGCGGAGTGTCCTTGCCACCTAGCGCATATGAAGCGTGGTTCGTTTCGACAGCGCATGATGAGGAGGCGGTCGATGTGATCGCAAAGGCCGCACAGGAGGCGGCGGGCGAGGTTACGTGACAGATTTTGGGAATTCTCCTCCCTTGCCGGAGGGAACGATGAGGACACTCTGCGCGCGACATGCCTTCTTTTCGATCCACTGGGTCACGCTCCGCGATTTACCTTCTGCTCTGTGCTCTTGAGATCGCGGCTGAGATCGCGGACGACACCGATCAGCCGGTGACCGGGAGAACTCGGGCGATCAACGAGGTCCGTGCTCTGAGCAAACATCTCGACGAGATCGACTCTCATCGTGTCCTCGAGGATGAGTGGCACACGCGTCGACCCCGAGCTGTGTAGTAACAGAGGAGACCCCCACCCGTAATGACTTAGGGACGGATGGGGGTGCGGGCCTCAAGGATGAGGTAGCTGAGGGCCTCGCTACCACCGATGAACAAATATTGACTCGTCCGTGAACCTGACCTGTCGATCCGAAGATGTCCAAGAGCCACTGAAAGCGACGCTGACGGCACTACTCCCCCGCCAGGTGTCCGAATGCCGTTGCCAATCTGTTGCCTAAGTGGCCCACAGGCCAATTATCCCTGTAATGCAGGGGTTGAGGGGCGAGTCGGCCTCTAAGCCGGAGAGAGACCCCTGCATGACGTTGCGTCATTTTCCCTCATTTCCAGGAGGGAATGGAGCCGTTGCGTTACGTCGAGCGTCATGTGGTTGGCATACATTTAGCATTCAAACGGGTTCCCAGGGGGCTAACCATCAAAACCGTCTATACCCTCGCGCCGGGAGAGTCAGTGGGATGCTCTGCCACCACAGGCACAACAGTGCGCGTGGTGAATCCCAAGGGACATCAGGTCGTGGATCTATGGGCGTTTGTTGCATCAGATCCGACTGAATATCTGTCGATGGCACACAATCGGACTGCGCACTACACCACTCGGTTTCAAGCGGGCCATGTGCTGGTCAGTAACCGGTTCAAGAAACTGCTCCGCTTTATTGAAGACACTACAGACGGGTTTCATGACTCCTTTCATGCAGCCTGTTCAGTGCAGAGTTACGCGCATTTTGGCAATGACCAGCAGCATCCAAACTGCGAGGATAATCTGCAAAAAGCGCTTCACGGTGCCGGCATCGCCGTTCAGATTACGCCGCCCCCCTGGAATCTTTTTGAGAAATCGTTTGTTGATCAGGATGGGTTGATCCATGATGGAACAACCAGTGCGAAAGCCGGCGATTACGTCGAACTCCATGCTGAATGTGACCTTTTTATGGTGTTTTCTGCATGTCGCTCGACGATCGGCAATATTCAAGGCGGTGACCCTGCGGGCGCGCAGATACTTCTCTACCAACACGACACTTCTGCTCCAGGTTACTCACCGAAAATATGAATGAACTCCATTTCTTTATGGCTATCCAACTGCTCAGAAGGTCCGCAACCTTGAGGTTGGGGGCTAGTCCTGTCTGTGACCTGTTTTGGCATACATCTGGCATGCATTGTCTGTTTCCAGGGGGGAAGAGGACGAGTCGGCCTGTAAGCCGGACACCGTCCCGCCAGTATTCTTGGCTTAATTTGGACCTTTATGAGCGTATTTGAGGGGATATCGCTACTCTCCGATTGAGTATGGCATCGCTGTGATGGTAGATGAATGGTAGATGGTGACTGGTGACAGAACCCAGGTCGCGCCTGGGATTTACAAGCAAGACGGTGTTCGTGGCGTGCGGTATCACGCTTTCTACCGTGACGAGGAGGGCCGCAAGCGGTCCAAGACGTTCATCAAGCTGGCTGACGCTC
>PBTV01000040.1 GCA_002729215.1 Rubrivirga sp.
CCGGGAGAGGCGTAGCGATCGCGACCGACTGCAACGGACGCTTCGCGAAGCTCGATCCCTACGCGGGTGCCCAGTTGGCGCTCGCGGAGTCGTATCGGAATGTGTGTGTCAGCGGAGCAGTCCCGCTCGCGGTGACCAACTGTTTGAACTTCGGATCGCCGCAAGATCCAGAGGTGATGTGGCAATTCGCCGAAGCGGTGCGGGGTTTGGCCGATGCGTGCGCGGCCTTGGGAATCCCGGTGACCGGTGGCAACGTCTCCTTCTACAACCAAACGGGCGCCACGGCGATCCTGCCCACTCCCGTGGTCGGAGTCGTGGGGGTTATCGATGATGTCGATCGTCGAACGCCGATGTCCTGGGGACCGGATGGTGAGCTCATCTATCTGCTCGGCGACACCCGCGATGAGTTTTCCGGTAGCGAGTGGGCACACATTCGAGGACATCTCGGGGGACACCCACCGTTGCTCGATCTTCAGCGAGAGAAGGTGCTGGGCGAGGTTCTCGTCGCTGCATCGCGCGACGGAATGATCACTGCCGCCCACGACGTATCCGATGGAGGTTTCGCGATCGCTGTTGTCGAGATGGCCCTTCGTAGTCGCGTCGGTGCGCGATTGTGGCTCCCCGATGATGTCGATCCCTTCGTCCAACTGTTTGCCGAGTCCGCCGGACGGGCGGTGGTGGTGATCCCCCGTAGCGAGGAACTCCGCTTCACCGAAATGTGTGCCGCACGAGGAGTGACTGCTTTCCGGGTGGGTGTCGTCGACTCGGGTCTGGGTGCCGATACCGGACATGCGGACGGCTCCCAGGTGCTGCAGTTCGGAGAGTTCTTCACGGTGTCACTGGATCGGTTGAGGGATGCGAACTCCGCGACCCTTCCGGCGTTGTTCTCCTGATGGGGGACGACGCTTGGATCGAACGTGCCACTGTGGTGCTCGCTGCATTGGAGTCCGGTCGGGAGCCACCGAAAGACGACCAGCGTGCGGCCGTGAAAGGTGCACTTGCCGAGCTGGTGGCGAGTGCACCGGGCAAGAGTGTGGAAGTCCGCATCCCCCCGTATGCGGCGGTGCAGGTCATCGAGGGTGCAACGCATCGGCGCGGGACACCGCCGGCGGTGGTGGAGATGAATACCCAGACGTGGTTGGCCCTCGCGCTGGGCAGACTCACCTGGGCCGAGGCCATGAGGGACGGCAGAGTCCACGCGAGCGGAGCCCGATCCGACCTGTCAGGGCTGCTCCCCCTGGGGACTCCAGGGGGAATTTGACCCAGTTTCGGTGACCCTAAGTAAGGTTTGCCTTACCTGAATTAAGCCATCGGGCAATCTCCCCCACCAAAGGACGTTCATGACCCGCGCGAAGCTCCTTCCCCTGGCCAAATTGGAAGACCTCCCCGGCATGTTGCTAATGCTGCAGGACGTCGGTCGGACGTAGGAGTTGATCGTGTATCGCCGAACGGTGAATTCCATGCGACCGCCGCTCCTCTTGATTGCAGCGGCGGTTGTTAGCGTCGCCGTCGCGGCCATCCCGCTGCTGTACCTATTGGTCCGCACGTCGTCGGCCGGTTGGAACGCAGTGATCGAAGCGTTGTTTCGAGACAGAACTCTCGAAACAACCATCACGAGTGTTGCTCTCGTGACATTGGTGATCGTCGGCTGCTTGCTGATCGCCGTACCTACGGCGTGGTTGTTGGCGAGGACCAACATCCCCGGGCGCGCCTTCTTCCTGGTGATGGCAGCACTTCCCCTCGCGGTGCCCTCGTACGTGATGGCCTACGCGTGGATCGCCGAGTTTCCAGGCATGTCGGGAGTTGGGGCAGCCGCACTGGTGATGGTGCTCGCGACCTACCCCTACGTCGCTATACCACTGACCGCGGCCCTTCGGTCCATCGACGCCGGACACGAAGAGGCCGCTCGATCCCTCGGATTGGGACCTCTCGCCGTCGCGCGTCGTGTCACCCTCCCCCTTGCCTGGCCGGCCGCAGCCGCGGGTGTGCTGCTTGCAGCGCTGTACACGTTGAGCGAATTCGGCACGGTGGCGATCTTCCGCGTCGATGCCTTCACCCGAGTGATCTACACCGCCTACCGCGCATCGTTTGATCGCACGACGGCGGCGGTGCTGTCCCTCGTTCTTGTCTGCCTGGCCTTGTTGCTCGTCGTGATCGAAGCGCGCATTCGAGGAAAGTCACAGCGTTGGCGTATTGGATCAGGCGTGTCGCGACCCGCACCTCGGCAACAACTCCGCACCCGTGGCAAGGTGCTCGGTGTTGCATGGCTGGTAGGGGTCGCGGTCTTGTCGCTGGGTGTTCCCGCATGGTCGTTGACGCGACTGCTTCTGGAAAGTCGACGAACCGAACTTGACGTCGGAGAGCTTGTGGGCGCCGTTGTCGGTTCGGCGTCCTCATCCATCCTCGGAGCTGCACTTGCCCTGCTGCTCGCCCTGCCTATCGCCGCGCTCGCCGCTCGTTACCACTCCCGCATCGTCAGGAGTATCGAGGGCGCGGCGTTTCTCGGCCATGCCCTCCCGGGAGTCGTGGTTGGTCTGTCGCTGGTCTTTCTCACCCTTGCTGTGCTACCGGCGGCGTATCAGACTCTTGCGGTGCTCTCCTTCGCGTACGCCGTGCTTTTTCTCCCGAAGGCAATCGGATCGAGCAGATCGGCGATCGCCCACGTGCCGCCGGGTTTGGAATCCACCGCGCGAAGCCTCGGCCGGGGCCCTCTTCGTGCCTGGTGCACGGTGACCGGTCGTCTCGCATGGCCGGGAATCGCAGCCGGAACGCTCCTCGTCGTTCTGACAGCGATGAAGGAATTGCCCGCCACCTTGATGCTGCGGCCCACTGGCTTCAACACCCTGGCCACCGAATTGTGGTCGCGAACGGAAATCCAGGCCTTCGGTTCTGCCGCTCCGTATGCATTGACCATGATCGTCCTTGCGTCGGTACCTGCGTGGCTCATGGGTCGGTGGCTGGCGCGATCACCCGAAACAGCAATGAGCACTGATCGTGTGGATGACGAGATGGTTCGCACCGACGAGGTGGCTTACGTTGGTGGTGTCCGATGACAACGTCGCCTGCAGTGCCGCAACTGTCTGTCGAGAGCATCTCTGTAGGATATGGCGGCCCCATCGTCGTGTGGGATGTCACGATGGAGGTCGAGTACCGAGAGTTCGTCACTATCCTGGGTCCCAGCGGCTCCGGGAAGACGACGCTGCTGCGTGCTATCGCGGGGTACCTCCGCCCGACAACGGGCATCGTCACGATCGCAGGAACGGTCGCGTCCGACGAGCGAACGTGGCTTCCGCCCGAGCGACGTCGGATCGGTATCGTCCCGCAGGAAGGCGCGCTCTTCCCGCATCTCGACGTCGCGGGGAACATCGCCTTCGGTCTGCGCGATAAGAAGAAGGCGCGGGCGCGGGTCGCCGAAATGCTCGAGATGGTGGACTTGTCGGGACTGGAAAAGGCCCGACCGCACGAGCTATCGGGCGGTCAACAACAGCGGGTCGCTCTCGCTCGAGCGCTTGCTCCCGCGCCATCTCTGGTGTTGCTCGATGAGCCTTTCTCCTCCCTTGATGCCTCGCTGCGGTTTGATGTGCGCACCCAGGTGCGCAGACTCCTCGCGGACATCGGCACGACGGCGGTTCTCGTGACCCATGACCAGGAAGAAGCCCTATCGATGGCCGACCGGGTGGCGGTGATGTCGGCGGGGCGGATCGAGCAGGTGGGTGCGCCGTGGACTGTCTACGACGACCCCACGACGCTCAACGTTGCCCGTTTCATCGGCGATCTGGTCGAACTGCCGGTGACTGAGATGCAAGGGGCAAGCGCGCACACAGCCGTGGGGTGGGTGCCGATTCGTGATCACAGCGAATCAGAATCGAGTAGCGGTCGAGTTGTGTTGCGCCCCGAGCAACTTGTTCTGGTCGCCGAGCGAGGTGTTGGTCCGGACCCGCAAGGTGTCCCGGGAAACGTGGAATCCATTCGCTATCACGGGCACGATTCGCTGACGTCCGTCCGGTTGAACGACGGACCCTTGGTGGATGTGCGCTCGGCGGGAGGTGCCGGGGTCGCTGTGGGTGATGTGGTGCGGGTGGTCGTGACCGGAACAGCACGAATGTTCGCCGACCCCGTAGTCTGAGCACGTGCCGCGCGGAGATGGGCAACTGACCCACGAGCTCCTCCCCGGCGAGAAGGGTCCGCAGGATGCCTGCGGGGTTTTCGGAGTGTGGGCTCCGGGTGAAGAAGTTGCCAAACTCACGTTCTTCGGCCTGTATGCGCTGCAGCATCGCGGGCAGGAATCCGCAGGAATCGCCGTCAGCGACGGATCGCACATCGTCGTCTACAAGGACATGGGTTTGGTGTCACAGGTCTTCACCGAAGCGAGTCTGGAATCGTTGCAGGGACACGTTGCCATCGGCCACACGCGCTACTCGACTACGGGTTCGAGCGTGTGGGAGAACGCCCAGCCGACGTTCCGCCCGACAGCGACGGGAAACCTGGCCCTCGGGCACAACGGAAACCTCACCAACACGGCAGACCTGTCCGAGCGGCTGGCGGAATTGGCCAGCACATCGGGTGAATTGCCCATCAACGCCGGTCTGTATGCGACCACCGATACGGAAGTGATTTCAGGCCTTCTCGCGGCTCACCCCGATCTGCCACTCGAACAGGCGGCACTTGAGGAGCTCCCGAAACTTCTCGGTGCGTTCTCGCTGGTCTTCATGGACGACGACGCCCTGTACGCCGCTCGTGATGCGCAAGGAATACGTCCTCTTGTCCTAGGGCGACTCGAGCGTGGATGGGTCATCGCCAGTGAGACCGCAGCCCTCGACATCGTGGGTGCGTCCGTTGTTCGTGAAGTCGAACCGGGCGAGCTGGTCGTCATCGACTCCAACGGCCTGCGATCCCATCACTTCGCCACGGCCGACCCCAAGGGATGTCTCTTCGAGTACGTATATCTGGCGAGACCGGACACGACTATCGCAGGACGCGGCGTGCAGGCAACCAGAGTCGAAATCGGGCGACAACTCGCGCGCGAGTACCCGGTCGAAGCCGACCTCGTAATTCCGGTGCCGGAATCCGGAAGGTATGCAGCGATCGGATACGCCCAAGAATCGGGAGTTCCCTTTGCCGAAGGGCTTGTCAAGAACTCCTACGTAGGCCGGACATTCATCCAACCCAGCCAAACGATCCGGCAGCTAGGTATTCGTCTGAAGCTGAATCCACTCAAGGATGTCATCGAGGGCCAGCGCCTCGTGGTGGTCGATGACTCCATCGTGCGCGGCAACACCCAACGCGCCCTAGTGCGCATGCTCCGTGAGGCAGGTGCCCGTGAGGTGCATGTTCGAATCTCGAGCCCCCCGGTGGCGTGGCCCTGCTTCTACGGCATCGACTTCGCCAGTCGCGCGGAGTTGATCGCGAACGGCCTCTCGGTGGAAGAGATCTGCGCCTCCATTAGCGCCGACTCACTAGCTTTCGTCACCTTGGATGCGCTGGTGGGGGCAACCAAGCAGAAGAAGGAACATCTGTGCAGAGCCTGTTTCGATGGCGTTTATCCCGTCGAGCTGCCGGCGGAAGATCGCATCGGTAAGTCGGTTCTGGAAGGGATCGCCCGCCGGGTCCAGAACTCGGCTGGCGGTGGCGCTAACGATGCGCTGAAGCGAGTCTGAATGCCCGGTATCAACTACTCCGATGCCGGCGTTGACGTCGACGCTGGAGAGCGTGCGGTCGAATTGATGCGAGCCTCGGTCGCCCGAACGCTGCGGCGTGAGGTTGTCGGTGGACTCGGCGGCTTCGCCGGACTGTTCGATATTTCCCGATACACGGGCATGCAGCAGCCGCTGTTAGCGACCAGCACCGACGGTGTTGGAACCAAGATCGCTGTCGCCCGGGCTATGGGCATCCACAACACGGTCGGGATTGACCTGGTCGCGATGGTGGTGGACGACCTCGTCGTCTGTGGAGCCGAGCCCTTGTTCCTCACCGACTACATCGCCACCGGATCGGTCGATCCGGTGCGGATGGCATCGATCGTCGAGGGTATTTCCGCCGGGTGCGAGCAGGCCGGTTGTGCTCTGGTCGGGGGTGAAACCGCAGAGCACCCGGGGCTCATGGAACCGGACGAGTACGACCTCGCGGCGGCTGGAACCGGCATCGTGGATGCACCCAATGCTTTAGGTCCTGAGCGTGTTGTCACCGGGGATGTGCTGGTTGCGATGCGTTCCAGTGGACTCCACTCAAATGGTTACTCGCTCGCCCGCCAGGTGCTGGTGCCCGATGCGTCGGCGTTGGAGGAAGTCGTCCCGGAACTGAAGCGTTCGGTAGGCGAAGAGTTGCTGGAGCCGACGCGGATCTACGCCCGTGACTGCTTGGCGCTGATCGAGTCAGCGGATGTTCACGCCTTCTCTCACATCACCGGTGGTGGTATCGCTGCGAATGTCGCCCGAGTGCTGCCCGACAATCTGGCCGCGGACCTGGACAGGAGTACCTGGACTCCGCACGCGATCTTCTCGCTATTGGCGAGCCGTGGTGAGATCGATTCGCGTGAGATGGAACGAACTTTCAACATGGGTCTGGGAATGATCGCGGTGGTAGGGCAAGCGTCCGTCGAACAAGCACTCGCCACTCTCATGGAGCGTGGCGTAGACGCGTGGGTCTGCGGTTCTGTTCGGGATCGCGCCACGGATGACGTGGGTGATGCCTCGGCCAAAGGTGGCGCTGGTGGCGCAGTGAGACTGGTCGGCACTTACGCGAAAGACAGCAGCGGCTAGTTCTGCTCGTCTTCGTAGCCGTAGGCATCTGGAGCGTATGGATCGTCCGCGTATGGATCGGTCTCGTCAACGTCGCTGTCATCCCCATCGACGCCGGTGGAGTCGGACTCACCGGTGAGTTCCGCCTCGAGTTGCTGGAGATCGGTCTGCGGACCGCCGTACTTCAGCGCACGAGCGACCTTCGTTTGCTTAGCCTTAGCTCGGCCGCGCCCCATGGCTCGACCCCCTCATCCAGATTCCGGGTTATCACGTGGACGGTACTCGCTGGGCCGATCGGGCCGCGATCCCGGGACCACAGCGAGCCTCTAGGTTACCCCGTCCCGGGTGTGGCGCCCGTCAGCGGCCCCTCCGGTAGGGATGCCGCGATCCGCGCCTGCGCCTCCAGTTCGGCGGCTCGGACAGGGGTGATGCCCTCCCCACGGGCCCGTTCCAGGACGCTGCGGGTGGTGTCGAACACCCGCTCCACGGTGGCTCGTGCTCGATCGAGATCGGCTCCCGTGAGCTCCTCGGCAACCTGGATGACCCCTCCACAGTTCACGCAGAAGTCAGGTGCGTAGACGATCCCCGCGTGGTCGAGGAGGTCCCCGACCCGGTCCGTGGCCAATTGGTTGTTGGCCCCCCCGCACACCAGGCGAACCTCCGCTGAGGCCAAGTCGTCCACGAGAGACTCGCTAATCGCCCCCCCGAGAGCATTCGGGGACAGAACCTGTGGTTGGTAGGCCAGAAGTTCCGGAAGCGAATCGACCCAGGTGATCGAGTTCGGGTACTCGGCATCGAGCGACGAACGGGCCGCGGCGGACGGATCCATGGCTATCACTCGAGCACTGTCACGGATCAGGTGGCCGATGAGACGGCCGCCGACCTTTCCGGCACCGATCACACCAACCGTCACGCCGGAAAGATCCGCCGTGCCCAGAGCAGCCTCCGCCCCCGCCCGCATGCCCAGGTGAACACCGACGGACGTGAGAATCCCTGAATCGCCGACGCCACCGTTCTCGGGGGAGCGGCCAGTGGTCCATCGACACGTCTCGGAGATGACATCCATGTCCTGAACGCGCATCCCGACGTCGCCTGCGGTGACGTATCGACCACCCAGAGACGTGACGAGCTCACCGAAGGCGTGCAGCAGTTCCGGTGGCTTGTTCGATGGGTCGTGCACGATGACGGCTTTGCCTCCACCGTGTGGAAGTCCCGCGAGTGCGTTCTTGTAGGTCATCGCTCGTGACAAACGCAGTGCGTCGGCGTAGGCGGCGGCGTGTGCGCCAGACGATGTATCGGCGTAGGTCGACATCCGAACACCACCGAGGGCCGGCCCTAGGACAGTTGAGTGGATAGCGACGACCGCTTGCAGGCCGGTGGACTCGTCCTGAGCGACGACCACGCTCTCGTGGCCGTCGAAACCCACCCAAGGGTTGGGGCCGGTGGGATCTGTCACGGGGTCACTGTAGGGCAGGACATGGCGCGGACTTTCTCCGTTATTTAGGAGGCAAAGTGGGTATCAGTATTCATTGGCAGCGAATTTTGCTTGCCTCCACGCGCATACGGTGGAAAGGTACGTTTCGGCGCAAATTGCTCGGCCTGCAATCCGTAGTAGCGAGGCAACGTTGGGAGAGTCGATGTCGGGACGTGATCCAGACCCTGATCAACTCCTCACCCCTTCAGAAGTAGCGGCACTCTTTCGGGTCGACCCCAAGACCGTCACGCGTTGGGCCAAGGCCGGCAAACTGACAAGTATTCGAACCCTCGGCGGTCATCGCCGCTATCGCGCAACGGAAGTTCACGCTCTCCTTGATGCGCAGTCGGGGTCCCGCGCGGGAGAAGTTGTTGCTCACGATGCATCACGCGCGACGCCTCCGGGTGGATTCCCGCCCCGCTGACGTCCGACTACTGTGCAGTTCGTGAACGATCCGGAGCTTCGCGCTGGTGACGCGGACCGCGACGCGACGATCTCTGAACTACGCGAGGCGTATGCCGAGGGTCGGCTCCTGCCCGAGGAGTTCAACGATCGTCTCGACCGCGCTCACGAAGCCAAGACTTTCGCGGACTTGCGAGATCTCACCGCGGATTTGCCACGAGAGACGGCCATTGCTCCGCAGGAGTCGAGTGAATCGGCGATAGAGCGCAAGAAGCTGCGGTCTGCTTGGGCTTCATGGCTGGGCGTCGGTGTCCTCGTGAATATCATCTGGTTCGCCACTTGGATGGGCGGTGGCCCGGCCCCGTATTACTGGCCCATCTGGGTGGTCGGTCCGTGGGGCGGGGCCATGGTCATTTGGACGTTGGCCTCACGAGCCGAACGGTCATCGGATGACTGAACCGCTGTATCGGGTCATCGTGGAGGGGTTCAAAGGAATCTTCGCTGTCCTCGGAATGAAACTCGACATTGTTGGTGAGGAGAACATCCCTCTGCAGGGTGGGGCGGTGCTCGCGTTGAATCACACGAGCTATCTGGATTTCGCGCTCGGAGGTGTGCCGGCGGATCGGCGGGGGCGCCGATTCGTTCGCTTCATGGCGAAGGATTCGGTGTTTCGACATCCGATAGCGGGACCCTTGATGCGCGGAATGAAACACATTCCCGTCGACCGGCACGATGGATCGGTAGCGTTCGAGACCGCCGTCGCGGCGGCCCGCGCAGGGGAACTCATCGGTGTCTTCCCTGAGGCGACGATGAGCCGTTCGCTGGAAATCAAAGAATTGAAAAACGGCGCGGTACGGATGGCGCGTGAAGCTGAGGTTCCTCTCATTCCGATGATCGTGTTCGGTGGTCATCGCGTCCTGTCCTACGACGTCCGCGACTTCACCCGGGGGCGGACGATTTGCATGACGATCGGGCGCCCTATATCCACCAACGATGATGTCGACGAGATGACAGATGCGCTCCGCAGCACTTTGAGTGAACTTCTCGACGAGACGATCCAGAGATACCCGGACAAGCAGCCGGGGGCGCCTTGGATCCCGCAGCGACATGGTGGTTCGGCACCGTCACTCGAGGAAGCCGCTCGTATCGAAGAGCGGCGCCGAGCGGCACGGGAGACAAAGTAACTGTCGACCTTGTGAGCTGGAAAAGGGTTGATCCGCTCGACACTCACCATTTCTTGGAGCTGATGAGCACGTTGCGCTCGGAGAGCAACTCCACCGTTCCCGACGTATTTCGCAGAAGTGGCCCTTCGCGCCCCCAGTACTGAGTGCGCGTCGATGGAACTCCCTTGCCGATGAAGACCGTCAACGCCTTCCCGGCCGGGATCCGCGAGTTGATGACGAACGGGTACGTGGCGCTCCGGTATGCCACGTAGTAGCCATCGAGGTTGATCTCCTGGTTCGAGGTGTTCTTGATGATGATGTATTCCTCGTTGGCTGCCCGCGATGGCTTCTTTGACGTGGCGATGGGGTTGACGTCGGTGATCGTGAGCTTTCCTTGGGCCGGGTCCATGCAGTCGACGACGCAGGGCCAGTCGAACCACGAGCGGAACGCCGTGGAGGGATCCAGGAGATAGACGCCATCTCCGGTGA
>PBTV01000044.1 GCA_002729215.1 Rubrivirga sp.
GGCGCGCGTCGCCGCATTCAGCAGGGTGCCTCGCATGGCACTCGTGACCGTCATCGATCCAGCTTTGCGTACTCCGCGAACGGACATGCACGTGTGCTCAGCTTCGACAACGACGATCGCACCCCGCGGCTGAAGGATCCGTACGATCGCATCAGCGATCTCGGTGGTGAGACGCTCTTGCACTTGAGGGCGGCGCGCGAAAACATCGACAAGGCGCGCCAGTTTCGAAAGCCCGGTGATCTGACCGGACGCATTGGGGATATAGCCGACGTGGGTTACTCCGTAGAACGGCAGCAAGTGGTGTTCGCAGGTGCTGTAGAGCTGAATGTCCTTGACGATCACGAGTTCTTCGTGACCCACATTGAATACCGTCGTCAAGACATCCTCGGGATCTTGTCGCAAACCACCGAACATCTCTGCGTAGCTTCGCGCCACACGCTCCGGGGTCTCGCGCAGTCCATCGCGGTCGGGGTCTTCCCCTATGGCGATCAGCAGCTGACGGATCGCAGCGGCGACGGCGTCAGCGTCGTACTCCCCTGCCGCGGAACCTGAGCCGGTGTCCACTGGATCGATGGCCATGCGTCAATCTACTGAGCGTCGGGGTCTCGGGACTCGTTCAAGGCCGGCTCGATGGCCGAAGACGCACTGTGCCCGTTCGATGATGCTGGTGGAAAAGGAATCGGACCCCGCGTGTCCGGTGCCCGGCGAGCCGAACCGGTCCAGGCCGGACGCGGCGACTGGAGTTTCAGTTCGGCAAAGATCTCTTCAATTTCGGCCTTAGCCAAGGTCTCGCGCTCAAGCAGAGCCAGGACCATGGCGTCGAGGATCTCTCGATTGTTGACGAGGACGTCGTACGCCTCCTGGTGAGCCGCTTCGATGAAACCGCGGACTTCTTCGTCGATGGCGGCGGCGACTTCCTCCGAGTAATCCCGCGTGTGGCCCATGTCTCGACCGAGGAAGACCTCGCTTTGCTCCTGGCCATACTTAATGGCACCCAGGCGCTCCGTCATACCGAATTGCGTCACCATGGATCGAGCGACAGACGTCGCCTTCTCGATATCGTTGGCCGCACCCGTTGTCGGGTCGTGAAAGATCAACTCCTCGGCCGCACGACCCCCGAGCATGTATGCGAGTTGATTGAGCATCTCGCTTCGCGTGGTGGAGTACTTGTCCTGATCCGGCAAGACCATCGTGTAACCGAGCGCTCTCCCTCTCGGCATGATCGTGATCTTGTGCACGGGATCATTGCCTGGCAGGGCGGCCGCAACAAGCGCATGTCCTGCCTCGTGATACGCCGTAATGGTCTTCTCATGTTCGTCCATCACTCGCGTGCGCTTCTGCGGTCCGGCGATCACCCGATCGATCGCCTCGTCGAGGCCTTCATCATCGATGAATGTCTTATCCAATCGCGCGGTGAGGAGCGCTGCTTCGTTCAAGACGTTGGCGAGATCCGCGCCCGTGAAACCAGGGGTGCGGCGTGCTACCGCCATCAGATCGATGTCGTCGCTGATCGGCTTGCCTTTGGCGTGCACTTTCAGGATCTCGTACCGACCGTTGAGGTCGGGGCGCTCCACGGCGATCTGTCGATCGAAGCGACCGGGTCGAAGCAGGGCGGGGTCGAGGATGTCCGGTCGGTTCGTGGCCGCGATGAGGATGACACCACCGGTCACGTCGAACCCGTCCATCTCAACGAGCATCTGGTTCAGGGTCTGTTCACGCTCGTCGTGACCTCCGCCGAGGCCGGCGCCACGATGCCGGCCGACCGCGTCGATCTCATCAATGAAGATGATCGCCGGTGCATTGGCCTTTGCTTGCTCGAAGAGGTCTCGGACACGGCTCGCACCAACACCGACAAACATTTCCACGAAGTCCGACCCGGAAATCGAATAGAACGGGGCGCCCGCTTCGCCTGCAACCGCACGCGCGAGGAGGGTCTTGCCCGTGCCCGGAGGTCCGTACAGCAACACACCCTTCGGGATCTTCGCTCCCACCTTTTGGAACCGCTCGGCGTCGGAAAGGAAGTCTTTAATCTCGACCAGCTCTTCGACCGCCTCATCAGCACCGGCGACATCTTCGAACGTGGTCTGGGGCATGTCTTTCGTGATCGCCTTGGCCTTGGACTTGCCGAAGTTCATCAGGCGGCCGCCGCCGCCTTGCATCTGGCTGAAGATAAAGACCATTAACAAGATAAGCAGCGCAAACGGCAGGAGGGAGATGAATAAGGTGACCAGCAGGTTCTGGCTCGGGACCACGACGTTATAGCCGCCGGGCAGTTGGCCGGCGTCGGTCTTCTCCTGCAGGAGGTTCTGCAATTCCACACCCTGGCCAGTGATGAAGTGCGACCGCACTTCGTCACCGTTCCTGAGGGTCAATTCCAGAACTTGATCACGGTCGATCAAGGTGGCGGTATCGACATTTCCGGAGGTGATGTCGGAAATGGCTTCGCCGGTGTCCACCTCGTCGGGGGCGCCGATGCCGGAGATCAGGCTCGAACCCACCAAAACCGCGATGACAGCCATCGCGATCCAGAAGATCGGTCCCCGCAGGAAACGCCTCACATCCACCTCTCAACGGTAACCGACCTGGTTCGGCCCGCATCCGGGTCGGGGCTCACCAGTCCTGCGCCGAGCGCGAACACAGGCGACCGTCAGCCGCTGTAGACGTGCGGGGACAGCGTCCCCACGCACCGAAGATTTCGGTACCTCTGGGCGTAGTCGAGCCCATACCCGACGACGAACTCATTGGGGATATCGAATCCGACGTACCGGGGTTCGACATCCACCTTGACGGCGTCTGGCTTGCGCATCAATGTGAAGATCTCGAGCGATGCCGGCTTGCGCGACCGAAGGTTCTTCAACAGCCACGACAGGGTGAGACCGGAATCGAGGATGTCTTCGACGATCAAGATGTCCCGACCCTCGACGTCCCCGTCGAGATCCTTCAGAATCCGGACTACGCCGCTGCTCGTCGTACCGGATCCGTACGACGACACCGCCATCCAGTCCATGTTGGCGTGAATGCTCAACGCCCGCGCGAGATCAGCCATCACCATGACAGCCCCGTTGAGAACGCCGACGAGGAGAAGGTCTCGCCCCTGGTACGCCTCGTCGATCTCAGCTGCGATCGCCGCAATGCGGTCGCTGATCTGTTCCTCGGTCAGTAGTACGTGGGCGAGGTCTCCCTCGACGTTGTCAGGTTGCACTCATCTCTCCCGAAGATCCGCGGTGAAACGTAAGCCTTCCATACTCGACTCTCGTGGTGATCGCACCCGGCAGTTGTGCTGGGCCTTGGCCTTTCCATGTCGAAATCATCGCTTCCACATGTTGGACGTGGTCGAAATCGAGATAGTCCTTCGATTCGAGCAAGGCTTGGTGCATCAGTCGAATGAGTCGGGTCCGAACAGCTCGGGGCTGGCCGGCAATCGCTTCGACATCGACGCCGCACTCGTCATTCGTCACCTCGACCCAGCGGTCGAATGCTCCCTGCGCCCACGCCTCCAGCGCATCGGCATCATCGGCCAGGAGGTGGGCCGAGCGCGCGAGCCCGGAAACGAAACCCGGACCCAATCTGTCCTCCATGAACGTCATCGCCTCTCGGACGCGCACGCGAGTGAACTCCCGGTCGTGGTTGTGCGGATCGTCCCATGCCTCGACACCCAGCGGCTCCAGGTACTCGCGAGCAACGCGATGCACAACGTCGCGCGGCACATCGAGAAAGGGTCGATGCCACGGCGAATTGCATGGTGTCATGGAGGCGATCGAACGGGCTCCCGATCCGCGCGCCAACCGCAGGAGAACGGTCTCGGCTTGATCTTCTCGGGTGTGGGCAAGAAGTATCTGATCAATGCCGCGCTGCGACGCCACGTCCACGAGCGCGGCCCTGCGGGCTGAGCGGGCCGCCGCCTCCGGTCCCCCATGGGTGCCGACCTGCACACGTTCAATGTGGACGCTGTCGATGCCCCACTGCCGAACGATGTCCCCGGCATTGTGCGCAACACGGGCCGAGTTCGACTGGAGTCCGTGGTCAACGATGACCACGTGCACCTCGTGGCCCACGCTCGGAACTGCCCAGGCCGCACTCGCGACCAAGGCGAGCGAATCCGGCCCGCCCGAGCAACCGACGATCACCGGGGCGACTTCGATGCAATCAACGACCGCGCGCCGCAAACGTTGAGCCTCCGGGCTCACGCGTGTCACGCAGCAGCACCGCGCATTCGATCAAGCCATAGCGATGGCTCGCGAATCTCTCCAAGAGTCGGCACATTGCCCGGGTCGGCCCACACACGATTCATCGCCGCCATGCCCCCATCGTTCACCACGGCGCGAACAAAGGCCGCTCCCTCGCGGTACTGACGAAGCTTCGCATCCATACCGAGGACTCGTCGCCACACCGAATCGGCTCCGCGCGCATCGTCGGCTGACGATCGACGCGCCTCGAATCGTTCACGGATAACGTCCACGGAAGGAATGACGCGCGGGCCAACCTCGTCCATCACTACATCCGCGTGCCCCTCTAGTAGGGACATGAATGCCGTGATTTCTTCGACGACCGCACGCTGCTCGGCCGATTGCAGGGCGAACATCAGGTCGGGTGTCCGCCGTTCTCCAACGGCCGCCAGCAGTTCGGTAAGGACAGCCCCCAGCCGATCCATAGGGGTGGTCTCGTCGAAAGCGTCGAGCGCCGTCATCACCAGCCCCGTGAAGTGACCTTTCAACCACGGAACCGCTCCGAACTGAACCCGATGGGTTTCCTCGTGTAGGCACACCCACAGGCGAAAGTCCCGACTGTCCACCTCAAGAGACCGCTCCACCTGCACGATCGATGGCGCCACAAGCAGCAGCCGCCCAGGGTCAGCGAGGGCCTCGTACTGGCCGAGAATCTTGCCGCTCAACCATCCGAGGGCCGCTCCGAGTTGAACAGCCATCACGCGTGGACCAACCGCACGTGTCACGGTCGAGGACTCCTCGAGCCGCTCTTTCGCTGCCGGCCACATATCCACTATGGAATCGAAGGCGTGCAGATTGGAATCAATCCACGAGCGGCGATCCACCACCACCACACGGTGATCCTCGTGGGCGATCAGGCCCGTGACGTCACGAACGTGTTCTTGGGCCTCCTGGGCGTGCTCCTTGATCTCGACGACCGCGTCATGGGCCTCCCGCGGTGAAATCCGGGGGCCATCCGGCGCGAACCGCCCCGCGACCGCATACGCCAAACTCCAGTCCACAGCCGGGCTGGTGAAAACAGACGGTGGGCTCAACGCGGCGCTTCCGGTGCCCTCGGATCGGGCGGACGGCAGACCATGACCGTCACGTCTCCGGAGACCGACCAATCACCGGCTGCGTGGGGCATCAGGAGTGCATCGCCTCGGGCGATCTCGTGACTGCTTCCACCGGCAGACAACACGCCTCTACCGTCGACAGCGATCGCGATGGCGAAACCAGCCTCCACCTGCACCGCCTCGGGCTGCGGGGCGATCCGATGCAGGCGGAAGTACGGGTCAGCCGCGGCGGGCAGCGCTGATGTCAGTGCTCCAACTTGAATCTCCTCGCGCGGGATGACCAGATCGTCAAGGTCCGAGTCAGATACTGCGCTGGTGTCTACCGCCTGCAAGGCGGTATCGAATCCGAGATCGAGGTGTCCATCCGAGAAGCCGTCGACGGCGAACCCATCCCACTCAAGCAGGATCGACAGGTCGGTCGGCTCCTGCAGTTCCAAAACGAACACCCCGTCCTGAACGGTGTGCGGGAGTCCAGAAGGCACCAGCATCGCGTCACCCGGGCGCACCTCTCGGGTTCGAAGCGCCGACAACAAGGATGAACTGTCGCGGTTCATGACCCAATCGCGAACCTGATTGATGGACATCTGGCTGGCGAAGCCGACCCCCACCTGCGCTCCGGGCGGGGCATCGAGCACGTACCAGGCTTCGGTCTTTCCGTGAGTCAAGCCGAGATGAGTTCGGGCGAACTGCCGGTTGGGGTGCAGGTGGACGGGAAGGCGTTGCCCGAGGTCGAGAAGTTTGACCAACAACTCGGTGCTGGTGCCGAAACGATCGACGTGATCGGTTCCCAGCCACGCTGCCGGGTCTGCGCTGATCTCTTCTGCGAGCGTCGCGCCATCGGGCAGCACCGTAAGGCCGGCCGGGGCTTGACCGAACCGGGCTGTTGCCGATCCGATCCATTCCTCCGGGCGTCGGGGGCCTCCGGGGCCGTGCCGGAGCGCACCGATGCGATCCCCGCCCCGGTAGAAGTGATCGAACTGGTTGACCGGAAGAACGATTGGGTTGTCGAGGTTCACGATGAGCACCCACATTTCGCGAGTTGGCTGGCGATTCGGTCCATTGTGTCGCGGGCCCGGGCCTGCGAGGTGATGTTATTGCCGATTATCGCGAAAACGAGCGGTCGCTTATCCGCATCGAGGACGATTCCGGCGAGGGCAGCCACGCCCGTCAGGGTTCCCGTCTTGGCTCGGACGACTCCACGACCAGGCGAGGTCGCCTTCGTAGTGAAACGGTTGGCGAGCGTCCCGGTGACGCCGGCGACCGCCAACCCCTGAGCAAGCTCAGTCCACCTGCGCTCTGTCGCTACGTCGGTGAGCACGTCGGCGATCGTCACGGGAGAAACACGGTTGCGTGGGGACAGGCCGCTGGCATCGAAGAGGGCGAGGTCTTGGGTGTCGATCCCGGCACTGGAAAGAACCTGACTGGTGGCGCGGGCTCCGCCGGCGAAGGAACCATCGTTGAAAAACTCTTTGCCGACAAGATGCCCGAGCGACTCCGCGACGTCGTTGTCGGATTCAGTGAGCATGCGCTGCACCATTTCCGCGACCGCGGCGGATTCGACCCTGGCAAGTTCCTTGGCTGAATCGGGTGCGCGTCCACGCGAGACTCGTCCGACGGATACTCCCCGGTTTTCCAGAATGTTGGCGAAAACCTGAGCCGCGCGCTTGGCAGGATCGGCGACGCGGGCGCGACTCGATCGGGACTTTCGACCTTGATCGATCATCAGTGCCGACACGGGAGCGGCCACTCCTGCATTCGGAAATCTCTTCGCCCAGCCGGGTCCGAGTGGACGCCCGGTGAACAAGGAGTCATCGAAGACGACATCGACTTTGGTGGTTCCCCCAAGAGCCGTGGCGGTGCTCCGGGCCAGGCGCCTCAGGGAAGCCGGACCGTTTGGCTGCGCATCTGATGCAAGCGATCGAGGGAGCGTGGCGTCTCCACCACCGATCAGATACACCACGTTGGCTTGTTCGAATGTTCTGGTCGCAAGGCGCGTGCTCACCCCGAGGACTTCCACGGCCGCGGCGGCCGTCAGGATCTTGGTGACCGATGCTGGAATGAGGGCCCGGGATACCTGCTTGCCGTAAAGAACTTGATCGCTTCCCGGGTCGACGACCACGACGCCTGATCGCTTCAATGATTTCTGCTGGGCTAGATCGTCGATCCGGGCACGTACCGCGCTCGGCGTAGGAACTGCGCCCCCATCTGCCGATACGGCGGACCACGGAGTAGACGACGACGGCGGCGACGGTGACGGTGACGGCAGACTGTCGGCCGCCTCCGCAGGCAGCGCTAGCGGGAGTACGAGCGAGAGGACCGCAACGGGAACGAGCACCGCAGCGAGGCTTCGTGACCCCGTTCTTGCTGGCTGCACGATTCGACCCTTCCGTGTTTGCTACTACCCTACGCAGAGGTCATCAACCCTCGACCGGCATCGTCTCCCACGAAAGGGGTGGCAGTGGAACCCCTTGACTTCGATGTGACGATCGAAATCCCCGCGGGCAGTAGGAACAAGTACGAGATGGATCACGAGACTGGCCGGATTCGGCTGGATCGGATGCTATTCACGTCCACTCGGTACCCCCACGACTACGGCTACATCGACGACACGCTCGGCCTGGATGGAGATCCACTCGATGCCCTCGTCCTGGTCCAGGAACCAACTTTCCCCGGTGTTTTGATCCGCTGTCGAGCCGTCGGGATGTTTCGAATGACCGATGAAGCAGGAGGAGACGACAAGGTCTTGTGCGTCCCTGCCGGTGATCCGCGAATGGAGCACGTGCGCGATATCCATCACGTTGCCGAATTCGATCGACTGGAGATTCAGCACTTCTTCGAGGTGTACAAAGACCTCGAGCCGGGTAAGTCAGTAGAAGGCGCTACCTGGGTCGGGCGCTCAGACGCGGAGATCGAGATCCATCGATCGTGGGAGCGCTACCGCTCTTCACACACGTAGCTCGCCACGACGCTCATCGCACTACAGCGGAAAAGCACGCTCGCCTAGTTCTCTCCAGCAACGGTGACCTTCAATGGCTCGAACGTTTTAATCCTTACGGGCTCGGGAAGCGGCGTCAGGCCGTACGTCTCCAGAGCACCCTGGCCCGCAAGGCGCAGGGAATATTGGGCTACCGACAGGGGCAGGGGATCCGCGGGGTCGTCACATACGAGCAGGTGCCCGGTTCCGAGGACGGGCCAACCAACAACGGGCTGATCTTCCTGAAGGATGATCTTTGAGGCGGCGAGAACGAGAAGGGCCGTGAACGCGGCAGCCGTGATGCCCCGATTGAAGATTCTGTCGCCCCGGTGGGAGGTAGCTGCCGAGTCGAGGTCTCGAA
>PBTV01000045.1 GCA_002729215.1 Rubrivirga sp.
AAGGGGCTTGCTGAAACCGTTGCGTCCGTCGTTGGCTTCGACGGCGAAATCGAGTGGGACACCTCCAAGCCCGACGGAATGCCGCGCAAGTTGCTCGACACTTCGCGGATTAACGCGCTTGGATGGCATCCCACGATCAAGCTCAGAGATGGTGTTGCCTCCACCTACGACTGGTACGTCGCGAACTACGAAGCTGCGTGAGTCATGGCTGAAGCGGAAGAGGTTTTCGCACCCCGCAGCGTGCTGCTGCCTGGGCGCCGCTCCCTGATGGTGCGGCTCACCTGCAACGGGGGCATGCGTCCAGCGCTTCTGGATGTGCTGAACTCCTATGCCGATGGACTGGGTGAAGAACCCGGAACGGAGCTGTTTGTTGTGAGCTTGGATCCTGACGACGAAACGATCGTGTGGTTGTACGAGATCTTCAAAGACGAGGACGCAGAGAACGAACACCGGGCTTCGAACGGATTCCAATCGCTCATGCAGTCGATGCCGCCCCTTTTGGCGTCACCGCCAGCTGTGCTGCGCACCGTCCCGTTGCGGATGAGCATGCAAGAGGACGTCCTCAGTGAGGACTGGGAGTTCTGAGGAACGTCCCTCCCGCGCGTGCCTGGTGGATCGCTGGCGGGTTCTTCGCACTGTGGCTTCTCGTGATGCTGGTGGGAACCGATAAACCTCCCCCGCTCGGGTTTGGGTGGATCGTCGTCGGGCTCCTCGCTATTTGTGTTGCTATCGGCTTTGCGTTTCCGTGGCTGTGGCGGGTGCGTGAGCGATCCGGTGTGTGGTCGGTTCTGTGGCGAACGACGACGCTGGGAGCCCTCGTCGGATTCGTACTCGCAGCGCTCTTCGGACTCGGCGGATCGGGTGAGCCATCAGCACCACCGATGGGCAGGATCGATTACGCGATCTGGTTCACCGTGGTCACGATCGTCGGCTCCGTCAACGGTGTGATCGTTGGCCTCGCCGCGATCATTGCTCAGCCGCGATAGGAACCCACGCATAGCAGTTCCGGCACTCGAGGCGTCTTGCCGTCAGACGCCTGGATCAAGTGATGCGTCCACATCGGTGCGACGTGCATCACCGTCGACGACCGGGACATTGCGCCAGCGTTCGAGTAGTCCCGGTGTATCGAGGATGCGGACCAGCATGTGGGCCGACGGAGTCACCGTCCCGCGCGCGTACGTGCTCAGTCTTGAGGCAGACGTACCGACGCGCTCGGCGAACTGCCCCGCGGTCAAGCCGGAGGCCTTAATCGCTCCGCGAACACGATCTGCAACCAGCGCACGCTCGCGAGCCTCGGCGTTGTCCCGTGCTCTATCGATAGCAAGCCGAAACAGGACCCTGACGCCATCGCGCGGGGCGTACTCCAGGTACCGCTGGATCTTCCGGGACACCGGACCCCAGGGATCGGCCTTCAACTCGTCGAATACTGGGCGCCAATCTGGGACCAGCCCCTGCTCAATCCCCGTTACCAACGCCTCGTACGGCCAGGTGGCAACGGGATCGCTAGGTGAAGCGTTGACGTTACGAAAGTTCAGCGCCATCACTGTGCTCCTGCTAGCGCAAGGGACAGTGCCTGGCATCGCGACACCACCGCCGACCATTCGTGCCATTGAGGATCGAGACCCTTGTACTCAGGCAACTCGTCGATGACATCGGTATCGCGCGGCCTGGGATCGGCAAGTTGGGTAACCAAGGAGGTGAGTACCGAGCCCGATTCCGCGGATCGATCCGTGTAGTGGTCATCGATCTTCCCAAGCACGGATACGGCTTGCTCGGTTCCGACTACATCCGCAAGACCCACTACGTCGAGATAGTCACGCACATAGTTGCGCTGAACAACCAGGTAGGCCTTCACGCGCAACATCTCCTCGACAGTGGGAACAACCACGCGGGTGTCGACATCAATCTCGAACTCTGTGGTCTCGAGCGGTTTCGAGCGTCGCAACTGTCGGAGGCCTGCCTCCACTCCGTCCAACGAGCCCAGAATGGTCATGGGTGGCTTGGATGCTCGGACCGATGTGGCCCAGCCGTCTGACGCTTCAACAGCGTCGAGGACTTGCTCATAGCGGTCGGCCAGGTCGGTCAAGACGTGGTCGTGATCAAAGGATTCACGATGGTGCGCGTAGAGGGCGGCAGCGGAGCCACCGACGAGGACGGCGTCGGGGACAAGTTCCTGGAGGCGGGCTGCCGAACGCAGAACTCGATCCATTGACTGACTCATAAGTCTATTTTATCAGATCTGATAAGTACTACGAAAAGGGTGGCCGGTCGTCGAACTTGATCGACGCTCGGCCAGCGGTGCGCCAGATGCGTGCGATTGAGTCCTTGTCCTCTTCGGCAATGAGGTTGCCCATAACGCGTAGCGCGATCGTCATGAGGAACTGCGAACGCATACCCACCGGTCCGAATGTGGTGAGGAAGCCGGGAACGGTCAGCAGCCCAGCAAGACGACGAGCGATGGAGAACGCGAGCCCGTACTTCTCGCGCAAGATCGTTGGCCAGACGGTCGAGAAATCCGTCGTCGACGGGTCCGTCAGAAGTTGCGCGGCGAGGTGGCCGGTCTCGAGCCCGTAATCAATGCCTTCGCCGTTGAGGGGGTTCACGCACCCGGCGGCGTCGCCTACGAGCATCCAGTTGGGCCCGGCAACACCACTAACTGCTCCGCCCATCGGCAGCATCGCCGACCATGTCGCGCGTAGTTCGCCGTCGAGTTCCCAGTCCTCGCGCTGCTGGTCGGTGTAGTGATTGGTGAGTTGACGGAGGTTGACCTCGGCCGGGTGCTTGTCGGTCGCGAGGGTGCCTACGCCGATATTCACGTCGCCGTCACCCAGCGGGAAAATCCAGCCGTACCCGCTGAGAAGTTCGTTCTGGGTGCCGCGAAGTTCCAGGTGGCTGGAGATCCAGGGGTCGTCGCTGCGGCCGGAGGAGATGTACGCGCGGGCGGCGACACCGTAGGCCGTGCTGCGGTGCCATTCGCGGCCGAGCACTCGCCCCAGTTGACTGCGCACACCGTCGGCGACGATCAACCGGTTGCAGTGAATTCGCGTGGTGTTCTTCTCTGCGTCGGTGAACACGACAGCGGCGACTCGACCACGCTCGTCGTGATCGACATCGGTGGCCCGCAAGCCTTCGACGGGTGTCACGCCGGCTTCGAGGGCGACTTTGCGGATGGCGTCGTCGAGCTGCAGTCTCGGCGCGGCCGAGCCGTAGTTCGGTAGGGAGCCACCGGGCCACGGCAGGTAGAGGGTCTGGCCGAAACCTGCGGCGCGTAGGCCTGCGTTGCGGGCGCGGGTGGTGATCCACTGCGAGGCACCGAGGGCGTCGAGTTCGGCGATCGCGCGGGGGGTGAGCCCGTCACCGCACGGCTTGTCCCGGGGGAAAGTCTCCGCATCGACGAGGGTGACGTCGAGCCCGGCCCGAGCAGCCCACGCGGCCGCCGCGGACCCTGCGGGGCCGGCTCCTACAACAAGAACATCGGTTTTCATCGCCCCTCGATTGTCTACGGAAACCCTCTATCTCGCTCGCGCGGGTGGGCTCCGCACTAGGACCCCTTGGGCGATGGCGACGCCGACGACGACGAGCACGCCTCCGAGTGGTTCGTTCCAGGTGATGCGCTCCCCGAGCACGAGCGCACCGACGATGATCGCCACCAGTGGGGTCAGGTAGGTCACGGTGCTGGCCGTGGTCGCGTCGCTTCGCTGCACGACGATGAAGTTCAACACGTACGCGATCCCGCTGCCTAAAGCACCGAGTGCGACGAGTGACCAAAGTGACTGGCCACTCACCGAACCTTCGCGTGTGAGTCCGGTGACCGCGACAACCGGTCCAGTGACGATGAGGCCACCGACCATTAAGCCGGTGGCGAGAGCAATCGGATTCGGGGCCGCGTTCTCGCGCGTTCCAGAGAGATAGCGCCGCGCGAACGGGAACGCGGTTCCGTAGCAGCAGACGGCAAGCAGTAGCGCCCCAATACCGATCAGGCTGCTGCTCTCCTCTGACTGCACCAGATTCCAGACTCCGACGACGATCACCATGGCGACGAACCCGATCAAGAGTCCGACGATTCGCTGTTTGGTCGGCTTCTCCTCGCGGAAGGCGATCATGATGGCGACGAGGGTCATTAGTGGAGTGGTGCCGTTGATGATTCCGGCCAGCGCACTGGTGACGTACTGCTGAGCGAAACTGAACAGCATCCACGGAATCGACGCCCACAGCATCGAGGCAACGAACACGTGCTTCCATGACCATCGCGGAAGGATCGGTGTTCGGGTGACCAGGCTGATGATGATCAGTGCTATTGCTCCGAAGGCGATGCGTGTGAATGCGACACCTGCCGGGGTGAACGACTCGAGGCCGACTTCAATGAACAGGAACGAGCAGCCCCATATGAGGGCGAGAATCAGATAGAACGGTAACCAGCGCTGGCTCGCGGTCACGCGATCGGAATTGTTGGTTGCAGTGATCCTTCACGTTCAAGGAGGTCTTCCTTGACTTCGAGGCCCCAGCCGAATCCTCCGAGGCTGCCGTCGGTGCGGATGACTCGGTGGCACGGAATGGACAGGGGTACCCGGTTGGCTCCGCAGGCGCTTCCCACCGCGCGGATGGCTCCTGGTTTTCCGACTTCTTGCGCGATGTCGGCGTAGGTGCGGACCTCTCCGTAGGGGATCTCGCGGAGCGCAGCCCAGACGCGCGCTTGGAACGCGGTGCCAGTGACGTCGATCGGCAACTCCGGTGCTGTCTTCCCTTCGGCGATGAGGCGCAGGGCGTGCATAACGTCGCGCATCGCGTCGTCGTCGCGCTCACAGATCGCGTGCGGGAACTCGTCGCGGATGCGTCGCTCGTCGTCTGCTGCGGGGGTGTTGTGCAGGAGCAGGCAGATACCGCGGGGGCCGGCGACACAGGTCAGTTTTCCTACGGTCGAATCGCTCGTCGACCACACGAGGAGGTGCTGGGGTGCTCCGGCGGCGAAGTCCGACGGTGTCATGCCCAAGCGTGCGGAGGCTTGCTCGTAGAAGGCGCGCACAGATCCATAGCCGGCGTGGTAGATCGCGTCCGTGACCGACGGTGATGTGCGCAGGGTGTGGCGGGCGTTCATCGCACGCACACTGGCGCCGTATTCGCGGGGGGAGACTCCGAGGGTGTTGTCGAAGTCGCGTTGGAGCTGGCGCACGCTGCAGCCGGCGTGACCGGCGAGCTCGGCGAGCGGCAGGGGTCCACCGGCGGTGTGCATGGCGCGGCATGCGAGGACAACGCTGTCGGCGGACACGGGGTAACGCTAGGGCGTTGGTTCGCGGGTCTCACTCCGGTTCGCGCCGGGTAGTGACTCGAGGGTGACCTGTCGTGTTCGTGTCAACCGCAGGGTGAGTGGTCGATGGTCGGAAGAGCGCCAGGTGGTCAGACCGTCGACGGCGAGGCATGCCGCCAGCCACCACACGCCGACGACGGCCGCGGGGAGCCACACGATCAACCACCGCACCACAAGCGCGGTCAGAGCTGCTGGCGTGGATGCTTTGTTGTCGTGCACGACGGCGAGGTGGACGCCGGCAATTCCTGGTCCGGCGCGATCACGTCGTAGCCGGGGGATGAGGACGAACATCACCAAGGACACAGTGGCGGGCAGCACTATCGGCCAGCCTGGCTGCTCGAGCAGATCAAAGCCAAGCAAGCCCAGGGTGATGATGATGACGACGTCGAAAAGCAGGTACGTGTAAATGTCCAGGAAGAATCCGACGGTTTGTCGAGTTGGCCCCGGAGGATCGACGTCTGACCGCTTGACCGGCGTCGGGTCGGGTAGGAGCCGGATTCCCGCTCTACCGATCAGCCAGCCGAGCAACGCTCCCGTGGTGTTGGTCAGCAGATCGTCGACGTCGGCGAGTCGATAGGGGCAGGGCGCCAAGCCCCACAAGCCCGTTCCCTGGGTCAACTCGATCGCCAGGGAAATCACCAATCCGATGAGGGCAGTCGCGCCGAGTGAACGACGGCCCCGGTAGGCGAGAAAGAACCCCAAGGGAACGAAAAAGGCGACGTTCATCACCACTTGGAGCAGCACGTTGGAGGTGAGAGTGGCCAACAGCCCGTTGCTCGCGGCGTATTCCGTAAGGTCTATGAACGACTGGAGTGGGATGAGTTGCCAATGATTCACATCCGCGTGCGCATCGCAGTAGTCACCAGCGAAATCGGGGAGGGGAAACAGTGTGAAGGCCACCAGGGCACAGCCGTAGAGGACCATCGCTGCGGAGACGACGGCCGGCCATCCCCGGAACCAGCCAAACCGGGAAACTTGGTGCGAAATGAACGGAACGACGAAGACAAACGTCAAAGCCATGAAGAACAGGACGGCGTAGGCGGTTTCTGTCACCCACGTGCTCACGCATGGCACCCAACCACACCGAGGGAGGCCCGGGTTGTCGAATTTATACCCCCCGGGGTACTCTGGTGGAGGAAAGACCACCTCGCTCAGTTCCCACAGAGGAGAACGCCGTGTGCAGTCCCGCCCCCTGCAGCCAGTGCGGCAAGGTCACCTGGACCGGTTGCGGCGACCACATCGAAGAAGCGCTGGCGCACGTGCCCGAGTCACAGCGCTGCACGTGCCGCTAGCCCGCACCGCGACACCTCTACCTACCCCGGGTCGAGCTGCCCGGCCTCGCACTCGCTCGCGTGCGATTGCGTTCATCGCCGCCATCACAGCCTTCTGGCTCGCCGCGATACCTGTCGCTACCTCCGCAAGCGCCACCTCGGCTAGTACCGCCGCCGGAAGCGCCACCTCGCCCAGCACTAATTCGAGTACCACCGTAGGAGAACGCCAGCCGCGTCTGATGGCCGCCGGTGACGCCTCCGGCACTCCGTTCGTCACCGCGTTGATCTCCGTGCGCGGTAACTCCTACGGGGTCTGCAGCGCCGGTGTGTGGAAGCCAACCGTGCTGTTGACCGCCGCGCACTGTGTCATCGATGAAACGACCGGTGGGCCCATCGATCCTTCATCGTTCTTCGTCGTCAACCCGGGAACGGCGTTCCGGATCACCAGCGGCGGCGTTGAAGGCGCCACACCGGCCCGCGTGGTGCAGACGTTCGTCACGGATGACTTTCAACTGCGCGGCACCGATGTTCCCGGCGACGACATCGCGTTCGTGGTTCTCGATCAAGGCGTGGGCGACGTCACCTTCTCTCGCCTCGCGACAACAGCCGAGCTCGGGCGCTGGTTGAACGACCGAACCCCCGTGTCCGCGCTGGGGTACGGCTTTCCGTCACCCGCCAGCCCTACCACCGATATTCCGCGCGGAGCGGCGTTGCCGCTACTGCGTGTGCTTGATGACTTCCGGAATTCCGAGGGTTTGGCGATCTTGTCCTCGAAGCAGTCGGGGATCGACGCGTGCTCAGGCGACAGTGGCGGTCCACGCTTCGTCATCGAGAACAACGCTCCCCTGCTTCTCGGAAATATCGCCGGCGGCTCCTGCAACGGACTCCCCGGCGCCGGGGTGATCGGGTTCACCGGCATGAGTTACCGAACGCTTGCCAACGCCGCCCTGGCGACCGCCGGACTTCCCTTGATTCCGAGCCGACCGCAGAACGTCCAGTCCTCGAGGGTTGAAGGAACCACGACGGTCTGGTGGGACGCTCCCGCCGACTCCCTCGACGCGGTCGTCGCCTACGACGTCCTCGACACCTCCGGGGCTCTGCTGTGTTCGACGGCCGACACCACGTGTTCCTTCCCCACGGGTGCAGGCGGCGTCGACGGAATGACCGTCCGCGGCTACAACGCCCAGGGCGAAGGGGACGCCAACCTCGTGCCCACCGCCGAGATGCTGTGGCCAGAGGCGCCGACCGCGAAGGTACTCAAAGCATCGTCGAAGAAGAAGCCGGTTCGTATTCGCTTCTCTGCCGTGGACTACCCCGCCGTCACCAGCTATCACGTGACAACGCCGAAGGGGAAGGTCGTGTGTCGTATCGATCCGGCAACCTCGCCCCTGGAATGCCGAGTGAAGCGCCCGCCCGGCAAGCACCGGTTCCGCGTCGAGGCCATCACCGAGTACGGAGCATCCATTCCGTCCCCGTTGTCCGCCCCCGTGCGCGTACCGAAGTAAGGCTCCCCGCGTCGTCGATCCGTTCATCGACACGCGAGTTCAGTCGTGGTTGCCGTGATCCCGGAAAGAAGTTCGGAATGCTCAACCCTGTGATGGGAAATCCCGGGCCCTGCCCTGCCTGTGAGGCGTCTGACCTGGAGCGTCGTGGAGGGAAAGACTTCTGCCCGTCCTGCTACTACATCCAGCCGTGCTGCGATGGCGGTTTCTGCGAGTGACTACCGTGCTCGCGTGAGTCACCTCGCCGACGTTCTCATTCTGTGGGACATCGACGGCACCCTCGTCACTCACGCCCCCGCTACCCGCGACCGGCACGCGCACGCCGTCGGCAGCGTTCTCGGTCATCCCGTCGACCGTCTCCCCGCGGGCGTCGGAAAGACCGACCGGCAGATCATTATCGAGTTGTTCGCCGACCATCTACCCAGCGACGACGAACTCGCAAGCGCGCTTCGCGTCATCGACGAGGTGACCGCGGAAGACATGCGAACATCTCCCTCCACCGCCACCGACGGCGCCGCAGATCTGCTCTCTCACCTCGCCCATTCCGGCGCCTCACAATCGGTTCTCACCGGCAACACCCCCGAGCGTGCTCGCCTCAAAGTGACCACCGCGCACCTCGCCGATCACATCGACTTCAATTCCGGGTTCTACGGTGACGTGCACTCCACCCGTATGGAACTCGTTGCCGCCGCCGCGGAGCAGTTGTCGGTGCAGAAGGGGCTCCAGCCGGTCATCGTCGGAGACACGCCACTGGACATCCTGGCCGCCCACGCATCGGGGATTCCCGTCATCGCGACAACTACCGGAATCTTCGATGCGACTGCGCTCCAGGAGCATCGACCGGACGCGGTCGTGTCCGACTTTGCCGACCCCCGCGCGTTCACCGACACAATTATCGCAGTCGTCTCCCCCTGACTACCTCGTCGTCGGTACTTTTTGTCCATGCAGTCCCACGGCGAAGCAGGGTCAAGCAGCCCCATCTCAAGCAGCCCAGTCATCTACGACCCGGTGTCACCTGAGGCTCACCTCGATCCCTACCCGATCTACCAGCAACTGCGTGAGCATCACCCGCTGTATTACGTCGCCGAGCACGACGTCTGGGCGCTCTCGCGGTACACCGACGTGCAAGAAGGTCTGCGTAACTGGGAAGCGTTCTCTAGCGCCGAGGGCGTCGAGCTTGGAACGTACGTGAAGTTCTTCGGACCGGGAAGCATCCAAGAACTCGATCCACCCCGGCACGACGTACTGCGCAAAGTCCTCGCGCCGCGATTCCTGAACAAGGCGGTCAAGAGTTACGAACCGATGGTCGAAGCCACCGCTGCAGAGCTGCTGGAGGATCTGCCCAAGCATGCAAACGTGGACCTCGGGCTTGCGTTCACGCAGCG
>PBTV01000001.1 GCA_002729215.1 Rubrivirga sp.
CCCGCCGGTCACCGACCGAGCGCGGCGAGCGCGGCGCGGCGTGTCGTGTCGAGGGGGAAGTCGCGCCCGGTCCACTGGCGGTACGAGGCGGCGGCTTGGCCGAGCAGCATCGGGAGCCCACCGATGGGCGTCGCCCCGCAGGCGGCGGCGGCGGCGAGAAGGGGCGTCACGGCCGGGCGGTACACGAGATCGTAGACGATGTGCCCGGCGTGCAGCGCGGCCGCGTCGACTGGCATCCGCCCGTCGCCCATCCCGAGCGGCGTTGCGTTGACGATGAGTGCAGCCTCTCGAATCGCATCGGTGTCGCCGAGCCCCACCACCTCCACCGGCCCGACGGCGCGGAGGTCCGCGGCGAGCGCCTCCCCCTGCTCCGCTCGCCGCGCCGCCACGGTGACGCGGGCGCCCAGTTCCGTCAGCCCTGCGTACACGACCGCCCGGGCCGCGCCCCCGGCACCCAGCACCACGACCGACGCCCCCGCCAGCCGGCCTCGGTGCGGACGAGTGTGTTGGCGGCGCCGAGCGCCAGCGCCGTGGGCGTCGCGTCGTCGGCCAGCGCGAGGACGGCCTGCTTGTGGGGGATCGTCACGTTCGCGCCGAGCGCGCCCAACGCCGACAGCCCGTCGACCGCCGCCGCCAGATGCCCGGCGCGAACGGCGCAGGCGAGGTAGACGGCGTCGATGCCCTGCGCCCGAAACGCGGCGTTGTGGATGACGGGCGACAGCGAGTGCTCGACGGGGTCGCCCAACAGCACCGTCAGCCGGGTCCGGCTCGTGATCGCTCCGCCGGAGGCCGACTCGGCCACCTAGCCTCGGTCGTCGCCGCGCGAGAGGCCCGTCGAACGAGCGTCGCCGCCCATCAGGTCGGGGTAGGTCCGGCGGATCTCGTCGGCGCGCTACGGGTCCAGCTCGGCGGCGCGGCGGAACGAGCGAATCGCGCTCTCGCGCTGCCCGATCGAGGCCAGCGCCCACGCCTGCCGGAGGTGCGCCTCGGACGAGTCGGGGTCGAGGAGGACCACCTGGGAGAAGGCGTCGAGCGCCTCGTCGCGCAAGCCGGCCTCCATCCGAGTTTCGGCGAGGTCGAGCCACGCGTCCTTGTTGGTCGGGTCGAGGCGGACGACGTGCGTGTACGCGCGCAGCGCTTCCCCGAGGCGGCCCGCGTTGTACTCGGTGTCGGCGCGGGCGTGCCAGTACTCGCTCTCCTCCGGCGCCAGCGCGATCGCGCGGGCGAAGGCGACCAGCGCCTCGTTGTACAGGCTCTGCCCGTCGAGCGCGCAGCCCATGCCGTACCACGCGTCCGCGTACTCGGCGTCGTCGGCGACGGCGCGGCGGAAGTACTCGACGGCGGGGGGGGAGTCGCCGAGGTCGTCGTAGGCGAGGCCGAGGTTGTAGAACGTGGCCGCGTCGCCGTCCTCGTGCTCCAGCACCTTGAGGTAGCTGTCGGCCGCGCCCTGTGCGTCGCCGGCCCCCGCCAGTGCATTGCCCCGGTTGTACCACGCCGACGTGAAACCGTCGTCGATGGCGACGGCGAAGTCGTAGCTGGCCACGGCCTCCTCGGTGCGGCCCAAGCGGTTCAGGACGATGCCCCGGTTGTACCACGCGTTCTGGGCGTATGGGTCGACATCGATCTGGCGGTCGTAGGCCGAGACACTGTCCTCAAGCCGGTCGAGTTGGTCGTAGCAGAAGCCGAGCTCGTACCAGACCTCCGGGTGGTCGGGGTCGACGTCCGCGCAGCTCTCCAGCGCGGACGCTGCCTCCTCGAAGAGGTCCAGCTTCTCGAGCGCGATGGCCTTGTTGAACAGAGCGTCCGACGCGAGCGGGTCGAACATCAGCGCCCGCTCGAAGTCCTCGACGGCCTCCTCGGGACGGCCCAGCGTGTCCAGCGTGATCCCTCGGTTGACGAGCGTCTCGGCATCGACGGGGTTGAGAGCCAGCGCCTCGTCGTACGCGTCCAGCGCTTCGTCCTGGCGGTCCAGGTGGTTGAGGAGCACGCCCCGGCGCATCCACGGGTCCGAGGATCCAGGTGTGCGCTCGATCTGGACGTCCACCACCGCCAGCGCCTCGTCCATCCGCCCGGTCTCGAAGTACGTCGTGGCGATGTACTCGAGGTCGTCGGTGTCGAAGAAGCCGGGCCCTCCCTCGTTGAGGTGAGCTTCGTACGCCTCGATGAGGTCGTCCGACCGGTCGTCGCCGAAGTCGTCGAACTCGAAATCGAACATTCGGGGTCGAGCGCGAGGCTCTTGTCAAGTGGGGGACCCGCGGCCCAAGCTCCCGCCGCGCGTACGCTAGTATAGTCGGCCCCAGAGGGCAAAGCAACGAGCGCCGGCAGGCCGCGCGCCGTCTTTGTCGCCCTCTTACGACGCCCTCACCGGATGTTCCTCCGGTCTCCTGCGGGCCCCACTCCTCCGTATCGCCATGTTTTTCAGCTTCGAAGGGATCGATGGCTCGGGCAAGAGCACACAGGCCCGACTCCTCGCGGACGCCCTGCGCCAGCGGGGCCTCGACGTGGTGGAGGTACGAGAGCCAGGCGGCACGGAGCTCGGCGAGCGGATCCGTGCCCTGCTCCTCAATCCCGAGGCGGACATAAACGGCCGCGCGGAGCTCCTGCTCTTCTCCGCCGCTCGTGCCCAACTCGTCTCAGCCGTCGTCCGGCCTGCCCTCGCTCGCGGCGCCGTCGTCATCGCCGACCGGTTCCACGACTCTGCGACTGCCTACCAGGGCGCGGGACGCGGACTCGCCAACCCCGACTGGCTGGCCGCTCTCCATCGCTTCGCGACGTTCGATACGCTTCCTGCTCGGACCTACTTCGTGGATGTCGACCTAGAGACAGCAGAAGCGCGCCGCGGAGATCGTGCCAGTGACCGAATGGAGCGGGAGGGACAGGACTATTTCGAGCGCATTCGCACTGCCTACCTCCGAATCGCGGCCGAGGAGCAGGCGAGAGTCTGTACGCTCGATGGCCGCGCACCCGTGGACGAGATCCAGGCGACCGTACTCACAGATGCAGTTCGGCATCTGAGCTGACCTGGGGCTGCCCCCTCACCCAAGGTCCTATGAGGGCCCCCATCCAAAGAGGCGACCCACAAACAGGTCCAAAAAAAGAGCCCCGCCACTCAACGAGTGACGGGGCTCAAAAAGAACTTGGCGACGACCTACTCTCCCACCTAAAGGCAGTACCATCGGCGCAGCGGGGCTTAACGTCTCTGTTCGGAATGGGAAGAGGTGGATCCCCCGCGCTATAGTCACCAAGAAGTCAGCGACATATGGATAGCCGTAGCAAAATTGTATCAGGCGGCCCAGGCGAACCCAGGCCTCTCATTCAAACAACCATCGAGCGTCTTGAACTTCTCCTCACGATACGTACACACGTATGAGGCGGAGTGCTTCAAGCTCACATAGGTAATTAGTACACCTCGGCTGAACACATTGCTGTGCGTATACCTAGTGCCTATCAACGTCCTCATCTCGAACGACCTATAAGGGAGAACTCATCTTGTGGTGGGCTTCGTGCTTAGATGCTTTCAGCGCTTATCCCTTCCCGACGTAGCTACCCAGCAATGCATCTGGCGACACAACTGGTACACTAGAGGTCAGTCCGTCTCGGTCCTCTCGTACTAAAGACAGCTCCACTCAATTCTCCAACGCCCGCAGCAGATAGGGACCGAACTGTCTCACGACGTTCTGAACCCAGCTCGCGTACCGCTTTAATGGGCGAACAGCCCAACCCTTGGGACCTTCTTCAGCCCCAGGATGCGATGAGCCGACATCGAGGTGCCAAACCTCCCCGTCGATGTGAACTCTTGGGGGAGATAAGCCTGTTATCCCCGGCGTACCTTTTATCCTTTGAGCGACGGCCCATCCATGAGGAACCGCCGGATCACTAAACCCTACTTTCGTACCTGCTCGACCTGTATGTCTCGCAGTCAAGCGCCCTTGTGCTTTTACACTCTACGCACGATTACCGACCGTGCTGAGGGCACCTTTGGGAGCCTCCGTTACATTTTGGGAGGCGACCGCCCCAGTCAAACTACCCACCTAACACTGTTCCCCGACCGGATTACGGCCGTGGGTTAGGCATCGACCAAAACGAGGGCGGTATTTCAAGGGTGGCTCCAGGACGCCTAGCGACGCCCCTTCAAAGCCTCCCGCCTATCCTACACACGTTTTGGCCAATGTCAATGCTAAGCTGTAGTAAAGGTGCACGGGGTCTTTCCGTCCCGCTGCGGGTACCCGGCGTCTTCACCGGGACCACAATTTCACCGAGCGCGCGGTTGAGACAGTGCCCAACTCGTTGCACCATTCGTGCAGGTCGGAACTTACCCGACAAGGAATTTCGCTACCTTAGGACCGTTATAGTTACGGCCGCCGTTTACTGGGGCTTCGGTCGAAAGCTTCGCCACGAGGGCTAACCTCCTTCCTTAACCTTCCAGCACCGGGCAGGTGTCACTCCCTATACGTCGTCTTGCGACTTGGCAGAGAGCTGTGTTTTTGCTAAACAGTCGGTTGGGCCTTTTCACTGCGGCCACCCAAAGGGTGGCGTCCCTTCTTGCGAACGTAGGGGACTAATTTGCCTAGTTCCTTAACCGCGCATCACTCGAGCGCCTGAGGATACTCTCCTCGCCTACCTGTGTTGGTTTACGGTACGGGCACCCTAATCAACGTACGACGCTTTTCTCGGCAGTGTGCTCGGGGTCACTATGGGTTCACCTTGCGGATCCCCCTACTCTCGTGTTTTAGCCTTAATGGAGCAGCGGATTTGCCTACCGCTCCAGCCTACGCACTTCAACGACCCATTCCGTCGGGTCGCGGACCTTACGCTACTGCGTCACGCCTTACGTTAACGATTTCGGGTGGTACGGGAATATTTAACCCGTTTGCCATCGCCTACGCCTCTCGGCCTCGGCTTAGGTCCCGACTAACCCTGTTCCGATTAACGTTGAACAGGAACCCTTAGGCTTACGGCGGACAGGTTACTCTCCTGTCTTATCGTTACTCATTCCTACATTTTCTCTTCCATCCGCTCCACCATCCCTCACAGGACGGCTTCAGCGCTGATGGAATGCTCCCCTACCACTCTACGTAGTAGAATCCGAAGCTTCGGCGCCATGCTTGATGCCCGATACATTTTCGATGCCGGACCGCTCGACTAGTGAGCTATTACGCACTCTTTAAATGAATGGCTGCTTCTAAGCCAACATCCTAGTTGTCTAAGCAGTCCGACCTCCTTTGGTCAACTTAGCATGGACTTGGGGGCCTTAGCTGTCGATCTGGGTTGTTTCCCTCTCGGACACGGATCTTATCACCCGCGCCCTCACTGCCTCTGAACATGTGTCCGGCATTCGGAGTTTGTCTGGAGTTGGTACCCGGTGAAGGGCCCGCGTCCAATCAGTGCTCTACCTCCGGCACACTTTAGAGAGACGCTGTACCTAAATACATTTCGGGGAGTACGAGCTATTTCCAAGTTTGATAGGCCTTTCACCCCTACCCACAGCTCATCGGAGCCTTTTTCAACAGACACCCGTTCGGTCCTCCACGCGGTCTTACCCGCGCTTCAACCTGGCCATGGGTAGCTCACCTGGTTTCGCGTCTACCTCCACTGACTATACGCCCTATTCAGACTCGCTTTCGCTTCGGCTTCGGTGCTGAACACCTTAACCTTGCCAGTGAAGAGTAACTCGTAGGATCATTATGCAAAAGGCACGCCGTCACCCGACAAGCGGGCTCCGACTGGTTGTAAGCACACGGTTTCAGGTACTATTTCACTCGCCTACTAGGCGTTCTTTTCACCTTTCCCTCACGGTACTAGTGCACTATCGGTCACAAGAGAGTACTTAGCCTTACCAGATGGTGCTGGCAGATTCCCACAAGATTTCTCCGGTCCCGTGGTACTCAGGAACACTGCGACGCCGCTCGAAATACGCCTACGGGATTATCACCCTCTGTGATGTGGCTTTCCAGACCACTTCGACTTCTTCTAACGGATCGCCGTATGCAGGTCCTACAACCCCGGCGGCACCGAAATGCCACCGGTTTGGGCTAATCCCCGTTCGCTCGCCACTACTTAGGGAGTCACTATTGTTTTCTCTTCCTCCGGGTACTTAGATGTTTCAGTTCCCCGGGTTAGCCCCTACACCCTATGTTTTCAGATGCAGGTAACAGGCCTTCAGCCTGCTGGGTTTTCCCATTCGGAAATCGACGGATCGCAGAGTATTTGCCTCTCCCCGTCGCTTATCGCAGCTTATCACGTCCTTCATCGCCTTCTTGTGCCAAGGCATCCACCGTGTGCTCTTAGTCGCTTGATGCGACCTCATATGAGTCTACGTACGATCTGGAGAAGCTCCAGAGCGCTCGATGATCTTTCTCAGCGAGACGAGCCAGCTTCCCGAAGGAGGCCGACTCGACCTAATACAATTTTGCTACGGCTATCAATATGTCAAGGAACCGTCCGGGTCTCAAGAGACCCAGTCTGCCGCCCGGACCCGAAGGTCATGATCCCATTGAGAGGATCGGGCGTCAGGAAGTGGAGCCAGAGGGAATCGAACCCCCGACATCCTGCTTGCAAAGCAGGCGCTCTACCAACTGAGCTATGGCCCCGATAAGCGTGACTGGAAGCTCGAAAGCGAACCAGTGGTGGGACTGGGAGGAGTTGAACCTCCGACCTCACGCTTATCAGGCGTGCGCTCTAACCACCTGAGCTACAGTCCCGCGTCACACCATCGGTGTGGGCTGGACGGTCGCTCCGGTGGGAGCGGACCAACAACGGTCTGAAAGAACAGAGGCCGAGGCCTCGTGGACGGCGAACCGTCCGGGAGACGAACATAGGGAGGCCCGAGAGCCACCACCATGAATCGACGCCGAATGCCTCACGGCACCGAGATTGAGAGAGAGAAGCATAGCGAGCCCATGTCGACCGCCAGCGCGAAGCTGCGGCTAGAGGAGCTGTCGAGCTCTATGAGAGGTAATCCAGCCGCACCTTCCGGTACGGCTACCTTGTTACGACTTAGCCCCAGTCACTGAGTTCACCTTCGGCCGCTCCCTCCCTAAGGTTGGGTCACGGACTTCGGGCGCCCTCAACTTCCATGGCTTGACGGGCGGTGTGTACAAGGCCCGGGAACGTATTCACCGCGTCATTGCTGATACGCGATTACTAGCGATTCCAGCTTCACGGAGTCGAGTTGCAGACTCCGATCCGAACTGAGACCGGCTTTGTGGATTCGCTCCCTCTCGCGAGGTGGCTGCCCATTGTACCGGCCATTGTAGCACGTGTGAAGCCCCAGGCGTAAGGGCCATGATGACTTGACGTCGTCCCCACCTTCCTCACTGCTTGCGCAGGCAGTCTCGCTAGAGTCCCCGGCATTACCCGCTGGTAACTAGCGATAGGGGTTGCGTTCGTTGCGGGACTTAACCCAACATCTCACGACACGAACTGACGACAGCCATGCAGCACCTCGCTACCAGTCCGAAGAAGGGCCCCTTTCAGGGCCTGTCCGGTAGCGTTCGAGCCTGGGTAAGGTTCTTCGCGTTGCATCGAATTAATCCACATGCTCCACCGCTTGTGCGGGCCCCCGTCAATTCCTTTGAGTTTCAACCTTGCGATCGTACTCCCCAGGTGGGATGCTTAACGCGTTAGCTTGGACACTGCACCTGAAGCGGTGCAACATCGAGCATCCATCGTTTACGGCGTGGACTACCAGGGTATCTAATCCTGTTTGCTCCCCACGCTTTCGTGCCTGAGCGTCAGTACCCGTCCAGCTATCTGCCTACGCATTAGGTGTTCCTCGTGATATTTACGCATTTCACCGCTACACCACGAATTCCGATAGCCTCTCCGGGACTCAAGACGTGCAGTATCAAGGGCAGTTCACCGGTTAGGCCGGTGGCTTTCACCCCTGACTTACACGCCCGCCTGCGCACCCTTTACACCCAGTGATTCCGGACAACGCTTGGACCCTCCGTATTACCGCGGCTGCTGGCACGGAGTTAGCCGGTCCTTATTCGTACGGTACCGTCAGACCTCCCAGAAGGAGGTGTTCTTCCCGTATAAAAGCAGTTTACGCCCCTGAGGGGTGTCTTCCTGCACGCGGCGTGGCTGCGTCAGAGTTTCCTCCATTGCGCAATATTCCTCACTGCTGCCTCCCGTAGGAGTCTGGCCCGTGTCTCAGTGCCAGTGTGGCGGATCATCCTCTCAGACCCGCTACGGATCGTCGCCTTGGTGGGCCGTTACCCCACCAACTAGCTAATCCGACGCAGGCTCATCCCCAGGTGGCCGAAGCCTTTGATCGGTCGTCCATGCGGACATCCGACGTTATGTGGTATTAGCCACGGTTTCCCGTGGTTATTCCCCGCCTGAGGGCAGATTGCCTACGCGTTACTCACCCGTGCGCCACTTTACTCAGGGCCCGAAGGCCCCTTTCTCGTTCGACTTGCATGTGTTAAGCCCGCCGCCAGCGTTCGTCCTGAGCCAGGATCAAACTCTCCGTAGTAGAAGAATCTGATCTCCTGCTTGGTCCAAAGACCATATCAGGGATCGAGTGATCCTCCGATCAGTCCGAAGACCGACTCGAAAGATCGAGTTGCGATATCCTCTCGGACATCGCCTGCTGTTGAGCTTTTGTGCGGACCTCCAAAGAGGTCCTGTTTTGACTTATCTCGTCTGTCCGCTGACCGCTGGCGTAGCCAGTGGTCGAGCGGCCGACGAGGGCTCGCTATGCTTCCAATCTCTCAAGGAACGGTGCCGATGGAGGCGGCGCTGGCGAACCAGCCTTGCCTCCGAGGCGTCCTGCCAAACTACGGAATCCGCAGTGGGCTGTCAAGCGCTTCGTTTTCTCTTCTCTTGCGATCCGAGCGCCGAACGAGTCGGCGAGTGCGAAGCCCCAGCCCCCGTTTCGAGGGGAGCCCATGGTACGGGTGCGAGCGGGGCCTTGGCAAGCCGCTTGGTCGGGTTCACAAACCCTTCGTTGCGGTGCGCGTCGGCTGTCGATCGCGGTCCGTCATCCGGTATAGAACGAGGCAGCGGAGAGTGTCGCGGACGACGCCGTCCCTGCTGCGGATGCCCATGATACAGGCCGATCCGGGGGGTGTCCATGCACACGCGAAGGAGACGACGTGAGGCGAGCGTGAGGCTGACCGGGGGTGCCGCCCCGCTATCTTTCGGCCCGCGCGATCGCCGCGCGGCCTAACCCCCTGTACCGCATGGCACGCCCCGACTCGAAGGGTCTCCGCGCGACGCTGACCGACCGCGCCTTCTGGCTCGGACTCGGCGCGATCGTCGCCGGCCTCGTCGCTTTCGCTCTCCTGTTCAATATGGCCGTGATGCCAATCTGGACCCGGCATGACGCAGCCGTCACCGTCCCCGACGTCCGCGAGCTGTCTCCGGGTGAGGCGCAGAACGCGCTCCTTCTCGCGGGACTCGACTGGGAGGAGCAGCTCCAGCCGTTCAACCCCAACGTCGCGGCCGACGTGGTGGTGGACCAGAGCCCCGCTGCAGGGACGACGGTCAAGCCCGGTCGTCGCATCTATTACTACGTCAACGAGAGTCCCAAGCAGCTGGCGGTCGTCCCCTCCGTCGTGTCTCTGTCGGAGGGGAAGGCTCGCGAGGACATCGGCGACCGTGGGCTCGTCGTCGAGCGCGTCGAGACGGACTCGGTGCGGACGCCTTATGAGAACACGGTTACCCGACAGCAGCCCGAGGCGCAGAGCCGCGTGCCGGTCGGGACGCGCGTGACGCTGTGGATCAGCCCGGGCATCGACACACGCCGCGAGGTGACGGTGCCGGACCTCGTAGGGATGGACGTGCCCGAAGCGCGGGCCGCGATCCGCGACGCCGAGCTCTGGGTCGACTCGCCTCGGGCCGACAGTGGCCGGGTGCGCCGGCAGGAGCCGCGGCCGGGCGGCCTCCTCAACCCGGGCCAGGAGGTCCGCATCTATACCGACAGCGACGGCTAGCGGGGGAGCGGACACGCGGGTCGCGCACCTCATATAGTAGGGGCGTCCGCTGCGTTGAGACGAGGGTGTCGCCCCTCTTCAGCCCGGCCGACCGCGCTCATCCGTCGGGGCATCGCGCTCGGAGGCAGAACGTCAAGGAGGCCCCGTGGCCTCCGGCCTCACTCCTCCAGGTATACCTCCGGCACGTCCGGGTCTACGACCACGCGCTCGGCGTGCTTGGTCGGGACCACGCGACCCACGAAGTCAGGGTGGACCGGCACCTCGCGGTGGCCACGGTCGATGAGGACGGCCAGCCGGATGGTGCGGGGGCGGCCGTACTGCAAGACGGCGTCGAGCGCGGCGCGCGCCGTGCGGCCGGTGAAGAGCACGTCGTCGACGAGTAGCACGTCGCGGCCCTGGGCGTTGGGCGCGTCCGGGCCGGGCGGGGCGATGGTGCCGTCGC
>PBTV01000046.1 GCA_002729215.1 Rubrivirga sp.
CGGCGACGTCCCGCGGTTCTCCCCAGCGGCCAGCGGGGATGCGACTAAGGAACGCCGGCCCTATCTCGGGATCGTTGATGGCCGGTCGGGTCAGATCAGTATCGATGTATCCGGGGGCGATGCCGTTGACCTGGACCCCCTGGGGCGCCCACTCGTTGGACAGAGCCCGAATCATTCCCGCTATCCCGGACTTGGTCACGGTGTAGGCCGGCACGCTGCGGCCGCCGAGGAACGACCACAAGGAGGCCGTGAAGATGACCTTGCCCGCACCCCGTTGCAACATCGGCGGCGCGAGACCGCGGGAAAGAAGGAAAGGTGCGGTCAGGTTGAGCTCGATCAGTCGATCCCAGTCGTCCATCGGGTAGTCCACCGAGGGTGCCCGCAACGCGTGTCCTGCGTTGTTGATGAGGACATCGATTCGCTCGTGGTCGGCCTTGAGTGTGTCGATCAAGGCCTCGGTCTCGGACCGGACCGATAGATCTGCGGCGTAGATTCGGTAGTTCGGCGATGTTGTGGGGTGCTTGTCCGGAGAGCGGCTGATGCCCAGGACGATGGCGCCGGAGTCGAGAAAGGCATCGGTCAGGGCCGCTCCGATTCCCGTCGAGGCCCCGGTGATGGCCACCGTTGCGCCCTCGAGACCCCAGGGATCGGACATGTCGGGTCTCCCGTTCCTCTCGGCGAATATGGCCAAAGTGCTTGTGTATCAGTGTACCGGCTTCTAGTATCTCGACCTGTATACAGATAAGGATACGTAGTGGATAACCTGGACGCTGCCCCTGAACGCGATATTCGCCGTCGGTATGTGATCGGCCTCGTCGCTCGAGAGCTGGCCGATGCCGTCGGGCCGGACCACGTGTCGGTCGACCCGAAGGATCTCGAAGCCCAGGCCGATGACTGGTCGTGGATGAGCCAGTACATGCGCTACAAGAACTTGCCCCACCCCACCGCCGATGTCGCCGTTCACCCCGCAAACGCGGAGGAAGTCGCCGCCTGCGTTCGCATCGCCAGTGATTTCGGCATGCCGGTGGTCCCCCGGGGCGGAGGGTCCGGAACCCAGGGGGGAACGTTCGCCCCGTACGGGGGGATCGCTCTGGACCTCACCCGGATGAACCGAATCCTGGAGATCGACCACACGAGCCTCGTCGTCACCGCGGAAGCCGGAATCGACGGCCCGGCTCTGGAAGAGGAACTGAACGCCGTCGGTTTGACGATGCCCCACTATCCCGGCTCGTTCCACTTCGGAGCCACCCTCGGCGGCTTCCTCGCCGCGCGCGGATCAGGGGTGCTGTCGACCAAGTACGGCAAAGCCGAGGATCTGGTGTTGCAGGTACAGGCGGCGCTGCCACCGGGCCGCCTGGTCGAAACGCTTCCTACGCCCAACCATGCATCCGGTCCGGACCTCGTCCAAGTTCTCGTCGGATCGGAAGGCACCCTCGGCATCATCACCCAGGCGGCCATGCAGCTCGAGCCGCTTCCGGAGCGTCGCGAATTCCTGTCCTTCGGCTTCCCGTCCATCAGCGAAGGAATCGAAGCGGGCCGGCGCATCATGGTCGGCAGGCTCCGACCGGCGGTCGTGCGTCTGTACGACGAGAAGGACACGCAGAAGTTGGCCTCGTGGATCGATGCCGACGTGGAGGGAGTCCTGCTCGTCCTCATGTGCGACGGTCCGAGTCCATTGGTGGACTACGAGGTCCAGCAGATCACCCAGGTCTGCGGTGAGGTCGGCGGGACAAGCTACGGACCCGAACTCGGGCAGTTGTGGTGGGACCGAAAGTACGAGCCGTTCGCGCATGGGAAGGCGCCCGCCCCGCCGATGGTCTTCGGCACAACCGATACGTGCGCCCGCTTCGATCGACTCGAAGACATCTACTGGGCGAAGAAGAAAGTCATCGAAGAAGGCTTCGCCGAGTACGGGGCCACGTACACCGCTCACTTCTCCCACTGGTTCCCGTGGGGGTCGATGATTTACGACAGGTTCTACGTCGATGAAGCTCCGAGCGATCCGGATGAAGCGATGGCACTCCATGACCGGCTCTGGGATGCGGCTGTTCGGGCCTCGCTGGAGAACGGCGGAACCTTGAACGAGCACCACGGCGTCGGCGTGAAGCTGGGTCGATTCATGCGCGAAGCGCATGGGGAGGCTTTCGATCTGCTGAAGTCGTTGAAGGCGGCTTGGGATCCCGATGGAATCTTGAATCCCGGAAAACTCGGCTTTGGGCCACCTCGACGGATGAATTAGGCGCGGGAATTGACGAAGTGAAGAACAAGGGAGAGTGAACTATGCACCTATCGATGCACAACTGGATGCGGGCGGAGCCGATCGAGACGACGATCGCACGGCTCGCGAAGTACGGATACAAGAGTATTGAGATCAGTGGCGAGCCTGACATCTACGACTCCAAAGAGGTCAAGGCCTTGCTCGACCACTACGGGTTGACCTGCTGGGGATCCGTCACCTTGATGCTCGGTGAGCGGAACATGCCAGCGGCAGATGAGGCACAGCGCGCGGCGACGGTGCAGTACGTCAAGGACTGCATCACCATGGTTAAGGAGCTCGATGGCTACGAGATGACAATCGTTCCTGCCACTGTGGGCAAGATCGTTCCCGACGCGACACCCGAGGAAGAGTGGCAGTGGGCCGTCGATGGCATGAAAGAGGTCTACGAGCATTCGGAAGCGGCCGGCGTTCGGTGCGCCATCGAGCCGCTCAACAGGTTCGAGACCTACTTCATCAACCGAGCTGAGCAGGCCATGGTTCTCGCGGAAGCGACAGGCCCCAACTGCGGCGTGTGTCTGGATGCCTTCCACATCAACATCGAGGAAGAGGACTTGTACGAGGCGATTCGTTCGACGAAGGGGCGCTTGACGGACTTCCACGTCGCCGAGAACAATCGGTGGCCGGCGGGCATGGGTGACTACGACTGGAAGAAGGTCGTCGAAACCCTCGCCAGCATCGGGTACGACGGTGCCCTGACGGCGGAGTTCGTGGCACCGATCGACCGCACTCCCGCGAACAAGTACCCGAACGCACTTGAGACGGACTTCACGGACATCAGCCCGGAACAGTTGCAGTTCATCATCGATCACGGGAGCAGCACCCTCACCGAGGAGTTCTACGACTGGCTGGTCATGAAGAACTCCGAGGCCCTGTTGCCACTGATTAGCAACTAGGCCCTGGCACCGACACGCAGGCTTGGTCGAATGGGGTTAGGAGAGCCGAGCGTCCTGCTCATCGGGACGCTCGACACCAAGGGACCGGAGGTGGACTACCTCCGGTCCCGGCTCCATGCCCTGGGGGTTCCCACGCTCGTGATGGATACAGGGATCCTGGGCGAGCCGCTGTCCATCGAGCCGGACGTCTCGCACGCGGACTTGGCCGAGTTCGGTGGATCCACGCTGGAGGAACTGCAGCAGGCGGGCACTCGCGGCCGGGCCGTGGACCAGATGCGGACGTTCGTGCGGGCGAAGGTTGCCGATCTGCACCGGCAAGGGCTGGTCCTCGGGGGCATCGGTCTTGGGGGTGCAGAAGGCGCTGTGATGTCTGCCGCGGCACTGATGGAGTTGCCGCTGGGAGTCCCGAAGTTGGTGTTGTCACCCATCGCATCGGGACGACATCTTTTCGACCCGCTGGTGGGAACGTCGGACATGATCGTGATGCACACGGTCGTCGACATCCTCGGCCTGAACGCCATCGCCTGCTCGGTTTTCGACAACGCTGCAGCGGCGATGGCGGGAATGGTCAAGCACGGCCAAACAGCCCTCGAAGCACCTGAGCATTCGACGGCGGTCGCCATCACCATGCTGGGCAACACAACAACCGCGTCGATGGCGATGCGAGGGGTGCTCGCGGAAGCCGGCTTGGACGGCGTGGTCTTTCACGCCAATGGTGTCGGCGGCCCGGCCATGGAAGAACTGATCGACGCAGGTCACTTCGTGGGAGTCGTGGACCTCACGGTGTCCGAGCTCGTCGGCAACGTCATGGGTGGCGTGCACGTGGGCGGAGACGATCGGTTGCGTAGCGCGGGCGAACGTGGCCTGCCCCAGGTGGTGGTGCCGGGGTGTGTGGAGTTCGCAGTCTTCCCGCCGCACTCGATCCCCGAACACCTGACCGATCGCCCGAGGTACGACCACAACCCGGAGTTCGCTCTGGTCCGAGCGAATCTCGACGACATGTTGGCCATCGCGGACGATCTCGCCGATCGCATCAACGGCGCCAAGGGTCCGATCAGGGTAGTCATCCCCACCGAAGGATTCTCGATCCCCAACGTGCCGGGGGGAGAGTTCTACGATCCGGCGACGGATGCGGCGTTTCTTGAAAGGTTCGTCGCTCGTCTTCGGCCGGACATCACCGTTGTTCATGAACCACTGCACGTCAATGACCCCAAATTCGGTCGGCGTGTGGGGCAGCATTTTCTCGACCTCGTACACCAATCAGAAGGGACAATCAGGACATGAGCAGTTCGCTAGAGAGCCACAACTACGCACCGGGACGTAAGGTTCCCCGCCTAACTAGCGGCGATGATGATTTTCGGTCCAAGTTCGTGTCATGGAACCTTGCCGATCTCTCCTACGTCGACATTCAGAACTACCTCGACGTCAAAGACACGGTCCTGGTGCCGATGGCCAGCACGGAGCAGCACGGCCCGCACCTACCGCTGTACACCGACACCATCACGGCGATCGAGATCTCGGCTCGTGTCTCCGAGGCGATCGGAGTGCTGCACACCCCCCCGATCTGGGCCGGCTACTCACCACAGCACATGTACGACCCCGGCCAAGGGCGAGGGACCATCACCCTGCGAAGTTCCACGCTGCTGGCGGTCATGAACGATGTGGCACGCAGCCTCATCCACCACGGCTTCAATCGCATCATCTTCGTCAACGGTCACGGATCCAATATCAAGGTCGTCGATCCGGTGTTGCGCCAACTGCGCTACGAGACCGGTGCCCTCATCGGTTTCGTGCGCCCCTACATGGAGCGCTACGTCGGCGTGCTTGAGGGTCTGATGGAGAATCCACCGGAGGAGACCCCCGGCTGGCACTCCAGTGAACTCGAGACATCACAGGACATGGCCTGGAATCCGTCCCTGGTTCGCATGGAGCGCGCCGAGGACACCCGGGCACACATCCCGGACTTCTTGCCGAGCACCTTCTCGAAGAATGACGGAATGCCCGACGTTGAATTCGAGGGTTACCAGTACTTCACCTTCCCGATGGATCACCACGAGTTCGTCGAGAACGGTGTCATCGGGAATCCGCTGCGTGCCACTCCTGAGAAGGGTCACGAAGCCTTCCGCCGTTACTCCGAGCACGTCGCCAAGGGAGTCATGGAGTTGATGACCGTTCCGGTGAAAGTCCACACGCGTGAGTTCGTCGATCGAGTGATGTAGCGCGGAGATTACGGGTATCACGATGACTGTCGAACAGGACGAAGCCGCTTCGCTGGGCGATGACGCCTACACGTGGCTCGTGACGGCCATCACGACTTTTCAACTGCCGGCGAATGCGCAACTGTCGGAAAACCGACTAGCTCAGGAAATCGGAGTGAGTCGCACCCCCATTCGAGAAGCCCTGCGTCGACTGGAGACAGAGGGGTTGGTCCGGCGCGGAGACAACAACCGGTTCACCGTCTCGTTGCTGACCACAAAGGAACTCAACGATGCGTGCGACCTGCTGATCTTGCTCGATACCTACATGTTCACCCGTGCGTCCAACGCCATGTCCCCCGATGATTCCCGGGCGCTCGAAGACCTGGCTCAGGACATGATCGATGCCGCCAAGCAGGGAGATGCCGATGCGTGGGTACAGGCGGATACGTCCTTCCACGAGGTGATCCTCCGGGCAGCCGACAACCCCACCGTCGCCGACATCGCCAGAGTGACTCGCCGCCGTATCCAACGGTTCTGGAACCGATCCCTTGAGACGAGCACTCGATTGACTACCTGTTCCCAGGAGCATCGGGAGATAGCCGGCGCCGTGGCCAGGGGTGAGGGTGACGAGGTCGAGGCCGCCGTCACCGATCACATCAACCACATGCGATCGAGCGTCGAGACGATCCTTCAGGTGGCAGGCTCGGTGCTGGGGGCAACGTCACGATGAACGACGCAGCATGGAATACGTCAAATCGGTTGACACGGGCCCATGGGCCCTCAAGAATCACCGGTATACAAGGCCGGATACGGATTACCGCGTGCACGGCGCCTGATTCGACGGATGGAGGCTGCTGATGGGCGGTTCGTCGCTGGGTGTCGGCATGATCGGTTACTCCTTCATGGGGGCGGTGCACTCGCACGCCTGGCGCACCGTGGGCCGCGTTTTCGACCTCGGGGTCGACGTCGACATGCGTGTCATCTGTGGCCGAAATGATGAGGCCGTCACGGCGGCTGCCGCGAAATACGGATGGCAATCGGCGGAAACGGACTGGCGAGCGGTGATCGCCCGCGACGACATCGACATCATCGACGTGTGCACGCCGGGGAGTTCCCACGAGGAGATCGCCGTTGCCGCGTTGAATGCCGGAAAGCACGTCATTTGTGAAAAGCCGTTGGCCAACACGGTCGCAGAAGCCGAGCGGATGGCCGCGGCGGCGCAGGCCTCGTCGGGCAAGTCCATGGTCGCCTTCAACTATCGCCGTGTGCCCGCCTTGGCGTATGCCCGGGAGCTGGTCCAGCAGGGGAGGCTCGGCCGCATTTTCCATGTGCGAGCCGTGTACCTGCAGGACTGGATCATCGATCCGGAGTTCCCCCTTGTCTGGCGCCTGGTGAAGGAAGAAGCGGGATCGGGTGCGCTCGGAGACCTAGGTGCCCACATCGTCGATGCCGCCCAGTTCGTCACCGGATCTCAGATCACGAACGTCAGCGGTGAACTCCGTACCTTCATCGACGAGCGGCCGCTCGTGGGAGAAACGCACCTTCTGGAGGCGACGAAGAGCGCGGAACGAGGCAAGGTCACGGTGGACGACGCGGCCCTGTTCCTGGCGAATTTCGATAACGGCGCCGTCGGGACGTTCGAAGCAACCCGGTTCGCCAGCGGCCGGAAGAACGGCATGGCAATCGAGGTCAATGGAGAAAAGGCGAGCCTTCGGTTTGAGTTCGAGTCGATGAACGAACTGTGGGTGCACGACCACACGGTGGACGGCAAGGATGCGGGGTTCCGCCGTGTGATGGTCACCGAAAGTGACCATCCCTACGTCGAGGGTTGGTGGCCCCCCGGCCACGTGCTCGGCTACGACCACACGTTCACCCATGAATTCCGAGATTTCGTCCTTGACGTCGTCAATGACCGAGCACCGGAGCCGTCATTCGCCGACGGCCTGTACGTGCAGAGAGTCCTCGATGCTGTCGAGCGCAGTGCCCAGGCCCAATCCGTGCGAACCAACGTTTAGCCGATCGATAGGAGGATCGACATGCCGCGTCCGATCGCGTTGCTCACCGCCCAGTGGGCTGACCTCCCATTCACGACCGTGTGTGAACTGGCGAGCAAGTGGGGCTATGACGGTCTCGAAATCGCCTGCTGGGGAGACCACTTCGATATTCATCGAGCCGTCAACGAACCGGGGTACGTCGAGGAACGTAAGGAGATCCTGTCCTCGTACAACCTGAAGGCGTGGGCCTTGGCGAATCATCTCGTCGGTCAAGCGGTCTGCGACAACCCCATCGATGAGCGGCACCAGGGGATCTTGCCCGGGCGGCTGTGGGGCGACGGTGAGGCCGAGGGCGTGCGGCAGCGTGCTGCGGAAGAGATGAAGGACGCCGCTCGAGCCGCCGCCAAGATGGGAATCCCCACCGTCGTTGGCTTCACCGGATCGTCGATCTGGCACACGGTGGCCATGTTTCCTCCGGTCCCCGCCGAGATGATCGAGCGCGGATACCAAGACTTCGCGGATCGATGGAATCCGATCCTGGATGTGTTCGATGAGGAAGGAGTGCGCTTCGCGCACGAGGTGCACCCCAGTGAGATCGCCTACGACTACTGGACGACGAAGCGGTCGCTGGAGGCCATCGGCCACCGGTCGGCATTCGGATTGAACTTCGACCCCAGTCACTTCATGTGGCAGGACCTCGACCCGGTCGGATTCCTGTGGGACTTCCAAGACCGGATCTACCACGTGCACTTGAAGGAATCGCGCAAGCAGCTCGACGGGCGCAACGGTCGACTCGGATCTCACCTGCCGTGGGCCGACCCCCGTCGAGGATGGGATTTCGTCTCGACCGGCCACGGCGACGTGCCCTGGGAGAGCATCTTCCGGATGCTGAACTTCATCGGATACGAGCACTCGATGTCGGTGGAGTGGGAAGACGCCGGGATGGATCGACTCACCGGAGGGCCGGAGGCATTGGAGTTCGTCCGCAAACTGACCCAGATCGAGCCGGCCGAGAAGGCCTTCGACGCGGCCTTCTCGTCGAAGAGTTGAGTACGACATGCTGACGCCAGCGCAGGACATCAAGCCGACTAAAGCGGACAAGTTCGCGTTCGGCCTGTGGACCGTGGGCTGGCAGGCCCGGGATCCCTTTGGTGACGCGACCCGCCGGGCCCTCGACCCCGTCGAGTCGCTCGAGCGATTGTCTGAACTCGGCGCCTGGGGTGTTTCCTTCCACGACGACGACCTCGTTGCTTTTGACGCAGACGAATCGGCGAGACGGGCGCGATTCGACGAGTGGAAATCGGCCCTCGATCGAACAGGCATGGTCACCTCGATGATGACGACCAACCTGTTCACCCACCCGGTGTTCAAGGACGGCGCCTTTACATCCAACGACCGCGACGTGCGACGGCTGGCCATCGCCAAGACCCGGCGCAACGTCGACTACGCCGCCGAGCTTGGCGTGCCCACCTACGTGATGTGGGGTGGGCGCGAAGGGTCGGAGATGGACGCCGCCAAGGACATCCGTGATGCGCTCCAGCGGTACAAGGAAGGGGTCGATCTGCTGTGTCAGTACGTGATCGACCAGGGCTACGACCTGCGCTTCGCCATCGAGCCCAAGCCCAATGAGCCACGCGGAGACATCCTGCTCCCGACGGTCGGTCACGCCATTGCCTTCATCGACCAACTGCAGTACCCCGACATGGTGGGTCTTAACCCGGAGACCGGTCACGAGCAGATGGCGGGGCTGAACTACGTGCATGCGATCGCGCAGGCGTTGTGGAGCGGCAAGCTCTTCCACATCGATCTGAACGGGCAGCGCGGAATCAAATACGACCAGGATCTGGTGTTCGGGCATGGGGATCTCACGAGTGCCTTCTTCCTCGTCGACCTGATTGAGCGAAGTGACTACTCCGGTCCCAAGCACTTCGACTACAAGCCGATGCGAACAGAGGATTTGGACGGTGTGTGGGCGTCAGCGGAGGCCAACATGCGGATGTATCTGATGTTGCGGGATCGTGCGCGCAGCTTCCGGGAAGACCCTGCGGTTCAGCAAGCACTGAAGGCCTCGGGCCTGGAGTCCCTTGCGGAGCCGACCCTGACGCCGGGGGAGACCATTGACGACCTCACGTTCAGCGCCGAAGCCGCCGAGCGGCTGTCTGATCGTGGATACGGCTACGTGCAGTTGTCGCAGTTGGCTGTCGAGCACCTGCTGGGCGCTCGATGACATTAAACCGAAAGTGCATAAATATCCGCTTTGCATTGATCGTTACAAAGTCGTCATACAAATGGATCCTGCATGAGGGGGATCAACCGAAAGGATGTGATCAGCGTCTCTCAAGCCCACGACACTCAGTGGCGCTCGACGGAGGCTGATCCTAATCAGGAGAGAGAGGAAGGGAAGCGGGATGACACACAGTGCAACCCAAACTCCCGTGAGCCAGCGCTCGAAGCGCTGGACTGGACGTCGCATGGTCGCAGCGCTCGCCGCTGTCGGTCTGGCTTCGACGGCCGTACTTGCGGGCTGTAGCTCGGGGGATGATGGAGCGAGCGGCACCGACGATCCGGCTGCATCGGATGACGGTGGCAACGACTCCGAAAATCTCAATGAAGATGGGGGCGGAGAAACCTGCGCCGATAACCCGGAGAACCCGCTGTGCGGTAGCTCCGACACCAATATGCAGGGCAAGTCGATCGAATTCGGCTACTCGCGTATCGGTGGTTGGCCGCCCAGCTCAGCGCCCGAGGCTATGTGGCCGGCGTTCCAGTCCTACGCCAAGGAGACGTACGGCTACGACGTAAGCGATCTGGCGTTCGCCGAAGCACCCTTCGGTGAGCTCTTCCAGAAGATCGCACCGACGCTCGCTTCGGGATCGAACGAGTTCAACCTGATGATCGTCGACAGCCAGTGGCTGGGTGCGCTCTCCGAGCCAGGGTGGATTGTGAAGGCAGACGATGTCTTCTCGTTGAACCCCGAGCTCGACATTGAGCCCTACTCGTCGCTGGTCACCAACACCTACCAGGTCTACCCGGATGGCTCCGGACAGCGTTGGGGCTTCCCGCAGATGCCCGACACTCAGGGCGTCTTCCTGCGTAAGGACTGGCTGGAGGATCCGGCAAACCAGGCTGCGTTCAAGGACGCCACGGGCAAGGATCTGCCGACCACCTACGAGGAGTACGAGAACATCCTCATGGACGACTTCCTCGAGATCGTTGACTTCTTCAACGATCCGTCGGGAGGCGTGTATGGAACGGCACTTATGTACAGCAAGGAGTACGACTTCTTCTCCTGCGCGTACTACCCGTTCGCATACTCGACCGGTGGTGAAATCTGGAACCCGGAGACCAATGACGTCTACGGAATCCTGAACTCCGAGGTCAACGCTGCCGCGATGGAGAAGTTCGTCGGCCTTCAGGATTACCAGCCGGAGACCTTCGCCACCCAGGGAATCGGTGACATGATCGACCTGTTCACGCAGGGTCGCGCATTCTCCGCCTTCCAGTGGCTGGCCGTCGGTGCCTTCATGCATAACCCAGAGGCTCCCGAGGGCGGCGTGGCATCACCCGATCAGTACCTGGCGATTCCGCTGCCGAAGTTCGAAGGACCGGACGGAGACGCGAACATCATTGGTGCGATGGGTGGTCAGCCTTGGGTGATCAACTCCTTCAACGATGACGACCAGATGCGTGTCTCGGTCGACTTCTTGAAGTGGTGGTACCTGCCCGAGACTCAGGATGTCTTCATCCTCGACAACGGTGGTCTGCCCTGGTCGAAGGAAGGCGCAGCCAACCCGGCCTACGCCGACATTCCGTACCTGAAGCCCTTCTTGTACATGCTTGGTGAGGGACGCTCGCAGGACTTCTGGCACTTGCCGGAATACTCCGAGATGCTCGCCGTGCAGCAGGAGGCCTTCAACGGCTACGCAACGGGAACAGTGTCCAGCGCTGCTGAGGCACTCGACTACTCCGCGGCTAAGCAGCAGGAAATCCTGTTCAACGCCGGGCGCACGACGGTAGCGCCTCCGGAGGGAACTGCAGGTCGAACTCTGCAGTAGTTCCTGGCGAAATTGACGATGTTCCCCGGCGCCTGCGAGCAGGCGCCGGGGAACATTCCAACTGAAAGGTGACGATGAGTTCGAGTTCCGCACCCTCGTCGGTTGCGAGTCGCTTGGAAGAAGGAATTCCGGCGCCCGCTCCGCCGAGGGCGAAATCAAAGAAGACCTGGTGGTCATGGGGACTGCTCGTCCCGGTGCTGGTCTTCTTCATTTTGATGAACGTCATTCCGACCATCTGGATGTTGGGGCTGAGTTTCTACAACTACACGCTGACGTCCGCGGGAGATCCGCAATTCATCGGCATGGACAACTACACCCAATTGGCCGGCGCGGGCCCACTGTGGTTGTCCCTGGGCCGCACCTTCACCTTCATGGTTCTCGCGGTGGCGATACAAACCGTTCTCGGGGCCGTCGTGGGCTATTTGTTCTGGAAGAGCAACAAGGTTCCCGGCCGTCGCCTCGCGCTCACGCTGCTCTTCACGCCCATGATCTTGACCCCACTGTCCTCTGGACTGTTCTGGCGCCTGATGCTTGATCCGGTTTTCGGGGTCATCAACTACTTCGTCGAATTGGTCGGGTTGGAGAAGATCGACTTCACTACCGATGCAACTCTGGCATTCCCCGCCGTACTCGTGGTTGACAGTTGGATGTGGATCCCGTTCATGGCTCTGATGACGCTGGCGGCTCTTGGATCCGTGCCGAAGGCGGAACTAGAAGCCGCCCAGGTGGACAACCTGTCGTTCTGGCAGCGACTCGTCCACGTGATCATCCCGGCGGGCAAGTTCATCATCATTCTGGGCATCCTGCTGCGGACCATTGATGTATTCAAGACCATGGACCTGGTCTACCTCATGACCAACGGAGGGCCCGGCGACCGCACCGAACTGATCGCAGTCGCGCTCTATCGGTTGGCCTTCAAGAGTTTCAACCTCGGTTACTCGTCGGCTCTAGCGGTGCTGCTCCTGTTCATCGCTATCGCACTGACGTCCATTTACCTCTTCGTGCTCAATCTGCGGTCCCGACGGGAGGCTGAGAACGCATGACATCCCCCATTCATGATTCGCCTGTTGTCTTGCCGGAGGAAAACGCTCCGAGCCAGCGCAACGACAAAGAGCGCCGCCTTACCATCTCAGGGGTCATCGCCTGGATCGTCGCGCTGATCTTTTTTGCGCCGATCTTTTGGATCTTCCTCGCGGCACTGAAGACCGACAACACGATTCTGGCCTACCCGCCGAAGTTCATTTTCACCCCGACGCTGGAGAACTTCGCAGCCTTGATCACCAAGCCGAACGTGGGTCTGTACTTCTTCAACAGCGTTTTCCTATCGGTTGGGTCGGTCGCGATCGCGATCGTCGTGTCCTACCTGGCGGCTTACTCCTTCTCGCGATTCAAGCCCGCCGGCACGGACTTCTTGATGTTCCTGCTGTTGTCCACGCGCTTCGTTCCTGCTGCAGCCTTCGTGATTCCGTTCTTCCAACTTTTCGGAATCTTGAACTTCAAGGACACTTACGTCGGTCTGCTGATCTTCTACGTCATGTTCTCGGTGCCCTTCTCCGTGTGGATCCTCAAAGGGTTCATCGACGGTGTTTCGCAGAGATTCGACGAGACGGGTCTGGTGAATGGCGCGTCGCGGGCGCACGTGATCTTCAAGGTAGTTCTCCCACAGGTGAAGCCTGGACTCGTCGCCGCATTCGTCTTCAACATCATCTTCGTGTGGAACGAGTTCCTGTTCAACTTCCAATTGGGCGGTCGGAACACCTCCACCATCCCCGTCGCCCTCTTTACGAGCCTGTACGACGGAGGGGCGACCAACTGGCCGTACGTGGCTTCCCTGGGAACCGCGTACGTGTTGCCGCTAGCGATACTTATCTTCTTCTTCCAAAAGTATCTGCTGGTAGGTATGACCTTCGGAACCGTTCGAGGTGAGGTCTGATGTCGACACCGGTCACCGAAACTGTTGAGGAGGGCAAGAGCAAAGTCGCTTTCGCGCGGCGCGCCCAGAACTGGGTGATGGTGTTCTTGATTATCTCCCTTGTGTGCGTCGCACAGCCGTTCTCGCTTCAGTTGTACGGATACGGCATCTTCCTCCTGGGGATCGCGGTGTTCTTGCAGATCGCCGTCAGCAACGTGACACCGACAGCTGGAGTTCGAGCCACGGTGGTCAAGTCTGTCGTCATCATCGCGGTCATCGTCGCCATTTTTGCCTTCAGCATTTGGGTAACTCCGATACTCGTTGAAATGGGAAGGTAGTTGTGTCTGAAGCAGCCGCGCCGGCGTCATCTGCCCTAGCGCTTTCCGGGGTCTATAAGGGATACGGATCCACTCAGGTTCTCGAGGACTGCACCATGAGCGTGAATCCTGGAGACTTCTACGTAGTCTCGGGAGCTCCCAGCTCAGGTAAATCCGTCCTCTTGCGCATTGTGCTCGGACTCGAGCCCGCCGACGCCGGCTCTGTCTATCTTGGTGGCAAGGATGTGACGTCGAAAGGACCGCAAGAGCGGCACGTTGGATACGTCCCACAGTCCTTCGCGCTCTTCCCGAATAAGTCGGTGCGCGAGAACATTTTGTATCCGATGCGCCTGGACAAGGTCGGCAAGGTCGAGATGCAAGAAACCCTCGGCCGGGTGTGCGATCTCCTCGCTATCGAGGACCTGTTGGACAAGCGTCCGGATCAACTTAGCGGTGGGCAAAAGCAGCGAACCGCCATCGCACGAGGCTTGGCCAAGCAAACAGACTTCTTCGTCCTAGATGACCCTTTGGTCGGCCTCGACTTCAAGTTGCGCGAGCGACTTATCGATGACCTGAAAGCAACACGATCGGCCCTCGGGGTCACGTTCTTGTACTCGACGTCCGACTCGCTTGAATCCTTGCTGTTGGCTTCTCGTGTGGGTGTGTTGGCGAACGGTGGCATCTCCGAAGAGGGCGATCTCGACCAGGTGTACGACAGCCCTCAGGCAGCCTCCGCTATGCAAGCCCTTGGGTTCCCGAGCGCGAACCTCATCGATGGTGGCGTGCGGTCCGTCGGGTCATCGAAGATGTGCTCGACGGTGCTCGGTGAGGTTGAGGTGAGCGGCGATGTCGCTCCGGGTCCGGTTCTCGTGGGAATCCGATCCGAACATGTGCAAGTGGGCATGGCACGAGAGGGTGCTGTCGCCCGCACGGCGAAGTTGCTATTCACCGAAGACGTCGGGGGGTCGGAAATCCTCTACCTCGAGGTCGACGGTGTTCCCATGTCGACGGTCCTCGGTTCTGAAAGCGCGGCTCTTGCTGCGATCGGGAGTGGAAGCGTCGACATCGCTGTGGACCCGTCCTCGTTCGTCTTGTTCGACCCGGTGAGTCGAACCCGCGTAGGCCAGGGAGTGCAACATGGCTGATGTTCGCGTCGACGGTATCTCGAAGTACTTCGGTGACTTTGGGGCCGTGAAAGAGGTCTCCACGGTCTTCGAAGAGGGAACAGTGACGGTCCTGCTCGGTCCGTCCGGGTGTGGCAAGACGACACTCATGCGCATGATCGTTGGCCTGGAAACGCCGACCACGGGAAGCGTCATGATCGGCGACACGGACGTGACACGGGTTCCCACGAACAAGCGTCAGATCGGAATGGTGTTCCAGTACCCAGTGATCTACCGCGGGACCACGGTGGCACGAAACCTGGAGTTGCCACTGGTCGCCGCCAAGATGGATTCAGCGGCTCGCAAGAAGCGAATCGACGAAATGGCTGAGATCATTGGTCTTACCGATGTCCTCGAAACGAACGTGGACCGCTTGGACAACGCCGGAAGGCAGAAGGTCGCGGTGGCCCGCGAAGTGGCTCGCCAGCCCGAAGTACTCCTTTTTGACGAGCCGATCACAAACGTCGACCTCACCTCGAAGTTGGAGCTGAAGCGTTCGTTGAAGCAGCTCTTCACCGAGTTGCGACAGACCATCATCTACGTCACGCATGACCAAACCGAAGCCATGAGTCTCGCGGACAAGATCGCCCTTATGAATACCGGTCGTATCGTTCAACTCGATGCTCCGCGGGTCGTGTACGACCGTCCGGACGACGTGTTCGCCGGCTGGTTCCTCGGAAGCCCAGGTATGAACTTCCTGCGGACCGGCTTCGTTGTCGAAGGTTCGTCGCTGCACAGCCCTTTGCTGGCGTCCCCGATTCCGGTGGGTGCCGAAGCACAGCACGCAACCACAATGGGTATCCGGCCCGAGCAGTTGACGGCCTCCCTGGATGAGCAACCAGATCACGTCCGGGCAGAGATCGTCGACAAAGCCATCACGATCGGTGGCCGCATGCTTCTCGGCGTCAAGGTTCAGGATCTCGAGATCAAGGCAGTCGTCGAACACGACATCGGCAAGAACGCCTCGTCCTCGATTTGGATTAAATTGCCGCAGGAGAATCTGCACCTGTTCGATGCCCACGACCGAAAGATCGAAGCTGGTCTGCAATCCGTTGGTTGATTCACTGTGGATCGGGTCCAATCTGAAGATGGCCCTCGGTCGCGGGGAAACTCTGCGGCTGGTTCAACATGTTGCGGGCCTGGACGATGGTGCTCAGCGAGCCCTCGTCGTCTCGATGCCGTTCCTCGGTGAGTCCGTCGCGGCAGCTCAGGGTTCCGGGTTGCGAATAGGAGTCCAGGGCTGTTCAACCCACGATCGAGGTGCCTACACAGGAGAGGTAGCAGCGCAGGACGTTGCGTCCATGGGTGCCGACTTCGTCATGGTGGGGCACGCGGAACGGGTTGCGTTGGGGGAGTCACTCGAATCCTTCGCTCATCAAGTCCAGCGAGCTCGGGAAGCGCACTTGAAGGTGTTGGTGTGCGTGGGAGAGGAAGCGCAAGGAGATCACGACAGTGACGACCTGATCACGCAGGTACGTCTGATCGCCGGCGGTCAGTTTCGCCACGGCGACGTTTTGGCGTACGAGCCCTATTGGGCGATCGGGGAAGCAGGACGCGAGGCACCGGTGGATTACATCGATGCCAGGATGACCCGCGTGCGGTCGGCTCTCGGAGAGGACGTCACCCTTGTCTACGGGGGGAGCGTCAACGAGGGCAACTGTGCGCAGATCGCGTCTCTTGATGGAGCGTCGGGGGTATTTGTCGGACGTGCGGCCTGGAGTCCCGCCAAGTGGAGTGGGATCGAGGCCCGGGTGAGAGGAGAAAGTCAATGAAGCAGTGGTCGTTAGCGTTGGGTTGCGACGAGGCGGGTTTCGCCCTCAAGGAGTACCTGCGAGACAAACTCGCGTCAGACCCTCGGGTGGCGGGCGTAAGCGACAGCGGAGTACTCGACGGGCGAGACTCGACGGCTTATCCGGAGATCGGGCTGAAGGTGGCGACGGACGTCGCGGCGGGAGACACCCAGCGGGCTCTGTTGATCTGCGGAACGGGAATCGGCATGGCGATTTCCGCGAACAAGGTCAAGGGAATCAGAGCCACGACGGCTCATGACGTCTATTCCGTCGAGCGGTCAGTCTTAAGCAACAACTGCCAGGTGCTCACCCTGGGGGCTCGTGTTGTAGCCCCCGAATTGGCCTGGACGCTCGTCGACCGGTGGCTCGACCTCGAGTTCGATGACTCGTCCCCATCGGCGGCGAAGGTGCAGATCATTACCGACTATGACGAAGGTGGAACATCATCGTGACTCACGAAAGAAGCCTGGAGGGCTTGAAGGCCTGCGTGCTTGCTGCCGAAGGCGCTGAAGATCTCGAGTTCTACGTCACTCTCATGCGACTGCAAGAAGAGGGTGTCGCCGTGGATACCGTCGCCCTCTCGATGGATTCCTTTGCCGGCAAGAACGGCTTGAAGATCACGCCGGACCTCACCATCGATGAGGCAGCGGGGATCGCGTACGACGTGGTCGTCCTACCGGGAGGCTGGGCGCCCGACAAGCTGCGCAGATCCGAGCCTGTTTTGGAACTCATCCGCAACCGGTACGAAGCCGGTGCGGTGGTAGCGGCGATCTGTCACGGACCGTGGCTGCTGATCTCCGCGGGCCTGGTCCAGGGGCGTAGGGCGACCGGGTCCCTGGGTATCAAGGACGACTTGGAGAACGCGGGAGCTGTGTGGGTCGATGAAAGTGCCTTCATCGATGGTCAACTCGTGTGGGGACGAGTCGTTGCCGACATTCCCAATTTCTGCGGGGCACTGGTGGCCCGCTTGCGTGAGTACACGAAATAGCGTCAAACGCTCGCGAGCTAGCTCCGCACGTGTGCGGCGAAAGCCGCCACTGATTCCAGGATGATGGCCAGGGACGTCGCTCCCGCGTCTTGATAGCCGACTGCCCTGTCGGCAAGGCGGGACGCCCTGCCCTTCATCGGCTTGAGCTCTTTCGTGGCCTCCGCTGCCTGTCGAGCAGTCACCGCGGCCTGCTCAAGAGACGGAACAAGGTCCTGCCCCTCGAGGCTGGCGAGTTTCTCGATGGCTGGATGGAAAGAATCCAGCAGGGTCTTGTCTCCCAACTCGGCTCCGCCCAACTGCTGGATCGCATCAAACATGGCCTGATAGATCTGCACCCAGTCCGACACCGAGCTGACATCGGCTTTGCCCGAGCACGCCTGAGCAGCGGCCGCGAAGGCGACCTCGTACAGCGGACCGATGGTCGCTCCGACCTCGATCGCGTACGCATCGGAGGCGGCTTGAAAGGCCTGTTCGACGCTGGGGTCGGGGGCAAGGTCATCCATGGCTCGCCGGACGGCACGCATCCCGATCGTCATGCTCACGCCGTGGTCACCATCACCAACTTCACCGTCGAGGTCACATAGTAAGTCCTTGTTCGACTCTACGTCGATGGCGACCTGATCGAGCAGGAGTCGGACGGAGTCTCCGGTCAGAGTTGGCATTCGTTGCTCCTAGGGCTTCTTGTACATGCAGGTGTTGACGGTCGAGTCGAGTAGGGCGCTCATTTCTTCGTCGAGACGGACGAGACTGATTGACGTTCCGGCCATTTCCAGCGCGGTTACCATTTCGCCGACGTTCTTGTGGCGCACCCGAAGTCCGTTCGCGTCGCAGATCTCCCTGGCTTTGCGGTAAACCACGTACAACTCCTCTGCGGGTGTTCCTCCGAGCCCGTTCACCGAGAGAGCGATTTCGCTGCCTGAGTAGTCCAAGTCGCCCAGGATCATGTCCATCATCGCCTCGACGATGTCGTCGACGGGGGCGACCTTTTGTCGCTTGATGCCGGGCTCCCCGTGGATGCCAAGGCCGAGTTCCATCTCGTCTTCTTCGAGATGGAAAGTGGGGCGACCGTTGGCCGGAACGGTGCATGAGGTGAGGCCGACGCCCACCGTGCGGGTGTTCGCGTTGGCGCGGGTGGCGATCTCGAAGACCTCGTCCAGCGAAGCCATCTGCTCGGCTTTGGCGCCGGCAATGCGGAAGACCCAGAACAGCCCCCCAATGCCGCGGCGACGGTCCGCCTGTTCGACGGGTGCCGATGCGACATCGTCGTTGAGAACAACCGTGCGGACGTCCATGCCCATTTCTCGGCATTGATCCTGGGCTTTGTCGAAGTTCAGACAGTCCCCGGCGTAGTTACCGTAGAGGTAGAGAACACCAGCACCGGAATCAACCGCAGTTGTTGCCTCCACCACGGGTCGGGCCGGAGGTGAGGCGAACACGTTGCCGAACGCTGCCCCATCCGCCATTCCGTGACCGACGTAACCCGCGAATGCGGGCAGGTGCCCGCTTCCGCCGCCGACAACGATGCCTACTTTGCCGTCGATCGGACTGGCCACTCGGGCGATTGAACGGCGGCCCACTCGCCTGACGATGTCGTCATTGGCGGACAGAAATCCGTCCACCATCTCCTCGACCATATCGAACGGATCGTTTATCAGCTTCTTCACTCGAACTCCATGAATCGAACTCGGTTAAGGAATGCGCGGCAGTGTATCCTTTGGATAGGGGCCTGTGTTCGGTTTCTCCATCTACGGCGAAAGAGGCAAATCGTGCGTCGAACTCTCGCAGGCGTTGCCGTTATTGCCTTGATGGTTACCGGATGCGCGTCCAACGATGTTGCCGAGGGATCCGATCCGGGATGGGTGTCCAGCGACTCCGCTATCGCCGGGGTGAATGACGCGGGCTTCGACTGCTCAGAGGATTCTTTCTCCGGAACCAAGCAGGTGATCACCGAGAATCCGGCGACCGAGGAGCCGCTGGGGGGCGAGCTCATCTTGTGCGGTGGATTCCAGGTGTTCCTGGTGGGTAACATCGATGAATACTGGGAGTCGCTCTCCTCATCCTGTTCGGCCGTGACGGAAGAGGAGTTGGCCTCCGAGGCGGTGCAGCGCGACGTGATCGTGGGCAGCAACTTCGTTATGTCGGGAACCGGTCCCGATCAGTCCTACCCGGATGAAGCCCCGGCAAGCGATCTCGCCCGCGCCTTCGGGGCCGAAGTTCAAACGCTGCAGTCGATTTACGAAACGATCTGTCCGGAAATCGGCAACACATAGAGCGTCCACCACGATAGATTCTTGCGTCACGGGGCAGGAGGGAGAGCCGTGGTTCAGATAGCAAGCATCGGGGTCCACATCATGGATGTGTTGGGCCGGCCGGTCTCCGAAATTCCTCCGGGTCAAAACATTGCGCTAATAGACGAGATTCGGGTAACCGTTGCCGGCACCGCAGGCGCCACGGCAGTTGACCTCGCCAAGTTGGGCGCCGATGTCAGCAGCATGGGTGCGACGGGCGGCGACGAACTCGGGAAGGTCATGCGGGGCATCCTGGAGCGATACGGCGTCGATTCATCGGGTATGAGAACCCACACCGATGTGCCCACCTCGGCCACCATGCTTCCCATTCGTCCGAACGGAGAGCGACCCGCTTTGCATGTGATGGGCGCGAATGCGGTCTTCTCGGCGAAGGATGTCGACCTCCCTGCGCTGGGGGCATTCGATGTTGTGCACGTCGGTGGGACTTTCCTGATGCCGGCGTTTGACGGACCCGACGCGGCGACGGTACTTGCCGCCGCGAAGGAGCAGGGCGCGATCACCACAATGGATGTTCTCGGAGTTCAAAAAGACGGCATGGCGAACATTTTGCGCCCGTGCATGCCCCATCTTGACTACTTCATGCCCAACATCGAAGAAGCAGAAATGGTCTCCGGCCTCTCCACTCGAGCCGACCTCGCCGGATTCTTCCTCGACATGGGAGCGACAACTGTCATCTTGAAGATGGGTGATCAGGGCGCAAGCATCAATCGGGTCGGGGAAGCAGAAGTGCGGGTCCCCGCATTCGCGGTGGACGTCGTCGACACGACGGGCTGCGGCGATGCATTCGATGCCGGATTCATGTTGACGACCGCGATGGGCTGGGAGATCGATCAGGCAGCACGCTTCGGGGCTGCGTGCGGCAGCCTCGTCGCCACCGGACTTGGTTCGGATGCGGGCATCGTCGATTTCGACTCCACTCGCACCTTCATGGAAACGTCAGAAACGATCCCCTTGGTCGACTGACGTCAGGCGTCGAACGGAAACGTGACGGATGTGAGTTCCTCGCTTACTCGCCACAACTGCTCAGCCTGCTGCCGGTCCTGCGCTGCATCCGACCGACCTACGGGCTTCGGATGTCCGCGCATTTCGCCGAGACCATCCGGTCCGATGTAGGAGTTGCCCGGGAGTCCGGGCATGGTTGCGGCGAAGAGAGTTGGCAGCGCCCCAGTCTCGGCGGATTGCGCGAGAACGGTATTGGCGAGTTCGGCCGTCCGCGCTTCCCACCAGGAGCCGCTCATTGTGGGGCCCGCGCTCTGCAGACCGGTGGCGGCCCACCCGGGGTGTGCGGCCGAACACGTCACGGTGAGGTCTTCGGCTTCCAGACGACGCTGGAGTTCGAGGGTGAACAGTAAGTTCGCGAGTTTGCTCTGCCCGTACGCACCCCACTTGCTGTAGCTGTTTTCGCCGGTGAGGTGCTCGATGTTGATTCGACGAATCATCCGATGAGCGCCCGAAGAGACATTGACGATGCGGGAGTGGGGAACAGCGACCAGTGCCGGCAGGAGCAGCCCTGTTAGCGCGAAGTGCCCAAGATGGTTGGTAGCGAATTGCAGTTCGTAACCGTCGGCACTTTGCCGATACGGGATCGCCATTACCCCGGCGTTGTTGATCAGTAGATCGAGGCCGCCGCAGAAATCGCGGGACCACTCGTTGGCGAAACTACGAACGGACGACAGATCACTTAGGTCGAGATGGCGCACATGGATGTCTCCCGGTGTGGGGCCCATGAGTTCACGTGCCTTGTCTCCCTTTGTTTCATCGCGAACAGCCAGGGTGACGTCGGCACCGGAGCGGGCAAGGGCTTGAGCGGTGTAGAAGCCGATGCCGGAATTGGCGCCCGTGACGATGGCCGCCCGGCCGGTCAGGTCCGGCAAGTCGGCAACGGTCCACCGGTGTCCGGCTTTGCTGGAGGCCGGAGAAGTGGGAGACTGCATACCGGTATTGAAGCCAACGATCGTTGGTTCGGCAGGTTGGGGCTGGGGTTCGCAGATGGTGCGCCCCCGGGTACGCTTTAGCGGCTTCACGCCCCAATAGCTCAGTCGGCAGAGCGTCTCCATGGTAAGGAGAAGGTCTACGGTTCGATTCCGTATTGGGGCTCGGAGTACGGGCCGATCTCAGCAGTGGGTTCGGATCGTGCAGGGCGGGGTAGCTCAGCCTGGCAGAGCAAGCGGCTCATAATCGCTGTGTCGCGGGTTCAAGTCCCGCCCCCGCTACCAACAGTAAGAACCGCCGTAAGTAAGACTAGGAACACGCAAGAGCGCTCGCAGCGCACGGAGAGAGGCAGATCAGATGGGCAAGGCAACGGACGTCCGTCCGAAAATCACCATGGCGTGCGAGGACTGCAAGGAGCGCAACTACATCACGAAGAAGAACCGGCGGAACGACCCCGACCGGCTCGAGGTGAAGAAGTTCTGCGCGCGGTGCAATAAGCACACACTGCACAAGGAAACCCGCTAGGGCCCACAGGGCACCCGTGGCACTTAATCCCGACTTCGTCGGACGCTCGTACCCTCCGGGGGCTCCCTACCTCGTGGGGCGAGAAAAGATATGGGAGTTCAGTCAGGCGCTCGGCGTCACCGACCCAGCAAGCCTGGACGTCGACGCGGCGCAAAGCCGCGGATACTCCGATGTCGTTGCTCCACCCACCTTCGCTGTTCGACTCGTGATGGCCGCCGCCGAGTCGGTCGCCCTCGATCCTGACCTCGGCCTGGACTATTCCCGAGTGGTCCACGGCGATCAGAGGTTCGAATACACACGGCCGATCGTCGCCGGTGATGAGCTACTCAGTCACGTCACGATCGACAGAATTCGATCCGTGGCGGGCAACGACATGATCACCACTCGAACGGACATCTCGACAACTGACGGTGAGCACGTCGTGACGAGTTACACGGTGCTCGTCGCACGGGGAACCGATAGCGAGGCGGCATGACTCGGGTCGACGTTGGGCACGAAATTCCTGCCCGGGAGTTCCGCATTACCCGGGAAACGCTCGTTCGATACGCGGGTGCCTCCGGAGACTTCAACGTCATTCACTGGAATCAGCGGATCGCCCACGAGGTCGGGTTGCCCGACGTCATCGCCCACGGAATGTTGACGATGGGCATGGCGATTCAGGTCGTCACCGACTGGTGCGAAGACCCGTCGGCTCTGGTCGACTACGGCTGTCGCTTCACTAGGCCGGTGGTTGTCCCGGACGACGGAGTCGGCGCAACACTCCACGTGAGTGGAACGGTGACAGCAGTGGAAGACTCCATCGCAACCGTCTCACTCAAAGCGATGTGTGCTGACGTTTCCGTTCTCGGTAAAGCTATCGCCCGCGTCCGCGTGGGGTGACCAAATGGTGAATGCTCCCAATCACGTTCAGGCGCTCGCTGCGGCGCGGGCGGATGCACGATCGGCGAAAGACTTCGCGCGAGCTGATGCGATTCGAGCCGAGATCGATGCTGCTGGCTGGACAGTGGTGGATACTGCAGGCGGCTTCGACCTCGTCGAGAAGCCGCCTTTCGAGGTACTCGGGGACGTGCACGAGTTGGCGATGTCGGCCCCGGTCGAGGCGCCCACGGTCGTATGCGTGATCCTCGATGGTTGGCCGGATGACACAGACGTGTGCCTTCAAGCTCTGCAGGCCCACGCACCAGCGGATGCCATCGTCCTGGTGATCGATTGCGCTAACGTCGATGACGCGGGAATGCGAGCCGAGGTGTTCGCCGATGATCAACCCGGACGATTTCGAGTCCTGCATATGGAGCCCGCACTCGCTTCGCTCGGCTGGTCGAGCGTGGTGTCCGCGGCCATTGACCTGTCACGGTGCGACGTGTTCGTCATCATGGATTTGTCGACAATCATCGAAGGTGATGCGTTCGCCCCCATGCTGGAAGTCCTCGGTCGTCATGACGTCGTTGGCACCGGATGGAAAGGCGTGAACGTCAACGTCGATGACGGATGGCGTTCCTTCGATGCTGCTGAGGTGGGAGAAGTAGACGCCATCCTGGGATACCTGATGGCCCTCAAGCGCGAGGCCATTGAGGTGGTCAGACCCGACCCGAAGGCGCGCTTCTACCGCAACGCCGATATGGAATGGAGTTTGGCGCTACGCGAGGCAGGAGGGATTCTCGCTATTCCTGCTGATTCGTTGCCGATCCGCCAGGGGCGGCACCACGGGTATCACGACTCCGACCCCGCCTTTCGAGACAAGCAGTCGAAAAAGACGTACGACCGGCTGCTCCAGCGCTTCCGCGGCAAAGATCACCTGCTCGCGCCACGGTAAGCCGGCAGCGCGATGACAGGCCGGCAATGCCTCCTAGGCTGAGTAACGTGACGTCATCTGTCGATCTAGGGCCCGGGAGTTTCGCCGAGCACACGTCCCTGCGCGTGGGTGGTGCCGTGGGAACGTGGATCGTGGCACGCACCGAGGCCGCGTGCATCGAGGCAATCGTCGAGTGCGACGACCTCGGACGGCCGGCTCTGGTTCTCGGCGGTGGCTCGAACGTCGTGTGTTCCGATGCGGCCTTCGATGGAACCGTGGTCCAGGTGGCGCCGACGGGCATCACCACCGTGGATCAGGAAGGGCGGGTACGCATCGTTGCAGCAGCCGGTGAGGAATGGGACGAGCTTGTGCTGCGAAGCCTCGCCGCCGGATCTGCCGCCTTGGCGCCACTCAGTGGTATCCCGGGCCTTGTCGGTGCATCACCTATCCAGAACGTGGGGGCGTACGGGGCAGAAGTCTCCGATTACCTCGTCAGCGTCCGCGTCTGGGATCGCACCGGAAGATCCGTGCAGGAACTGTCAGCCCAGGAGTGCGGCTTCGGCTATCGCACGAGCCGATTCAAGCACGAGCCGGACCGGTTCGTTGTGCTCGAAGTTGTCTTCGATCTGCCTGTCGATGAGTCTGTATGCGTCACCTACCCACAACTAGCCGGCGCCGTGGGTGTCGAGGTTGGGGTGAGCGCGGATGGAGTGCAGGTGCGTGAGGCCGTCTTGGAGTTACGGCGCAGCAAGGGCATGGTGCTCGATGAGCACGATCCCGATACCTGGAGCGTTGGTTCGTTCTTCGTCAACCCGATCGTCAGCGACGCTGTGGCACGAACCTTGCCCGATGAGTGTCCACGGTTCCCGACGCCGTCGGGCGAGGTAAAGGTGAGCGCGGCGTGGTTGATCGCAGCGAGTGGAATCGACCGAGGCTTTCAGTTGCCCGAATCCAGTGCACGGGTGTCGACCAAGCACACGTTGGCGATCAGCAACGCCGGAAGCGCGACCTGCGAGGACGTCATCGAACTTGCCCGATGGATGCGGTCACGCGTTGTGGACACGTTCGGTGTCGAACTCGTCACCGAGCCCCGGCTGGTCGGATGCTCCCTGTAGCGAGAGCGTTCTGCTGAGAGATCACTCCGCGAACTCAGCGAGATCGCAAATGAGCGTTACTCGCGAAGGAGCGCCGCGATACGAGCGATTCCCTCGGTGATCTTGTCGTCGGATGTCGCGTACGACAGACGCAAATACCCGGGCGTACCGAAAGCCTCACCCGGCACAACGGCGACCTCGACCTCATCGAGGATGAGCGCCGCGAGTTCCGCAGACGAAGCGGGACGATGACCCCGAATGTCCGTGCCGAGAACCGCCTTGACCGAGGGGTAGACGTAGAACGCTCCCTCCGGAGTGGGGCATTCGATGCCGGGAATCTGATTGAGCGCCTCGACGATGAGGCGGCGACGTCGATCGAAGGCGACCTTCATGTCCTCCACGGCAGACAGGTCCCCACTGACCGCTGCCAGCGCAGCGATCTGCGACACGTTGGCAACATTAGACGTGGCGTGCGACTGCAGGTTGGTGGCCGCCTTCACGACATCCGTGGGTCCGATCAGCCATCCCACGCGCCATCCGGTCATCGCATAGGTCTTGGCCACTCCATTGATAACGACGCATTGGTCAGCCAGCTGGGGAACCCGGATCGGCATCGACGAGAAGACGGCATCCCCGTAGACGAGGTGCTCGTAGATCTCATCGGTGACTATCCACAGACCGTTGTCGGCGGCCCAGGTCCCGATCGCCTCAACTTCCGCGGGGGAGTAGACGGCGCCCGTCGGGTTCGAGGGAGAGACGAACACGAGCATGGTTGTCCGCGGCGTCCGCGCCGCCTCGAGTTGTTCGATGGATGCGCGGTAGCCGGTCGTTTCGTCGGTGGGGACCTCCACGGGGACGCCGCCGGCCAGACTGATCGACTCCGGATAGGTCGTCCAGAATGGGGCGGGGAGCAGCACCTCATCGCCTGGGTTCAGCAGGGCTGCGAAGGTGTTGTAGAGGGCCTGCTTGCCGCCGTTGGTGACGAGCACCTGATCGGCTCCGATCTCCCATCCAGAATCGCGGAGCGTTTTATGGGCGATGGCCTCCTTCAAGGCCGGTAGCCCGCCCGCGGGGCTGTACCGGTGCCACCGCGGATCGCGGCAGGCGTCGACGGCCGCGGAGACGATGTACTCAGGTGTCGGGAAATCAGGCTCGCCAGCTCCGAAGCCGATGACCGGCCGACCGGCCGCCACGAGGGCCTTCGCCTTCGCGTCCACGGCCAAAGTGGCCGACTCTCTCATGGATCCGATTCGCTTGGAAATACGGTGGGCGGGCGAAGTCACCGCCCCATCCTGTCAGCAGGCAGCCCCGGGGTCGCCGCCCGCCCGGACCCCGCCGTACACTTCGTCCCGCGGTACCTCGGCGTAAGCCTGCCCACAGGGTAATCGTCGTGGCCCGACCGAGGGCTGTAGCTCAATTGGTAGAGCACCGGTCTCCAAAACCGGCGGTTGGGGGTTCAAGTCCCTTCGGCCCTGCTGATCGGTAAACAGCCGAACAGTCGGACAACAGAAAGCGATAGGAAGGCACGGTCATGGCGGAAGTCGAGGAGCGGCAGCAGCCCAGTAGTGGGTCTGCTGGGTCCGAACGCGGCTTCTTCTCCCGGCTTGCGCTTTTCATTCGTCAGGTCATTGCCGAACTCCGCAAGGTCATCTGGCCGACGCGAAAGGAACTGATCGCGTACACCACCGTGGTGCTGTTCTTCGTCCTCGTGATGGCGGGCATCATCGCTGCGTACGACTACGTCTTCACCCAGGGAGTGCTCTTCGTCTTCGGCTAGCCGACCAACGAGCCCCCATCCCACCCGAGTAAATCGAAAGAACCAAGGAGAACCCGCCGTGTCCGAGCAGGACCAACCCGTCGTGGACCCGTTCGCGGTGCCCGAGACCTCCGACGCAGCCGCGGCGAACGCCGAGGCAAGCGACGCAACTCCAGCGGACGCCGACCCGACCGCGTCGGAATTCGTTGCCGATGAGGTGACAGCCGACGACGTTCTTGTCGACGAGGCCCAGGCCGAGGCGGAAGCCGACGTTGTGGGGCAAGCGCAGGAGATCGCGGACGCGGCCGGCGCTGTCGACACGGATGATGAGGCCGAAATCGACGACGACGATGACGTCGACCCGGCCGAAGCGTTCCGGAGCGAAATGCGCACCGCCCCTGGCGATTGGTATGTAGTTCACTCGTACTCGGGTTATGAGAACAAGGTGAAGGGCAACATCGAGGCTCGCACGACAACCTTGAACATGGAGGACTACATCTTCCAGGTCGAAGTTCCAATGGAGGAAGTCACAGAAATCAAGAGCGGTGTGCGCAAGCAGGTGAAGCGCAACAAATTCCCGGGCTACGTACTAGTCCGGATGGACTTGACGGATGAATCCTGGGGAGTTGTTCGCCACACTCCCGGCGTGACCGGCTTCGTCGGCAACGGCCATTCACCGGCGCCGCTGTCGTTGGACGAAGTTGTCAACATCCTGGCTCCGGCGCCGGAGAAGAAGCCGGTAGCTGCCGCGGGCACGACGAGCGTTGCCGAAGATGCCGCAGCCGCGATCGCCGCCGTGGAAATCGACTTCTCGGTGGGTGACTCGGTGACCGTTGTCGATGGACCGTTCGCTACGTTGCACGCCACGATCTCCGAGATCAACATCGAAGCTCAGAAGGTGACCGGACTCGTGGAGATCTTCGGTCGCGAAACCCCGGTTGAACTTGAGTTCAACCAAATCGACAGGAACTAGGTCGAGCACACAAGTGGCCGGCGCCCGCCGGCCCCGAAGGAAGCAGAGAGCAGATGGCACCGAAGAAGAAGGTCGAAGGCCTCATCAAGTTGCAGATCGAGGCCGGTCAAGCCAACCCGGCGCCGCCCGTTGGCCCGGCACTCGGCCAGCATGGCGTCAACATCATGGACTTCTGCAAGGCGTACAACGCCGCGACGGAGGACAAGCGCGGGCAGGTCATTCCCGTCGAGATCACCGTCTACGAGGATCGCTCATTCGACTTCGTGCTCAAGACCCCACCGGCCGCCAAATTGATCTTGAAGGCTGCAGGTGTTCCGAAGGGTTCGGGGACGCCGCACACCGTCAAGGCCGGGTCCATCACCAAGGACCAGGTCCGTGAGATCGCCGAAACGAAGATGCCGGACTTGAACGCTAATGACGTGGACGCCGCGATGCGCATTATCGAAGGCACGGCACGCCAGATGGGCATCACCGTCTCGTAGTTTCCGTACTTCCGTACCTCCGTTCGAGGACGGTTCGCATAACAACTGAATAATCACCATCGTGGGAGAGCCAGCGCGGCTCGCACACCACACCTGCCGACAAGGAGAGCAGTCATGAAGCGCAGCAAGGCATACCAGCAAGCCCTCGAGAAGATCGAGGAAGACAAGATCTACAGCCCAATGGGCGCCATCAAGATCATCAAGGACACCGTGTCCACGAAGTTTGATCCGACGCTCGATGTGTCGATGTGCATGGGCGTCGATCCGCGAAAGGCGGACCAGATGGTCCGTGGCACGGTCAACCTTCCCCACGGAACCGGAAAGACCTCCCGAGTACTCGTATTCGCCGGTGGTGAGAAAGCCGATGAGGCTCGCGAGGCGGGCGCGGATTTCGTCGGAGCGGACGACATGCTCGAGAAGGTCAAGGGTGGTTGGACCGACTTCGATGCCGTGGTTGCGACGCCGGACATGATGGGCAAGGTCGGCACCCTCGGCAAGGTTCTCGGCCCCCGAGGTTTGATGCCGAACCCGAAGACGGGCACCGTCACGATGGACGTCGTAAAGGCCGTTGGCGACATCAAGGGGGGCAAGATCGAGTTTCGTCTCGACAAGCACGCCAACATGCAATTCCCGATCGGCAAGGCCTCCTTCACCGCAGATCAGCTCAACGACAACTTCGCCGCCGTCATGGACGAGATCAATCGCATGAAGCCGTCCGCGGCCAAGGGGCGCTACATCAAGAAGGCGACGCTGTCATCCACGATGGGCCCGGGAATCCCGATCGATCCCGCCAAGAGCGAGGACGACGACTTCTAGACCGAGTGCTGCACTTCGAAAGCATGTTGAGCGTGGCGCCGTCGAGATGACGAGCGGATCGGTGTCCACCGTGATGATGTCGGTCGCCTCCGACTGGAGTCACGGTCGCCTCGAGTCGATCAAGGGTGAGTCGACTCTTGCCGTCGTCATTCCGGCATTGGATGAGGAAGGCACCATCGGACAAGTGGTGTCGGCAATCGCTGCAGAACTTGGCGAGCTCATTGACGAACTTGTGGTGATGGACTCGCTGTCCTCGGATCGCACCGCCGCAGTTGCCACGGACGCGGGAGCTCGGGTCCACTCTGTGGCGGATGTTCGACCGGATCTCGGTGTTCACCCCGGCA
>PBTV01000047.1 GCA_002729215.1 Rubrivirga sp.
CACGTGTGGAACCGACGACCGGCCCAGGCTCTCGAATCGGTGCGTCACGCCGCCGCAACAGGAAACGCGTCCGGTGTCGGGGTGATGAGCGTGTTGGCGATGATGTCGGCGGTGCGCAACATTATTCGGGTGGGCGGTCTAGGTCCGGGAGCGAGCGACGCCGACGTGGCCCGCGAGTTAGGTATCCCGCCGTGGAAGGTGTCATCGCTGCGGCAGCAGTGGTCGCGATGGAGCGGTGATCAACGTCGCCTGGCGGCGTCGCTCGTCGACTTAGCTGACGCCGAAGCGTTGATGAAGGGCGGGCTCGAGCCTGGTCAGGCTCTGGATGTGGAGCAGAAGTTGTTCGAGCTGGAAAAACTCGTCGTGTCGACCGGCGGCCAGTAACTCAGAGAGCAGCGACGCGCCTGCTGATGGCCGACTTGCGGTTGGCCGCCTGGTTTTGGTGAATGACGCCGTTGCCCGCTGCCTTGTCGAGCGCGCGATTGGCCTCGCGCGCGAGAGCAGCGGCCGCTGTTGCGTCACCCGCGTCGGCCGCCTCACGGAACTTGCGAACGGCGGTCTTGAGGGAGGACTTCACGTCCTTGTTACGCAGACGCGCCTTCTCGTTGGTGCGGATGCGCTTCTTTTGCGACTGGATGTTCGCCACGGACGTTCCTTCGACTCTCGTTGTGCTGGACCTACGGGTAGGTAGGGGACCTGCAGGTGATGGGCTGCAGCTGTCTGCAGCCTTATAAGAGTACCCGTACCCTGGGGGCATCCCCCGAGTGGCCCCGACGGTCCCACTCGGCCCCGTGGCCCCGACCGTCCCTTCGAGAGGTTGTCCGTGACCCACTCATCCACCGCTGGCGCGCCTGCAAGCGGTCGATCGGCACCGGGGGACACCGATCCGGGAGTCATCCGGAACTTCTGCATCATCGCCCATATCGACCACGGCAAGTCGACCCTGGCCGACCGGATGCTGCAGATCACCGGCGTCGTCGACGACCGCTCGATGCGCGCCCAGTACCTCGACCGGATGGACATCGAGCGGGAACGGGGCATCACGATCAAATCGCAGGCCGTCCGATTGCCCTTCGCGGCCGCCGACGGTCGTGAGCACGTGTTGAATCTGATCGACACGCCCGGACACGTGGACTTCACCTACGAGGTATCGCGCTCACTCGCGGCCTGCGAAGGTGCTGTCCTGCTCGTGGACGCGGCGCAGGGGATCGAGGCCCAGACGCTCGCGAACCTGTACCTGGCGCTGGAGAACGACCTGCAGGTCATTCCCGTGCTGAACAAGATCGACCTGCCGGCCGCGCAGCCGGAAAAGTACGCGGCGGAACTCGCCCACATCATCGGCTGCCATCCGGACGATGTGCACAAGGTCTCCGCGAAGACAGGTGAGGGCGTCGAGGATCTCATGCAGACCATCGTCGACGTCATCCCCGCGCCGATGGGGGACGCTGATGCTCCGGCGCGAGCGATGATTTTCGACTCGGTTTACGACACCTATCGCGGAGTCGTCACCTACGTCCGCGTTGTTGACGGGCGGATCGGGACGCGAGATCGGATCTCGATGATGTCCACCGGCACCGTCCACGAGCTACTCGAAGTCGGAGTCATCTCCCCGGAGCCGAGTCCAGCGAGTGGCCTTGGCGTCGGCGAGGTCGGTTACCTGATCACCGGAGTCAAGGACGTTCGTCAGTCCCGCGTCGGCGACACGATCACCACGGTGACCAAGGGGGCGACGGAGCCTTTGGGCGGTTACCGAGACCCCAAGCCGATGGTCTTCTCCGGCCTGTATCCGATCGACGGCTCGGACTACCCGATTCTGCGCGACGCCCTCGACCGTTTGAAGCTCAACGACGCGGCGTTGCAGTACGAACCGGAAACATCCGTGGCTTTGGGATTCGGGTTCCGGTGCGGGTTCCTGGGGCTGCTGCACCTAGAGATCGTTCGCGAGCGTCTGGAGCGTGAATTCGATCTCGACCTCATCTCCACGGCACCGAACGTCATCTACACGGTTCAGATGGAAGACGGCAACGAAATTGTGGTCACCAATCCCAGCGAATTTCCCGAAGGCAAGGTCGCGTTGGTGACCGAACCGGTCGTCAAGGCGACGGTCATCTTGCCGAGCGAATTCGTCGGCACCGTGATGGAACTGTGCCAGAACAGACGAGGTTCTCTGCTGGGGATGGACTACCTGTCCGAGGATCGCGTCGAGATGCGCTACATGCTGCCGATGGCGGAGATCGTCTTCGACTTCTTCGATCAGCTCAAGTCGCGAACGCGGGGATACGCATCGCTGGACTACGAGCCCAGCGGCGAGCAGACCGCAGACCTCGTCAAAGTGGACATCCTGCTGCACGGAGATCCGGTCGACGCCTTCTCCGCCATCGTGCACAAGGACAAGGCCTACACCTACGGTGTTGCCATGGCCCAGAAACTGCGGGAACTCATTCCCCGTCAGCAGTTCGAAGTGCCCATTCAGGCAGCTATCGGGTCGCGAATCATCGCGCGCGAAACCATTCGAGCGATCCGCAAAGACGTGCTCGCCAAGTGCTACGGCGGCGACGTTTCGCGTAAGCGCAAACTCCTGGAGAAGCAGAAGGAAGGCAAGAAGCGCATGAAGATGGTCGGTCGCGTCGAAGTGCCGCAAGAAGCCTTCATCGCTGCGCTGTCGACATCCGAGGCTCCCGCCAAGAAATGAGCGAGCCGCTATCGCTCTACGTTCACGTTCCCTTCTGCTCGAGCAGATGCGGCTACTGCGACTTCAACACCTACACGGCCTCCGAATTAGGGGACGGCGTCGATCGGGCCTCCTTCCACACACATCTTGCGTCGGAGATCGCCATGGCGGCGCGAACGCTTGCCCCGTCGTATCAGGTAGACACCGTCTTCTTCGGTGGCGGAACGCCGACGCTCATCGGTGCATCAGCCCTGTGTGATCTGCTCGCCCGTATTCGCGACGAGTTCGATGTCGCAGCCAACGTGGAGGTCACCACGGAAGCTAATCCCGACTCGGTGGACCCGCAGATGCTCGAGGAGCTCGTCACCGGTGGGTTCACGCGAATCTCCATCGGAATGCAAAGCGTTGCACCGCACGTGCTCGCCACGCTGGAGCGCACGCATACGCCGGGCGCGAGTTCCACGGTGGCGATCGCCGCGAGAGCCGCCGGGTTCGACCACGTCAACCTGGACCTGATCTACGGAACCCCCACGGAGAGCAATGATGACGTGCACCGTTCGCTGGATGAAGTGCTCGACGCTGGCGTCGATCATGTGTCTGCGTACTCGCTGATCGTCGAAGACGGAACCGCACTCGCCCGACGCGTCGCCCGCGGCGAGATTGCCGAACCCGATGACGACGTCGCCGCCGAACGCTATGAACTCATCGACGATCGGCTCAGCCACAGCGGGTTGCGTTGGTACGAGGTCAGCAACTGGTCCACGCCCGGCAGTGAGTGCCGTCACAACCTCGCCTATTGGCGAAACAGGGATTGGTGGGGTGTTGGTCCGGGAGCCCACAGTCACCAGGCGGGACGCCGATGGTGGAACGTCAAGCATCCACGCACCTACGCCGCGCGAGTTAGTGCGGGAATGTCACCGGCCGAAGGCCACGAGGAGACAACGCCCGAGCAGCAGCGGCTCGAGCGACTCATGATGGGGCTTCGGGTTCGCGAGGGCGTGCTCGCCAACGAGGTCGAGTGTCCGCAGAGCGCCGTGCTCGATCTCGTGGAGCGGGGACTGGTGGAGGTCGAACCGGCACACGAGCCGGCGGCCCGGATCGTTCTCACCCGGCGCGGGCGCCTGCTCGCGGACGCCGTTGCACGAGAATTGGCCGTCATCAGCGACGCACCCTCGGGGCTGGACGCGCCCACGGCGAAACAGGCCAATCCGACGTAGACTTGGCACTCTGGACACGCGAGTGCTAGAGAAACCGACGGGAGGTGCCGTGCTCGAAGACCGCCGACTGGCCGTGCTGCGCGCCATCGTCGAGGACTACGTCGCCACGCACGAGCCCGTAGGTTCGAAGGCGCTGGTGGAACGGCACCACCTGGGTGTTTCCCCCGCCACGATCCGCAACGACATGGCGGCCCTGGAAGAAGAGGGCTACATCACCCACCCGCACACGTCGGCGGGCCGGATCCCCACCGATCACGGGTATCGGTTGTTCGTCGACCAGATCTCCAACGTCAAGCCGATGAGTGCGCCCGAGCGCAAAGCCATCGAGAGATTCCTCCAAGATGCCGTGGACCTTGACGATGTGATGGGCCGGACGGTCCGCTTGCTCGCGCAGATCACTCAGCAGGTGGCGCTCGTGCAGTACCCGTCACTGGAACGAAGCAGCGTCCGCCATGTAGAACTGATCGCGGTCAGCGACACCCGCTTGATGCTTGTGGTCATCATGGACACCGGTCGCGTCGAGCAGCGAGTCATCGAGTGCGCCGCGCCGCTGTCGGAGCAGCTTCTAGGAGATCTCCGGGCGCGCTTGAATGCCGCGGTCGCCGATAAGCCGTTCGCGTTCGTCTCCGATGCACTGAAGGACCTCGACGAGGGGTTCGATGCCGGCGACAAGCGACTCGTGCAGGCGGTGATGGCGGCGGTTCTCGAGGCTGTCACCGAACGCATCGAGGAGCGAGTGGTGCTGGGCGGCACTGCGCACCTGGCTCGTTACCAACAGTCGTTCCCGATGGCGATACAGCCGGTTCTCGAAGCCCTCGAGGAGCAGGTTGTTCTACTGCGCCTTTTGGGGGAACTGTCGATCGAGTCTCCGGTGACGGTTCGCATCGGTGAAGAGAACGATGTCCACGGGCTCGAATCAACGTCGGTCGTCACTGCCGGGTACGGCCGAAGCGACCAGCCGGTCGCTTCGCTGGGTATTGTCGGACCCACGCATATGGACTATGTCGGGACGATGAGTGCGGTGCACGCCGTCGCGCAGTACGTCGGCAAGATCTTGAAGGGACAGTAGGCGGCTGTGGCGACGGACTACTACGCGATGCTGGGCGTATCGCGGGACGCTTCTGCAGAGGAAATCAAGAAGGCGTACCGGCGCTTGGCCCGGGAACTGCATCCGGATGTTAATCCGGACCCCGAGCACCAGGAGCGGTTCAAGCAAGTCACCGCGGCGTATGAGGTGCTTTCTGATCCTGAGAAGCGACAGATGTACGACATGGGCGGAGACCCGCTGAGTCAGTCTGGAGGGTTCGGGGGATTCGGCGCCACGGGTTTCGACTTCAGCGACATCATGGATGCGTTCTTTGGCGGAGGCGGAGGCGGTCGCCAGCGTGGACCCCGCAGCCGGGCGCAACGCGGGCAGGACGCCCTGGTGCGTGTGCAGATCGACCTGGCGACGGCGGTGTTCGGCGGCGAGCAGGACATCGCGGTGGACACCGCGACCGCGTGCGCGACGTGCACCGGTTCGGGAATGGACGAGGGAAGCGAGCTGGAAACCTGCGTGATGTGCAAGGGCGCGGGCGAGATCCAGTCGGTGCAGCGGTCGTTTCTCGGGCAGGTGATGACATCGCGTCCGTGCCCGCAATGCCAAGGATTCGGCACCACCATCCCTTATCCCTGCCCGGAGTGCTCGGGTGAAGGTCGCGTGCGCAGTCGTCGCACGCTCACTATCAAGGTGCCACCGGGGGTGGACACCGGAACGCGCATCCAATTGCAGGGGGAGGGCGAGGTCGGCCCCAACGGCGGCTCCGTAGGTGACTTGTTCGTCGAGGTTGTCGTGGCCCCGGACCCGGTGTTTGAGCGTCACGGAGACGAGCTGCACTGTGTGGTGAAGATCCCGATGTCCGCTGCGGCGCTGGGCACCAGCGTGCACCTCGACACCCTCGACGGCCCCGAGGATCTGACGGTGCCGGCGGGGACGCAGGCGGGGGCAACCATCACGTTGCGGGGCAAGGGTGCCGCGCGGCTGCGCGGCGGGTCACGCGGTGATCTCTTCGTCCACGTGGACGTGGAGGTTCCGTCGAAATTGGATGCCCGCCAATCGGAATTGCTGCGGGAGTTTTCAGAGCTTCGTGGGGAGAACACCACGCACGTGGTTTCTACGCGTACAAACGCAGACAACGGTGGCCTCTTCGGTCGCTTGAAAGACGCTTTCTCGTCGCGGTGAGCCCTCCGGTTTTTCTCATCGACCCCGACCGCGCCGCTGAGGCGCGCGTCGGTGGAGAGGTTGTGCTGGACGGGCCGGAAGGTCGGCACGCGGTGGCCGTCCAGCGTGTTCGCGCTGGCGAGACGATCGAGTGCGTCGATGGTTCCGGGCGACGCATCACCGGATCGGTCGCCACCGTGCAACAGTCGGGTGCAGCGACGATCACGGTCGCGGTGTTGACCGATGAGCCCGAACCGACTCCCCAGATAACCGCGGTGCAGGCGATCGCCAAAGGTGATCGCGGAGAGCGCGCGGTGCAGATGCTGACCGAGGCTGGAATCGACGCGATCGTGCCGTGGCAAGCCGAGAAGAGTGTTGCGCGGTGGGATGAGACGAAGGCGACCAAGAATCGAGGTAAGTGGGCGGCAACCGCTCGAGAGGCGACCAAGCAGGCGCGACGCTCACGGGTGCCGCGCGTGGATCCGGTGACGACATCCGGGGGTGTCGCGGAACTGATCGGCGCGTCGGGCGTGGCTCTGGTCCTGGATGAGCAGGCGTCCCTGCAGTTGACCTCGATCGCCGCGGAAACTGCCCGAGACATCATGCTCGTCATCGGCCCGGAAGGGGGACTCAGTGACAACGAGCGAGGGCAGTTCACTGATGTGGGGGCCTATCTCGTTCAACTAGGTCCGTCGGTCCTGCGCACGTCCACCGCCGGGATAGCGGCGTTGAGCGTCCTCTCGGCTCAGATAGGGCGCTGGTAGCCCTGTGATCGCCGTGAAATGATGACGTGATGGCCGACTGCCTGTTCTGCTCGATAGTCGCGGAGGAGATCCCCGCGGATATCGTGCTGTCCAACGACGACGTGGTTGCCTTCCGAGATATTGCTCCGCAGGCGCCGGTGCACGTGTTGGTCGTGCCGCGCGAGCACCACGCGAATGTCGGAGAACTGGCGTCCGCTGCTCCCGCCACGACGGCAACGTTGCTGCAGGCGGCGCATGAGGTGGCGGCTGACGAAGGCGTGGGCGATGCCTACCGTGTCGTGTTCAACACCGGCACCGGCGCCGGACAAACGGTGTTCCACATTCACGCCCACGTGATCGGTGGCCGGAACCTCGAATGGCCTCCCGGATGAGCAACGCAGCGAGCGACTCGGACGCACGAATGACCATCGAGATCCCCAACTCTCAACCGATGGTCGCCCTCCTGGGATCTAACGACGAGTACCTACGCCTGATCGAGGACGCGTTCCCTTCGGTGAGTGTGCTCGTGCGCGGCAATGAAATACGACTCGACGGTCCGGCAGAGGAGAACGCGGTCATCGACTCCTTGATCGCTGAGATGCTCGCGATGCTGCGTACCGGCCAGGCCCTGTCGACGGAGTCCGTCGAGCGCTCCATCAGCATGCTGCGCAGCGGCACTCGCCCATCCGATGTTCTGACTGCCAACATTCTGAGCAACCGTGGGCGCACGATTCGACCCAAGACCCTCAATCAGAAGCGGTACGTCGACGCGATCGACAAGAACACCGTAGTTTTCGGGATCGGTCCGGCTGGCACGGGCAAGACCTACTTGGCGGTGGCTAAGGCGCTGCAGGCGCTGCAGGCTAAGCAGGTAAATCGCATCGTGTTGACCCGTCCGGCTGTTGAAGCGGGGGAGCGCTTGGGCTTCCTTCCCGGAACGCTGAGCGAAAAGATCGATCCCTACTTGCGCCCGCTCTACGACGCGCTACACGACATGATCGACCCGGAGTCGATTCCGCGCCTCATCACGTCCGGCACGATCGAAATCGCGCCCCTGGCCTACATGCGCGGACGCACTTTGAACGACGCCTTCGTCATCTTGGACGAGGCCCAGAACACATCCGCCGAGCAAATGAAGATGTTCCTGACTCGATTGGGATTCGGATCGACCATGGTCGTCACCGGCGACATCACACAGGTGGACCTTCCCGGCGGAACGCAAAGTGGGCTACGGGTGGTCGGGGAAATCTTGGACGGACTCGAGGATGTTGGCTTCTGCCGCTTGACAGCGCACGATGTTGTCCGGCACAAACTCGTCGGCAAGATTGTGGAGGCCTATGACCGGTATGACGCGAGGCACCAACCATGACGCTGCCGAGTATTTCGGTCGACGACGACGCCGGCTCGCCGATCGACCTGAACGCGCTCAGCGACCTTGCCGGCCATGTCTACTCGACGTTGCACATCCACCCCGATTCCGAGCTGGGAATAACGCTGGTGGATATCGACCGGATCACCACCCTGCACGAAGACTGGATGAACGAACCCGGCCCCACCGATGTGGTGAGTTTCCCCATCGATGAACTGGTGCCCGGGACCTCGGAGGCCTTGTCCGGCCCGGGGATGCTGGGGGACGTCGTCATCTGCCCGGATTTCGCCCAGGGGGATGCCGCCGCTGCTAAGCGCAGTCTGGACGAACACGTGCAGTTCCTTACCGTCCACGGGCTGCTGCATCTGCTGGGATACGACCACGCGACGGAAGAGGAATACGCGAGAATGTTCGCCTTGCAGGACGAACTACTGGATAGCTGGGGTGCGGCACGGTGAATCTCTGGCTGGTGTTGATCGCCATCGCGTTGATCGTGGCGTCGGGGCTGCTGATCGCCGCTGAGACGGCGATGACGCGTGTGTCGAAGACTCGGATCGACGAGCTCCGCAAGGAGAGCAACGGGAACGAGAAGCGGGCGGAACTACTGCTCGGCGTTCTGCAGGACCGGGCGCGGTATGTGAACGTCTTGTTCCTGCTGTCGACGATCGCGACCATCACGTCCATCACGCTGATCAGTTACGTGGCGGTGCGGGCGCTGACCTCGGGTGACGGCTGGTCGACGTGGATTGCACTCGTCGTCGTGATCGCCGCCCTGGTCGTGGTGGCCTACATCGGCCTGGGTGTGGCGCCACGGACGTTGGGCCGCCAGCACGCAGAGCGCATCGCCTTGATCGCCGCACGACCGACCCGATTCCTGGCAACGATCCTGGGACCGATCACGACGCTGCTCATCGTCATCGGCAACGCCTTGACGCCGGGCAAGGGCTTTCGCGAGGGGCCGTTCGACACTGCAGCGGAGCTCCGGGAGATGGTCGACCTCGCCGGCGCGGACGACTTGATCGAAGACGCCGAGCGAAAGATGATCCACTCGGTATTCGACCTCGGGGACACGTTCGCCCGCGAGGTCATGGTGCCCCGCACCGAGATGGTGTTCATCGAACGAAATAAGTCACTACGGCAGGCCATTAGCTTGAGCTTGCGCTCTGGTTTTTCTCGGATCCCAGTGATTGGGGAGAACGCCGACGACATCGTCGGCGTGATCTACCTGAAGGACATGGTCCGACGCACCTTCGAGCATCACGAAGCCGAGCGCGAAGACGCCGTGGATTCACTCATGCGGGCCACCTCTTTCGTCCCCGACTCCAAGCCCGCGGACGAGTTGCTGAAAGACATGCAGGCCGCGCGTGTGCACGTTGCCATCGTGGTGGACGAGTACGGCGGGACGGCCGGTCTGGTGACGATCGAGGACATCCTGGAGGAGATCGTCGGAGAGATAGCCGATGAGTACGACACCGCTGCCCCCGAGGTCACGCAACTGGACGACGATCGTTACCGCGTGCTGTCGCGCATGAATCTCGATGACTTCGCGGAATTGACGCAGATGGAGATCAATGCCGAAGACGAAGGCGTGGACACGGTGCTGGGCTTTATGGCGAAGCGACTCGGTCGTGTGCCGATTCCTGGCGCCGAAGTGGTGGAGAACGGCTGGTCTCTCGTTGCCGAGCGGGGCGCCGGGCGCCGCAACCGGATCGGGGCCGTGTTGGCCACGCGTATCGCCACTTTGGACGATGGCGATCAGCACGACGATGAGTGATCAGCACGACGCACTGAGACGAACGGCGCTGCAAGCGTGCTCGACCATTGGTGCGCTTCGAGCATCGACTACGGTCGCAACATGAAACTCACGAATTTCCAGGCGCTGAGTTTCGACTGCTACGGCACCCTGATTGATTGGGAAGCCGGAATCGGATCGGCACTGCGTGCATGGGCTGATCGTCATGGCGTCGTGTTGAGCACGGAGGAGCTGCTGGTCGCCTACGCCGACAACGAGGCGGACGCTGAACGACACCACCCAACAGACCCGTATCCCTCGATACTCGCGCGAGCCATGCGCGCCCTAGGGCAGACGCTGGGCGTCGACGTGTCCGATGACGACGCGCACCTCTTGGCCACATCGGTGCCCGACTGGCCCGCTTTTGCAGATGCTCATCAGGCTCTGGAGCGGCTCGCGCAACACTTCGCACTCATCATCGTGTCAAATGTGGACGATCGTGGTTTTGCCGCGAGCAACGAAAAACTCGGTGTCACCTTCGATGCGATTCTCACCGCCGAAAGCATCGGCTCCTACAAGCCATCGCTGCACAACTTCGACGCCCTCGACCGGCAGGTGGATTCGATGGGCATCCCGCGCGAGAGGCTTCTACACGTAGCCCAAAGTCTGTTCCACGATCACGTCCCTGCGAAATCTCGCGGCATGACGACTGTGTGGATCGACCGTCGCCACGCTGATCCTGGATGGGGCGCGACCCCCGACCCGCACGCGACGGTGAGCCCCGATTGGACGTTCACGTCAATGGCGGAGTTCGCCGACGCCGTCGAGTTCGGTCGATGACCGAACACAGTGAGGCTTCGCTGAATCACGCGGGCGGTCACCGGAGCGGCTTCGCAACGTTTGTTGGCCGGCCGAACGCGGGGAAGTCCACCCTGATGAACGCGATCGTGGGCTCCAAGGTGGCGATCACGTCCGACCGCCCACAAACCACGCGCCGCACTATCCGGGGCATCGTTACTAGAAGCGACGGTCAACTGATTATCGTCGACACTCCGGGAATGCATCGCCCCCGTACGTTGTTGGGTGAGCGTCTCAACGACCAGGTTCACGAGACGCTCACGGGCGTCGACGTCATCGGACTGTGTTTACCGGCCACCGACGACGTCGGTCCGGGTGATCGATACATCGCTCAGCAGGTTGCCGCGTCCAAGGCCGTCGGCTTCGCCGTTGTGACGAAAACCGACGCGGTGTCCGCGGATCGAGTGGCTGAACAACTCATGCGCGCGCAGCAACTGGGCAATGAGGTTGGGATCGACTTCGCGCACATCGTGCCGGTCTCTGCGACGACGGGGGCGAACATCGATGTACTGACGCAGCTGCTGATCGGCACGATTCCCGAGGGCCCGAGTTTGTATCCAGAGGACGAGGTGACCGATCAGCCGGTCGAGATAACGATCGCGGAATACATCCGCGAGGCCGCCCTGGCCCAGGCACGTGATGAACTTCCGCACAGCATCGCCGTCGTGGTGGAGGAGATCGTTCCGCGCGAGGACCGTCCTGCCGGCAAGCCACTGACCGATGTCCGGGCCGACATCTACGTCGAGAGGGATAGCCAGAAGGCGATCGTCATCGGCGCGAAGGGATCCCGGCTTCGAGATATCGGCGCGGAGTCAAGGCCTGCGATCGAACGACTTCTGGGCACTGGCGTGTACTTGGATTTGCACGTGAAACTTGCGAAAGACTGGCAGAAGGATCCGAAGCAGTTGCGGCGTCTGGGTTTCTAGACGCGGTCGTGTAACTCTGGATCGAGTTCATACCTGCGGCCGTAGGTTTCTATCACCGCGATGACGATCGCAATCACGGGAATGCCGATGATGGCGCCGATCGGACCGAACAGGGCCGCTCCGATGAATACCGAGGCGAGCGCGACGCCGGAGTTAATCGCCATGGTTGCGGTGGAGATCCGTGGCGAGAAGATGTAGTTCTCGATCTGCTGGTAGATCGTGGCGAAGAGGACAATCCACAACACGTCCCAGGGGTCGTTAAAGGCCGCGAAAAAGGCCGGGACGATGATGCCGATGTAGGTACCGATGGTCGGGATGAACTGGCTAACAAAACCAGCGAAAATGCCCATCGGGAGCCAGTACGGGATGTCGATAATCCAGAAGAACGCGACGTGCGCTGCCGCCGCAACCGTCGCCAGCACAAGTTTGGAGATGACGAAGCCCCCCGCCTTGCGGACCGAGATATCCCACACCTCGATGAAGACGACTTGACGCTCCGGCTTCAGCCACGACGCGAGGAACCGTTTGATCTGAGGCGCTGACGCTGAGAAGTAGAAGCTGAAGACAATGATCGTGACGAACGAGAAGATGGCACCGAAGACGCCCGAGATGATGCCCAGGAGGCCACCGGCGAGGGAGCCGGCAAGGTCAGCCAACTGCTGGGTCGTGAGGTTCAGGTTGGATGTGATTTCCGCTGGATCGATGCGCGCGTCGAAGGTGCCGTTCAGCCACGACACGACGTCGACGATCAAGAAGGGAACACTCAAGACCAGGGCGGTCGCCTGCGAGGCCAGAGCGCCTCCGAAGAGAACAAGGAAAATGACAATGCCTGCGATCACACCGAAAGCCACGATGGCGGTGGCCAGGGCCCGGGGCAGCCCCCGCTTCGCCAGGCCTGACACCAGTGGGTCGAACGAGATCGCCAGCAGCCACGCGAGCAAGACGTTGAACAAGAACCCGGCGAGGCGCAAAGCGCTCCACTCAAGAATCTGAAACAGGAGTATGCCGACGAGAATGATCAGAACGCTTCGGCGAAGGAACGTCGGATCGAGGGCCACCATCTGTACCGACCGGCGAGGATCGACCTGATCGGAGGTGTCCGCCGGAACGTCAGGAGGTGTCGGATCCTCGGACATTCCCATCCTCCTGGGCGCGTCATCTGCGTGCGGTGCTGCCCGCCGGTGAGAATGTACCGTGCCGACCTACCGTGATGAGGGAATTGTGCTTCGCACCCAGAAACTGGG